>NZ_JBFRFF010000001.1:0-870568 GCF_052114685.1 Rhizobium sp. 2YAF20 | reverse complement strand
GGACGAAGCCCGTCATATTGGTTTGGTCCTGATTTACCCGCTGATTTCGACTTCGACTTCCATGTCGCTCTTTATCCAGGGATGGGGCCAGGGGGTATTCTCTTTCGGAACCACGGAGAAACCGTATGGACCTCATTCAAAGCCGCCACGGCAACGGGAATTGAAAATGTTCGGTGGCCCAACTCGTGGAATGTTGGCTATGGTCTGCATGGATCATCCGACCGCCCTTTCAAAGGTCGTGACCTGACCGTGAATGTTTCCATGGAATCCTCTTAGGGTATCAATCCGCCGCTGGCCTGCGCCGATCCCTTCATGTTCGTTCGCCGGGAACGCCGTGACTGGCGCGGCAATTGACATCGCGGAGACGAAACAAGCTCCACGTTCGCACAAGACGGCAGCTTCGGGTCAGCGCCCTCGCCCGCTCGATCACACTGCTTCCGGCACGATAGCGAGGCCCCTGGCGGCTGATACTGGTTTCAAAATTGGCCGCAATGACTGGTATTAGTTCCTCACCGGAACGACCCACCGTGGATGAAACTGTGGCATTGTCTGCCTGTCGTCGGCGGAGAGGTCGGCTTTCCTATGGTGTGAGCGAGCCCGCGTATTGGTTGGACCCGGGGCATCCAAAGCACCCCCATTGCGCCATGGACCGCAAGGTTCGGGAGCACCTGCTCGCTCGCGGCACAGGAGGTTTCTGTTTAGCGGGCGCATTCGAGCCATGACTGCGTTCGGCTGTACGCAAATCTCTCATAGTCCGAAGACGATCTGACAGGCCGAGGTGTTCGCCGAGAACAACCCGTCTTCACCAACCGGCACGGTCCCATCATCCAGCGTCTTCACTTGAGCAATAACTCCGCCTTTGACAGTGAGTGCAACGGTGCAGGGAATTTCACTGTCATGTTCGGGAACATAGCGCCGCTTCGTGATTATCACGTTCCCGACAATCGATTCGTCCTCATATGTCCGGGGGCGGGTATCCGCACCATACGAGATCGCTGCCAAGTCAGCACGGTCGCTTCGCCAGAATTGCTACGGTTCGTGGGTGCCCCAAACTTGTCCTGGAATTGCGTGATCGGCTTGCCACGCCATTGGCTGCCGACTTTGTTGTAAGGGGCTGCACCGGCTATTCGGATACCCTCCCCCAGCTTTGCAACGCCAGCCTGTAGGCCTTTGACCGCCCCGCCGCAGCCGGAAAGAAATAAAGGGAGCGCAGCGATGATCAAAAGCCTTTTCGCAAAAATTCTTTTCTGGTTCCAATATCAGGACAATTTCGATCACAGGCATTTGCGAAAAAAAACGTGCTGGAACGGAAATTTAAGCAGGCTTCCGGAGCACGCGCCCTCGCATTTTTGTGCTGAATACCAGTTGCCTATTAACGAGCGTCAACATTTACCGCTAAAATTGAATCGGCAATCTGCACGTCAACACAGCCTTTCAAAAGGAGCTTTGAAGCATGTCACGCGTCACGGTCTCGGTTATCGACAACCCCTCGGACGAAAATCGCCGCGCGATGCATGATCCTCTGCTGGCTTTCAACAGAGCAAAAACGGGCGATGACAGATATGAGCCGATTGCCATTATGCTGCATGATGGAACGGGGGCCGCTGTCGGCGGGCTGTGGGCTCAGCTCTATTATGACTGGCTCTTTGTAGAGTTGCTCTTCGTCCCCGAAAACCTTCGCGGTCAGAAACTCGGGTCAGCGCTTCTTCGGCAGGCAGAACAAATCGCCAAAGAAAAGGCGTGCGTCGGCATCTGGCTGGACACGTTCAGCTTCCAAGCGCCAGGCTTTTACGAGAAGAACGGCTATGAACGGTTCGGCGCTCTACAAGACTATCCAAGGGGGAAGGAACGCATCTTTTTTCGAAAGGTGCTTTAAAATCAACGCAACCTGTCTCCTCGAAATCCAATGGCGGCATGTCATCAGTTGCCAGATCATTGGGTCAAAAAATCCTGGATCAGAAACGACCATGAAAACCGTCCGCATTGCCGCCGCCCAGACCCCCGAATACAGGCAGGACATCGACGCTGCATTGAAATGTGTGGCTGACGTCGCCACACGTGCCGAAGCCGATGGCGTAAGCTTGCTCTGCTTTCCCGAGAGCTTCCTTCAGGGATATCTGACCGACGAACAGTCCGCCCGGCGGAATGCGCTGCACCTTGCCTCACCGGAGTTCGATGCCGTCCTGAAACGGATGCCGAAAACCGGGCCGATGATCGTAATTGGCCTCATAGAAATCGACGGCGGACGGTTGTTCAACGTGGCGGTCGTCGTGGAACGCGGCGTCCTGGTCGGTCGATACCGGAAAGCGCACCTCCTTGGCGGCGAACGGTTGTTCGAGGCAGGAAACGAAAGTCCAACCTTCCAGATTGAGGGCCTGCGTTTCGGCATCAACATTTGCTACGATACCAATTTCCCTGAGGCGGCGCAGAAAGTAGCTGATCGTGGGGCAACGCTGCTGGTCTGCTGTGCAAACAACATGATGCCCAGGCAAAAAGCCGAAGCTTTCAAGGATTTGCATAACGCCGAACGGGGCAAGCGGTGCCGCGAAACGGGGCTCTGGCTTGTTTCAGCTGATATTACTGGCGAGCGCGACGGACGCATAGCCTGGGGACCGACGGCTGTCCTAAATCCCGAAGGTCGGGTGGTGGCGCAGCTTCCCCTTGGAGAACCCGGACTGCTGGCGTTCGATCTCCCCTACTCCAACTGAGATCGGTATCGCCGCCGGTTTTGTACACACTACGTCTACGAAGGCAGCTCGTATCCAATTTTTTCTTCGATCTCGCACGTCTTCTTCACCGCAGGGCGCTCGCTCATGCGGTCATAAAATGCGTCGAGTAGTGGCAGTGTTCCGTGTGTGAGATTCGCCGAGTTGCGGAACCTCCAGAATAGTCGGAACAGATGGATAACTGCTATCGACATCTTCGCACCGCCGAGGAACGGATGCTCGCCGAGGCGCGTTTCGACGATGCGGTAAACGTCGAGCGCATGCTCTGCTCCCTGCCGCCGTGCCGGATTACAGGCTAATCCCGTTTGCAGAGGGCCATACGGTAGATAGTGCGTGCGCGAGATTGAGCCTTGCCCAGCGTTCGCGTTAAAGGAAATCACTGGATTGGTCCGTGGCGGGAAAGGAAGCGCTGCTGAGCTTGCTCGATGTCATCCATGGGAATGCAGCGAGCCCACCACGAATAGTTGATCGCTGCACCGGAAAACACGGTCTTTCCCGATGCCACCTCGGACCTGTCCACCGTCCATTGGAGGAGAGAACCTAGTCCCATGATCCGCTTCTGACAGCCAAATCGCACACATTCGAACGCAACGGATTTAGAAACTGGGGTGCAGCTATATCCCAAGGAGCGCAGTTTCGTGGCCATCGCGGCTTCGTTTCCGTCCACGTCGGCAGCCAGTTTCTGCACGAACGCTTCGTAGTCCTTGAGGACGAGTGGCAATGGAGCGCGTGCGTCGTTGCGAACGTCTTTAGCCCGAGCACCGCTCCAGCTTCCAAGGCAGGTTAAAAGGACCAGCGCCAGACCGCTAGTTATTCTGAGCCTCGAACTATTGGTCACAACGTTGCCTCACCACCCCGACTACCTTCCGCAATTGATCAGATTCGCCGCTAAAAATCCTGTCAGGCGGCCAAAGCGGGGCTTGCCACTGATGCTCCTGTTTGCAACGTTTGCCAATGCAGGAAGTCTAGTTGGGCAGTGGGGATGGCCTTGACGCGGCCGCTGCTTGGCGTGAACCGGAAGGTATCTCCCTCAGTTGGGCCATTGCGGATTGCGGACCGCGCGGTCGCCTCGCTCACAGGTAAGCGAGGTCCACCCGGTCCCTGCCCTTTTCTTTTGCGGCATAGAGACAACTGTCCGCCCGGGAAAATAGCTCATCATACGAAGACCGGCGATTGAAGCTGACGCCGCCTATGCTGACTGAAAGCAGACAGCGATTGCTCTCTAACGGAAATACCGTGTTGCGGATAACGTCCCGAATACGCTCTGCGACCTCGAACGCTTCGGCCGCCGCCGCTCCTGGGAGGAAAACCCCAAATTCTTCGCCGCCAATACGTCCGACAATATCCGCCTGCCTGAGTGTGCCCTTGATGGTTTGGGCAATGATTTTCAATGCTTCGTCGCCTTGCTGATGGCCAAGACTATCGTTGATCTCTTTAAAATGGTCTGCGTCTATGACGAGAAGGGAGCCTGATCGAAGCGCGGCCTGCTCCTCAGCTTTCGCGAGATAGCTCTCCACCAGTAGCGTAAACGCGCCCCGGTTCAGCACGGCGGTTAGACTGTCGGTAGAGGCAATGATGCTCAGCTCGCGGTGCGAGATCGCGAGCTGCTGGACTTTGCGCAGCAGGAAAAAGAGGAGAGGCGCGGCCAGAAAGGTGGGCAAGAATATGTCCACCAAAAGCGACCTGCGGATCGCGTCTTCAGTCAAATTCGTGAAATTGAATGAGTCAACGAATACGGCAATCGCAACACAGAGAAGTGTGATCGAAATCGTTCCAGCGATGACCCGGAATGAGCCTGTTGGAGAGGTGTCTATCTTCATGACGGCGACCGGTTTTGCATGCAGTTCTTCCAGATCATTCGGGACCTATGCTGCAGTTCTAGGTACCTCATCGCTCGCGCGGGCTGCCATTGCGTCACGAAAGACATAGCGCAGCACCTTTAAAGCGAGTGTTAAATTTGCGGCGTCAATTGGGATAATCAGACCCGAGGTCCAATCGATAACTCGGTCCCGGCACAACTGATCTTTGTAATCTGTAGTAGCAGTATGGGGCGACATCCTTGACAGTCGGTCGTGGCCGCGCCGACCATTCCGCGTCCATAGTGACGATCCGTTCGTCTCAACCGGCAGCGAACTCCTTCCCGACGGCGCGAGATTGATGGCTTGAAGAAAACGATTATGTTCTGTATTTGTTCACATTGGCCGAATGAGTCAATCGGCATGTTTCGGGTGGACACTGCACCCCAGGGCCAGTGGGCAAGGCCGCAACCGGAATCGTCGAAGAAGATCAGCGGGATGGGCGTCGATCCACAGCCCGGTCTTTTTTTTAGAATGAGAAAGATGATGGGATGAGTGGGCTGCTGACACTTCGGGACTTCAGGGGTGCGATCATCACCGTTGAATGCAAAGCCTGCAATCGGCATGGCGAACTGGATCGCAAGGCGCTGGTCAAGCAACATGGAGCTGGGCTCAGTTTTGCCGATCTCAGGCGACGGGTGGCGCTCGGATGCGAAAAGATGAATGGCGAGGACGGGGTGGACCGCTGTCAGACGCGGTTTCCCTGTCTCACCGAAGCCGGTATCGTTATCGGAAACGTGGACGGCGGAGCGTAACGATGTGTAACCTCTACAACGTGACGACCAACCAGCAGGCCATCCGCTCATTCGTTTCGATCACCCACGACATCATCGGCAACATGGAGCCGTCCATCGACGTCTATCCGGATCGGTTCGCTCCCATCGTGCGCAACATCGGCAATGGTGAGCGGCAGTTGGCAAGTGTGCGCTGGGGCATGCCCAGTTCCAAGCAGGCGCTCTATCAGGCGACATCCAAGCGCGCCGACAAGCTGCGGGCCAAGGGCAAGCCGGTCGATTTTGACGAGCTTTTGAAGATGGAGCCAGACGKCGGCACGACCAATATCCGCAACACGACCAGCAAACACTGGACGCGCTGGCTCGGAGTCGAAAACCGCTGCGTCGTGCCCTTTACCCGATTTGCCGAGCCTGATCCCGCCAGCAAGATCGAAGGCGGGCGGACACCGAATGCCTGGTTCGAGAGCACCGGCGATGATCCGCTGATGTTCTTTGCAGGCATCTGGCTGAAGGATTGGACCAGCGTCCGCAAGATCAAGGAAGGGCTGGTGACCATCGACCTGTTCGCCTTCCTGACGACGGAGCCGAACGATCTGGTCGCACCTATTCATCAAAAGGCGATGCCGGTGATCTTGACGACCAGGGATGAGGTCGAGGCCTGGCTGAGCGCACCCTGGGAGCAAGCCAAGGACCTTCAGCGTCCCCTGCCCGACGGACTTCTGAAAATCGCGCCTATTGCCGACGACTTCACTGTGGCTTGAGGGCGGACTGATGGCGTCGAGCGGAGACCAATCGGAAGGCACGGCTGCAGACGCTCTCGTGCCACGCCAGCGAAAAATCATTCATATCGACATGGACGCCTTCTATGCCTCGGTCGAGCAGCGTGACAATCCGGAGCTGCGTGGCAAGCCGCTCGCCGTCGGCGGATCGGCCGCCCGTGGTGTCGTTGCAGCAGCAAGCTACGAGGCCCGAAAGTTTGGCGTCCATTCCGCCATGCCCTCGGTCACGGCCAAACGCAAATGCCCGGACCTCATCTTCGTGAAGCCACGCTTCGATGTCTACAAGCAGGTGTCGCAGCAGATACGCGATATCTTTGCCGACTATACGCCGATGATCGAGCCGCTGTCGCTCGATGAGGCCTATCTCGATGTCACCGAGAACCTGAAGGGCATGCGGATTGCCACCGAAATTGCCGAGGAAATCCGGGCGAAGATCAAGGCCGTGACTGATCTGACGGCTTCAGCCGGGATCAGCTACAACAAGTTCCTGGCGAAGATGGCGTCTGATCAGCGCAAGCCCAATGGACAGTTCGTCATCACGCCGAAGAATGGACCAATTTTCGTCGAGGCGCTGCCGGTCAAGAAATTCCATGGCGTCGGTCCGGCGACGGCCGAGAAGATGCATCGTCTCGGAATTGAAAGGGGCGCTGACCTGAAGACGAAGGACATCGCGTTTCTGACCGCGCATTTCGGCAAATCCGGACCTTATTTCTACGGCATTGCCCGTGGCATCGACAATCGCGAGGTCAAGGCTGATCGTGTCCGCAAGTCGATAGGTGCGGAGGATACCTTTGCCGAAGACATCCATGCCATTGAGCCAGCCCGCGCCTTCCTGCAGCCGTTGATCGACAAGGTCTGGAGCTACAGCGTCGCCAACGGAATTCGCGCCAAGACGGTCACTCTGAAGGTCAAATATGCGGACTTCAACCAAATCACGCGTAGCAAGACGATCAGTGCGCCACTCGCGGACGTTCGGGAGTTCGCGAGCCTCGTTGATGTCCTGTTGGACCCGGTTTTCCCCACTGACAAAGGAATACGCTTGCTCGGCGTTACCCTGTCTTCGCTGGAGCGATCAAGCGATGCATTGAAGCCACAGTTGCTGTTGTCGCTCGACTAACGGCCTGCGACCGGCACCTGATCTAAACGCCTGGTTAACTACGCGACCCTATTCTCCGGCATGCGATTATATTTCGGGGCTTGGCTTCTCCATTGAAGAAGCACGGCTCTCAAGCGAAGAACGGACACATCAATGGCTGACGACACCGTCAAGGATAGCCGATCCGCAGACGAGCAATCATTACTCACCCATCTCTGCGAACATCCAGGCTGCGCGAACTGGGGTGGATTCGGCTACGATGTGGAGATGGGCCAGACCCAATGGTTTTGCTTCGAGCATAGGTGGGACGACTATCGCCTGGGCAAGTCGCGACTGACTTGGCCGGATATCAACGTCACAAACTTGAACAACACCGGAAACCCGATACGAGCTGTCTTGGTTCGCTGAAATGATTGCCTTGGATGAACTCGTAGCCGAGCGATTTTATTGGGCAAGGCGACGAAGCGGAACTGACGCTGAACGTGAACTCCAGATCGTGCGCGTGTCATCGATCTTCGGCTCAACCCGCGAATTCCTCACCATAGCCACCGTCGGAAGCGACCAACACTACGCCCTGGATGAGTTCGATTTTGTTGAGGTCGTGGCGCAGAGCGTCTCTGAGCCTCCCGGATCACCGTAAAGTGGAAATGCATATAAGCTTGGCGATGGTCTGATCGCCTTTGAGCATCCCTTGAAATGAATTATTACAGACTGTCCTCGTATAAGAATCCTGCAAAGGTTTGGGGAAGCAGTTTGTGATCGTTCTGCCTATGGCTCTCAACTGTGTAATTGTTCTCGCCAGCGCCTTCTCGTTTCTTGCGGGAGCCCATTTTATGGCGTCGGCCCAGGCCGGTATCCGCATCCACCTTCCTCAGGGGTTTCGCAGCGAGGGCGAGTATCGTTGGCATCTTATGGACCATGCGTTCGATCACTCGGTGTCGTATCGGATCAAAAGGGCCTATGTCCTGTCAGGAGCCTTTGGGGGTATATTTTTCATCGGTGCTTTTCTCATCGCAATCCAGACAAAGCGCGGTGACGCCATGGTCCTCTTTGGCATCGTCGCCGTTCTAATTGGTGTTCAAACCATCGCTAATTTCAGAAAGCTGCGTGCCGTGAGGCAGCAGCCGGATGAAGGGAAGTTTTAGTTTCGCCATGATCAGCAACATATTCGCAGGCGCGGCCGCAGTGACGTTTTCCGTCATGTTCAGGCTGATTCTTTACTGAAGCGGGTTGATATTAAAATTGCTTCTCTTTGGTTGAATCTGCTTCGCTATGGTTGAATCTGCTTCGCTATGGCTGAATCTGCTTCGCTATAGACCAAAGTTTGCTTCGCTTTAAAGCGACTTCGTCAAACAACACGCCGACCGCCGGTCCAGCGGCATCAGCGGGGATACTTCAAGAATGCTTATGGTAGCTATAAGATCTATTCGTTTGAATGATGCGGATGGTGAGCCCATATCAGTCATCGAGGGTAGCAAATGCCCTCGGCCCGAAAGGAACGGACATGACCACTATCGCTTATAGAGACGCTGCAAAGAGGCATCAGTTGCCTTCTTTCAGCACTGGCGTTTTCACATCGGCTTCCACCTATGTTCGTAAGCTCTCCGAGCGCGTGAAGCAGTGGCAGGCTGAACGTGAGATCGAATCCATGCCGATCGACCTGCGCAAGGATCTCGGCTGGCCTGCCGCCGACATCACGCGAGGCCGCAAATGAATGTAGCGAATGCGACATCGTGCAGAAATTGAGGGTGACGCAACTCTAGGGATGTGACACCCTCACTCACACTTTTCCTTATGGATTCTAGTTGATTTTCATAGACATATATAAAGATCATTTCCAGCAAGCCGCCCTGCCCCTCGCAACGTCCCCAATCGGGTGACAATTTCAGCGATGTCGCACAAATAACACTATGCGGCCGTTTTTATCCATGACACTGTCGTTTTCAGACTATCAGCCCGGCGCAAATGACGCGAGGAATATAGTATGGCAGCGGAGCATGGATTTTCTCAGATGAGCAAAACACAGATCAAGAAGCGTTCGCTGGTTTTCTTTCTCGTCCCCCACTTCACCATGTTGCCGTTTTCAGCCGCGATCGAGACACTGCGCATCGCAAACCGGATGCTGGGCTACCCCGCATACGTCTGGCGCTTGGCCTCGACCGATGGCCAGAAGGTCTACTCGTCGAGCGGCATCGGCATCGAGGTCAATTCGTCGCTTGCCGACGAAAGGCGCTTCCTTGGCGGCGAAAATCGCCCGAACATGGTGCTTGTTTCCTCTGGCATTTATGTCGAGGAGTTCCACAACAAATCGGTCAATGCCTGGCTGCGTGAATCCTACAATCGCGGCGTCGCCGTCGGCAGCCTGTGTACGGGCGCACATGTGCTTGCCCAGGCAGGGCTGCTCAACGGCAAGCGCTGTGCGATCCATTGGGAAAACCTTCCGGGCTTTGCCGAAGCCTTCCCGCAGGCGGAGGTCTATGCCGATCTCTATGAGGTCGACAGCAATCTCTATACTTGCGCCGGCGGTACAGCGTCGCTCGACATGATGCTGAACCTGATCGGCCAGGATTTCGGCGAGAACCTCGTCAACCGGGTTTGCGAACAGGCTTTGACCGACAGGGTCCGCAGCCCGCACGACCGCCAGCGGCTCCCCTTGCGCGCCCGTCTCGGCGTCCAGAATTCCAAGGTGCTGTCGATCATCGAATTGATGGAAAGCAACCTGGCCGAACCGCTCTCCCTGCTCGAGATCGCCGACGATGCCGGCCTGTCGCGCCGCCAGATCGAACGCCTATTCCGCCAGGAAATGGGCCGATCCCCTGCCCGCTATTACCTGGAAATTCGCCTCGATCGCGCCCGCCATCTTCTCGTGCAGTCCTCAATGCCGGTGGTCGAGGTCGCGGTTGCCTGCGGTTTCGTCTCAGCCTCGCATTTTTCCAAGTGTTATCGCGAACTTTACAATCGCTCGCCCCAGCAGGAGCGCGCTGAGCGCAAGCTCAGCATGTCGACGTCGCGAACCGGCGTCGTCATCTGAATAGGAAAAGCACCAGGCCCAGCAATTACTGCGCTGCTTCCTGGGTCATGCGCGCGTCGGAATAGACCTGATTGCGGCCCTTGTGCTTGGCCATGTAGAGAAATTGGTCCGCAGCATTGAGATAATTCTCGAACGCTTCGTAACCGCTGATCTCCGCGACGCCGATCGAAACCGTCACCGACAGCTCCTCGTCATCCGCCGTGATCTTGAGGCAGGACAGATCCGCACGGACCTTGTCGCAAAGGTCGGTCGCAGCCTGTGAATCCATTTCCGTGAACAGGATGGCAAATTCCTCGCCGCCGAGACGCGACAGAAGATTGTCGCTGCCCACGAACAGCGTCTGCAGCCGATCCGCCACAGCTTTCAGCATCTGGTCGCCGATTTCGTGGCCATAGGTGTCGTTCAGCCGCTTGAAATGATCGATATCGAGAATTGCAACCGACGACGGCAAGGCGCGGCGCAGGCAATCGTTCACGAGCCGCGGCGCCTGATCATAGAAATAGCGCCTGTTGTAGAGACCGGTAAGATAATCGCTGGCGGCGGCCACACGCAGCTGCTTGATCTGCATCAGCGTTTCGACATTTTGCGCAATGCGACACTGCAGCTCTTCGGGCACAAAGGGGCGATAGACGAAATCACTGGCGCCGGCTTTCAGAAATGCGGCAGACAGCAGGCGGTCGTTCGAAGACGAGACACCGATGACCCGCATCCGGTCCGAGCCGTAACGCTGGCGGATGCGCCGCGTCAGTTCGTATCCGTCCATGTCAGGCATGTGATGGTCTGTTAGTACAAGCTCGATGTCGCCATGTCTGTCGAGCGCCTCTAGCGCTTCGACGCCGGAGGCAGCCACGGCGACCATGAACTGCTGGGCAGTGAGCAGGTCGACCAGAACCTGTCGGGCCGACGGCAGGTCATCGACAACGAGCACGCGAGTCCGGCGATTGGAGATTGCGCGGCGAACCGAGGCAACCAGGTTGTCGAGCGCGAATTCATTGTCCTTCAGGACGTAGTCGACGACGCAGCGTTCCATGATTCGATTGCGCACGCCGACATCGAAATAGCCGGTGAAGACGATAGCCGGCACCCCATGAGCAATCATGACGTCCAGCGCCTCCCCATGCGGAGAATCCGGCAGATTCAGGTCGACCACGGCGATGGTGAAATCATGGCCATCGGGACCGAGCGCCTCGTTGAGCGCTTTCAGCGAGGCGCAATGCGTCACCTCGAAACCGAGTTCGGTATGAAAACGATGCGTAAGGATGGACGAAAACATGCGCGAGTCTTCGACCAAAAGCAACTTCTGGCGATTGCGGCGGGGGCTGTGCCCCTGGCCCAGTATATCTGCCTCAGATGCCAATTCGATCATGCCCCCGTTGCCACCCCCTGCACGCCTGATTCGCCTACAATCTCCCGGCGAGACCGATACCGCCCAACGTGATGAACGTGAAGGGGTATCGGCAAGATATATGAACCGCAAATTGCACTGGCCCCGAAGGCTCAGGCAAACGGCATATCGCCACAGTCCGGGTCAGTGCTCTATTCGCAATTCACTCATTGCCAGCCAGTCCTTCAAAGGCTAGGCCCGTACACGCATTTGCTGCATCGACTGGATCTGTAGCAACGTGTCCAGGTTCTGGTTGACGCGGCAGTAGAATTCCTCGTCGATGAACGGGCGAAGGATGAAATCGTTGCCGCCCGCCTTGAGGAACCGTGCCGAAAGCAGTCGATTGGTCGATGATGAAACGCCGATGATCCTCAGCTGATGCGAGCCAATGCTGGCGCGGATCCGCCGTGTCAATTCGAACCCGTCAATGTCGGGCATGTTGTAGTCGGTAATCATCAGACCGATGTCGCGATGAGCCTTCAGTATCTGCAGCGCCTTTGCGCCGTTTTCAGCAACATCGACACGGAAATTATAGCGCTTCAAGCGGCTGGACAGCAGTGCTCGCGCCGTGGCGCTGTCGTCGACGATCAGCACATGGTGGCGATGATTGGTGAGAAAGCGGCAGATCGATTCGGCAAGCAGGTCGACAGCGAAGATATTGTCCTTGAGAATGTAATCGACGATATCCTTGGCCATCAGCGCATCGCGCATACCTTCCTGGAATGTGCCGGTAAAGACGATGGTCGGGATGCTGAGATCGACCAGATATTCGAGCGCCTCTCCGTTTTCGGCTCCCGGCAGGTTGATATTGGAGATCGCCAGCCGGATCGGCTCCGAAGACTTATCGTAGGCGAACTGCAATTCCTCGAAGTTCCTGCATATTTCGATGTCGAGATCGAAGAGCTCCTTCAATCTGGTCCGGACCATCGATGTAAAGACATTGGAATCTTCAGCAAGAATAATACGCGCACCAGCAAGCGAGCCGCCAGAATACTGCATTCCCGAAATGCCTAAAAATGACATGGTAAACCTTTTGGAGAAAAACTTCGCTCGACTGTCGCATCGATACAGGAAAGCATTTGAGTATTTATTAATTCAATCAGAACTGTGCCGAAACAAAAGGGGCGGCCCGTGGCCGCCCCAACTCTGCACTACATCCATGTTCTTCAGGCTGCTCAGGCGCGCAGAGCGGCATTGTCCGGGTCGAATGGGCTCTCGCCGACGACGGTCGCAGTGTAAGTTGTGCCGAGAATCTTGATCTTCAGCTTGGTGCCCTCGACGGCATATTGCGGCCGCAGCATGGCGAGCGCCATCGATTTGCCGATGCGGAAGCCATAGGTGCCATTGGTGGCGCGCCCGACGAGCTCGCCAGCCTCGTTGTAGATCGCTTCCGAGCCGCGGGCGTCGACATCGTTGCCGGTCTCGACGACCAGCGTCGCGAAGTTCCACTTAAGGCCCTTTTCCTTGTAGGCAAGCAGCCCATTGCGACCAAGGAATTCCTTCTCCGGCTTAATGAAGCGGTCAAGCGCGGATTCATATGCGTTGTATTCGATCGACATCTCCCGCGGGATCAGGCGATAGGACTTCTCGACGGACATTGCCAGCATGGCGCGGATGCCGAAGGGCTTAATGCCGAATTCCGCGCCTGCGGCCATCAGTTTGTCGAAGATATAGGTCTGCATTTCGATCGGGTGATGAAGCTCCCAACCGAGTTCGCCGACGAAGTTGACGCGCAGCGCATGGGCCGAAGCCGCGCCGACGGAAATCTCCTTGCCGGTAAGCCAGGGGAAATCTTTGTTTTCAAGGCTGGTGCGCGTGAGCTTCTTCAAGACATCGCGCGAGCGTGGCCCGGCAAGGACCAGCACGCCGAGACGCTGAGTGATCTGCTGGAGACGGACGGAGCCGTCGCCCGGCAGAAGCTTGCGCAGGTAGTCATGGTCATGCGCTTCATAGGCGCCGGCCGAGACGAGGTAGAAGCGTCCCGGCGCCCATTCGTAGACGGTGAATTCGGAGCGAACGCCGCCCCATTCGGTCAGCATATGGCAAAGCGCGATCCGGCCGCGCTTCTTCGGAATGGTATTTGCGAAGATGGAATCGAGCCAGGCGCGGGCACCGGGGCCGGAGACTTCCATCTTTGCGAAGGCCGACATGTCGAGCACGCCGACATTCTTGTTGACGTTCATCACCTCGTTGCCGACATGCTCGAAATAGTTCGAGCGGCGGAACGACCACTTCTCGACGATGCGGCCGTCCTCGGTCGGCGGCGCATAGTTGTGATTGGTCAGGACGTCGGCGCCAAGATCGAGCTCTTCCTTGGCGACCGAATAGCCTTGCGGCGCAAACCAATTGGCGCGCTCCCAGCCGTAAACAGAGCCGAACACGGCGCCAAGCGCCTTGAGGCGATCGTAGATCGGCGTGGTCTTCAGAGGACGGGCGCCTGAGCGCTCTTCGTCGGGATAGTGCATGGTGAAGACGTTGGCATAGGCTTCCTCGTTCTTCTCGACGAGATAGCCTTCGTTGGCATAGGGGCCGTAACGGCGCGGATCGACGCCCATCATGTCGACGGTCGGCTCGCCATCGACGATCCATTCGGCGATCTGCCATCCGGCACCGCCCGCGGCGGTGATGCCGAAGGAATGACCCTCGTTCAGCCAGAAATTCTTGAGCCCCGGAGCCGGTCCGATGATCGGGTTGCCGTCGGGCGTATAGGCGATGGCGCCGTTATAAACCTTCTTGATGCCGACTTCGCCGAATGCCGGAACGCGCACGATCGCGGTCTCGATATGCGGCATCAGGCGATCGAGTTCTTCCTGGAACAGCTCGTATTCGCTCTCGTCGGACGGGCCGTTGACATAGCAGGCGGGTGCGCCGTGCTCGTAGGGACCAAGCAGCAGCCCGCCGTTTTCCTCGCGCATGTACCATGCGCTGTCGGATTCGCGCAGCACGCCCATTTCCGGCAGGCCCTTGGCCTTGCGCTCGAGGATCGCCGGATGCGGCTCGGTGACGATATACTGATGTTCGACCGGGATAACAGGAATATTGATGCCAACCATCTCGCCGGTCTTGCGGGCGAAATTGCCGGTACAGCTGATCACATGCTCGGCAGTAATCTCGCCCTTATCGGTGGTGACCTTCCAGAGACCGTCGGGCTGCTGCTCGATTGCGGTCACGGCGGTGTGGCGATAGATCGTCGCGCCCTTGTCGCGCGCGCCCTTGGCCAGCGCCTGCGTCAGGTCGGCCGGCTGGATATATCCGTCGTCAGGATGCTGGATGGCGCCGAGCAGGCCTTCGGTCTCGCAGAGCGGCCAGATCTCCTTGACTTCCTCCGGCGTCAGAAGCTTGACCTTGACGCCGATCGTCTCGGCGATACCGGCATAGTACATGTATTCGTCCCAACGATCCTTGGTGAGCGCGAGACGGATGTTGGAGACCTTGCTGAAGCCGACATTCATGCCGGTTTCTTCCTGGAGCTCCTGGTAGAACTTCACGGAGTATTTGTGGATCTGCCCGACCGAGTAGCTCATGTTGAAAAGCGGCAGCAGGCCCGCGGCATGCCAGGTCGAGCCGGAGGTCAGTTCCTTCCGCTCGATCAGGACGACGTCGTCCCAACCCTTCTTGGCAAGGTGATAAAGCGTCGACACGCCGACGACACCACCACCGATCACGACGGCCCGTGCATGTGTTTTCATGGAAAAATACCTCTTCGAAACTGAGCGGCCCGGCATTCAGATCCGGGAGAGATCACGATGTCGCGGACTATGCAATTCCGGTTCGCCCGCCAGATGCCTGATTACGACATGGGGAAAGCTTGCCGCGACGATGTGTGAATAGACAAGCGCGAAATGTGTTTTTCAGCGTTTTTCAGCACGATCGCTCGAGATGACGATCTTATCGCGCGCCGCGGCGGAGCTTCACCCTGTCGCGATCAGGCGAGAAGTCACCCCTCGCCTCGCCGGCGGCTGTTGCGGCTGCGCAAGTCCTGCGGCGGCTCCATCGCCGTTATCGACGTGTCCTCGCTCTCCTCAGGCTCCACCGCTTCGATCACCGTACGCGCTTCGCCCACCGGCTCGACCGACCTTGGACGCATTGCTTCTCGGCGGATCTGCACTTCCTGTGTCGGATAGGGAATATCGATCCCCTCCTGGCGAAAGCGCTCCAGGATGGCAATCCGCAAATTGTTGCGGATCGGCATACCGTCCGATAGGTCGGCCAGATAGAACCGCATCTCGAAATCCAGAGACGACGGGCCGAAGCGCAGAAATTCCACATGCGGCTCGGGATTGCGAAGCACCTTCGGGATTTTCTGGACCAGGTCCAAAAGCACATCCATGACCTTCTGCGGATCTGCGTCGTAGCCGACCGAGATCGGGATTTCCGAGCGGGCCAGGCGGTTGCGGTGCGTCCAGTTGCCGACCGATGCGTTGATGAGCTCGGAATTCGGCACGATGATCGACTGCTTGCGGAATGTCTCGATTTCGGTCGCCCGCACCGAAATCCGCTTGACGATGCCTTCCGATGTCCCCGAGACGATCCAGTCCCCAACCTTGAAGGGTCGCTCGACCAGGAGGATCAGCCCTGAGACGAAATTCGAAACGATGTTCTGCAGGCCGAAACCGATGCCGACGGAGAGCGCGCTGGCGACCAGCGCAAAGCTCGACAGATCGATGCCCGCTGCCGAGATTGCGATGACGGCGGCAATCGTGACGCCGAGATAGCCGATGCCTGTCTTGACCGAGTTGCGTACGCCGGCGTCCACCTGGCTGCGGGCCATAATGTTGTTGTCGAGCCAACGCTGGAACCAGCGCGTCCCGAGGGTGCCGCCGGCAAAAAGCAGGATGCCGACCGCAATGCCGACCAGCGATATCCGGATATTCCCAAGCCGGATTTCGGTGAACAGCTGATAGGCGAAGAGCTCGAGGTCCTGAATGTGAAAGCCCCAGGACATCAAGATAAGCGGAATACCGGTAAACAGCGCGACGACGTAAATGCCAAGCCCGGCGACAAGTGCCGCCTGATCCAGCGCGACTTCGCCAAGATTGAAGCGTTGTTGCAGAAAGCGCCCGACAGACGTCTCGGGAAACGTCTCCTGGCTCGAGACGGCCTTGCCGAGCAATATGCCGAGATACATCGTTACGAGAACCGCGCTGGTTACGATCAGCTGCGAGGCAATGAAGCGGGATAGCCCGACATAGCCGATCATCGCCGTGAAAATCAGCCCCGCGCCCATCACACGAAGAATGATGGCCATGCCGTGCGGCCAGTGCCGGCCAGGCGCTTCCGGATCGCCATTCTTTGCCAGCATCGGCTTGCCAAATGACACCGCGATGAGGATCAGCCCGACGATCAGCGCAGCCAGGAAGCTCTTGGCAACCGTGACGACGACGGGGGCGCCCATCACTTCGCTGATGCGATTGAAGACGAAATCGAGGCCGTTGACGATTGCCATCGCCAGCAGGCACCACCTGAGCGATCTGGCTCCCCTGTTGGAAAGCTTCACCAGGCGCCATTGTGGCTCCGACGGCGCAAAGACTGCATTGGTCACCCGGCCGACGAAATAGACGAGGCCCGCAAAACCGAACAGCGCTGACAACACCGGCGCGATATCGGGCCTCAGCACATTGAAGGTCGACAGCAGGAAATAGGTGATGACAAGCAGTGCGGCGACGGCGAGCGTATCGATCAAGGTCGACCAGAAGGCGATGGAGAGACGACTGATATAGGGTGGCGCCTCGATGGTATCGTCACGCTTGAAATAGCGGCCGAACAGCCGATTGGCGCCCGACAGCAATATCAGCGCCGAGACAAGCGACAAGAATACCGCGGTGAAGAGCGGTATCCGCTTGAATTTCCAAACGAACGTTCCCCAACTCGCCAGCGCGTCGCGAAAAGAGACCGCTTCGCCGACCAGTGACGTGCCGGCATCGCCGAAGGTCGATCCGGTAAGCTCGGTGCGCCGCAACAGCGTCTCCGCAAAGAGCTGCCGCCGCATCGCGGTAACGTCGGTGGCAAAACGGCTTGCGGCGGTTGCGACGCTGTCGGCATCGCCGGTCATCACGCTAATCTGCGAGCGTTCGGTGTTCAGGCGTTCGCGTTCCTGCGCCACGAGCGGCACTTCCGGCGGCTGCCCCTCTTTCGGCGGCGCCCCGATCTGGGTCAGGCGGCTATTGATTTCGTCGAAGCGCGGCTTCAGGCTTGCGGAAATCCCGGCAATGGCGCGATTGAGCTCGTCGGCCTTGCCGGAAAGCACCACCAGTGCCTCGTCGTCGTTGCCGCTCTGCTTGGCGCCGTCTTGCAGCGACGCCAGCTGCTTGCGCGCCTTTTCCAGATCCGCGGCGGCGCGATCCAGCACGCCGTTGGCAAGTTGCGCCGGCTGTTGCGGTTGCGCTGCAGGCTGCTGGTTCTGCACGGGCTGCGCCTGTTGCGTCTGTGCCGGTTGCTGCGCGTCTTGCGCAAATATTGTCTTTGCCGCGGAGAGATCAAAAATCCCGACAGCCAGCAGCAGCAAAATCAGACGGCGAACAAATGTCTTTGGCAGGGGCAAGCAAGGTTCCTCGTCGCAATGTCATCGGCAATATCGGCGGCGCTACGACAAACTGGTTTCGCCGGGTGGCAGAATAGAGCTCTTGCCTTGTAGGCAGAGAAAGGCGGCAGAATGGCGGCTGCCGTGGCTGGCATCGCTAGAAACCTGCGCCCGGCTGCGCGAGATAGTCGCGCTCCGCCTCGGTCGACACCCTGCCAAGCAACGCATTGCGATGCGGAAAACGTCCATAGGTCGCAATTGTCGCCCGATGGCGGATGGCGAAATCGATGTACTCCTCGTCCCCGAGCGCCTGAAAGAACTCCACCGCCTTCTCCTGCTCAATCAGGCTTTCGGCGTGCTCGAACGGCAGATAGAAGAAGCAACGCCGCTCCCGCGCGACCGCCTGGTCGGCCCCGGTGTTGAGCGCAAGCTTCGCCTCCTGGAGCGCAAGGCCGTCGGTCGCAAAGGCCAGCGCCGTCCCGCGATAGATATTGCGCGGAAATTGATCGAGGACGATGATCGTTGCAAGCTGGTTTTCCGGCGTCGCCCGCCATGTACCAAGGACACCCCCGGCAAGTGTCAGATGCGTGTCGCGGAACCGGCGGCGCATTTCCTCGTCGAGCGCGGCGGAGACCTTGAACCAATCCGCGCGCGCGCATCTCTCGAACCAAAAATCCAGCACCTCCTCCGGCGTGCAGATAGAGCGGCTTCCAGTCATCATTGTCTCCAGAGCGATACGGCTGCTGTACCGAGCGATACCGCCGTCAACATCTAGGCTGTCGGACAAGGAAGACAACGGCCAAACGCACGTCGTCAGTTTTTCCTGAGGATCAGGATGAAGGCAATGCCGCCGGCAAGTCCCGTGACGATGCCGATCGGCATGTCCTGCGGCGTCATGATCTTCCGCGCCACGATGTCCGCCCAGATCAACGTCAATGTGCCAACGGCAGCACTCAAGGGGATCACACGCACATTGTCGCCGCCGGCAAGCAGCCGCACGAAATGCGGGACCATCAGCCCGATGAAGCCGATCGCGCCGGAGAAAGCGACCATCACACCGGTCACGAGCGCGGTCACGACAAACAGCAGCAGCCGGAAACGGGTCACCGCAATGCCGAGCGTCGCCGCCGTCTCGTCACCCATCGCCAGCGCATTGAGTTCCCGCGCCTTCAACATCAAGATGGAAAGGCAACCCGCCAGTACGACGGCGGGATAAATGAGATGCGACCACTGCGCCAGACCGAGCCCGCCGAGCATCCAGAAGACCACGGTGTTCGTCGCACGCGGATCGCCGAGAAAGATCAGCAGATTGCCAAGTGCTGTAAAGACGAAGGCGACCGCGACGCCAGCAAGCACCATCCGGTCGGCCGAGTGCGATCGGGTGAGATGCGCGACCAAGGCCACGACGCCGGTTGCAGACAGCGCACCGGCGAAAGAAAACAGCGGCACGGTAAGCAGCCCAAGGATCAACCCGGTGTGCACAAGCGCCAGGATCGCACCGAATGCGGCACCTGAGGAAACGCCGAGAAGATGCGGATCCGCCAGCGGATTGCGCGTCAACGCCTGCAAGGTTGCGCCGCTGATTGCAAGCCCCGCGCCGACAAGCGCTGCGAGGATAGCGCGGGGAAAGCGCACGTCCCAGACGATGCTCTCCTGTCCGCTCGACCAGACGACGTCGAATGTGTCAGGCCGAACTTTATTGGCGACGATCGACCATACTGTGGCGAACGGGATCGGCGCAGCGCCTACCGAAACACCTGCTGTCAGCGACAGAACCAGGAGAATGAAAAGAACGGTGATGACGAGCAACGGGCCGGCGCGCATACGGATTTCCATGAGATGAGTTAAGCGCCAGGCCGAACCCGGCCCGGCACTTGGCTGATGTCTCGAGCATCACATTGCGTCGGAATGAAACGCCTTGGCGAGCGTCGCGATTGCATCAATGTTGCGCGGTCCAGGCGTCGCCTCGACATAGGGCAGCACGACGAAGCGATCGTTCTTGACCGCGTCAAGACCCTTGAAGGCCGGATTGCCCTTGAGGAAGGCAATCTTCTGCGCGGCGGTCACCTCGCCGTAGTCGACGATCAAGATCACCTCAGGATTCCTCTCGATGACCGGCTCCCAGGACACTTCGGTCCAGCTCTTCTCGACGTTGTCCATGATATTGACGCCGCCGGCAGCCTCGATCATCGCCGTCGGAATACCATAACGGCCACAGGTGAACGGCTTTTCCTCGCCGGAGTCATAGACGAACACCCGCACCGGTCGATCGGCATGACCAATCTTCGCGGCGATCTCGACAAGCTGCTTGCGATAGCTTGCGACCAGAGCCTCGGCTCTGTCCGAGACGTGGAATATCTTCCCGAGGTTCAAAAGGTCGACGAACATGTCGTCCATGGTCGGCTTGCTCTTGCCCATGACGAAGATGCAGGATTCGGTGAGCTCGTAGACCTTGATGCCGAATGGCGCGAGCGTTTCCGGCGTCACCTCGCCGCCGACCTTCATGCCGTAGTTCCAGCCGGCGAAATAGAAGTCGGCATCGGCATTCAGCAACACCTCCTTGGTCGGATATTTCGGCGAAAGCTCCGGCAATTCCTCGACGGCCTTGCGCAGCTTCTCATCAAGCGTCTTCCAGCCGGAAACGCCGGTATAGCCGACCATCCTGTCGGTCAACTTCAATGCCAGCATCATTTCGATGAGATTGACGTCATTGGCGATTGCCCGCTGCGGCACCTTGTCGAAGGTGACATCATGGTTGCAGCTTCGCACGGTCACTTGCTCCGCCCCGGCAGCGCTTGCAAGCATTGTTGAGACAAGGAAGAGGCCGGCCAATAGGCCGTAGCGAATACGCATGGTGAAACTCCTGTCAGATGAGGGAAAAAGTGAAACGGCTGGGCTCAGCATCGACGACGCGATGCGCGCAGGCTGTGACGTCAAAGGCAGCCGAAATGCGCTGGGCGGTCAGTGCCTCCTGAGGCGAGCCATGGCCGGCAATGCGCCCTGATTGGATGATGGCGACCTTGGTGGCAAAGTCCGCTGCGAGATTGATGTCATGCAAGGTCATGACGATCGTTGGGCCAAGACCCTTCAACAATGCGAGAATCTCGAGCTGATGCCGGATGTCGAGATGGTTGGTCGGCTCGTCGAGGATGATGATCTCGGGCTCCTGTACGACCGCGCGGGCGATCAGCACCCGCTGCTTCTCACCACCGGACAGGCAGGAGAATTGCCGGCGCGAAAGATGCCGGAGCTCGAGCTCATCCAGCGCCATTGCTGTCAAGTCGTGGTCGCGCTCGCTCCAACGCGACAATCCCTTTCGATGCGGGATGCGGCCCATCATCACCACGTCCCGGACGCTGAAGGGGAAATCCGCAGGCGTCTCCTGGAGTACGACGGCGATACGCTTTGCGACTTCCCGCGGCGAGATCGACCAGAGATCGATCCCATCGAGGCGTACCGAGCCGCGAGCCGGCCGCACTGCACGATAAAGGCAACGAAGTAGCGTCGATTTCCCGGCGCCGTTCGGGCCGATGATCGCCAGCCGCTCACCAGCCGCAACAGTAAGGCTCATATTCGCGATGATGTGTTGCCCGGGCCTTGGACCCCAGCTCAGCCCGTCGACATCGAGTCGCGCCTGCTTGGAGGCGGACCGACCCGCCTGGTTGTTCGCATTGCCCATGGACCGCCTCCCGGAGATCTCGCCGGAGGCAAAGTCACGATAAGGCATTCGGGCGCATCTGCACCCTCTCCCGACCACGCATTTTCCACTCGGAACACCCCGTCCGTTACGTTGACACCATCGATGGCAGGTCTCCTGGCTCGCGGGTCACAGTCCGTTCGCGCCTTCCCGGCCTATAAAAAGCCAGTGGCATATCGCGAACGCACTCTCCGCTTACAGTTGCGGGGGCAGCCACGGTTTTGGCCCCTGATGGGTAATCCTCACCGTGTTCCCTTTTCAGCCGCCCTCCGGATAATCCCGGCGGCAGCACCATCACCCTCACTCGTCTCACGGAATTGCCAGACGGGCAACTGCGATCCCGACGATTTGTCAGTTGTCCCCGTCTGCCCGCATGAAAGGTCCGCACATCGACCCGCCTCGCCAGATCTGATATGTTATATCATAACGATTGGCAATAAGAAATCATCCGGATTACGCAATGAGGAAACTGTCAATCGATGGGAAAGATGAAGACGGCGCGCGTGCCTAGATGATCCGGATCATAGACGATCTCTGCTTTGAGACTGGAAGCCATTGCCCCCAACAATTTGGAGCCGAGGCCCGTTCCCTTCGGCGCAGCAGCGGGATCGAAACCGCCGCCGTCGTCTTCGACATGGACACGCAGGTCATCGACGCCGCTCCTTCTGACCACGACGCGGACTTCACCGGCCTCTCCTTCCTGATAGGCATATTTGAAGGCGTTGGTAACGAGCTCGCTGACAATGAGGCCGAGTGTGATCACCTTGTCGGTCGAAAGGCTCACCCGTTCACAGGCGAGCGCCACGCCATGCGGCCGCTTGTCGTTGCGCATCGAGGCCTCGAGCTCCTGCAGCAAGTTATCGAGATATTCATCGAGCCGGACCGTGCCGACCTCATGGCTGGTATAGAGCCGCCGATGGACGCTGGCGATCGCGTTGATCCGCATCTGTGTTTCCTGCAGTGCGTCGATCGTCCCCTGGTCTTCAGTCACCGATGCCTGCATCCGAATCAATGCTCCAACCAGCCCCAGGCTGTTGGCGATACGGTGATTGACTTCCGCAAGCAGCAGCTCCGCGCGATCCCGCTCCTGGCGAATGACTTCCTGCGTGCGCATCATGTCGCGGCGGAAACGCACACGTTCGAGCCCCTGCTGGAGCGCTGCCGACAGAAGATCGAAGTAATCGTCGGAGACATCCTTGACGACGTAGTCATCTGCACCAGCCCTCAGCGCCGCGACCGCGACGCTGGTGTCGCCAGAACCGATGCCATAGATCACCGGCGGATGATCCGGCATCGAAACAATGCAGGGAAGAATATCAAGACCGGTCTCGTCTTTGAGAAAGTGATCCAGCAAGATCGCATCGATATCGCCCTCGGCTAGCCTTGCAAAACCGGAAGCGCCATCGAGCGCCAGATGAATTCGATAACCGCGCTGTTCCATATTCCGGCGCGTAAGCGCGCCAAGCGCCTCATCATCGTCGATGTAAAGGATATCGATGGTGGTGTCAGCGTTGGCCTCCGGCTCAATCATTCCGCCTCCAGTATCTTCATGACGACGACGAACTACCCAGTTCGTCCCACATTACTACCGCTTATCTCTAATGCTGCACATACGCTATGCCGCGACCCGCGAACACCAATACGCCCTACACGCGAGGGACGCATCGCTGTTCGCGGATCGCGTCAACACATCGAGGAATTCGATCGGATTCAGACCGCCTGGCAGCGTGGGTAGAAGCGCGCCGATATACCCTCGGACGCCGCATAGGCCTGGGTGACGATCTCGGGCACCAGATCAATGTCCGGCAGGCTGCCGAGGCCAAGCGGACCAACGGCAAAGAGCCCGTCCGTAGCGCGATCGTCGACGACAAGCTCGCCCCTGGCGCTGACGGCGAGCCCCAGATGCAATTCGTCCGGCATCGCAAGGCCTGCGTCGATGAGGCTTCGCATCAGCGGCGTATCGAGATCGGGCGCCTGACATCGGCAGTCGACGATCTGGTCGGCGTAGATCTGTTCTTCCTCAGGCCGTCCGACCGGTGTCATGACGAGACCGGTTGGCGTCATTCGCAGGATCTGCCCCCTGCGAAGGAGGGTATTTCCCTCCGCAAGCTCTCGCCGCAACCGAACATGCATGGCCTCCGGCAGGCGATTCCGATGGCTGTCGTAGATCGCCCTGAGATGCCTGTTGAATTGCTGTTTCTCCCAGGCCGGCAGGGCGCGCCACAAAGAGCGGGCGTGTTTGCGCAAACCATTCATGACCGATTGCCAGTTCTGGCCGCCGGCCTCCGCCTGGCGACAGGCCTGACGGACGAACCGCACGATCCCGCTCAAACGCGCCGGCATTGCCTCAGCCGGGAAAACCGGGTCAGCATTGATGCGGGTGTGGCTTTGCGGAAGGAAGCCATGTTTGGAAATAATGGTGATCTGGCCGCTATATCCGCTTTCACGCATTTGCAGCAGTCGATCGACCACGCGCAAGCCACTGCCAAGGAGAACCGTATGCGGGCGCGCGACTAGTCGGCGGGCGCGAACCGGGGAGGATGGATCGGCCGCACTGGCGACCTCCGTTTGAGGATCGCCGATGCCATATCCGGTGGCAAGAATGACGGTGTCGAACAGGGGATTGGACGCACTGGCGCTTTCCACGAGGAAGCGATTGCCTCGGCTGCGGCGAAGAGCGAGAACGGGGTCGTTGCTGACCTGCACCGATATGTCCCGACGGGCAGCAAGCGCCTCGGAAAATCGCTCGTAGACATAGTCGCTGAAGATGCTTTTCGGCACGAAGATCTGCTGGAAACCCGGTATGGCTGCCGGCACGGCGGTGCGAAATTCAGTATTGGCGCAAAGCCAATCATTGAAATCATCGGCATCGCCCGAGGACACCGAAAGGTCGCGAACACGACTATTGAGAATTTCGCTGGAATGGCCAGAGGCGAGCGCCTGCCCGCCGCTGACGCTGGAATTCGGGTCGAAGAGCTGCAGATGAAACGGCGTCCGCATGGTCTTCATCAATGCGATCGCAGTCATCATGCCGGAAAAGCCGCGTCCAACGACGGCGATGCGTGGCATGGCGGAAGGCCGGGCCGAAGCCGCTACCCGTGAAGAAAAAAGTCCCCGAACCGTCATATCAACTCCTGCGTTGGAGATGGTCGATCATGGTTTTCTAGGCACTCTGATACGCGCTTGCCTGCCATCCGCACAGTTGCGGGCTGCGGCCACATGAGCCCCTGGCCGCTCTGGGATCGGCATGGAAATCGACAACCGATCCGACGACATCGAAGCAAACACGGGCGAAAATCCCCGCCGGGCCAACCTTCGATGTGTTAATAGTCTACACGTTTAGTCGTATAACAAAGCGCGAAAATGCGCTTCTAGCAAGCGCTTTCTTGCAAGCACCCCGTGAGAAGGTTCTTAACGAAGGCTCCGAAACGGCCGACCGACTGGCCAAGAAAAAACGACGTTGGACTACATTTTGCCGGCGTGGCGCTTATTATTCCAACAGGCGACCGGCAGATAAGCAAAGAAAATCTAATGCGAGCATCATCTGTAGAATAGACGGACTTACCCGCGCTCGCGGATAAGTCACAAATACCGGGTAGCTGATGGAGTGATGGATGGGAACCGTATCGCAGTTGCACGAGCGCACCCGACCCCCGGCACGCCTTATCCAAAGCGATGACGAGGCGCTGGAAGCCGCACGCTCGCTTGCCGCCGATTTTGCAAGGCTCGCCAGCGACCGCGACATCAACCGCATATTGCCGGACGACGAGCTGGAAGCTCTCTCGCAATCCGGCCTGCTCGGCGTCTCCGTTCCCTCCGAATATGAGGGGCTCGACATCTCCAACGCCATACTTGCGGAAATCATCGCGATCCTTGCCCAAGGCGACCCCTCGATTGCCGAGATATCGCAGAGCCACTTCCATGTGCTCGAAATCTTGCGCCTGGCCGATAACGAGGAGCAGAAGCAAATCGCCTTTGCGCGGGCGCTTACCGGTGATCGCATGGCCGGCGCATTTTCCGCGCCGACGGCAATCGCCCAGGAGACCCGGCTGACAGCCGATGGCGCCGGCTACAGGCTCGGTGGCCGGCAGGCCCATTCGACGGGCATTCTCTTTGCCGATTGGATTGCTGTCTTCGCACGCGATCCCGCTGACGAACGGGTTTTATCCCTCCTGCCCCGGCGCAGCGAAGGCATTCAGCTCATCGATGACTGGGACGGGTTCGGTCAGCGCACCAACGGCGGCGGGACGACGATCCTGCACAATGTCTACGTCGATGCCGAAGCGGTCATCCGCCTCGACAACGGTCTGAAGCAACCGACGACGATCGGTGCCGTCGGGCGGATTACCCGCGCCGGTGTCGACCTCGGCATTGCCCGCGCTGCTTTCGCCGCGACGGTAGACTTCGTCAGGAGCAATGCCCAACCCCGGATGGACGGCGGCATCAGGCGCGCTGCCGACAATCCGCTGACGATCGCGCGGATCGGCGAGATTGCGGTCCGCATCGAAGCGGCAGCCGCGATGATCGAACGGGCCGGTGGGAAACTCGACATCGCCCAGATCAATGCGACCGAGGCGCACGTTATCGACGCAGCGCTTTCAGTCGTGGGTGCAAGTGCGCTGGCGGCTGAAATCGGGATCGAAGCCTCAACGGCGCTGTTCGAGCTTGCCGGCACTTCCTCGACGCGGATAGGCCTGAACCTCGACCGCCATTGGCGCAACGCCCGCGCCCACGCGGCACGAGAACCGACTTCGCAGAAACATCACACCGTTGGAAACTATCATCTAAACGACATCGAGCCGCCGAAAAACGAGGTGCCCTGAAATCGAAACGCCGGCTCGAGGCCGGCGTGACAAGGCGGGATCAAGGAATATGCGGTCAGCTGGCGTTCGACGCCCGGAAATCTTCGTCCCCCGCCTCGATGCCACGGCCTCCGGTGGCGACAAACTGTTCGAGCGTCATGTTGTCGAGGATGGAAGCGATCGCATCGCGCACTTCCGTCATCGAACGACGCACCTGACAGCGCTCCGGATCGGCACAGTCGTCGCAGGCTTCGTAAGCCGTGCGGCTGGCACAGCGGATCGGCGCCAGCGGACCATCGAGCGTTCGAATGACGTGGCCGATGCGGATATCGGCAGCCGGCCGCGACAGTGAATAGCCGCCGCCCGGCCCCTTCTTTGAGCGCAGAACGCCCGAATTCCTCAATTCCAAAAGGATGGTATCAAGGAACTTCTTCGGGATATTGTTGCGCGAGGCGATATCGTTGATGAAAGCGGTCTCGCCCGGAGCGAGGCGAGCCAGATCGACCAGCGCCTTCAATCCGTATTTCCCTTTTTTCGTAAGCATTGCTCTTCGCTTTACTGAAAATTCAGTTGCCAAAAATCCGGCACGTCATCGGCGCGTCTATCAAGAACGGCGTATGCAGCAGATCGAACGTCTAAGATCAGGAAATATCCCCAGAATCAGCCGCAAACAAGGCAATAACTCACAAATTGTATAGTTTATGTTCTTAAAATCCCGCAGATGTATCGCCGATGCAACGATTGCCACGCCGGCGAGCAGTGTCACGCGGCACTAATATCGAGCGCGCCGAACCTATTCTGACCCAGAGCCTGGCCGATCTCGTCGGCAACGAAGAGCGCATGTTCCGACACCTGCGGCAGCCCCATCAGCTCGCCGAAGGTGCCGCGCGCCAGCGGGCCGGAGATATAGAGCTGCGGCGAAACCTCGCCGCCAAGCCCCAGGGCGCGCGATGCCGTGTCGCAGGCAAGCCCGAGCGCGGTACCGTCGAGCGACAGATAGCCGGCTTCCGCGAGCTGTCGGATCCATGGCTGGCTGCCAAGGATACCGCCGTGACCTGGGCCCGTCGTTACCACGACCGCGTCAAATCGATGTTCGACGCGCCGGGCCGAACGGCTGAGCCGCAGACGGCAATCGATCTGCGCGCCGTCGCTGCGAACCTCCTCGACCGAAGCCGCCAGAATCGTAAGCCTCCCCGCTTTGATCCCTTGCTCGCTCGCATCCTCGACTTGTGGCGCAATCCTGAACCGGTGCACGTCCCAGAACGGCCGCAAGTGCCTGACGACGCGGCGTCGCTCCGCAAGCGGCAACGCCCGCCAGACCTCCCCGCCCTGAAAGCGCACCTGATCGATCACCGCATGCCAACTGCGCCCTTCCCCCTCCGCCGCCCGGATAGCCTGGCGTATGCGCGTCAACAGAGACAGCGCTGTACGCGCGGGAATACTGACGAAATCGCCGTACAGCTCCTGCTGAATGCGTGCGTGGCCCCGCGACCTCAGCCCGCGCCGGGAAATCGCGGTGATCGCCCCCTCATGGCCACGAAGGGCCAATGAGGCAATGATATCGGAGGAGGTAAGGCCGTTGCCGACAATCAGCACCCGATCGGATGGCCGGATTGCGTGAAGAGCATCCGCCCTCGTCGGGTCGGCAACGAAGCGCGGATGATCCTTGAGAGCCTGTTGAAGCGCGTTCGGCGCATCCGGAGAAGGATGGCTGGTGGCAATAACAAGGATATCCGCCTCGAGCTGCCTGCCACCTTCGCTGGAAATCAGCCAGCGGCCGTTGTGCCGCGCGACCTCGACCACCCGCTCCGCAATATGGGCGATCTCGCCACTATCGACGAAGGGCTGTACCATGGCATTGACATAGGTGCCGAACAGGCCGCGGCGCACAAAGAGATTGCCATCGGCGGACGTCGCGTCGTCGTCGCCACAGACGGCATCGTTGTCAACGATCCAGCGCTGAAACTGCTCGACGTCATCCGGCATCAGGCTCATGCGCGAGGCCGGAACATTGATACGATGCGCGGGATCGAGCGTGTCGTAGGCAAGCCCTGGACCGAGCCTTGTGCGCGGTTCGAAGACGAAAAGCCGGTCCGGACCAAGCGTGCCGGAGCGCGCTAGGTGAAAGGCGACGCCGGCACCCGAAACGCCGCCGCCGATGATGGCCACCACGGGCTTTGGCTCTCTCCGCGTCGTCATCGCGCCTCCCTGCTCCATCGTCATCCCATCCGCGCTGCCAAAGCGGCAGTTCCAAAAACCGATAGGGATCAATATACTCTACGAAATTTGTTGACAATGCAGCCGCGTTTTCGATCACGACGATCTGCGGTCGCGTGCGCTGCAGCATATTATATTTTCATAATGCACGGAACGACTGTATATCTCGTGCATTTCTCCTCAAGGAGGAGACTATCATGGCAATTCTGCAACTTTTGACCCCGTTCGACTATGCCTTGGTTGTCGTGCTTGGCGCAATTCTGGTTTTCAGCCTCATGGAAGGCGGCAGCCACAAGCATTGACGGCCCCGCGGGAAGAAATATTCTTCCGAGCCATGTCTTCGGAAGATCGTCTTAAACGCCTGAACACGGCGCGATGAGCGAATTTGGGATTGTCTAAATACCCGCCTTTAACGTTTACCCGCTAGTAATCTCTTCAAAAGAGAGATTTCAGCGATGCGTATTGCGTTTGTCGCCCCCCTTGTCCTGCTCGCAGGCTGCGCCACGGCGCCACATCAAATCAGATCGGCATGCGCGATATTCGAACAGCGCGACGGCCTTTTCAACAATTGGCGTCGGGCGGCAGAGCGCACCGAGCGCGAATACGGCGTTCCCGTCCCGATTTTGATGGCGACCATCTACGCCGAATCCGGCTTCAACCCCTATGCCCGTCCGCCGCGCACCTTGCTGCTGGGCTTCATCCCGTGGACACGGCCCTCGAGCGCCTATGGATACTCGCAGGCACTTGACGGCACATGGTCGAGATACCGGGGAGAGACCGGCCACTGGGGCGCAAGCCGCACCAATTTCGCCGACGCCATCGATTTCATCGGCTGGTATCACGCCCAGAGCCATGTCCAGAACGGCATCGCGCTCAACGACGGCTACAGCCTCTACCTCGCCTACTATTACGGACACGACGGTTATACGCAGGGGGCATGGCGTGGCAGAGCCGACATCCAGCGCTCTGCCCAACGCGTCTCCAACATGGCGTTGACCTACCAGAGCCAGCTTCGCACCTGCGGCGGCTAGACCCGCTATCGCCATCGCGAAAATTCGATACCCGCTTAAAAAATCGTCGCAAACCGCGATGATTTCTGCCACAAGCGCCAAGGGACGCGACCGCCGTTAGTTTTAGAACGGGGTCGGGCGAGTTGATTGACGTCTCCTCACGCCGCCACGAGATCACGTGGCCGTTCTCTCAATTCCAATTTTTTCAGCAGAGAAGCAAACCGATGTGGGCTCAACCAGTCGTCACTGATCCGACCGCTTGACTTTCATATCTCAAAATGAGAACATAAAGGGAACAGATGGAGATGTGACATGACCAACGCAGAGGTAGTCATCGAAAGAGCCCTTGCCGTCGTGGCAAGATCGCGAGCCGCAAGGGAACGGGACGAGCAGAGGCGCAAGGAAATTTTTTCCCGAATCCAGATCGGCAGGACCCTGGACGCCTATCGGGTAAAGCGACCGGTACAGCTCTCGCTGAAACTCGATTCCTGACATGGGGACCATCGACGCTGTGAGTTAATGCGAGTGCATCTCGCGATCATCGCGGCTGACGTAGAGCATGACAGTGGCAGTGTTGAGCGCGCCAACCGGCATAGTTATCAGCGATAGAAACGGTGCAGTCGTGGCGGCTCAACGCCCTGCAGCATACGTCTCAATACAAGTTCTTCATACGTTCACGGCTACCGCATGATTTCGAATAGGTCCTATTCCGGCCCTTGCCACGCAATTGCGCGCCTTGTGAATGCGCAAAGCGCTTGAGAGGCCGTGCTCTTCACGTTTTCAGTCCCGGAACCACCGGGATCGTTTCCCAGCTCTGGCCGGCAAAGACCACGCAACTGCTACCGTTGGCGTTGGTCACGAGCATAGTCCAGCTGCCGCTCTCAGAGACGTAGACCTCTAGAATTGCCGCCTGGTTGATGAAGCCGACAGCCTGAAGGGTCTCGGAATAGTGCGAGCCAAGGAAGTCGACCACTTTGGAGTGTTCGGCGCAATTGAGCACGGGCTGTGCCGCTGCCGGATGTACCATTACCGCAAGCGCCATTGTGGCGGTTCCGATGAGGCTGGGGATCATATTGCGTACCATGACGCACCTCCTTTCGCCGGTAGCCTGGCCGAAGAGGAGATTGCGTTGACCTGTCCTGCCGGGGTCGGCATTTCTATGGTCGGAACCTGACGCGACACGCGTAAATGGTGCCGCCACGACTGCATTATGACAGAAAATTCTTTATTTTTCAAAATATTAATTGGAGACGCCTGACGTGACAAGCACTCCCTGTCGCCAGGGGTAATCCTGCGATACGGCTAGCCTGAAGCCGAGCAAACTGCCGAGCGCAATAGCTTTTTCGAATTCACCTGAATGAACTTGGGCGGGAAGCGCTCAGCTGTTAGCTGACATTTGGCAACTAGCGCGAAATTTAAATGCGAAACACGCAATCCTTAATTTCACTAACATTGCATATTGCCCTTACGATACAGATCGGGGCCATTTTTTATTACTGCATTTTCGCCTATAATAACGGGTATTTACCGGCCTTCGTGTGGAATAAATTCGATACATTCATGGATTTATACAACACGATGTGGCATGGCGCCGGTAGCCGACGGTATGACGCATGGCTGTCCGTCTATCCACCCCTGAGCGTCATTCTAAATGGCAAGCCGATCTTCAATTCGCCGATGAGCCAGTGGCAGCCTCGGGCCATTGCGCAACGGTAGCATCGGTCGCAAACGCGCCAACTACGGAAGACCAGCAGTTGGCTGGGTCGTGCCGGCCGCGGTCGATGGCACGATCCACCTAAGCTTCTGGACCAACGGCTGAGCCGCCCTTGCTCTGCGAGTGATTACCTCCCAGGTAATTGAGACGATACCGATTTTTTCAGATGGTCGGATCAAGCGCGGGCGGACGACCGCGCGATCCCTAGCCCTTACATCTGAAAGGTCATGCAATGCCTCATTTTCCAATCCATACCCTCGAGACGGCTCCCGACGCGTCAAAACCAGCTCACCCTCAATCTGTTCTCGATGATCACCACGGTCGGCACGCCGCAGACTATAGTCGCCGAGGAAATGCGCATCGAGACGATGTTTCCGGCGGACGAAGAGACCGAAGGCTTTTACCTGGACTTCATGAGCCGGAATGACATCGGCGGCAGCAACGATGACGGCTGCGCCGCCAGTGACGACGGCTGTTCTTTTTGACATGTTGAAACTCCTCAATCTTGATCTGTTGGTGATACAGGAGGTGGCGCTCCGGGCACCTCGGGAGGCGTCAATCGGCGGCCTGCCCCAACAGCGACAGAGAGCGGATGCGGAGATCTACGGCTAAGGAGCGACGGGAGCTCAGGCAGTCGTTCAGAAGCAATAAATCGGACAACCCATCATCCAGTATGACGGTCGTTGTCGTTCCTCGTCGCTAACGCATTGTCGCTCAATTGGCGTTGGTGGTCTGACACTTTCACCAACAGCTGCGGCCCGCCGCAGTCGTCGAGTGCAATTTCGATTGGATGCCCTTCCCTGCTCGTCCAATGCTGCCACATCCTCTTTCCCTATCGCATTAAAGGACCGGAGCGCGGTGTCGGAAACGCGTCGCGTCATGCTGAAAACTGCGCCTGCCCCGATAGACCCAGTCCAATGACCCAAACCTCATACTCGCAGTTCAATGAATAGGAAGATAAATAGTTTAACAGCGGGCCTACAGATGAGTTGGTGTAATGGATGCTATCGAGCCGCCTTTTCGCCTATGCTGTTCTCGTTTCTGCGGCACCGCTGAATTAAATCGTAGGCGCAGCCGAAATTGTTGGTTTGAACGCGGAATATAAAACCGCTGTATTAGTAAATTTCAAGACTGAGCGCCCGCAATCCCTTGAATGATGGTTCATTCAAAATTACTTATATACTTAGGCGTGCACGCACGCGAGGCAATGCCTTAGTTAAGCTCCAACCTGGGAGGTTGTCATGGCAAAAACTTTATTGGAAGGAAGAAAGGGGCAGGATTTGGCTAATCTTGTCCTGGCAATATGTTTGTTCATCTCACCGTGGTTCGTCGGCTTTGCCGCCGAAACTATGCCAAGCTGGAACGCGTGGATCGTCGGCGTCATGCTTTGTGGGCTGGCGATTGCAGCGCTTTCGGCTTTCGCCGAATGGGAGGAATGGGTCAACTTGGTGCTCGGCCTCTGGTTGATTGCATCTCCCTGGCTGCTCAGTTTTGCAACCAATGTGAACGCGATGTGGACCAGCCTGGTTCTAGGGCTACTCGTTGTCGTGGTATCGCTCTGGGCAGTCTGGGACTACCGCCATCCCCACGCTCACGCCTAAGCCGGCGGCGGTTACGGCAAAGGCCCGCCGCGTAATGCGGCGGGGCTTGCTGTGATCTTTCTTGCTCTCAAGGCCATATTCCTAAAGCCGTGACCGGCGACGAATGTCGATGTGGATCTGACTCTACCTGCCAGCCTCGTCTGACACTCGGCAAACGATGAAATGATACTCGAGTCGGAAGAGCCGGAAACGCCGCCGTTCGCACCCTATGGGCATGGAGGGACATCGATCCGCGGCACCGGGAGTAGCTTGCAAAAAGTGATTCGACCCTTCCCTCGATCAACGACCGTTGAACCTGAGAAGAACCTGGTTCGCTTTCGCATCCCAGGCGCGCCATTTGGAAGCGGCAGTCCCTCCGGATCGAAGACGCGGGCCTCGGCTCCGAAGTGCTCGAGCAGCCGTCTTGCCTCGTGGGCGAGAAGACGGCTGTAGGAAACCTGACGGAGCGACCCGTAAAGGTTTCGAATCCGTGGCCTGTGGCTCGACAACGGCGGACGCAACGCCTCGATGTCGGGCTTGCGGAGATGCTCGGCGTCTGCCGCAGGTAAATCAGACAATGCGCTGACCCTTCTCGTCGAGAACCTTCTCGCCGTCCTCCTTCACGAACGGCCCCTTCTGCGTGTTCGGGAGGATCTCGAAGACGACCTCGGACGGACGGCTGAGGCGAGTTCCGAGCGGCGTCACAACGAAGGGTCGGTTGATGAGGATCGGATACTTCAGCATGGCGTCGAGAAGCTGATCGTCGGTCAGCGCCGGGTCGTCGAGACCAAGCTCGGCAAAGGGCGTGCCCTTCTCGCGGATGGCCTGGCGGACGGTCAGTCCGGCATCGGCGATCATCTTGACGAGTTGTTCGCGCGGCGGCGGATCTTTGAGGTATTCGATGACGGTCGGTTCGATCCCGGCATTGCGGATCATCGCCAGCGTGTTACGCGAGGTTCCGCAGCCTGGATTGTGGTAAATGGTGACGTCCATGGTCATTCCGCACCTTTCAGCTTGTTCAGCACGTGTTCGACCGGTTCCTGTTCTGTCAGCAGCCAGCCGACAAGAACCGAGGCGAGCAACGCGCCCGCCAATTCCGCAATGATGAATCCTGGCAGGTCGATCGGCCGGATGCCTGAAAAGGTATTTGAGAACGCCCGCGCGATGGCGACCGCCGGATTGGCAAACGACGTAGAGGCAGTGAACCAGTAGGCGGCCGTAATATAGAGCCCGACCAGCCAGGGAACGGCTTTTGGCCGCGCACGAAGGCCAGCAAGGATGGTGAGTACAAGGCCAAAGGCGGCAACCGCCTCCGCGAGCCATTGCCCCGACCCGGTGCGAACCGTCGTCGAAAACTGGATGATCGGCAACTCGAACATGGCGTGGGCCAGGAACGAGCCGGCGATGCCACCGCCAAGCTGGGCGACGACGTAGAGGAGCGCCGCCTGTACACCGATCTGCCGCCGTAGCGCGAAGACCATGGTGACCGCCGGGTTGAAGTGCGCGCCGCTGATCGGCCCGAGGATGGTGATCAGCACGACGAGTATCGCGCCTGTCGCGATCGTATTGGCAAGCAGCGCAAGGGCGACGTCGTTGGTGAGCTTTGCCGCCATGATCCCAGAACCGACGACGGTGGCAACGAGGATGGCGGTGCCCAGCGCTTCTGCGACAAGGCGTCGCGATAGATTGAAAGCCATTGCCATCAGCCGGCACTCGGCGAAGTGCGGCCGATCTCTTCGAGCTGCTCCTGCAGGGAGAGCTTGTCGATGGTCGCCAGCGGCAGATTAACGAAAAGCGATATCCGGTTCCTGAGATAGCGGGCGGCCTGGGCGAACGCGCGGCCTTTCTCAACCTCTAAGCCTTCGACGGCGGCGGGGTCTTCTATTCCCCAATGGGCGGTCGCAAGATGTCCCAGCCAAACCGGGCAAGCCTCCCCGGCTGCGTCGTCGCAGACCGTGAAGATGAAGTCCATGTGCGCAGCACCCGGTTCGGCGAACACGTCCCAGCTCTTGGAACCGAAGCCGGAGGAAGGACAGTTGAGCGCTTCGAGGGTTCTTATGGCCCAGGGGTGTACCGCACCCTTGGGATGGCTGCCGGCCGAAAAGGCGCGGAAACGGCCCTTGCCTTCAACATTGAGGATGGATTCCGCCATGATCGACCGGGCCGAATTGCCTGTGCAGAGAAATAAGACGTTAAATACCTTGTCGCTCATGTTTGCTGCCTTTCAACGACTGCTGTGATGGTCTGGATCACCGGACGGCAAAGCTCCGGCGAGCCATTGCAGCAATCCTCCATGAGATAGGCGAGAAGGCCCTGAAAGCCGGCCATGTCGGCGACATAGCGCACCACCCGCCCATCGCGCTCGGCAAGCACCAGTCCTGCCTGATCGAGGATCTTCAAATGCGCCGACATGGTGTTCTGCACGGTGCCCAGCCGCGAGGCAATCTCGCCGGCCGGCACGCCTTGAGGGCCTGCACCGACCAGCAGACGGAAGACATCCAGCCGCGTGTCCTGACCGAGCGCCGCCATCGCGGCAAGAACGGATTTTTTATCCATATATCCAGACATCCAGATTTATTTGCCTAATAGCCTCCGTTCGTGACGGCTTGATGAAAGCGATACAATTTGGCGAAAGGGCGGGTTCCTGTCTGAGCCCACCCTTCGCATTTCATTCGGCAGCTTCGAGATCGCGCAAGTCGTTTTCGAAGCTGGCCTGGTCGCACTTGTCACGATCGTGAGCCGCCATCCCTTGACCAACCCGTAGACCGCCGGGATGACGATCAACGTCAGCAAGGTCGACGACACCATGCCGCCGATCATCGGCACCGCGATGCGCTGCATGATCTCGGAACCCGCTCCCGTCCGCCAGAGAATGGGAACGAGCCCTGCCATGATCGCCACGACCGTCATCATCTTCGGCCGCACCCGCTCGGCAGCACCGACCATGATGGCGCGGTTAAGATCGGAACGAGTGAACGTCCGCCCCTCAGCCTCGCAGATTTCGAGCTGCTCCTTCATGGCATGGTCGAGGTAGATCAGCATGATGACCCCCGTCTCCGCGGCCACGCCAGCAAGCGCGATGAAGCCGACTGCGACCGCGACGGAGGCATTACCGCGCCCATCGGCACTTGCTTCGGTTTCGCCATTGCGGCGACGGCTGCTTCGGCAACCGGAAGACCGAGCCGTGAACCAAGGTCCTTCGTGCCAGCCCAATAGCCTCCCCCGCCGAGCAATACGGCGAGGGAGAGCGTGGCTGTCACACGTATTGTCGTGTTCAAGGAGCCGCTTTAAGGACGACTTCGCCCTGAATGGTTTCGGGTTCGCCCTGGACCTTGGCGGCGAGCTTGAACCGCCAGCCGCCGGCCATGACGAAGTCGCTCTTGAAAGCATAGACGCCGGGCTCCGTGGACGCGGCAGCCACAACCGGGGTGGTCATCATCTCCATGCCCTCAGGAGCCATGTCCATCCGCGTTGTGAGGATGACGGCGTCTGAAACGGGCTTGCCGGTGCGCTTGTCGATCAATCGCACGGAGACGAGGCTCGCCTGTCCCTGCTTGACGTTGGTGGAGACGGGTTGGAATTCGTAGTCCTGTGTGCCGGCGAAAGACACGGCTGCAGAGCCGACGATCAACACGCCGCCAAGAAGCACCGCCCCTGTAAAGGGGAGATTTTTGTTCATGTTTCTGATCTCATCAGGGGGCGGATGTCCGCACCACGCGCTCAGTCAAAATTGATCGCCATTGGATCAGCGCAAACGCGATCAAACGTCCGACGTGATGCCGCTGGCAGGTTCAGAATAATGTGAGATCAGGCTTTGGGAGGTCGGACCGGCGGATCGATCAAAGTAGATGCTAATTGAACGTGCGGCATCACGTCGAAGCGGTGGGAAAGGCACGGAATGACGACAGACCAACTGTTTTCGTCTGCGACATCAGCAACGATAGCCGTCGTGCAGACCAGCGCCAACGGGCAGCTTTGTCCGCGGTCCGCCTTGTTCGGCTGGCTGCCTGGGCAACACTGGATCATCGTCGCCATGTCCATCCCGACCATCGCTTCCGTCCGCACGGCACCCGAAGATGCCATGGCGCTGCCAGCCGTACCGATGCTCATCGGACCAACGATGAGCCCAAGCAAAGCGACGAGCAGTGAAAGGCGGTGAACGAACCGGGCGAACTTCATTGTGCGATACTGGCATGCAGAGATCGCCATTGGAAGCGGCCTCACACCAAAGTGTAGAACGATGAGTTCATTGCATGTTGGCGGCCCTTCGCGAGACTAGCGTATCGACCTACCCCCATTGCTACTAGGCCATTATATATCTGCGCCTCACCTCAGGGACTGAACCCCCGAGCATGCAATAAACTAATCAATACAGAGAGATAATGGTGGGTGATGTAGGGCTCGAACCTACGACCCGCTGATTAAGAGTCAGCTGCTCTACCAACTGAGCTAATCACCCGTAACCGCTTTTGACGGCGTGACCGGGCATATAAATAGGATCGGTTTCATTGTCCAGCCGGTTCGCTGATTTTCTTTCGCAATTCAGCAAAATAATTTCACAAAGAGACAATTATCCAATGAAATCAAATATCCAGCGTGCCGCTAGCAAGTCGCACCGCCTGACCGCCAATTCGCGCATTTGAAATTTCTCCGCCGTCGACATCGATATGGAGATGAATAAAGGAGGGGCGGCCCATCTCGACTCCCTGCTCGACGATGACGGGATAATGACCGTCCGGCAGCCGGTCGAAATGGTGGATCGCGCCGGAGAGCGCTGCCACCGCCGACCCCGTCGCCGGGTCCTCGACGATGCCCATGCCCGCCGCAAACATGCGCGCGTGAAATTTCGCGGTGTGATTGACCGCGCCGCGGCAATAGATATAGGCGGATGCAAGCGAACCGTCGACGAAGGGTACCGTCTTCTCCCAGAGCAGTGGATCGAATTCGAGCCGCTGCGCCGCGCCCACGTCATGTACCGGCACCAGCAGGAAGGGAACGCCCGCCGTCCAGATCGACGGCACATGGTTCTCGAAGCCGATTTCAGTGACCTTCAGTCCAAGCGCATCCGCAAGCCGTAGTTTTTCGAGCGGCAGCAGGATCTGCTGCGACTTTCGCGGCAGGTCGAATTCGGCAAAACTCGGCTGTTCCTGTTTCAGCCGCACGGCGCAACGCACCGGGCCGACCTTTTCCTCGAGAACGGAAACGAGATCGAGATCGCCTCCATGTCTCGCATGGGTGCGTTCAGCAAGCGCTATCGCGGCGCCGACCGTCGGGTGGCCGGCGAAGGGCAATTCCCGCCCCGGCGTGAAGATGCGCAGGCTTGCGGTGTGGGCCGGATTGGTCGCGGCGCGGACGAACACCGTCTCGGACAGGTTGAGTTCGCGGGTAATCGCCTGCATTGCCTCGTCGCTCAAGCCGTCGCCGTCAAAGACCACGGCCAGCGGATTGCCTGCCAACTTCGTGTCGGTGAACACGTCATAGACGCTATAACTGCGTGACACCCCTGCCTCCTTCAATCACTTCCAAATTTGCAACCTGCCCGACCGCGCAACCAAGCGCAAGGCTGCGCGCTCATCTCTGCCGATCGAAGAACCACGCAAGGATCGGCAGCATCGAGACGTTGTAGGGCTGCGCCGCCGGATCGGCGGAGCGTATTGCGACGGCACCGTCGATCTCCTGATCTTTCGCGTGAGGCATATGCGCCTCGATCCGGGCGACCAACTGGTCTGCAGTGGCATCGAAGCGAAACAGCCGAAACACTGTCAGGGAGTGCCTGAAATGCGAAGCGTGATAGCCCGGCTCAGCAGCGGCATCGCCAAGGTCGAGCCCGGTTTCCTCGAGCACTTCGCGGCGCATATTGCCCTCAATATCGCAGCGACCGTCGACGATATCGCTCTCGTCGAGCGATCCCGCCGCGAAATAGACCTGGCCGGCATTGGCGGTATGCTGCCCCATCCTGATAGCAACGAGCGCATTGTCGGAGGTAACGAGGACCGGAAAGGCGAACACATGGAAGCCGCCCTCACGCACCGCCTGCTTGCGCCACCATAGAAATGTGGAAAAAGGAACGACATAAGCCTCGCCGCTGATGCCTTCCTCGCTCACCGCCAGGCGATGCTGAAACACCATGCGACCATCAAAAAGCGCCGGGTTCGAAGCGATCTCCGCCTGCCAGTTCACGCGGGCGGCCGCTTTCTCGCGCGCATGGAACGGATGATCGCCGTCAAGAACTTGCAGGTCGATATGGCCGACCCGAAACACGGTCTGCTCCACCGGCCAATGGCGCGTGTCTTCCTCCAGCAAGGCTTCCTTCTGAGTTCGCGTGATCTTCATTTAAATCCAAAACCTTCATTTGAAATCGAGCGTCATGACCACCGGGCAATGATCCGAGGCCTTTGGTCGGTCCCAGCCGGTTCGCGGATAGCGCTCGATTTCCTGCCCCGGCGGAAAGATCGTGCGATAGGGTTGGCCGGCTCGGATGATCTCTGGAATGTGGGCGATATTTGCCCGCGCCAATGCTGGCGACAGCCAGAGATAGTCAAGCTGGCAGAGCCATTGCTCCTGCGGTCCGCGTGCGTGGTAGAGCGTCCAGCGGTCAAGCGGCGAACGCCGCGCGATGACGTTCTCGGTAAAGCCGCCGTCGCTGAAGACATCGAGCGCGCTCGCCTCCTCGTGCCGGTGTTCGAAGCGATAGCCGGTGCGGCGGCTACCGATGACATCGACCCGCTCCTGATAGTCGTTCAGGTCGCCGCAAATGGCGAAATTCCTGGAAGCAGTTTCGCCGACGCCGAAGCGGTTCTCAATGATCCGCCGCACGGCAAGCGTTTCGGCGCGACGCACCGGCATCGTGGCGCGGCGGCCATCGACGCCGTCCCTGGGGCCACCCATCGACTTTAGGTGCGTGACGTAGAGCGCAAACGGCACGCCGCCGATCCTGAGATCGAGCTCAAGGCAGTCGCGCTTGAATATCCGGTCGTCGATATGGTGACCGAGTGCCGCCAGCTCGTCGCTGAACAGGTCGAACGCGCGATAAGTCACCGATGAGTGACTGGTGATGTCCTTGAGTTCGATGCTCTCGCCGTCCCGCGTCTCCTCGCGCATCAGCACCGCGACGTCAATGCCGCGGCTGTCATTGCCTTCGACCAGATACCTCTTTCTGTAACCATTGCCGACCATGCGGAAGAGATAACCGTTTTCGAACGCCTCCAGCGCCGCCATGTTGTCGACCTCCTGAAGGCAAAGGATGTCGGCATCGGCGTCGGCAATGGCAAGTGCCGTCATCTGCCGCGTATCGTCCGCGCCAGCAACCACCCGCGCCTGCTCCAGCTGACGATACACGGCTTCGTTCTGCACCTCGAAAAGCTTCAGCACCCGGTCCTGGTGCAACAGGTTGCGGAACCCGCTGAAGTCGAACCGGGTCATGAGGTTTTCGATATTGAAGGTGGCGAGACGCAAAGACATGGGACACGTTCCTGATGCGGACGATGATCGGCGCAGCCTTGACTAGCCGGCCTTGGCCGTCATCGTCGATTTGAATTTGCCCATAAGATAGGGGCCGGACAGGACGGGTTCATATTTCGGCTTGGCGCCCGGCCGCATGCAGGATGGCAGGCAGGCGATCTCGGCAAACCAGTTCGGCTGATGGAAGAAGGCAAGCGACTGCCGGCGCTTCATGCCACTCTCCTTGGGCGGTGGATTGACGACGCGGTGCATGGTCGAGACCCAACGATCGTTGGTCCAGAGCGCCATCAGATCGCCAATGTTGATGACCAAGGCGCCGGGCACCGGCGGTACCGCGGTCCAGCCGCCATCGGGAGCGATGATCTCCAGCCCCCTGGAGCCTGGCTCTGGCAACAGGATCGTCAGGCTGCCATAGTCCGTGTGAGCGCCGGCGCGAAGCTGCCCCGGCTTCGGCTCGACATCCTGCGCCGGATAATTGAGCGCGCGCAACGCGCTGATCGGCGTATCGACATAGCTATCGAAGAAATGCTCCTCCAGCCGCAGCCCCACCGCAAAAACACGCATGATGCGCGCCGCAAGGTCTTCCATGGAGCGATAATAGGCCTTCCAGGCCTCGGCAAAACCTTTCGCTCCCTCAGGCCATATAGTGGCAGCATAGCAGAAGCCGAGCGCTTCCGGGTCTGTCATGCCAACGGGGACCTCAAGCGGGCCGCCATTGAAGCTCTCCTTAAGATCGGGCGGTGTATCGACATTTCGCGACTTGGCTAGCGCTTCGGTGCCAGGCCCGAGATAACCGTAGGGATAGCCCGGATACGGCGCCCTCGCCTGCTGTTTGATCTCTGCGGGTTGGTCGAAGAAAGCCCTCGCCTTCTCCCATATGGCGGCGATGACGGCGTCGTCGATCCCATGATTGGAAATTGCAAGGAATCCCGTGGAACGGCAGATTTCGTCAACCACCGCGCCGAGCCGTTTCTTTTCGCCGTCCGTCGCCGCCTCAAAAACACCGAGATCGAAAACCGGGAAGGCCTGGCTGGACATGGCGGCGATTCTCCTTCGGACAGACGAGCAAATCAAGCACAGGAAGACAGCAGGAACAACCGCCATCTGACGCTGGCGTTGCCGGCAGCGCTCAAAGCCGCCATGCCAAACGGATGGCCACGGCAAGGGTTTCACCCGGTATTGCTGCAACGCGGCTATAGGCCCTGAGCACCTGGCCATCAGGCAGCGCGAGGCGCAGCGCATAGCGCTCTCCCTCATATAGAGAGGTTTCGACCATGCATGAAATTCCCTCGGCGTCGAGAGAGACGTCTTCGGGCCGCACCAGAATGTCCGCACAGGATGTACCGTCGCCTCGTGGCAGCGCGAGCATCCGTTGGAGAGCCGGCCAGCCGAGGGAGCGCGACCCGCAATCGCCAGGCAAGGGCAGAGACAGAATGGCACCGCGCCCGACCAAGCCGCCAACCAGCTTGCCCTCCGGCCGCGCATAAATCTCCGCCGGTTCAGCCACCTGCAGCAGCCGGCCTTCCGACATCACGGCGACATCGGTTGCCAGTGCCATGGCTTCGCTCTGGTCGTGGGTAACGTAGATCATCGTCGCGCCCGAGCGTCGGTGGAACTCGCGAAACGTTTCCTCCATTTCGGTCTTCAGATGACGGTCGAGATTGGCAAGAGGCTCGTCGAGCAGGACCACATCGGGCGACGTTACCAGGCAGCGGGCAAGCGCCACGCGCTGTCGCTGTCCGCCCGAGAGATCGGCAGGCCGCCGCTCGGCGAAATCACCGAGACTGACCGTTGCTAGCGCCTGGCCTACCTTCTCGCGGTAACGCTCGCCGGAAATTCCGCGCACATTCAGAGGATATCCGACATTGTCGGCGACGTTCATATGCGGCCAGAGCGCGTAGGACTGAAAGACCATCGCCATGTTGCGACGCTCGGGCGGCAAATGGCTCTCGCTATTCGCCAGTCGTTTTTCGCCGAGATGGATCGACCCTGCGGTCGGCTGCTCGAACCCGGCAATCATTCGCAGCACCGTCGTCTTGCCGCAGCCGGACGGTCCAAGCAGGGCGAGAAAGCCGCCGTCGCGCACTTCGAGCGACAGGGCATCAACGGCAAGGCGTCCGGTTCCGAAGTCCCTGGTGACGCGCTCGAGGATCAGCTTCGCCACGGCAGCACTCCCTTCGGTAGACGCTTGCCGAGAAATTCCAGTAGCAGCATCAACCCGACAACCATGGCGACGACCAGCACCGACATTGCCGATGCGAGATCGGAGCTGCCGCTATCGTCGAGATTGTAGATGGTCACTCCGAGCGTTTGCGTTCCGGCCGACCACAGCAGGGCAGAGACGGTGAGCTCGTTGCATGCGATCAGGAAGACGAGGATGACCGATGCTCCGGCTGCCGGCGCGATTAGCGGGAGGATGATGTCCATAAGCCGGCGAAAGAACCCGGCGCCGGACAGGCGGGCCGCTTCTTCCAAGGCCGGATCGAGTTGCAGGAAAGCGCTGAATACCGGCTTCAGGCTGACGGCGAAATAAGCCGAGAAGTAGGCGAGCAGGATGATCCAGATCGTACCGTAAAGTGTGACATGAAGAACCGGCAAGGGTGCCGCAAACACCAGGATGAACGATACGGCGACGATGATCCCCGGCAAGGCATAGGGGATTTCTATGAGCCCGGCGATGAGACGGCTGGCAACGTCCCTGCGCTTCGTCAGCGAATAGGCGACGAGGATCGTCATCGCCAGCAGACACATCGACGTCATTCCGGCAAGAAACAGCGAATTGGAAAAGGCGGTGCGCGTCGCCGTCTGGCGAAAAAGGATCTCCGTGAAGGCGTGGAGCGACGCGGTCTTCAGGCTGAGCGGAACGCCATAGGCCGGCACGAGCGCGCCGGCGACAAGGGCAAGGAAAGGCGCCACCAGCATAGCGAACAGGATGCTCGTCACAAGCGGCAAAGCCAGATATTGCCAACGCCCAAGCGATAACGCGGCCGGCGCACCGGATAGCCCGATGAGGCGGTAGTCGCGGCCGCGCAGCGCCCTGCCCTGAACCGCCAGGCCAACGACCGAGATGACTGCGATCATCATCGACAGGACGGCGATATCGCCGAAGGTGCGTGGGCCGAAAGAGGAAAACTTGGTGAAGATCAGCGTCGACAGTGTGAAGATTGAGGCTGGAATGCCGAGAATGGCTGGAATGCCGAAATTGCCGACCGAGGATACGAAGGCGATAGCCCCGCCGGCAATGACGCCGGGCATAGACAGAGGCAAGACGATGTCACAGAAGACGCGAAGACCAGACGCCCCAGCCAGCCGCGCCGCCTCGATCCCGTCTCGCGGCAGTGTCATCAGGCTTGCGCGAAGCGCCAGATAGACGAGCGGCGCATGCTGCACGCCGTAGAGCAAGGCGATGCCGCCGATCGAATAAAGCGGCTGCGGCGAGCCGAGCGGCAGTGTGATGTGCAACGCCTTCAAAAACGGGCTGGAAGGCCCAGACATCTGCACCCAGGCGAGCGCTGTTACCTGCGGCGGGATCATCATCGGCAGGACGAAGAGAAAGCCCAACAAGCCACGGCCGGCAATGTCTGTCAGCGTCAGCAGAAAGGCAAAGAGGCAGCCGATGAGGAGAGAAATCACCGTTCCATAGACGGCCGTCTCGACCGTGTACCAGGTCGAGCGCCATAGCGCAGGATCGGTGATCAGCTCGTAGGCCCCGCCGCGCAGAAGCGCCGCGGTGCCGGCCTCCGCCAGCCGCGCTAGGGGCAGCACGCTCAGGATCAACACCACGAAAACGACGAAAGGAAACAGCCAAACTGGCTGACTGTTTCCCCGGCGGACATATCCGTACATTCAACGCCCCGTATGAACGGTCATGGCTGACCTTTTATCTCACTTCGATCCGTAGAACGAGGAGAAGGTCTTCAGGTCCTGATCGCTGTTTTTCAGGGCCACGGCGGCGTTGAGCGGCAGAACCTTGATGCTGTCGCGCGGAGGGAAACCGGCCGGCAGCGTCATGCCATTGCGGGCGGGAATATAGCCGAGCTTGAGAAAGCCCTCCTGGCCTTTGACCGACAGGGCGTAGTCGACGAACTTTTTGGCTGCATCTGCGTGCTTGGTGGTCGAAAGGATCGCAACCGGCTCGGTGACCGCGGAGACGCCTTCCTTCGGAAACACGAATTCCAGCGGCGCACCCTTGGCTTTCTCACGGATCGGCATGTAATCGACGACCATGCCGTAGGCCTTTTCGCCCGACGCCACCGATTTCAGAACCTGGCCGTTGCCGCCGGCAGCAACTGCGCCGTTGCCTGCAAGGCTCTTGTAGAAATCCCAGCCGAGACTGCCGACGCCTGCAAGCGTCTGGGCATGGATGAGCGCGGCACCAGAGGCAAGCGGGCTCGGCATGACGACGAGACCCTTGGCCTCCGGCTTGGTCAGGTCCTGCCAGCTCGTCGGCTTCATTGAGGCGGCGGTATTGTAGACGATCCCCGTGGTGATGAGCTTGGTCGAATAGTAGTAGCCGTCGGCGTCATAAAGTGCTGCATCGTAGTTGACGGCTTCCGGTGACTTGTAGGCCATCAGCTTGCCGGCTTCCTTCAGCCGCTCCAGGGTCACCATGTCGGCGATTAGGAGAACGTCGGCCACAGGATTGCCCGCCTGGATCTCGGATTCGAGCTTGGCCATGATCTTCGGCGTGCCATCACGCACCCAGTCGACCTTGATGTCGGGATTGGCTGCTATGAATCCATCGACCGTCGCCTGTGCATCCTCGTTCGGCTGGCTCGTGTAGAGCACCAACTCGGCGGCATGGGCAGATACCGAAAGAAGGCCCGCGCCAAGCAGGCCGGCAAGCGCAGCAACGATGATTTTCATGATGACTTCCTGAATGATCTGGGTCTGCTTCCTAGCCATACCGGTTAACATGAATGTGACAGCGGCCCAGCCCGTTGAGACCGCATCGGCTGCCGGTGGCCTTGACGACCGCCCTACGCCTCTATCTGGTACCTCTAATCTTCGCTCATTCTCATACTGTCTTCCAAGGAGGAACCCCCATGGAATATCGTCTGCTCGGCCGCTCTGGCCTCAAGATTTCGACCATCACGATGGGCACCATGACCTTCGGCGGCAAGGGCTGGGCAAAGACCGTCGGCGACCTCGGCGTTGGCGAGGCACGGCGGCTGGTCGACATGTGCCTCGATGCGGGCGTCAACCTGATCGACACCGCCGATGTCTATTCGCAAGGCGCCTCCGAAGAAATTCTCGGCGAGATTATTGGAGGACCGCGCAAGAATGGCCTCCTCATCGCCACTAAGGCCCGCTTCCCGATGGGAGACGGGCCAAACAATGCCGGCTCGTCGCGCCATCATCTGATCAGCGCCTGCGAGGCCAGCCTGAGACGAATGAAGACCGACGTTATCGATCTCTACCAGCTGCACGAATGGGACGGGCAGACACCGCTCGAAGAGACGCTGGAGGCGCTCGACACGCTCGTCCGCCACGGCAAGGTGCGCTACATCGGCTGCTCGAATTTTTCCGGCTGGCACATCATGAAGGCGCTCGGCGTCAGCGAAAAAGATGGTCGCGAGCGCTTCGTCAGCCAGCAGATCCACTACACGCTCGAAGCACGCGATGCCGAATACGAGCTGCTGCCCATCAGCATCGACCAGGGCCTCGGCATCCTCGTATGGAGCCCATTGGCCGGCGGCCTCCTCTCCGGCAAGCATCGGCGCAACCAGGCGACGCCGGAAGGCACGCGCCAGTTCGCCGGCTGGACCGAACCGCCGATCCGCGACGAAAACAGGCTCTGGAACATCGTCGACGCGCTGGTGGCGATTGCCGAAAGCCGCAATGTTTCGGCGGCCCAAGTGGCGTTATCCTGGCTGATCGGCCGCAAGGGCGTGACCTCGGTGATCATCGGCGGCAGAACGGACGCACAGTTCAAGGACAACCTCGCTGCCGCCGAGCTGAAGCTAAGCGCCGAAGAACGCCAACGGCTCGACGACGTCAGCCTGCCGCAGCTGCTCTATCCCTACTGGCACCAGAAGAACACCGCAAACGACCGCCTCAGTGAAGCCGACCTCTCGCTTGTTGCTCCGCATTTGAAGGGGTGAGAGCCAATCTGACGCGGCAGATCGAACGACCATTGCGGCTTGCCGCCTGCACGATCGTTGAAGACCGGCAGCACGTCTTCACTTAGTGATATCGCCGAACAACATAGAGGCCGGACCGTGAAGACCGAGACGCAAAACACCTATACGCCGATCAACCTTGCTCAGAAGTCGGCATTGCTTACCGAGCACTGGCAGCCGCGAGTTATCGCCGAACTGAACGACTACCAGTTCAAGATCGCGAAAATCGAGGGCGACTTCATCTGGCACGATCATCCACAAACCGACGAAGCCTTTATCGTGCTCGAAGGCGAGCTGCGGATCGATTTCCGTGACGGCTCCGTGCTGATCAAGCCCGGCGAAATGTTCGTCGTGCCCAAGGGCGTGGAACACAAACCTTTCGCAGCAACAGAGGTCAAGATGATGATGATCGAGCCGCGCGGCACTGTAAATACCGGCGAGGCCGGTGGAGAGCGGACGGCTCAGAACGACATCTGGATCTGAGCCGGGAGTTCGGTTCGACGCGAAGCCTCAGAGCTTCGCCATCTCGCTTGCGATAAGCGCGCCGAGCCTCGAAATGCCTTCCTCGATCATTTGGTCGTCGGCGCAGGAAAAGCTGACGCGGAAGGTATTCGGTCCGGAACCGTCGGCAAAGAAGGCCTGGCCGGGCACGAAGGCAACCTTCGCGGTCTCGAGCGAAGTCGCCAGAAGCTTGGCGCCATCCATGCCGCGCGGCAGGGTGATCCAGACGAACATGCCGCCTTCGGGCTTCGTCCAGCTGGTGCCTTCCGGCATATATTTGGCAAGGGCGGCCAGCATGCAGTCGCGGCGATGGCTGTAAGTCTTGCGCACCTTGGCGACCTGCTGGTCGAACCCCTTTTTGGCAACCTCGTAGATCGCCATCTGGTTGATCGTCGAGGAATGCAGATCGGCCGCCTGCTTCATCAGCACAAGCTTGCGGATGACCGGCGCATTGCCGACGACGAAGCCGACGCGAAGCCCCGGCGCCAGCGTCTTCGAAAAGCTGCCGCAATAGATCGTCCGCGTCTGATTGATGTCGCCCTTGCGCGCAATCTCCAGCGACAGGATCGGCGGGATCGGGTCGCCGTCGTAGCGCAGCGACTGATATGCTGCATCCTCGATGATCGCGATGTCGAGCTCGTCGGCAAGGTCGATCAGCTTCTCGCGCGCCACCAGATCGATCGTCTCACCCGTCGGATTGGCGAAATCTGCTGAGAGATAAGCGAACTTGACACGCCCGCCGGCCTGTTCGGCGGTGATGCGATAGGCTTCCGGCGTCCGGTTGCCGTTCGGCGTCAGCTGATCATAGCTCGGCTCATAGGCATTGAAGGCCTGGAGAGCGCCGAGATAGGTCGGCGCGGTGACCAAAGCCGTATCATTGGGAGAAAGGAACAGCTTGCCGAGATAATCCAGTCCCTGCTGTGAACCGGAGACGATGAAGACGTTTTCGAGATCGCAGGCAACGCCGATCCTCGCCATCTGCAGCACGAGCCATTCGCGCAACGGCTTGTAGCCTTCGCTGACCGAGTACTGCAGCGCCGAATTGACAGCTTCACTATCGAAGATGTCACTATAAGCCTGCTTGAACTCCTCGGCGGGAAACAGCTTCGGATCGGGAATGCCGCCGGCAAAGGAGATGATATCCGGCCGCTCCAGCAGCTTCAGCAACTCGCGAATTTCAGAGGCGCGCATACGGCTCGAGCGCGTCGCAAAGATGTTTTCCCAACTGAACATGGGGGGGCTTCCTCGTAATTTTTTGTCTTTAGAAGACCAAACCACGCAACAAAAGATAAGTCAATATTGCTGACCTATTTTGTTGAAGGTGGAATGTCCCCAAATTCGAAAGATGCCTTCACAGTTTGTATGACGCATGTTATTCTTACGGTTTTACTATCGATATAGGAATGGTAAGAATGGCGTCGGCAACTCTCTCTTCAAAATTTCAGATATCGATCCCCAAGGAAGTTCGCGATCGTCAACATTGGAACGCAGGCCAGGAGTTCGTGTTCATTCCCAAAGGCAAAGCTGTGCTCTTGATGCCGGTTCCGACGCTGGAAGAATTGCACGGGCTAGCCGAGGGCGCCAACACCGAAGACTACCGCGACAGAAGCGATCGCTTCTGATGCGTGTCGTTGACAGTTCGGTCTGGATCGAATGGCTCAGCAAAACCGCGCTCGCTCAGCAACTGTCCCAGCAAATCCCTCCACGGGATGAATGCATCGTCCCGACGATCGTTCAGCTGGAGCTCAGCAAGTGGCTTTACCGGGAAAAACGCGAAGAAGCGGTCAACAGCTTCATCGCATATACGATGCAGTGCAATGTTGTGCCGCTGGACACGATGCTTGCGCGCGAAGCGGCTGAAATCTGCAGGAAGCAGCGGCTCGCGACAGCCGATGCGATCATCTACGCGACGGCTCTTCACTATGGCGCCGACATCGTCACTTGCGATGCCCATTTCAAAGACTTCGAAAATGTAATTTATGTCGCGAAGGTTGCAGATTGAGATGACCAAGGGCAGCGATCCTACCCGCTTTTTCTACCAGGAGAACGCGCAGGTCTACGCGTCTCGTGACCGGCTTCTTCCTGCTGAGCGGTTGGATGCCTTTTTAGGCGCGCTTGCCGCCGGAGCATCCATTTTGGAGCTTGGATGTGGTGGGGGCCAGGACAGCGCCTACATGATGTCGCGCGGCTTCGATGTCACCGCCACCGATGGGTCGCCTCAACTTTCGAAAGAGGCAGAGACGCGGATCGGCAAGCCAGTCAGGGTTTTGCGATTTGAAGACCTGGCGGCGCGGGACCAATATGAAGGAGTATGGGCCGAGGCCAGTCTGCTCCACGTCCCCCGCTCGACGCTGCCCGATATTCTTGAACGTATCCTGCAGGCGCTGAAAAAAGGCGGCGTTCTTCACGCCAGCTTTAAATCAGGAGCGCGCCACGGACATGACAGCTTTGGCCGCTACTACAACTATCCTTCCGTCAAGTGGCTCGGTGACATTTTGGTGGCCGGCGGATGGAAAGACGTTTCAATAACGAAGGGCGAAGGCGGCGGCTACGATGGCAAGCCGACGCCCTGGCTCTATGTCAATGCAATCAAGTAGAACCCTCACTCCCCTGCGGGAGCAAGGCACTCGAGCTAGGTCGAAACAGGCCGTCCTATCAGGAGCGCAGCATCGCAGACAGTTGAGCCATGTCGGGAACCTGCCCCTGCGGCGTTGCCTTGTCGACGACGCCTGGCAGGACCTTGGCGAGTTGTTCTAGCAGTTCCTGCTCGCTGACGCCGGCTTGACGCGCAAGGTCGCTGATCGTCTGCGATCCGAGTGCGCCGCCGAGGCTGCCCGGCGAGATCGGCTGGTTGGGGCCGGGCTTGACCCAGCTGTCGACCGCAGCACCCTGGCCCGCTTCGGTCAGCTTGCCCAAAAGACCGCCCAATCCGCCGAACAGTCCTCCATCGCTGGCCGGCGCATTGGCCCCCTGGGGAGCCACTTCGTCGCTGTTGCTCCTGCCGCTCAATAGTTTGCCGACGAGCAGAGCGCCGAGCGCAATCATGATCGGCTTCGAGATATTTCCGCCGGGGACGGCGTCGTCAAATATTCCCATTGCCCTATCCTTTCACGTTTCCAGATTGTCATTGCCAAACCGCGCGCCGATTAGCCGCCTGCGGCCGATCGAGCCTTGATTTCATATCCTATCCATCTAGCATAGAGATGAAATGGTCGCGGCATGCAACCATTCAAGGAGAGGGAAGAGAAATGTCTGTTATCGGGTGGATTATTCTGGGATTGATCGCCGGCTTCATCGGCAGCAAGATCGTCAACAAGAGCGGTTCTGGCATGATCATGGATATCGCCCTTGGCGTGGTCGGCGCCATCGTCGGTGGTCTGATATTCAATTTCTTCGGTGCTTCCGGCGTAACCGGGTTGAATATATGGAGCCTCCTGGTCTCCGTTATCGGGGCCGTCGTCGTGTTGTGGCTTTATCACGCCGTTTCCGGCCGCCGCGCCTAACGCAAAGCCCACCGGTCCAAAACGACGGAAGGCCGGAGCTTAGTGCCCCGGCCTCCATTCCATCATTGACGACGCAGTTAGTTGACGCTCTTGTCGACCAGCTTGTTCTTGCCGATCCAGGGCATCATGCCGCGCAGCTTGGCGCCGACTTCCTCGATCTGGTGGCTGTCGTTCATGCGGCGGATGCCCTTGAAGCGGGACGCGCCGGCACGGTATTCCTGCATCCAGTCCGAGGTGAACTTGCCGGTCTGGATGTCCTTGAGGACGCGCTTCATCTCAGCCTTTGTCTCGGCGGTAATGATGCGCGGGCCGGAAACGTATTCGCCCCATTCGGCCGTGTTCGAGATCGAGTAGTTCATGTTGGCGATGCCGCCTTCATAGATTAGGTCGACGATCAGCTTCACTTCGTGCAGGCATTCGAAATAGGCCATTTCAGGCGCATAGCCGGCCTCGACCAGCGTTTCGAAACCGGCGCGGATCAGTTCGACGAGACCACCGCAAAGGACAACCTGCTCGCCGAAAAGGTCGGTTTCGCATTCTTCGCGGAAGTTGGTCTCAATGATGCCGGAGCGTCCGCCGCCGACGCCGCAGGCGTAGGACAGTGCGAGTTCAAGCGCGTTGCCCGAAGCGTTCTGGTGAACGGCAACGAGGCAGGGAACGCCGCCGCCCTTCTGGTATTCGCCGCGAACGGTATGGCCAGGGCCTTTCGGCGCGATCATGACGATGTCGACCGATGCCTTCGGCTCGATGAGGCCGAAATGAATGTTGAGGCCGTGGGCAAATGCGATTGCAGCGCCGTCGCGGATGTTGCCGGCGATGTCGGCCTTGTAGATGTCTGCCTGGAGTTCGTCCGGGGTCGCCATCATCATCAGGTCGGCCCAGGCGGCGGCTTCGGCGACGGTCATGACCTTGAAGCCGTCGGCTTCGGCCTTCTTGGCGGTCGGAGAACCGGACTTCAGAGCGATCGCGACGTTCTGCGCGCCGCTATCCTTCAGGTTCAACGCATGGGCGCGGCCCTGGGAGCCGTAGCCGATGATTGCGACCTTCTTGGCCTTGATGAGGTTGAGATCGGCATCACGATCGTAATAGACGCGCATTGATTTTTCCTTCCCTTTGCTTGTCTGTTGTAAGTATCAAACCATCAGACGGTCGCTGCCGCTTCCGCCGAAACCTTTTCCGTGCCATAGAGCCGGAGGAAGGCGCTGACCGCTTTTTCCGCCTGCCTGCCGGTATCCTTCATGCCAGGCTCCCCAAGCAGCATGCGAACGTGCAGATCTGAAACGACCAGCCCATAGAGCGTATGATAAGCCTCGTCTCCATCGGCAAAGCGCAGCAGCCCTGCCCGCTTCCCGGCATCGATCAGCCCGCTCGCGCGCCGGTCGATCTGCCGGCGGCCGCGCTCGAGCAACAGTTTGCCCAGCTTCGAACCATCCCTGTTCGACTGGCCGATCGCCAGACGATTGAGCGCCAGAGAAACGTCGCCGGCAAGGACTTCCAGAAGATCGCGGGCAAAAATGACGAGATGGTCGTGGAGGCTCGCCGCCGTCAGCCGTTCGCCGTTGCGCTCGAACGTCCTGACCTTGCTGGCCTGATAGGCGATCATCGCCGACAGCAAGCCGTCTCGGTCGCCGAACCACTTATAGAGGCTTTCCTTGGAGCAATTGGCAGCGCGCGCAACGCCCGAGGTCGTCAGCGCTTTCTCGCCGCCATCGACCAGCAACAGCAGCGCCTGTTCCAGAACAGCGTTCTGGCGCGGCGAAAACTCACCTGACTGTGCTGTATCGCTTGGCACGATTGCCGCTCCCAAATACGTACCGTACCGTACGGTTCGCGGGCTTTATCGCGCAGAGAGCATTCGACGTCAAGAGCCTTCGGGATGGGACATTCAGGATTTTTACGATTAAAACGACCTATTCCGCTGCAATGGGGCTGCGTATCCCCTCGACATCGCGAAGCGGCGGCAGGCCGAAGAGGCGGCTATATTCGCGGCTGAACTGCGATGGGCTCTGATATCCGACGCGATGGCCGGCCGTTCCGACGTCCAGCCGATCGATCAGCATGAGCCGCCGCGCCTCCAGCAGACGAAGCTGCTTCTGGTATTGCATCGGCGTCATTGCGGTCACGGTCTTGAAGTGATGATGGAGCGAAGAGACGCTCATATTGACCCGTTCCGCCAGTTCCTCGATGCGCAACGGCTCGGTAAAATTGGCGCGGATCCAGCCGACGGCACGTGCCACCTTGTTGCTCTGGCTTTCGGCAAGCGCGATGTGCAACAGCCGCGGCCCGTCCGGTCCGGTGAGGAGGCGATATAGGATTTCCTGCTCGATCAGAGGCGCCATTGCGGCAATGTCTTCCGGGCGGTCGAGCAGCCGCAATAGCCGGAGCGAGGCATCGAGAAGTTCCGGGCTGGCAACGTTGACCGCAAGCCCCCGCATGCCGTCCGCAGCCGCAGCGGGCCGCGGAATGCTGACGCGGGCGAGAAGATCGCTCAACCTTTCCGCATCGATCGCAAGTCCGAAACAGAGATAGGGCGTTTCGACGCTTGCCTCGGTCACATGCGAGGCAACCGGCAGGTCCAGCGAGGTGAGGATGTAGTGTCCAGCGCCATAGCGATAGACATCTGTTCCCACCGTCACGCTCTTTGCGCCCTGCGCGACGATGGCAAATCCGGGCTTGTAGGCGGTATGCAACGGCTGCGTAGGCGAGCATCGCCGGAACAGGCCGAGATTGTCGATCGCCGTCGGGAAGTCCCCGTCTTCACCAGCAAAACGGGCAATGATCGAGGCAATCTCGGAATGAGGATGAAATGGAAGTGTCATGCGCAACCAGCTGTTTTCGGATCATTACCTGGCTAAGCCGACCCGCGTTCAGGGGAAACAGGGCGAAGGCAGATTTGCAGGATCATATATAAAGCTTGCAGGATCGCTCTAACACCCCGGCATCCAAATATTGCATAGTCCGCGCATACTCTCAGCCCCTCACCTGAAATGGAGTTACCCATGGCTATTGCAAAAGGCTATGCCGCGACCGACGCGTCAAAACCACTCGTCCCCTTCACCTTCGAGCGCCGCGAACCGAACGCCGATGACGTCGTCATCTCGGTCAAATATTGCGGCCTGTGCCACTCAGATATCCACCAGGCACGCAACGAATGGGGCAATTCGAAGTATCCTATGGTTCCGGGCCATGAGGTTGCCGGTGTCGTCAGTGCCATCGGCTCCGCCGTCACCAGGTTCAAGGTCGGCGACCATGTCGGCGTCGGCTGCTTTGTCAATTCCTGTGTCGGCTGCGCCGAGCGTAATGTCGATGTCGAGCAGTACATGCCCGGTCTCGTCCAGACCTACAACGATTTCGAAGCCGATGGCACGACGCCGACCTATGGCGGTTATTCGGACTCGATCGTCGTCAAGGAAGGCTATGTTCTCTCCTTCCCGGAAAACATTCCGCTTGATTCCGGTGCTCCGCTTCTTTGCGCCGGTATCACCCTCTACTCGCCGCTCCGCCACTGGAATGCCGGCCCCGGCAAGAAGGTCGCGATCGTCGGCATGGGCGGTCTCGGCCATATGGGCGTCAAGCTTGGCGCGGCCATGGGCGCCGACATCACCGTGCTTAGCCAGTCGCTTTCCAAGAAGGAAGACGGCCTGAAACTCGGTGCCAAGGAATATTATGCAACGAGCGACGCCGAGACCTTCAAGAAGCTCGCCGGCTCCTTCGATCTCATCATCTGCACGGTCGGCACCGTCATCGACTGGAACGCCTATCTCAACCTCTTGAAGATCGACGGTACCATGGTGCTGGTCGGCGTTCCCGAACATCCGGTTCCCGTCCATGCCTTCGCGGTCATCGCAGGGCGCAAGAGCCTAACCGGCTCCGGTATCGGATCGATCAAGGAAACACAGGAGATGCTTGATTTCTGCGGCGAACACAACATCGTCGCCGAGATCGAAATGATCGACATCAAGGACGTCAACGAAGCCTATGAACGCGTGCTGAAGAGCGACGTGCGCTACCGCTTCGTTATCGATATCGCGACGCTCGCCTGATATCGCATATCTAAATTTGCGAAAGGCGGCCCGCAAGGGCTGCCTTTCCTATTCTTCCCGCATCGTTTCCTTCTGGGTTATCAACCGGGCGCTATGTTGCCGACTCAGATAGATCCAGACCCAACTCCAGGCGACGGCCAATCGGGAGCGAGTACCGATCAGGAAGTAGATATGGGCGATGCCCCATATCCACCAGGCAAGCCAGCCGCGCAGCTTGATCCAGCCGAAATCTATGATTGCAGCGCTTTTTCCGATGGTTGCAAGGCTTCCCTGATGTCGATAGCGAAACCGGGCCGGTGGGGGGCTGCCGATAAGCTTTGCACGGATGACCTTGGCGACATGGGCGCCCTGCTGCTTGGCCGCCGGCGCTATTCCGGGCACTGGCTTGCCGTTCTCCCATTGGACCATGGCCGTATCGCCGGCCACGAAGATATCCTCTGCGCCGGGCGCCCTGAGTGACGGATCGACGAGGACGCGGCCTGCGCGATCGGATGGCACGCCGAGCCAAGTGGCGGCAGGCGAGGCCTGCACTCCCGCCGCCCAGACGATCGTACGGCAAGGCAGGAAGACATCCCCCATCGCCACGCCCTCGGCCGTGCAGGCGGTGACAGCATGGCCAAGCCGCACCTCGACACCGAGCTTTTCGAGCGTCCTTTGGGCATAGGCGGAGAGATTTTCGGCAAAGCTTGACAGCACCCGCGGCCCCGCCTCGATCAGAACGACCCTGGTGGTCCTGGTATCGATGCGGCGAAACTCCGGCGGCAGCGTTGCACGCGCCAGTTCCGCGATGATGCCGGCAAGCTCGACGCCGGTCGGCCCGGCGCCGACGATCGCAAAGGTCAAGAGCGCATCGCGAGCCGCCGGATCTTCCTCCATTTCCGCCCGCTCAAAGGCAAGCAGCACGCGGCGCCGGATCGTCGTTGCATCCTCCAGCGTCTTCAGCCCCGGCGCCACCGGCTCCCATTCGTCATGGCCGAAATAGGCATGGGTCGCACCTGTGGCTAGCACCAGCGTGTCATAGCCAACAGTCGCGCCACCCTTCAAAAGGACCGTCTTTGCGTCCCGGTCAACGCCTGTGACTTCGGCCAGCAAGGTCGTAACCTCGGGCCGGTCGCGATAGAGATTGCGGATCGGCCAGGCGATCTCGGAGGTCGACAGTAGCGTCGTTGCAACCTGATAGAGCAACGGCTGGAAGAGGTGGTGATTGCGCCGGTCGATCAAGGTGATGCGAACCGGCAGGCCCTTGAGGTCGTTGACGAGATACAACCCCGCAAAACCGCCCCCGACGACGACGACATGGTGTTCCTGCATGGCATTTCCTCATGAGCCTCGCAGTCAGCCTAGAGCCGCTGCCGACAAGCATCAATCTCCGACTGTGCATGGCACCTGTGCAACCATGGGGCAAATCGCCTGAAAGCATTGACCGAACTGAACCTCACTCGGCATAGCTGACGGGAATGGTGATGCCGCTTTTCAGTTCCTCCATCGAGATCGATGCGGCGACGTCGAAGAGTTCGACCCGGCGAACGATCTTCTTGTAGATGACGTCGTAGTGCTCGACGCGAGGCAGCACGATTTTCAGAATATAGTCGTGATTTCCGGTCAGTCGGTGGGCTTCGACGATTTCGGGAATATCGCTGATCGACTTTCGAAACTTTTCGATCCATTCGTCGGAATGATGCGCTGTCTTGATCAGCGCATAGACCGTCGTCGGCACCCCCATCTTCTCGCGATCGAGCACGACAATGCGCCGCGCGATGTGGCCGGTTTCCTCAAGGCGCTGAATGCGCCTTGAGCAGGCGGAGACGGAAAGGGAAACGCGTTCGGCAAGATCGGTCACCGAAATACCGGCATCGGCCTGCAGAAAATCAAGAATCTTTCGGTCACGGTCGTCCAGCATCGGCGACGTTCTCCAGGTTGACGCGGCTAGTTTGCGCGCTTTGATAATTATGCGCAAAAGAAGAGCATAAATCCAACCGAGACGACAAAAGAATGCAAAGACGTCGCGGCCCAATTGCCGCACTATATAGGACATCAAAACGAAAAACGGAGAGCGACAAATGCGCACTATCGGCCTGATCGGCGGCATGAGCTTCGAAAGCTCGGCAGTTTACTATCGCCTCGTCAACGAGATGGTGCGTGGAGAGCTCGGCGGTCTCGCCTCGGCCGAGGTCTTGATGCATTCCGTCAATTTCGCGGAAATCGTCGCATTGCAGAAGGCCGGCCGGTGGGATGACGCCGCAGCCCGCCTCGGTAACGTCGCCGCAAGCCTCGAAAAGGCTGGCGCCGATTGCGTGCTGATCTGCACCAACACTATGCACCTGATCGCCGACGAGGTTGCCGCCCAAGTATCGATCCCCCTCATCCATATCATCGAGGAGACGGCGGCAGCGTTGAGGTCCGCCGACTGCAAGCGGCCACTGCTGCTTGCCACCCGCTACACCATGGAGCACGGTTTCTATGTCGACCACATGTCAGCGCTCGGCGTCGACGTCATGGTGCCCGATGCGGACGATCGCACCACCGTGCACAATATCATCTTCGACGAACTCTGCGCCGGCAACATCTATGACGGTTCACGTGCAAAGCTGATGGACATCATCCATCGCGCCCGGGCTGCAGGAGCTGACAGCGTCATTCTCGGCTGCACGGAAATCTGCCTGATCCTCGATCCGACCGGCCTTCCCCTCCCCGGCTTCGATACCACCACAATCCACGCCAGGTCAGCCGTCGACTTTGCGCTGCTGGAGGAAAAGGTCGCAGGGAAAAACGCAGCCTAGGAAGCAATCAGCGCGAGGCGACGCGCGTGCTCGAGCCGGAAAGGCGGGGCACGACGACCATGCGCGTGACCTCTCCGCGTTGGTAGGCAGCAAGGAACCGGCGGTAATCCTTGAAGACCACACAACCATTGGAATCGCCGCGCCGGCCCAGCATATACGTATGGGCGAGAAGCCCCGTGCGGCCGTACACATTGCCGCCAACGGGCGTAAGGCGCAGTGCCTGGACGCCATGGAACAGCGATTCCCGAAGCGTCAGACTGTAGGTGCTCGGCGGCGTCGGACCGCGATTGTGCTGGCTGACGTAGCGCGGATTGTCGATCATGTTGCCCATGCCGGAATGGGCCTCCAGCTTCTCGCCACTCGGCAGATAGACGGTTCCGGCCGAGATATCGTAGACGGCGACCCGGTTGTGGCCGCCCGGCAGCGAAATCGCATTGTTGAAGGTCGGCGCATCGTCCGTCATGCCGTCATCGGCCTTTGCATAGGCCAGCACATGTTCGGCCGGCCGACGGAAGCGGTCTTCGGCGGGAGAACGTGGGCGCGAGGCCGGAAGCGGTACGCTATCCAGCGGGTCCTCATCCGAAGACTGCGCCCTATTTGCCATCACCAGATTAAAGGGATCCTCGGTCGAAAGGTTGTCGGCCACCGAAGCGGTCTGCGTCGAGGTGCCTGCTGCCGTTGGCCTTGCGCTCGGCACCGGCGGCATGAAGCCATCGTCGGCCACGGGCGAGGCCGCATCGGCCAGCGCAACACCAACAGCTTTTTCCATGGGCCCGACATCAGATGTCGGGAATGTTGACGCGGGCTGCGGTATTGCGGTCGCGCTCTCCGTAAGCGGCGCAGTTGAACCGACAAGTGCGACATCGACGGGCTTTTCATTCGCTACATCCGGTGTAGCGGAGGCCACCTGCGAACGCGGCATGAAGTCGGTTGCGGCGGCGATTTCGGCGGCGTTGATCACCGGCCTTGCAGCAGCGTCGGAAAGGGCCACCTTGAGTGCATTCTGGACGACTGCCGCGGCAAGCTTGCGCCTTGCATTGGCGCGGTTGCCCTTGGCCACATCAAGCGCGTCGTTCAATGCCTGCTGTTCGGCTGTTAGCAGCGGATGCAGCCGTGAAAACTTGGCGACATGGATGAGGCGCTGCCCCTGAGCTTCGGCGCCAGACAATATAGCCCGCGGCGCAAGCGCCACACGCGCCAGATTATTGGTATTCGGGGAAAGTGATATGGCCCCGGTCTGCACAGTGCCCATCGTCTGCATCGTGGCAAGCGTCACCACGATCCACGCTAGCGATGCCGTGACGGCGCCGATCGCAGCAGCGCCGACGAGAGCCCCGCGAAACCTCCGCAATCCATACCCAAATCCGCCGAACGGATTGACGTCACTGAAGGCCTCGGTCGCAAACGCCATGTTACTCGTCTTCCAAACTACTCGCTCAACAACACCGGCGGCATCCGAGGACGCAATTCTGCCACAGCCAGTGTTAAGACCGGCAAGCGCCGAATACCCACTCCCGTCGCCACTTGCCGACTGTTTGGAAGCATGAAGAATCTTGGTAACTATTTCCTTTACGCCGCCCCGATTTCAAACATCTTATATTTCGTTTTGCTCACCTAGCAGACCGAAGGCGATACGGAAACCCACCAAATTTGGGATTTGCAAGGCGGGAACGCGAGCGAAAATCGTTGTTATGCCGGCGCTCGACGGTTGACGCCGGCGGCCGGAAGATCGGATAAGGTCATTGAGCCGCATGATCCACAGGGCTGATATCACGCCAAGACAACCCATGTTAGGCCGGGCGGATTGCCGCTCCCGGCCCTACCGAAAGGCCGAGGGATGAGCAGTCCGCTTCCTGAAATCTATCTTGTTCGCCACGGTGAAACGGAATGGACCGTCTCGGGGCGACATACCGGCCGGTCCGACATTCCTCTGACTAGGAGTGGCGAGGAAGCCGCGCGTGGCGTTGCTGACCGGCTTCAAGGGCAGTCCTTTGCAGCCGTCTGGTCCAGCCCCTCGCAGCGTGCGAGGAGAACCTGCGAACTGGCCGGCTTCGGGCCCGCGCCCGAAATCCGGGATAATCTGGCCGAATGGGACTATGGGGCCTATGAAGGACTTATCAGCAAGCAGATCCATGAGCTGCGCCCTGACTGGCAGCTCTTTCGCGACGGATGCCCCGAAGGCGAAGCGGCAGCCGACGTCGGCGCGCGGGCGGACGCAATCATTGCCGAATTGCGAAAAGCCAACGCCCGGATCCTGGTGTTTTCGAGTTCACATTTCCTAAGAGTACTAGGAGCGCGCTGGCTCGGCCTTCCGCCGGAGGGCGGGGCGCATTTTGTGTTGGATACGACGAGCATCAGCGTTCTCGGTTACGAGCACAATCTTGCCGAGCCGGTCATCCGCCGGTGGAACCAGATATAACGGGTCAACCGACCACCAAGACGAAGACAGCGATAATATTGCTGCACTGCAAATTTTTAATTGATTTGGAAACGATCATTCCCTATTGAGGGTCTATAATGACAACGACACTTAAACCAGCCGGAATCCGCGGTCGTCCTCGTGAATTCGACATCGACGCAGCACTCGACAAGGCTCTCAATGTCTTCTCCGAGCGCGGCTACCATGCGGCCTCGATCAGCGAGTTGACGGAGGCCATGGGATTGACATCGGGCAGCGTCTACAAGGCCTTCAAGGACAAGCGAGGCATCTTCCTTGCCGCCTTCGACCGCTACCGCGCCATCCGTCGCAAAGTCGTCGATGACAAGGTAAACGCCGCAAGGTCCGGGCGGGAAATGGTGCTGGCATTGCTGCAGGTCTATGCCGATGCCTCGCACGGGGAAGAGGGACGCCGCGGTTGCCTCGTCGTCGGCAGCGCGACCGATCTTGCGCTTTTCGACACAGAGGCGGCAAAGCGCATCGCGCTGGCCTTCGAACAGAATGAACGCCTGCTCGTCGAGTTGATCAACCTTGGGAAGGAAGATGGCTCGATATCGGACCACGTCAACGTTGCCACGGTGGCGCGCACCCTGCTCTGCACGATGAAAGGCATGCGCCTCGTCGGCAAGACAGGCCGCAGCCACTCTGAAATGACCTCTATCGCCGAGACGGCGTTGAAACTGCTGAACTGATTTTGCAAATCCAAACGGGATTGCTCGCATCCCGTTCACATGCCCTAAGGAGCCTGCATGACCTCCACCGCTGCCGCGGCCGAAGAAGCCGCGATAACGCATAAGACCATTTCGCCCTGGATGACCTTCATGTTCGCTGCCGCCTGCGGGCTGGTGGCAGCGAACCTCTATTATGGCCAGCCCCTCGCCGGCCCGATCAGCACGGCACTCGGCTTCACGCCGGCCGCAACCGGCCTGATCGTCACGCTGACGCAGATCGGCTATGGCCTTGGCCTGCTGCTGATCGTGCCGCTGGGCGATCTGCTCGAAAACCGCAGGCTGGTCTTGACGCTGATCAGCTGTGCGGCAATTGCCCTGGTTGCCGCCGCCTTTGCCTGGTCGCCGTCGCTCTTCCTGCTCGCCTCGCTCTGTATCGGCCTTGGCTCTGTCGCGGTGCAGGTCCTGGTGCCTTTCGCCGCCCACATGGCGCCAGATGCAACCCGTGGTCAGGTCGTCGGCAACGTCATGAGCGGTCTGCTCTGCGGCATCATGCTTGCACGGCCAGCTGCAAGCTTCCTGGCCGAATACGCATCCTGGCACGCGGTCTATATTCTGTCGGCGATCGTCATGGTCATGCTGGCCGGGGTGCTGCGCGCGGTGCTCCCGACCCGTGTCCCGCACACCAGATTGCATTATACCCAGTTGCTTGCCTCGATGGGCCATCTGGCATTGCGCACGCCGTTGCTCCAGCGGCGCGCCATCTATCAGGCCTGTATGTTCGGTGCGTTCAGCCTGTTCTGGACGACGACGCCGCTGCTGCTTGCAAGCCCTGCCTTCGGCCTCAGCCAGAACGGCATCGCGCTCTTTGCGCTGGCCGGTGCAGCCGGCGCGGTTGCCTCGCCGATCGCCGGGCGGCTCGCGGATCGCGGACATACGATGTGGGCGACGGCCTTTGCGATGCTGCTTGCCATCGGCGCTCTTTTGCTCGCCCATGTCTCCGGCAGCGGTTCGATGCTTGCGTTGGCTATGCTGACGCTCTCCGGCATCCTGCTCGATTTCGGTGTGCAGACAAACCTCGTTCTCGGCCAGCGGGCGATCTATGCGCTGAGCGCCGAGCACCGTAGCCGCCTGAACGGGCTCTACATGGCAACGTTCTTTGCCGGCGGCGCCATAGGCTCCGCGGTCGGCGGCTGGGCCTATGCCACCGGCGGCTGGACGCTGACGTCCTGGATGGGAGTCTGCTTCCCGGTCGTGGCGCTTGTCATCTTTGCGACCGAGAAAAAATGATCAGCACGGCTGCGGGACAGCATTCCGCAGCCAGTCACATTCCTTCAGCCCGGCTGCCGCGAACGGATCGATCAGCGTGCCCGAGACGATAGCGGCCAGCACCTGCGGACCTGGCGGCACCTTGGCGATCGTGGCGACAATCCGATCCCTGATCCACGCGAACGCTGCCGAGTCGGACTGGTAGAACGGCGTAAAGGCCAGAGACAGAAGCTGAAACAAGCGGACATGCGAGCGACGCGCTCTGGCGTAGGCCGCAAGCGCCGCCGGAACATCATCGGTTCCCGCCAGTGCATGCGCCAGTGCTGCCGCATCCAGCAACGCCATGTTGGCGCCCTGGCCAAGTTGCGGGCTGGTGGAATGTGCGGCGTCTCCGACGAATACCGTCCGTCCGCTATAGGGGCGAGCCATCGTCCGGTGCGCATAGCGAGCCAGCGTCAGTTGCTCCCAATCGGTGATCTGATCGAGTAGTGGCTGGCATTCCGGCCAGTAGCCGCGGATCGTCTCTTTCCAGCGATCGAGGCCCTGCCGACGCACATCATCGACGTCTGCCACCTTGAGGCTCCAGAAGAACGCCGCCCTCTTCGGCGTCGCCGGCGCCTGGCGGCCGATCGGCAACACGCCGATCATCACCTTGGCCTGGTCATAGCGCTGGGTCAGCGCCCGCTCGCCGGCAATGCCGTCGGGAAAATCCAGCGTTGCCCAGAAGGCGCCATAGGCGAGATCGCGCACAGCCGGCGCGACGGGCGAAGCGGCAACCATTTCCGAACGCGCGCCGCTGGCATCGACGACCAGATCGTAGGGGCCCAGCTTCTCGCCGCCTTTGAGCAACAGAAAAGAGCGATCCCCCTCCTCCGTCGAGCCGATGACCCGCTTTCCCGTTAGGATCGGATATCTCCGCGCCGAGACCTCGTCGTGCAGCGTGTCGAAAAGTGCAGCCCGGTGAACGGCCAGACCGTATCGCCCACCCGGCCAGGCGTCGTAGCGCACATCGAGAACCGTGCGGCCACCCTTCGTTTCGATGCCGAACAGCCGGTCAATCCGGTTGCCGGCGGCATGGATTGCAGGCCCGAGCCCCAGCGATTCCAACACTGTCAGGCCGGTCGGCTGCAGCATCAGCGCCGAACCGACCGGAGCGGCGCGCTCAAAACGTTCGATAATGTCGATCGCGTGGCCGGCGCGCGACAGGAACAATGCTGCGCCAAGCCCGGCAGGTCCGGCGCCGACGATGGCGATCTTCAATGATATCATGGACGAAACCGATCAGGCTGACGATTGGTCAAAGCGCACCCGAGCCGCCCTGACAGCCTGGTGGTTCGCCTCGGCCCAGTTCAAGAGCTCCGCCAGTGGCGCATAAAGCGATCGGCCAAGCTCGGTCAACCGGTATTCGACGCTCGGTGGCTTGGTCGGAAACACCTCGCGCTCGACATAGCCGTCCCGTTGCAGGTCGCGCAGCGTCTGGGTCAGCATGCGTTGGGAAATATCCGGGACCATGCGCTTGAGTTCGCCGAAGCGATAGGGTTTCTGCGAAAGGCATTCGATCAGCAGCGTCGACCACTTGCCGTTGATCTGCTGCATGACATCACGCACTGGACAGTTTGAAAAATCGAGTTTGCTGATATCTATACGGCGCTCCGGCTCGGCGGTGCTGCGCAGATTGACGACGGAGGCGGCCATGCTAGTTCCCTTTTGGTAACGTACAGCCGAAAACCTGCCTCCTTTACAGCAGCCAGTCAATTCCTATTCTAGCGTTAGTCTCTTTTTGAGACCATCACCGCCGCCTCAGCCGGCATCAAGAAACAAAGGAACGCCCCATGAGCAACACTCTTCTCGTCACAGGCGCCGCCGGCCAGCTGGGCCGGAATGTGATCCGCCACCTGATCGAGACCTACCATGTCTCGCCAGGAAGCATCATCGCTGCCACCCGCAGCCCTGAAAAGCTGAGCGACCTTGCCGCCAAGGGCGTCGTCGTCCGCAAAGCAGACTTCGATGACGCAGCCAGCCTGCCTTCAGCCTTCGCCGGCGTCGACCGTCTGCTGATCATCAGCACCGACGCCCTCGACACGCCCGGCAAGCGGCTCGTCCAGCACAAGGGAGCGATCGAGGCTGCAAAGAATGCCGGCGTCAAGTACATCCTCTACACGTCGATGCCGAGCCCCGACAAATCGCTGGTCACCTTCGCACCCGACCATCTCGGTACTGAGGAGGCCATCAAGGCAAGCGGCATCAGCTACACGATCCTGCGCGATGCCTGGTACATGGACAACTACCTGATGGGTCTGCCGCACAGCCTGCAGGATGGCAAGTGGTATACCTCCGCCGGTGCCGGCCGCGTCCCCAACATCTCGCGCGACGACTGCGCGCTCGCCATTGCCGCGGCGCTGGCCTCCGACGCGACAGCCAACGCAGTCTACACCCTGACTGGCGCCCACTTGCTGTCGATGGAAGATGTTGCAGCGCTCGTCACCGAAGTCACTGGCAGGCCTCTGCAGGTGGTTCACGCCAATGACGAGCAGCTCGCTGGCGGCATGACCGCGGCTGGCCTGCCGAAATTCCTGGTCGACATGCTGGTCTCCGCCGACGCCAATATCCGCGCCGGCAATTTCGAGACCGTGACCGGCGACCTCAAGAAGCTCACCGGCAAGGAACCACAGACGCTCAAGAGCTTCCTGGAAGAGCACAAGGGTGCCTTGACGGCATAACCCTCGAAACCAGATGGCCCGTCCCGCTTGGCGGTGGCGGGCCTTTTTTTCCCGCTATCAGACGGACTGTCCGCAGGCACGGCGAAAGCGACGCACCGTTTCCGCCATGCCGAATTCCAGCGCATCCGCCGTCAGCGCATGGCCGATCGAGGTCTCCGCAAGCTTTGGAATTCGCTTGAGCAGCGGCGGCAGGTTGGCAACAGTCAGATCGTGACCGGCATTGACGTCAAGGCCGGCGGCAATTGCTACGTCCGCGGTTTTTCCCAGCGCCTCGAGGATCGCTGCCGCCTGTTCCGGCGCGTCGTAGCAACCGCCATAGGGACCTGTATAGAGTTCGATCCTATCGGCGCCGACCGCCTTGGCGATCGAGACGGCCTCCGCATCGCCGTCGCCATCGGCAAACAACGACACCCGGCAACCGAGCTTCTTGTACCTGGCGACCTCGCCGGCCAGAAAGTCGCGGCTCTTGCGGAAATCCCATCCGTGGTCGGAGGTTGCCTGCGCCGGATCGTCGGGAACCAGCGTCACCTGCTCCGGCTGCGCGCCGGCGCAAAGATCGAAGAATTCATTGGTGGGATAACCCTCGATGTTGAACTCCGCATCCGGAAATTCATCGTCGATCAGGGCGCGGATGACAGGCAGGTCCGAGAAGCGGACATGGCGCTGGTCAGGGCGCGGATGGACCGTCAGTCCGCTTGCGCCGGCTTGAAGCGCGATGCGCCCGAGCGCCTCGACGCTTGGCCATGGCAGGTCCCGGCGATTGCGCAGCATGGCCACTGCATTGAGGTTCACGGAGAGCTTGGCGGGCATGATCGAAGTCCACGTTTGGCTATGGGAACGAATGCACTGCTTTTAGGCCAATAGCTGGCGCGAGGCCAACGAGATTCCGACATCGACTCATGCAAAAGATTGATGGCGTCACCCGCATTCCCCCAGCGTTCGCCCCGACGCTACCTCCTTCGGGCGATTCCTAATCCGGACAAAACTCGTTACGGTCTTGATCTGAGGGGTCCGCCACTCGAGGCTGACGGAATTGTAAGGAGGCAAAGCCCGCCATAGCCGCCGCGCACATGCGGGCGGGCCGATGACGCTTGCGACCACGATGGTTGCGGATGGCATCGCTGTGGCATCGACGATCTGCGCTGAATAGCCTCCTCCGCGAACGTCGAGGAAACAAGAAGTCAGGACATCGAGGCACCCGATCCAGCAAGACGACAGACATGAGGTGGATGAAAAAATAGAACATAAAGGAGAGGTTCATGCCTGACGGTTCCAAACGTCTGTTTGCTGCCGCCAAACTTGCCTCGGAGGCCCGTGCAAAATATCGGTTTCTGCCCGCTGCGGCGTTGCCGCCGGATTTGCCGAGCGGGCCAATCGCTATTGCTGATATGGCGAACGCTTTCGGCGTGACCCACCGGACATTGCATTTCTACGAGGAAAAGGGGCTGATATCGGCCGATCGCATCGGTCTCATGCGCGTTTACGGCCTCAACGACGTGCTGCGCATGGCTGTCATAAACATCTGCCGCGAGACCGGCATGTCGATCGCCGTCATCCAGGAGATGATGGAGGAACTGCACAAGGCGGAAACGCAGGAAGCAGCGGAAGATATATTCCATAACGCGCTTTTTGCCCGCAAGCGTGAACTCACATCGGAAATGTCCACCCTGCATCGACAGATGCAGTTGGTGACCGAACTGCTTGACTACGACAGCGCTGCCGAAACCGACCGCCTGAACGACAATCGCGACCAATCCGCCCTGACCGACCAGGAGCGCCGCTGCCTGGAACTGATGGTCGAGGGTCAGTCGACCGTAAAGATTGCCCGCGAAATGGAAATCCGGTTGGAAGAAGCCCAGGCTCTCGAAGCTGCCGTCATCCAGAAGTTCGGAACCAACAACCGCTTCCAGGCGGTAGCGAAAGCCGTTCTCCTCGGGATCGTCAAGACGTGAGGCCACGCCCCGTTGCGGCCGAGAAAACTCAACGGACGATCGTCAGTGTCTCGGCGGCGCGGGTGATGGCGGTGTAGAGCCAGCGCTCCCTTGTGTCGCGGAAGGCCCAGCTTTCATCGAACAGCACGACATTGTTCCACTGCGAGCCCTGGGCCTTATGCACGGTTAGCGCGTAACCATAATCGAATTCGTCGTATCGCTTGCGCGTCGTCCACGGAATTTCGCCCTCGACATTCTCGAATGCGGTTTTCAACAGTTTTATTTTCGCCGCGCCGCGGTCCATATCGTCGTCTTCCGGCCGGATGAGTAGATTAATCCCCGGCTTCGTCGTTTCCTTGGAAGACGTCATCACCTGCCAGAGCGAACCGTTGAGAAGACCCTTCGTCGGATCGTTGCGCAGGCAGACGAGCTTGTCGCCCGATTGCGGGTAGTCCGTCGTGAAACCCTTCAGTTCTCGCAGACGCTGATTGTAGCGCTTCCGGGTCTTGTTGGTGCCGATCAGGACCTGGTCCGCCTCCAACACCAGCGGTTGGGTCACCTCGTTCTTGGAAATCACCTGCACAGTCCCGTAGTCGCCGTGCACGATCTCCTTGCCCTCGCGCACCTGCATGGCAATCTGGATGATCGGATTGTCACGCGCCTGGCGGTGGATATCGGTCAAAAGATAGTCCGGCTCTTCATTGGTGAAGTAGCCCCCGCCGCTCACGGGCGGAAGCTGGCCGGGATCTCCCAGCACGAGGATCGGCGTCCCAAAGCTCATCAGATCCTTGCCAAGCGCCTCGTCGACCATCGAACATTCATCGACGATGATCAGGGCCGCCTTGGCGACCGGGCTTTGCCGGTTGATCGCAAACATCGGCGCGATCGAGGTCTTGCCCGTCTCTTCGTTTTCGACGGCCTCTTCGCCGCGCGGACGATAGATCAGCGAATGGATGGTCTTGGCGTTGCTGGCGCCGCGAGAGCGCAGCACCTGCGCCGCCTTGCCGGTGAACGCCGCAAACAGCACGTCGCCGTCGACGTTCTCCGCGAAATGGCGGGCAAGCGTCGTCTTGCCCGTTCCGGCATAGCCGAACAGGCGAAAGAGTGGCGATCGCCCGTCCTTCAGCCATTTGGAAACGGCCTTCAGCGCTTCGTCTTGTTGCGGCGCGAGTTGCATGCGGGGACTTGGCAGGATTCGGCCCTGATAGGCAAGTCGTAAAAATATTGCGGAAATCGGGAATAAAACCCGGCGCGCCGCTGTCTCATGTCCGGCAACGCAAAAGCGCGAGGCCCAAAACGTGTCCGTCCCACATCTGAGGAGAAACACCGTGAAAACCATCAAATTTCTGCCAGTCCTTATTCTGACGATTGCCGCCGCCACATCGGCCTTTGCAGAGGCGCCTGTGAAGGCAGTCGACAGTTCGAAAGGCAAGGTGCTGGCCGACGAAAAAGGCATGACGCTCTACACCTTCAAGAACGACAAGAAGGACGTCTCCAACTGCTATGACGATTGCGCCAAGGCATGGCCGCCGTTCATGGCCGATGGCAAAGCCAAGGCATCCGGCGCATACTCGATCGTCGAGCGCAAGGACGGCATGAAACAATGGGCCAAGAACGGGATGCCACTTTATTTCTTCGTCAAGGACACAAAGGCCGGTGATGTCGCCGGCGACGGCGTGAAGGGCGTCTGGGATGCCGCACGGCCCTGATCGGACCGACCGGGTCGCGGGGGTCATTTCCCCCGTGCCCGACACATTCGAGACGCAGGTGCTTGCTCTCCTGCCGTCCCTTCGCCGCTATTCGCGCAGCCTTGCCCGCTCGGATGCCGACGGCGAGGATCTTCTGCAGGACTGCGTGGAGAAGGTGCTGGCGCGCCGGGGCCAATGGCGCGGGCTGAACCTGCGCGGCTGGATACTGACCATCATGACCAATGTCTATCGCAACGGCCTGCGCAAGCGCGGCGGCCGCACCTTTGTCGATATCGATGAGACCTCCGACCTGCCCTCGCCCGAGGTCCCTGCCGATCCGCTTGAGCACGCGCGCCTTGAAGCGGCGCTGAACAGCCTGGCGGAGGAAAGCCGCGCCATTGTGATGCTGATCGTGGTCGAGGGCTACAGCTACCAGGACGTCGCCTCCATGCTCGATATTCCAATCGGCACCGTCATGTCGCGTCTGTCGCGGGCCCGCGCACGACTGAACGAACTGATGACAGCCGAAAACGTCGTCGCGCTCCGGAGGCCGAAATGAACGAGACCAACCGGACCGTGACCGAAGCCGAATTGCATGCCTTTGCCGATGGATTGCTGCCCGCAACCGAGCATGCAAGGATCGAGGCGTGGCTGGGCGAACACCCTGACGATGCAGCCAGCGTCGCCACCTGGCAGGCTCAGAACGCTGGTATCAAGGCGCTATTTGCCCCTTACGAAATATCGAAAGAAACCGACAGATCGCTCCTTGGCCGCCAGCAGGCCACCGATGCCAGGACCGGCATGCCACGCTGGGCCCTGACCGCGGCCGCTGCTGCGATCTTCGTCGCCGGCGCCGGCGTCGGGCATTTCCTTCCGCCATTCGCCGCACGACCAGAGTTGCAGCTCGCTGGCATCGAGACCCTGCCGCGCCAGGCGCAATCCGCCTTCCTCGTTTATGCAAGCGAAGTCCGCCATCCAGTCGAAGTCGGAGCCGACCAGGAGGCGCATCTGGCGGCATGGCTCGGCAAGCGGCTGAATGTTCCCGATCTCAAGGTGCCGAGCCTGAAGGCGCTCGGCTTCCAGCTCGTCGGCGGCCGGCTCCTTCCCGTCAACGAGACGCCTGGCGCGCTGTTCATGTACGAGGACGCGGCGGGAAAGCGCCTGACGGTTCTCGTCGGACGCAACGGGCAAAACCAGACGACAAGCTTCCGCTTTGCCAATTCTGGATCCGTCGATACCTTCTACTGGATTGATGGCGAGCTTGGCTACGCCGTTACCGGCGAGATCTCCCGCGACCTGCTGCGGCAAGTGGCCGAGCTTTGCTACAAGCAGTTTCCGACGTGAGCGGATCAGTCGCCCGGATCGTTGGCAAGCAGGATCGGCTTTCCATGTGGCGTTGCCTTGGCGGACAGTTGCCAGCTGTGCTGTAGCGCCAATATCTGGTCCGCAGCCGCGACACCGTGACGGATCAGCAGGCCGGAAAGGGCAGCCACCCAGCAATCGAAATAGTCGCTTCCATCTTCTGCCCTGCCTGGCTTGTGCAGTTCTGCCGAAAGGCATTCCGCCCACTCGCTCCAGGCAAACAGCCCACGCTCGTTGAGATGAACCGCCATCGCGAACGCTTCCGCCGCCCAAGGCTCTGGAAAGACCGGCCCCCCGTCGGATGACCTAGGCAACTGCGGCAATAGCGTCAGCGAAGGGGTTGGATCAGACGCGCTCAAGATAGCTCTCCCAGGCGTCGATCGACAAAGTCAGCTCGGGATCGGCGCCCTCGCCCCATATCTCCGGCGCATCGAACACGACGGTGTAGACCCATTGCGGGTTCTCGCCCTTTCCGTGAGCGTTGGTGTCTGGAAATACGAACGACCCCTGCACCGCCTCGACGACACCGCACTTGGCGCGGGCATAACGCGGCAGCCGTGTATGAGTGGTCGGATTGAAGTTGCGGGTCCGCACCCGGTCGCCGACGGCAAAGCAGGGCTCGGTCGATACAGGCCGGTCACAAGGCCCGCCCTTGGCAAGAACCGAAGCGACCATGTCCGCTTTCAACACTCGCTCCGGCGCAGTCCCTTGCTTTTCGCTGCGGCCGGAAAAAAGCTCCTTGCGGGTCGCAAATCCGTGGCGCTCGAGCAGCATGTCGATGCCGCGCATCCAGATTTCGTAATAGCTCGCCGAGAGGTAGTGCGCCGGCGGAATGCTTTCGCGCGCATGCCTGCTCTCATCCAGCGTCCAGGCGCCGAACGCGCCACAGGAAATGGTGATCCCCAACGCCCGCCTTTCCCATTCGCCATGAAAATACGGCTCGTCCTTCTCCGGAGCGACAGGGCCAAAACCCATCTGGCCGCCAAGGTCATGCGGCCCGTTCATGATCTGGCTCCCGCAGGTGACGCAACAGCCGTACCGATCATCGCGTCGCGGCTGACAAGGGCCGCAAGTTCGACCTCGCTCAAGCCATCCGTACCCGTCGGCCGCTCCGGTATGACGAGATACCGCAGCTCCGCCGTCGAATCCCAGACGCGGATCTTCTTGGTATCGGGCAAGACGAGGCCGAACTCCGCAAGCACGCCGCGCGGATCGATGACGGCGCGCGACCGATATGCCGGCGCTTTGTACCAGACGGGCGGCAGGCCGAGCACAGACCAGGGATAGCAGGAGCACAATGTGCAGACGACGAGATTGTGCGTCTCTGGCGTGTTAAACACGGCCCGCATATGCTCGCCCTGCCGACCCGTATAGCTGAGGCTGGCGATCGCTTCGGTCGCATCACGCTTCAGCCGTTCGGCGAACTGCGGATTGCTCCAGGCCTTCGCTACGACCGCCGCCCCGTTTCGCGGCCCGATCTTGATCTCATAGGTCTCGACGATCGCGTCGATCGCCGCCGGATCGATCAACCCCTTCGCAGTCAACAGGGTCTCGAGCGCCTTCACGCGCGCCTGCATGTCCGAATAGTGGTTTTCGTGCTCGTGCTCGTGATGATGGTCGTGCGACATCGATATCTCCGCTGTGAGCCGCTACTTTAGCATCGGCCAGAGGCTGAGCACCAGCAGGACCGCCATCGTGATGTTGAACCATTTCAGGCGCACGGGATCGGAGAGCCAGTCGCGCAGTGCTGAACCGAAGCCGGCCCAGGTCGATACGCTCGGCACGTTAACGAGAGCAAAGGCAGCTCCGACGATGAGCACGCTGGCGAAATAGAGCGACGGTATGGTGTAGGTCGCCATCGCGGTGACCGCCATCACCCAGGCTTTCGGATTGATCCATTGAAAAGCCGCGGCAGCCAAGAACGACATCGGCGCAGCACCGCTCTGCTTCTCGCTCAAGCTGCGTGAATTCGCAAGCTTCCAGGCAATCCAGACAAGATAGGCCCCGCCCGCGAATTTCAAAAAGGTATAAGCACTGGGCACGGCGTGAAGCAACGCCCCCAACCCCAGGCCGACGCCGAGCAACAGAAACAGAAAGCCCGCGCCAATTCCCAGCATATGCGGGATCGTGCGTCGGAAACCGAAATTCACGCCTGAGGCAAACAACATCATATTGTTCGGCCCAGGCGTTATTGAGGTTGTAAAGGCAAACAGAAGCAATGCCAGAAATGTATCCAGTGGCATGAATTCCTCCCTATGCCGCTCCGTCTCCACAACGCAAAATCGACGACGGCCATTTTAGGTCAATATAGCTGACCTAATCGACGAGGCCAGTTCTTGATTGTCATGGTGACAGGAATGGCGTCAAAAATCCGAAAGGGATACCACGAGATCGAGAAGGCGACCGACATAGCTGCGAACCGAACCAGAATGATAAAGCTCTGTGGAACGGCTTCGATTTTTCGAAGGAGCCGTTGTTCTCTGTCAACGGAACGAATTTGATCCATGAGGACCATGCCGCAGGTCTTCATCTCCTGAGGCAAGCCGATTTCATTGGCAGAGCACATCGCAATGTCCAGCCACTTGGCTGCCAAGTCCCGCTCTGTCTACATACCCTGCGGACCGCGGTTCATCGCGGCGATGCCGGTGCGGCACACTTCGATCAGCCCGAGCGGCTTCATGATGGCGACGAACTGGTCGATCTTCGAGGACTTCCCGGTGATTTCGAGAATGAAATGCTCGATGGTCGCATCGACGACCTTTGCATGGAAGGCATCGGCAAGCCTAAGGGTCTCGGCGCGAGCTTCTCCCGCTCCCGCGACTTTGACCAGTGCCACTTCGCGCTCGATCGGCCGTTCCTGGCCGAGTTCGCGGGCACGCACGGTCAGATCGACGACGCGGTGAACCGGCACGATGCGCTCGAGCTGGGCCTTGATCTGCTCCAGCACCTGTGGCGTGCCGCGCGTAACGATGGTAATGCGCGACAGATGCGCCTGGTGCTCCGTTTCCGAGACCGTCAGGCTCTCGATATTGTAGCCACGCCCGGAGAAAAGCCCAATGACGCGTGCAAGCGTCCCCGGCTCATTGGCGACGAGAACCGATAGCGTGTGGCTCTCCGCAGCCGCCGTCTCCGGCGAAATGAAATAGGCAGAGCCCGTCGGTTGAAGATGTGCATTCATTGTCTTGGTCCGTTTCCTTGAAGTCTTTGTTCAGGATCGAATATGCGCAGACGCGGCGATGTTGCCGCGTCCCGGTGGTACGATCAAACGAGTGCCCGGCCCTTGGCGTCGATGGCGTTGGCGACGGCCTCGTCGGTGGCTTCGTCGGGCAGCAGCATCTCGTTATGTGCCTTGCCCGAGGGGATCATCGGGAAGCAGTTGGCGAGATTGGCAACGCGGCAATCGAAGATAACCGGGCGTTTGACGTCGATCATCTCCTGGATGGCAGCGTCCAGATCGCCCGGCTTCTCGCAACGCAGGCCGACGCCGCCATAGGCATCCGCCAGCTTGACGAAGTCAGGCATTGCCTCGGTATAGGAGTTCGACAGCCGGTTACCGTGCAGCAGCTGCTGCCATTGGCGCACCATGCCCATGTACTGGTTGTTCAGGATGAAGATCTTGATCGGCGCATTGTGCTGCACCGCCGCCGACATCTCCTGAATGCACATCTGGATAGACGCATCGCCGGCAATGTCGATGACAAGACTTTCCGGATGGGCGATCTGCACGCCGAGGGCCGCAGGCAGGCCATAGCCCATGGTTCCCAGGCCGCCTGAAGTCATCCAGCGGTTGGGCTCCTCGAAACCGTAGAACTGTGCCGCCCACATCTGATGCTGGCCGACTTCGGTGGTGATGTAGGTATCGCGATGCTTGGTCAGCTCGTAGAGCCGCTGGATGGCATATTGCGGCATGATGACGTCATTGCTCATCTTGTAAGCAAACGAGTTGCGCGCACGCCAGCGGTTGATGTTGTCCCACCACTCGGAAAGGCGGCTTGCCTCCGGCTTCTTCGGCAAGGCTCGCCACAGGCGGACCATGTCTTCGAGAACATTGCCGACATCGCCGAGAATGCCGACATCGACATGGACGTTCTTGTTGATCGACGACGGGTCGATATCGATCTGGATCTTCTTGGAATTCGGCGAAAACGCATTGAGCCGGCCGGTAATCCGGTCGTCGAACCGCGCGCCGATGCAGACCATGACGTCGCAGTCATGCATGGCCATATTGGCCTCGTAGGAGCCATGCATCCCCAGCATCTTCAGCCAGTTCTTGCCGGAAGCGGGATAGGTGCCGAGGCCCATCAGCGTCGAGGTGATCGGAAAATCCGTCAGCTCGACCAGCTCGCGCAGCAGTCTGGAGGCCTCTGGGCCTGCGTTGACGACGCCGCCGCCCGAATAGATGACCGGCCGCTTGGCGTTCGCCATCAGCTCGATTGCCTGGTGGATCCTGTTCAGATCGCCCTGAACCTTCGGTTGGTAGCTCTTCTGGATATCGTGGCTTTCCGGCGGCGTATAGGTGCCGGTGGCAAACTGGACGTCCTTCGGAATATCGACGACGACAGGCCCGGGGCGGCCCGTCTGGGCGATCCGGAATGCCTCATGGATGATGGCTGCCAGCTGATTGACGTCCTTGACCAGCCAGTTGTGCTTGGTGCAGGGCCGCGTGATACCGACGGTATCGCATTCCTGAAAGGCGTCGGAGCCGATCAGCGTCGTTGGAACCTGGCCGGTAAGGCAAACGAGCGGGACCGAATCCATTAAGGCGTCCTGCAGCGGCGTGACGGCGTTGGTGGCGCCTGGACCTGACGTGACCAGCATGACGCCGACCTTGCCGGTTGAGCGGGCATATCCCTCGGCCGCGTGGCCGGCGCCCTGCTCATGGCGTACGAGAATGTGCTGGATGTCGTCCTGCTGGAATATCTCGTCATAAATCGGCAGCACCGCGCCGCCCGGATAACCGAAGATATGCTCGACGCCGTTGTCCTTCAGAGCCCGCAAGACGATTTCCGCGCCGGTCATCCTGTTGTCGTTGGTCTGGTTGTCTGTGCCAGTCATGCCTATGTTCCATTGTCCGCTGAGTGTTCTGGAAAGCTCGAAGCCCGTTTTCGGGCATAAAAAAAGGCTCCTTGGGGAGCCTGTTGTCTAGCGCATGGGTGCTATCGCCGGATGGTTACACCATCCTGCCCATGCGCCTTCCCACCACGATAAGAACCACCGAGATTTTCATGGGTCGAATTGATAGACAGAAAATTTCAAGGCGTCAACGCGTCCGGTAGTAAAAAAGCGCCCTTTCACCGAGCCCGCGCAAAATGAAGCGATTCTGAAAGGAATTTATTAAGCCGGCGACGATATTCTCGCTCGCTCAAGCAGGGAGTAACCCGTTTGCTGAACAACGACTTACAGACGTCAGGCAAAGCAGGCGAGCATGACCGCCGCGACAGCCAAGCAACGGGGAACCGCTTTCTCGGTCGGGTCGTTGCGAGCAGCGGCTCCCGTGTGACAATCGCCGCGATTGCGGAAAACGGCGGTACGGATCTCACGGAACTCTGGTCGGTCGGGCGCCTGATATCGATCAGCGTCGGCGCCAATCGCGTCGCGGCCCTCGTCTATTCGATGACTACCGGCAGCCAGAGCTGGGGTGAAGGACAGGACAATCTCTTCAGGATCGAAGCGGAACTTCTCGGTGAGGTTCGCGTCACTCCCGACGGCCGGGAGGAGTTTTCATCCGGCATTTCCAACTACCCCTATCTCGGCGCCGTCGCCCATCGCATCCGCTCCAGCGACCTGATGCGGATTTACGATGCGGGCAAGAACAGCAGTTGCGTGATCGGAAAGCTGACGCAGGACGACACGATCGACGCCGCCATCCACATCCCCTCGATGCTGTCGAAGCATTTTGCCGTTGTCGGCTCCACCGGCGTCGGCAAGTCGACGGCAGTGTCGCTGCTCCTGCACAAGGCCATCAGCTCGGACCCGAAACTGCGCGTCCTCATCCTCGATCCGCACAACGAATTTGCCGCCGCTTTTCCCGATCATTCCGTGGTCGTCGATACCGAGACGCTCGATCTGCCCTTCTGGCTGATGCGGCTCGAAGAATTCGCCGAGGTCATCTTCCGCGGTCGCCCGGCTATTCCCGAAGAGCTGGATATGCTGCGCGACATCATCCCGGATGCCAAGCGCGCTTTCCGTGGCACGGATTCACCGCTGATGCGCCGTCAGGCTGAAAAAAGCTCGGTGACGGCCGATACACCAGTTCCCTATCGCATGGCCGATCTGCTGGCACTGATCGACGAGCGCATCGGCAAGCTGGAGGGCCGTCAGGAAAAACCGCATCTGCGCTCTCTGAAAATACGCGTGACGTCCGCCATCAACGATCCGCGCTACCACTTCATGTTTTCCAACAATACCATCAGCGACACGATCATGGAGACGATCGCGCAGATCTTCCGCATCCCCGGCGATGACAGGCCGATTTGCACGTTCCAGCTCTCGGGCATTCCGTCGGAAGTCGTCAATTCGGTTGCCTCGGTGCTTTGCCGCATGGCATTCGAGCTTGCACTTTGGAGCGACGGTGCAATCCACATGCTTGTCGTCTGCGAAGAAGCGCACCGCTATATCCCCGCCGATCCGACCCTCGGCTTTGTCCCGACGCGGCAGGCGATTTCGCGTATCGCCAAGGAGGGCCGAAAATACGGCGTCTCTCTTGGCATCATCACCCAACGTCCCGGCGAACTGGACCAAACGATCCTATCGCAGTGTTCGACCCTCTTTGCCATGCGCCTTTCCAACGATCGGGACCAGGAGATCATCCGCTCCGCCATTCCCAATTCGTCGATCTCGACGATGAGCTTCCTGTCATCCATCGGCAATGGCGAGGCGATCGCGTTTGGCGAAGCGATCGCCGTTCCGATGCGCATGCGCTTTACGCGTGTTCAGGAAAACATGCTTCCGAAGGCCCACGGTCTGGTCGAGAAGCCAACGGAAGACTCGCCCGACAACGTCGATCTGCGCAATATCGTCAGCCGCATGCGATCGGTCTCCGGCCCCGACATCTCCTCCTTCCAGCAGACCTATGTCGCGGCAATAGGCAACAGTTTCGACGATGAGGCGGATGTGGAATCCGGCCATGGCGGCCACGAAACGCAGCCGGAGCGACCATTCGCGGACGAGCAGACGGCGATCGAGCCCTATCGTCCGGATATGCTGCCGCGCGTCGCCAGTACGGCACTTGCGTTCGGCAGTCAGCCCCAGACTTCGATCGACAGCAAGCTTGCCGAACTTCGCAAGAACCTTCTGCGCGAGGACGCCCCACTGGCAAGCCGGCCGGCACCGGTGCAGGAGCCAGCTGCGCCGCTGCGCCGGGAGCCGGGGACTTCCCTGCGCGACAGCATCCTGAAGAAACCGGTCAGCAGCCTCTACAACAAGGATTGAGCCGCGGCTCGCTTAAAGCATCGCACCGAAGGCGGGGCGCGTCAGCGTCGCTCCCAGCTTTCATCCATCTGATTTCTAAACCACGTCATCTGGCGCTTGGCATATTGGCGTGTCGCGGCGGCGGCGGTTTCGATGACCTCGGCACGGCTCATGTTGCCTTCGATCATTGCCGCAATCTGGGCGACGCCTATTGCTTTCATGACGGGCATTTCGGGCGAAAGACCGAGCGCCAGCAATGCCCTCACCTCTTCCTCGGCTCCGATGTCGAGCATCGTCTCGAAGCGGGAGTTGATGCGGTCATGCAGCACCGCGCGATCGGGCAGGACGACGATCTTACGGGCGCGATCGGCATCGACGATGACCGGCCCGCTTTGCCCCTGATAGGTGGCGATCGATCTTCCAGTCGCCTCGAGGACTTCGAGCGCACGCACGATCCGTTGACCATCTTGCGGATTGAGAATGTCCGCCATCGCCGGGTCGCTTGCCCCGAGTTCACGATGGAGCGTTTCTCCTCCCTCCTCGATCAGCCGCGCGCGCAGCTTCGCCCGGATTTCCGCCGGCACCTCCGGCATGTCCGAAAGCCCGCCCGTCAGCGCCTTGAAATAAAGTCCGGTGCCGCCGACGATGACAGGCATCCGGCCCTCGTCCCGCACCTTGGCAAGCAGCTGCGAAATGTCCCTCAGCCAGAGACCGGTGGAATAGGCCTGTCCGGCAAGGACATGGCCGTAAAGATGATGCGGCACACCTTGCATGTCGTCGTCCGAGGGCCGCGCCGTCAACACGCGAAGCGTGTCGTAGACCTGCATACTATCGGCATTGACGACCACGCCGCCGCGCTCTCTGGCGAGGTCAATGGCCAACGCGGACTTGCCGCTGGCCGTTGGCCCGGTTATCAGGATCGCTTCAATGTCATTCACAGGGTTTCCCATATGGCCTTCGTTGCCACGCTTATTGCCAATCCGTCAAACCCCGTTCTTGTTCCCGCACTCGCCGAAGCGGCTGCCGGCACGGTGCAGGCGTCCGGTCTTTACTGGCTGGCGGATGGCATAGCCTGCGATATTGCGCTCCGAGATGGCTTTGACCCGCGGGCTGCCAAGGCCGATATCCAGGCCGTAATTGGCGCAGCGCCAATTGATCTCGTTATCCAGGAGAGCGAGACCCGGCGCAAGAAGCTGCTGATCGCCGACATGGATTCAACCATGATTGTCCAGGAATGCATCGACGAACTGGCAGCCGAAGTCGGATTGAAAGACAAGGTCGCCGCCATCACGGCACGCGCCATGAACGGCGAGATCGACTTCGAACCGGCCCTGCGTCAGCGTGTTGCCCTCCTCAAGGGCCTGCCAATCTCCGTCGTCGACGAGGTCATCGCAAGGCGTATTACCTTGACGCCGGGCGGACCGGAACTGATCGCCACCATGAAAGCAAAAGGCTTCTACACCGCCCTCGTCTCCGGCGGGTTCACGGTGTTTACCAGCCGGATCGCCGCCACTCTGGATTTCGATGAGAACCGCGCCAATGTTCTGCTGGAGGAAGACGGCATTCTGACCGGCTTCGTCGCTGAACCGATCCTCGGCAAGCAGGCAAAGGTCGATGCTCTCGACGAGATTGCCAAAAAGCTTGGCATCTCACCGGCCGATGCGCTTGCCGTCGGCGATGGCGCCAACGATCTCGACATGATCCAGCTCGCCGGCTCCGGCGTCGCCCTGCATGCCAAGCCCAAGGTTGCCGCCCAGGCCGGGATGCGCATCGACCACGGCGATCTGACCGCGCTTCTCTACATCCAGGGTTATCGGAAGACGGATTTCGTAAAGCCGTAGGCGGCAATCATCAACAACAGGCCGGAAGTTTGTTCCATGATCATTCTTGAAACTGAACGCCTCGTCGTCCGCAACTGGCTGGACGGCGATCGCGACCTGTTCTTCGAGATCAACTCCGATGAAAAGGTGATGGAGTTCTTTGCCTTCCGCAGAAACAGGGTCGACGCCGACGCATTTTTCGACAGGCTACAAGGCCTGATCGCCGAGACCGGCCTCGGTTTCTATGCACTCGAGCTGAAGGCGACGGGTGAAACGATCGGCTTCTGCGGCCTTGCCCGCACCGATCTTGAACCGCATATTCCCCTCGGCACCGTCGAGATCGGCTGGCGGCTGGCAGCGCGCTACTGGAGTAAGGGCTATGTGAGCGAAGCGGCGCACGCGGTGTTGCGGCACGGCTACGAGACATTAAAGCTCGATGAGATAGTCTCCTTCGCTGTACCCGACAACATCCGCTCAACGTCGGTCATGCGACGGATCGGCATGCACCGCGACGTCGCCGGCGATTTCCCCCATCCGCGCGTTCCGGAAACTCTGCCGCACCTGAAGCCGCATGTACTTTACCGAATAACCGCTGCGGAATGGCACCAACGCGGCGTTTTGCAGGCGAGGCATAGCTGAGAGGCTGCGGCATCGAACACCCTCCCCTTGATGGGGAGGGTCGGCACGCAGTGCCGGGGTGGGGTGATTTCTTGCGACATCCAATGGTTCACCCCCACCCGCAGCTTCGCTGCGACCTCCCCCATCAAGAGGGAGGTAAGCCGAAGACACGAGGCCAACACCGCTAATCGAGCGGGACCGCGATGAAGCGGAGGTCGCCGTTTGGTGAGGCGATCATCATCTGGGCGTTGCGGCGGCCTTCCTTTTTCAGCGACGATACCTTCGCGGCAATGGCAGATGGTGACTGCATGAATTCCTGGGCCACTTCGACGACAACGTCTCCGGGCTTCAATCCCTTGTCGGCCGCGGGCGATCCCGGTGCCACTGTTGTGATGACCACGCCGTCGACGCTGTCGGCGATGCCGAAGCTCTTGCGGTTTTCGGCGCTGAGTGCGGAAAGCTTGAGGCCGAGCACGTCCTGCGTCATCTCGGCACCAGGCGCTGGCGCCGGGTTTTCCTGGTCACCGTCCGAGCTGTCGTCACCGTTATCGCCCTGGTCGGGATTGATCACCCCGTCGCGATTTTTGCTGTCGCCCTTGTTGCTATTGTCGTCAGGGGCAAGGCCGGGCGCTTTCTTGTCATTGGCGGCTGCGGCCTGATTGCTGTCTTCCAGGCGTCCGAGTGTCACCTTGACCGTCTGCTGCTTGCCATCGCGCAGGACAACCACGTCAACTTCCTTGCCGACGGGGCTTTCAGCGACGACGCGCGGCAGATCGCGCATTTCGTTGACGGTCTTGCCGTCGAAACTAAGGATGACGTCCCCCGCCTTGATCGAACCGTTATCGACAGGGCCGCCCTTGACGATGCCGGCAACGAGTGCTCCCTTGGCGCTGTCAAGACCGAGGGTCTGGGCGACATCGTCGGTAACCGGCTGGATGCGGACGCCCAGCCAGCCGCGGCGCGTCTCGCCGTAATCCATCAGCTGCTTGACGACACCCGAGGCGATCTCGGAGGGCACGGAAAAACCGATGCCGATGGAACCGCCGCTCGGCGAGATGATGGCCGTGTTGATGCCGATCACCTCACCACGCATGTTGAAAAGCGGGCCGCCGGAATTGCCCTTGTTGATCGCGGCATCCGTCTGGATGAAGTTGTCGTAAGGGCCAGCGTTGATGTTTCGCCCGCGTGCAGAAACGATGCCGACCGTCACCGTGCCGCCAAGGCCGAAGGGATTGCCGATCGCCATCACCCAATCGCCGATGCGCATGATGGAGGAATCGCCGAAATGCACCGCCGTCAGCGGCTGCTTCGGCTCGACCTTCAGGAGCGACAGATCGGTCTTCGTGTCGGTGCCGATCAGCTTTGCCTTCAGCTTCGTCCCGTTCGGAAAGATCACCTCGATATCGTCGGCGCCCTCGATGACGTGGTTGTTGGTGACGATGTAGCCCTTGGGATCGATGACAAAGCCGGAGCCGAGCGAGCTTACCTTGTGATTGCTGTTCTGGTTGTTCTTGTCCTTGAAGAAATCGTTGAAGAATTCCTGGAACGGCGACCCGTCAGGCACCTTTGGCGATGCGACGTTTCCCTCATCCTTGACCTTCTGCGACGTCGATATGTTGACGACCGCGTCGAGCAGGCCTTGCGCCAGATCGGCGACGGAAGCCGGACCGGCGCTCATCGCTGAGCTGCCTGCAACGGCAGGTGGCGGCGTCGGGGCGGCTGCGGCCGGTGGAGCTGAAGGCGGCACAGGAACCGGTGCCGGCGGTGCTGGTGTTGTCGGCACCGACGGCGCCGGAGTGGTAAGGACTGCCTGCGAATTCGGCGCCGGCGGAGTGGTTGGCACCGCGGCCGGAGTGTCTGATGACGGCGCCGATCCATCCACTGCGGCTGAGGTAGCGTCTGCCCATGCCCGTCCGACGCCGTCGAATGCGGGGCCGGCAATTATTGCCGCGCCGGCCAGCAAGGCGAGCGATCGTCTAAACGGCAAGCGAATGGTCAAGGCCATCAGGCATCCTCGTGAAATTAAGGGAAGAAGTAAATTTGAACATCAACATAAGGCGGAATGATGAAGGGTGGAATCACCTTTTCGAGATTATCCCTGGTGGATATAGCAGAGCCCGCCAAGCAGTCAGAACCTTTTCCGCTCCTCTGTTCGCGCCAACGCCGCACCTTCGCAACAGCACCAGCACTTCAAAAAGAAGGGGCCACCCGAAGGATGGCCCCATCAATCACGAATCATATAGCGAAACGATATCACTTCGCGCTGGGCGCCGGCGCCGGCGCGCCGGCCTGAGGTGCTGCTGCAGTCGACCCGTTGGCGCTGTTGAAATACCGGAAGAACTCTGAATTCGGCGAAACCACGATCGTCGTGCCCGTCGATGCCAGCGATGCATTGTAAGCTGCCATCGAGCGGTAGAACGCGAAGAAGCTTGGATCACGGGTGAAGGCGTCCGCAAAGATACGCGCACGCTCAGCCTCGCCCTGGCCTCGAAGGACTTCGGAATCCTTGCTCGCGTCGGCGACGATCTCGACCACCTGGCGGTCGGCGATTGCGCGGCGGCGCTGACCTTCTTCCGTCCCTTCGGCGCGAAGCAGTTCCGCCTCGGCAAGACGCTCGGCGCGCATGCGGTCATAGGTCTTCTGCGAAACGTCCTGGGTCAGGTCGGTCCGGCGAATCCGGACGTCGGCGATATTGAGGCCGAGCGTCTCCGCATCGCGATGAAGATCGTCGCGAACCTCGAGCATCATCGATACGCGTTCGTCCGAAAGAGCGGCACCGAACTCGCGCAGACCATAGACCCGGCGCAAGGACGAATCCAGCCGCGTGCGCAGCCGTGCTTCGGCCGCGTCGCGATCACCCGACACCGTTTCACGGAACTTGCGCGCATCGGCGATCGTGTAGACGACGAAGGCGTCGACATCGAAGGTGGCGCCGCCCTTGACCTGGACGCGGATATTATCGAGATCGAAGCGCAAGGCCTGCTTTTCGACATATTGGACCCGGTCGGCATCCATGAAGCCGAAGGGCAGCTTGAAATAGATGCCCGGCTCGGTCTTCACGTCCTGGATCTGGCCGAAACGGACGACGACTGCCTGTTCGCGGGCATTGACGACGAAGACCGAGGAATAGACGATCAGAAGCAGAACCGCGAGGGCGATGAGGATGGCTGGCAAACGACTGGAGGTCATCACTTGATCTCCTGCGCTTGGGCCAGCGGCGAGGCGAGCCCCTTGCCGATCTCGTTCAGGGGAAGATAGGGCACGACGCCCTGCTTCTCATCGAGGATGACCTTGTTCGAATTCTTCAAGACGGATTCCATGGTTTCAAGGAACAGGCGTGTCCGCGTGACATCGGGCGCCTTGACGTACTGGTTGTAGACCGAAACGAAGCGCTGCGCCTCGCCGTCCGCTTCCTTGACGACACGGTCCTTGTAGGCGGCCGCTTCTTCGCGGACCTGCGCTGCCTGACCGCGCGCGCCACCCAGTTTCTGGTTGGCATACTGATTGGCTTCTTCGACCAGGCGCTGCTTGTCCTGGTCGGCGCGCTGCACTTCTTCAAAGGCGTCGGCCACTTCGCGCGGCGGAGCGACGTCTTCGATGTTCACCCGGTTGATGGCAATGCCCGCGCCGTATCGATCCATCGTGCCCTGGATGATGTTCTGGACTTCGCTGGCGATTGGCTGGCGATTGTCACGGAAGGCATCCTGCGCCGGGCGACGGCCGACGACTTCGCGCATGGCGCTTTCGGAAACCTGCTGCAGCGTCTCAGCCGGATTTTCCAGCTTGAAGAGGTAGGATTTCGGATCGCTGATCGTATAGAGAACCGAGAACTGTACGTTGAGGATGTTTTGGTCGCCTGAAAGCATCAGGCCCGCCGATGAATTCGCGCTAGAGCGCCCACCACCGATGTTCTGCTGCTGCTCGGTCACCTTGACGATTTCAATCTGGTCCATCGGCCAGAAATGAAAGTGAAGGCCGGGAAGCGAAACTTCTTCCCTCGGTTTGCCGAAACGCAGCTCGACGCCGCGCTCATCCGGCTGGATGGTATAGATGCACTGGATGAGCCAGAATACGACGACCACGGCTGCGATGATCAGGAAGACGCCGCCGTTGATGCCGCCGGGAACGAGCCCACGAAGTCGGTCCTGGCCGCGACGGATAATCTCCTCGAGGTCAGGCGGGCCACCGGAGCCGTTGCCGCGCGGACGGTTCGGTCCCTGCCCCCAAGGCCCCTGATTGTTTCCGCCGCCACCGCCGCCGCCCCAAGGACCGCCGCCATTCTGATTGCTCCAGGGCATCAAAACCTCTTACTTCGTGAATTCTCTGCCGCCGTCGTTTCCAAGGTCTCCCTCAGTCGGCGGCGATTGTTTCCCGTTATAGGTATCGAGGCAGACGCTTTCAACGCAACTTCAGGAAGTTGGGCGGATTTATTGGAAAATAGTTGCTTTTGCCTATGCGGGACGACGGAGGTAGGTCACGAACCGCGTCGCATAGTTGTCCTTCTCGCCCGCCGGGACATCGAGCTCGCTCTCGATCAGCCAATCCGCGGCATCGATCCTTGGGAAAGACGTATCGCCAGCGACGTCGGTTTCCACATGCGTCACTTCCAGCTTGTCGGCTATCGCAAATGCCTGACGATAGATCTCGCCACCGCCGACGATACAGATCTCGGTCTTTCCGTCCTGCTCGGCAAGCGCCGCTGCGATCTCGATCGCCTCGTCGAGCGAATGTGCTGAGCGAACCCCTTCGACGCTGAAGCCTTCGTCGCGGGTGATGACGATAGTTGGCCGACCGGGCAGCGGCTTGCCGATCGATTGAAAAGTCTTGCGGCCCATGATGAGTGGCTTGCCGAGTGTCAGCGCCTTGAAACGCTTGAGGTCAGTCGACAATCGCCACGGCAGGTCGCCGTCCCTGCCGATTATGCCGTTGCGGGAAACGGCGACGACGATTGTCTTCGTGACAGTGGACATGTGGCCCCTTTTTACGACTGCTGAAATTTCCTCGATAAAGGCCCGTAACTCAATAAACCGCCTTGTATCCCTGGCTGGCCGCGCAGGAAATATAGGTCATGCGCGCCTGGCTTTTCGCCTGGCGCTCCTCCTCGAAATTATCGCCGGCCGATGGCGCATAAACGGTGGCCATTCTTTCGCGCTTCTCGAACTCCTGGCGCGCCCTGTTGTAGGATTCGTTGGCGTCGCCGACGCAGAGCGGGTGGACGACGCTTGCCGGCTGGGCAGGCATGCCAACCGGCAGCAGCAACGGATCATTGGCACGATCGACGCAGCTGGAAAGGACGGCAGCGGCAGCGACCGCGATGGACAGGCGGAATATCGGCTTCATGAGGTCCCCAGGCAATGCGGTGAAGTCTGTAGCACGCGATCCCAGTCAAGCTGCGCTTGACTGGCCACCAAGCTCACACGGCGATCGACGCCTTGATGCTTGAATCAGCTTCGTAGCCGACCAGTTCGAAGTCCTCGTATTTGAACGAGAAAATGTCTTTGACCTGAGGATTGATCCGCATCGTCGGCAAGGCCTTTGGCGTGCGGGTCAACTGCAGCCGCGCCTGCTCGAAATGGTTCTTGTAGATATGGGTATCGCCAAGTGTATGAACGAAATCGCCGGGCTTCAGCCCCGTCACCTGCGCCACCATCATCGTCAGTAGGGCATAAGACGCGATATTGAACGGCACGCCAAGGAAGATGTCGGCCGAGCGCTGGTAGAGCTGGCAGGAAAGTTTGCCTTCCGAAACATAGAACTGGAAAAGACAGTGGCACGGCGGCAGCGCCATCTCGTCGACCTCGGCGGGGTTCCAGGCCGAGACGATATGTCGGCGCGAATTCGGATTGGTCTTCAGCCCCTCGATCAGATTGGCGATCTGGTCGATGTGACGCCCGTCCGGCGCCGGCCAGGATCGCCACTGCGCACCGTAGACCGGGCCGAGATCGCCGTTTTCATCCGCCCACTCGTCCCAGATGGAAACGCCGTTTTCGCGGAGATAAGCAATATTGGTCTCGCCTTTCAAAAACCACAGCAGTTCATGAATGATCGAGCGCAGGTGCAGCTTCTTGGTAGTCAGGACGGGAAAGCCCTCGCCAAGGTCGAAACGCATCTGGTAGCCGAAAACCGAGCGCGTGCCGGTGCCGGTCCGGTCGCCGCGATCCGTGCCTTTGTCCATCACATGCGCCAGGAGGTCGAGATATTGCTTCATCGTGTTTCGCCGCCGATTCCAGGGTTCAAGCATATTTAAGGTCAAGCGAAGACAAAAGCGACAGCCTGTCGGCCAAGACGTTCGATTTCCCCTGTTTTCATGCCGTCGCCGTCGATCGGCCAAGCATTTGTGACAAATGCCCTTCCCTTCGGTGAAGGAAAACACTATATCAGCCTTGCCGGTCTTCGGGCCGGATATGGCGATAAACGAGCGATGGAATAAACCTATTGGACCCGGGGGCGGTACCCGGCGCCTCCACCAAAAACCGGCGGTCATTGACCGGCTTTTGATGGGGGCGAAATAGGATCGACAAGGGTGTAAAGATCGACTTTTTGCTCGGCATTGTACCACCGTTATCGGGCTAAACTTGTAGTTGCAAATGACAACTATGCGGAAGCTCGTCTCGCTGCTTAATCGCAGTGTGACACTTCAAATCAAGTCCTGAAGGTTCGCACCTTAAGGCGGGGTCCGAAGGCACCTGGCAACAGAAGCCTTCACCTTCTCCCAAATTTGGAAATCATGTATGATCGGATACCGTGACTCGTGCATCGGGGTTTCCTGATGCGGCTTCGCATGCCATATAGCCTTGAAATACGAAGGCCAACGAAAGACAGGAAAGCATGGGGCAGGATCATATCCGCTACGACATCTTGGCACAGGACGCACTGCGCGGGGTTATCCGTAAGGTTTTGACCGAGGTCGGCACGACAGGCCGCCTGCCCGGAGAACACCACTTCTTCATCACCTTTCTGACCGGTGCGGCCGGCGTTCGGATATCACAGCATCTGAAATCCAAATATCCCGAGCAGATGACAATCGTCATCCAGCATCAGTTCTGGGACTTGAAGATCACTGAGACGCATTTCGAAATCGGCCTGTCCTTCTCCGACGTACCGGAAAAGCTGGTCGTGCCGTTCAATGCCATCCGCGGCTTCTACGACCCATCGGTGAATTTCGAACTGGAATTCGATGTGCCCCTCAGCGAGGAGGAAGAATTGACGGTCGGCGAGATCACCGCCTATCCGGTCAATTCGGATGAGCCAGGCGAACAGGCGCCGCCCAAGGAAGGCCAAGAGAAGAAGCCGGGATCGGTGGTCTCTCTGGACTCTTTCCGCAAGAAGCAGTGACGGCCTCAGGGGAAGCACGCGCTTCCCCTTTTTCTATCCACATCGAGGATTCTGGATCGATGGCTGCCGAAATCGTCAACCTGAAACAGTTCCGCAAGAAGCAGGCTCGTTCCGAGAAGGACAAGCAGGCCGAGCAGAACCGCATCAGCTTCGGCCGAACCAAGAGCGAAAAGCAGCTGACCACCAAGCTCAACGAGAAAGCGCAAAAGTCCCTGGATCAGGGCCGTATCGAGCAGCCCAAGGTGGACGAATAAGGCCGACGCCTCATTGAAACTCTTCTGAAATCAATCGCTTGCTCGCCTACCCCGATTCAATGTCCGAGCCTCCTGATTCAACGGATGAAGCGCCCTCTTTGATGATCCGCAAACATTCCGCGACGCTGCACGGCCACCGCACCAGCTTTTCCCTGGAGGATGCGTTCTGGGAAGAGCTCAAGGCGATAGCCGAAGCACGGGGCCTGTCGCAGGCCGTATTGATCTCCGAAATCGACGACCAGCGTCCGCCTGACAGCAATCTATCCTCGGCGCTGCGGATCTATGTGCTGCAATGGCTGAAGCGCAGCTGACTATCGTGGGGTAGCCCGACTATTGAGGATTGCCAGGCAGCGTGTTGAAGTTCAACGAGCCGGCTCCAAGCGGCGATACTCCGCCCGGTGGTTGGGCTTTCGCCTTAGCATCCGCATCTGTCTTCGCCTGCGCTGCCGCCCGCGTCTTGGCGTCGGCGTCCGCCTTTGCCTTGGCTTCCGCGTCGGCTTTTGCCCTTGCCTCGTCGTCCAGCCGGCGCTGCTCGGCTGCCTGTTGGGCAAGGCCCCTCAGCCGCTGTTCCTCGGCCTGGCGCTGCTGCTCGATGATGGCATCCTGTTGGCGCTGCAGCTCGCGCTGCACTGAATTGAACTTATAAAGCGCCACTTCCCGACGCAGCCGCTGCTTTTCAAGCACGCTTGCCTGCAGCCGCTCCACGCGCCGCCGCTCGCGCTCGAAAGCCCGCAGCGACAGGAACCCCGTTATATCAGTGACATCGAGCGTGCGGCCGGGTGTCGCCAATGCACCGGAAAAATCGAGGCGAAGCCCAGGATTGGCGCCGCTCATCGCATCGTTGCCGGCCTTTAGGTCGACACCGAGCGACCCCTTTAAACGCTGGTCCGGCAAGCTGATTTCGGCATGGCCGGAGACCTTGGCCAGATCGTTGGCGGCATCGACATTGTCGATGCGCACGACCCCGGTGGAGATATTGAACGGCACGCTAAGCGGGCCGAGTACCGCCTCGCCGTTGTTGAGCAAGGTCTGCACGATCGGCTTGATCTTGTCGGCAGCCACCTCGCCCTGGATCTGGTCCGTCGCCGACAGAAGCGATGGCAGAATGGCCAGATTGAGCCCACGAATGTGGGTCTCGCCGAGTTTCATTTCGCCGGAGCCACTGGCGGCCGCCGCAAGTTCGCTCATGCTCTTGCCGCTCGCCTCGAGCGTCAGCCCCATGGCGAAGCGGCCAGTCGCAACCGGCGCGCCGTCGCGCTGCCAACCGACGGCGGCCAGATCCGCGTTGGCAAGATCGAGTTTCGTCTGCAACAGAGCGGTGCCATCGGAATTGGCAAACATCAGGCGTCCGGAAAGATTGCCGCCGCTCCAAGCGCCAGCGATGTCGTTCATCTGAACGGCGTCACCCTTGTAGGCGACGTTGCTGCTGAAATCGCTGATCGGACCATAGATACCCGGCCACATCTGCTTGGCCATGAGCTTGAGATTGACGTCGAGGCCGTTGAAGGTCGGTAGGCCAAGCTTTGCCTTGGTGAGATTGCCGGTTCCGGGGTCCGTGACCGATCCGAAGATCGCCTCCGCCAGCCAGCCGAGATCAACCTTTCCAAGCGCAATCTGACCGGATGCCTTCAAATTGGGGGCCTTCCGGTCGAAGGTGAGCGCGCCGGCAACTGGGTTATCTGCAAACTGACCCTTCATGTCGGTGAAAGCCAGCTTGTCCGGATCGATCGCTACATTGGCCTGGAATTTTGCCGGCATCCCCGTGCCCATCTGCGGCAACCCGATGCCGTTCATGACGAGATAAGGATCGAGATCGGCGCTCTCCAGCGACATAGCGATATTGCCGTCGAGGAAGGCGGCCGGCCGCACATCGACCTTGCCATTGGCGGTGAACGAGGTCTTGTCGGTCGCAAAGGTCAGTGCCGCATCCGCCGGATCGGCGTCGTTTGCGGTGACCTTCAGCGTCAGGCGGCCATTCGCGTCAGCCTCGAACGGCAGCGGGTCCAGCCCGGCCTGACCAAAGAGGATCGACGTCACGGAATTCTCCAGCGTCGCCTCGAGCTTCGTCGTTCCCTTGCCAGTCAGCGCCAGAAGATCCGACATGCGATAATCGAGATTGACGCGGCTGCCGTTCGAGACGCCGGCAAGCGTCAACGCCAGGCCATCGCCTTGATCCCCACCGAGCGTCAGCACGCCGCGAAGCGCGGTGTTGCCATACCAGGCAGCATTGCGCACGAGGCGGTCGAGGACCGGATGATGCGGAAGGCGCTTGCTCATCATTTCGAAGAACGCACTGGGGTCCGCCGCCTTGAAGGTGATCTCGCCGGAGCCCTTGTAATCGAGCAGCGAGCCTTGGGCCCTCCCCGTCGCGGTGATCTCGGCGCCGGCGAGATCGCGCACGGAAAGCCGGTCGAGTTGCAACGAGCCATCGGCAATACCGAAGGCAGTTTCGACATTTTCTGCCTGGACACCGAAGGCACTGAACTTGTCCGCCTTCAGATGCGCGCTGATCCGGTGATCAAGCACATTGTCGCCCGCTTCCTGGCCCGTGAACAGGCTCGTCAAAGCCCGCAACGCATCGAGATCGAGCGTATCGCCAGCCAGATCGACGGCAAGTTTCGGCGGCTGGTTCGCCTGCGCCTCCCGGTCGAGGCGGCCTTTGAGGTTGGCGGAACCGATGGCGATTTCGAGGTTTTCAAATCGCTGCCGGCCATGCGTCAGGCTGACATCGGCCGAAAAGCCCGCTGCCTTCAATTGCCGGATCGCAGGATCGACCGCGCCTGAAAGCCACGAGGCAAGGCCCGATGGCTGGTTTGAGGCAACGACGACATTGCCGTTGAAGCTGGCGTCGCCCTGAAGCGCCAGGCTGCCCTTTGCCTCGACCTGGGTCCGTCCAGGCAAGTTGCCGACGGCGTTGTCGATTTTCCACCCAGCACCGGCCGGTTCGAGATCGAGCTTGATGTCGCGCAGCGTCGTATCGCCGGCAACGATCGCAGGCAGCCGAACGCTCGCATGGCCCGGCACCTGCGGCACCGGTATGTCGGCCGCGATTGCAATCAGGTTGTTCAGCCGCTGGCGAGCGGACACACCAGGATCGCGCGTGGTCTTGCCATTGGGACCCGGGTCTGCAAGCCGGTTGACGTCGATCTGCTGGCCGTCAGCGGTTAACAGGAATTCCGGCTGGTTGCCGGTATCGAGCGTTGCCTCGCCGGTGATGACGTAGGGGTCGTCGGTCGCGCCGAGTTCCAGCCGGTACTCAGGCACGCGGATACGCTCGTTCGTCAGCTCGAAGCGGCCCTTGATGCGCGGGTCGGACTGCTTGGCATCGCCCGAGGACTTTCGCACCTGCTTAACTTCGACGCCGCCGGAGAAGACGCCGGTATAGGCAGGCTTGCTGTTGACCAGCTTCAACTCGCCATCGAGATCGACGTTGACCGGCCGCCGCTGCGGCAGGAGCCGGGTGTGCACGCGCAAGACCCCGTTCTCGTCGGGCTGGCTGCTGGAAATGGAGAAATTGCCGTGTTCTCCGTCGAGCGCTGCGTCGCCTTCGATATGCCAGGGACCGGCAAGAGACTTTGCCGACATCTCGGCATTGAGGTCGGTGATGCGGCGGGTTCGACCCGATTGCTCGTCGATGAATTCGACGTCGCCGCCCTCGACATGAACGTTTTCAAGCACGACACTCTTGGCCGGTATCTCCGACTGGCTGCCGCGCATCCAGTCCAGCGTGCCGTCCTTCAGTAATCGCAGGCGCACCTTCGGCTGGGAAACGCGCATGTCGAATATCAGCGCTTCGCCCGAGAGAAACGGCGCGAGTTCGGCATCCATCGAGAATTCGGCAACCTGCACCAGCGGCGTGCCATCCGGCTCCTGGCCGACGCGAACATCGTGCAGCGTCACTGAAGGGAACGGAAGCAGGCGGGCGTCCACATTGCCGTGGACCGTCACCTTCTTGCCGATGATGCGGCTCGCCTGATCCTCGAAGTTCTGGCGAAAACCGGTCCAGTCTATGAAGAGCGGAGCAAGCAGCGCCACGAACAGCACCACCACCAGGATTCCACCCAGAATAACCAGGACCTTACCTAACAACGAACACCGTCTCCATTCCGCATTCCCGATTGCCGCGCCAAAGCACGGCTCGTCATACGTGATTCATACGACGCACCTCACCTTCTTTTTGGCTATGCCCGTCGTTATTTCAAAATCGCCCCGCACTTTCGCACGATGCGTATCAGCCTAGCGTCATTCGTGTCACGAGCAAGCCAAGATCATGGCAATATTCTATTTTTCAATGCGTGTGGAAGATCTTGCCCGGGTTGAAAATGTTGTCGGGATCGAGCCCCTGCTTGATCTGCCGCATCAGATCGACAGCCCCGCCAAGTTCCTGTTCGAGAAACGACATTTTCCCCTGGCCGATACCGTGCTCGCCGGTGCAGGTGCCATCCATAGAAAGCGCCCGGGCGTTGAGCCGCGCGACGAAACCCTCGGCGATTGCCACCCCCTCCGGCGTCTTGTCGTCGAATAGCAGCAGCACATGAAAATTGCCGTCGCCGGCGTGACCGACGATTGCGGCAAGCAACCCGCGCTCCTCGATGTCGGCCTGTGTCTCGGCGACACAATCGGCCAGCCGCGAGATCGGCACGCAGACGTCGGTTGAAAGCGCCGCCAGCTCGGGCGCAAGCGCCCTTGCCGACCAATAGGCCTCATGGCGAGCCTTCCAAAGCTTATTTCGCTCCTCAAGATTTCCCGTCCAATGAAATTCGCCGCCGCCGCATTCTGCGGCAATCGCCGCGAACTCCGCCGATTGCAGCGGCACCGTCTCGTCCGTGCCGTGAAATTCCAGAAACAACGTTGGCTGCTCCTCGTAGGAGAGGCCGGAATAGGCGTTGCAGGCCCGCATTTGCACGGCGTCGAGCAACTCGATGCGGGCGACGGGAATGCCCATCTGGATCGTCAGGATGACCGCGTCGCAGGCGGCCTTGATGCTGGGAAAGGCACAGACCCCGCCGGCGATCTTCTGCGGGATGCCCTGCAGCTTCAACGTCACCGAAGTCAACACCCCGAGCGTTCCTTCGGCACCGACGAAAAGCCGGGTGAGATCGTAGCCCGCCGACGATTTCCGCGCCCGCCGCGCCGTGCGGATTTCCTCGCCGTTCGCGGTGACGGCGGTGACGGCAAGGACATTGTCCTTCATCGTCCCGTAGCGCACGGCATTGGTGCCGGAGGCACGCGTCGATGCCATGCCTCCTATCGAGGCGTTGGCGCCGGGATCGATCGGGAAGAAAAGGCCGGTGTCCCGCAGATAAGTGTTCAGCTCTTCGCGCGTCACGCCCGGCTCGACCGTGCAATCGAGGTCCTCAGCGTTCACTTCCAGAACGCGATTCATCCGACTGAAATCGATCGATATTCCGCCGCTCGGCGCATTCACCTGACCTTCAAGCGAGGAGCCGATGCCGAAGGCGATGACCGGAACTTTGTGCTGCGCGCAGACCTTCACCGCAACCTTCACGTCGTCGGCGCTTTCGGCAAACAGCACGCCATCAGGAAGCTGCGAGGGAATATAGGTCGTCGTATGCGCATGCTGCTCCCGATAGGATTGGCCGGTCTGAAAACGCTCGCCGAAGGCCTGTTTCAAGATACCGAGCGCTGCGGCGATGCCCGCCTCGTTGCGCGTTCCAGCCGTTGCATCTGCCAGCGCCATTCTTCCCGCTCCCTATAGCTATGCCAGAGGTTCATCGTCCGGTTCTATGGGACAACGAGAGAGCCCTGTCCAGCCTAAGATTCCCTGGTGAATGGTTTGTGGCGCTGCCGGGCCTTGAGCTGCTGCGCTATGTCTGAGTTCATTCCCTCCTTCTCCGCGACACCGGTTCACACTGAGGCGCTGCGGCACGCTTTTGGGTGATAAACATCAGACCGGCGGAGGATTGAGGCGCGCAAACGCGTCCTGGCGTCGATATGGGAAGTATGGATAAGGGGCAGTAGCCGTACTTGCGGCATCGAGCCGGGCAATCTGCTCCCTGTTGAGGCTCCAGCCGACCGCACCGAGATTCTGGCGCAGCTGCTCCTCGTTGCGGGCACCGATGATGACGCTGGAAACTGTGGGCCGGCCGAGCAGCCAGCTGATGGCGATCTGCGGCACTGATTTGCCGGTCTCCTCGGCCAGGGCGTCCAGCACATCGACGATCGAAAACAGCTTCTCATCATCGACGGGCGGACCGAACTCTGCTGTCTGGTGCAACCGGCTCTGCTGCGGCAACGCCACGCCGCGACGCACCTTCCCGGTCAGCCGACCCCAGCCGAGCGGGCTCCAGACCAGCGCTCCGACGCCCTGGTCGGCGCCGAGCGGCATCAACTCCCATTCATAGTCGCGGCCGACCAGCGAATAGTAGACCTGGTGAGCGACATAGCGCGGATGGCCGCCGCGTTCTGCAGCGGCGAGGGATTTCATCAATTCCCAGCCGGCAAAATTCGACGCGCCGACATAGCGGACCTTGCCGGACGACACGAGCCCATCCAGCGTCGATAGGACCTCCTCGACCGGGGTTGCGGCATCGAAGGCATGGAGTTGCAGGAGGTCGATATAGTCGGTGCCAAGGCGCCGCAATGCGTCTTCCGTCGCACGGATCAGCCGCGACCGCGAGCTGCCGGCGTCGGCGGGGCCATCGCCCATCGGCAGGCTCATCTTGGTGGAGATCAAAACATCGGGGCGTCTGCCGCGGATCGCCTGCCCCAGCACCTCCTCGGAGGCGCCGGCCGAATAGACGTCAGCGGTATCGAAAAGGTTGACGCCGGCCTCGAGGCAGATATCGACGAGACGCCGGGCCTCCGTCGCATCCGTCGTTCCCCAGGCGCCGAAAAGCGGGCCGCTGCCGCCGAACGTACCTGCCCCGAAACTCAATACCGGAACCTTGAGGCCGGACTTTCCAAGATTTCTGTATTCCATGTCGATCTCCTGTTGCTTCTCTATAGGTAGATCACCTGAGGATGATGAGTTAGACTGCGCGAAAGCACAGCAATCATGAGTTCAATTCACAATGACCCGACTGGATATCAACCGCTCCGGCGAGATGGAGGTCTTCGTTCGCGTCGTTGATCTCGGTGCGCTATCCGCCGCCGCGCGCGAACTCAGGATGACGCCTTCGGCGGTCAGCAAGCTTCTGTCGCGGCTGGAGATGCGGCTTGGTACCCGCCTCATCAACCGATCGACCCGCAAATTGCAGCTCACCCCTGAAGGATGCACTTTTTATGAGCGCAGCATACGCATTCTCGCCGAGATTGCCGAGGCCGAGCGCTATGCCTCGGCGGGCGAGCAACCGGCAGGCCGCATCCACATCAACACCAGCGCGTCTTTCGGCAATCATATCCTCGCCCCGCTTGTCCCGGAATTCCTGAGCAAACATCCCGGGGTGACGCTCGACATCAGCGTCACCGATCTCGTCGTCGATCTGATGCAGGAGCGCGCCGATGTCGCCATCCGCGCCGGGCCGATGAAGAGTTCGCAGCTGATTGCCCGCAAGCTTGGCGGAACGCGCATGGCCATCGTCGCCGCACCCACCTATCTCGCCAGACATGGAACGCCCACATCGATCGCCGAACTCGCTGGTCATTCAAAGATCGCTTTTTCCTATCAGCGCGCCATCGAAGGCTGGCCGCTGATCGCCGGCGGCGAGCGCATCGTCGCGCCATTGGACAATCCGCTGCGGGCAAACGACGGCGAAGCGATGCGGCATCTGGCACTTGCGGGGGCGGGCCTTGCACGATTGGCAGGCTTCACCGTTCGTCGCGACATCGATGCCGGGCTCTTGACCGAGGTTATGGAGACCTCAAATCCGGGCGACATCGAGGATTTCTACGCGGTCTATATCGGCCAGGGTGGCCCCCTGCCCGCGCGCATCAGGGCCTTGCTTGATTTCCTCGGCGAAAACGTCCGGCTCTGCTAAGAGCGTCGCGCAGCATCAGGCCGTCGTGCCACCACTGTCGAGCATGCTGCTCCAGGCGCCGGGCGCCATGCCGAAGGCCTTTTTGAAATGCCGCGTTAAATGGCTCTGATCGGCAAAGCCGGTCGCCGCCGCGACATCGGCAAGCGCTCCACCGGCAGCGATCATGGCCCGTGCCCGCTGCAAACGACGCATCAGGAGGAAGCGGTGCGGACTGGTCGCGAAGGCAGCGCGGAAATGTCGTGAAAGCGCAAAACGATCGAGCCCCGTCACCCGTTCCAGTTCCTGCGAACCAACCCCTCGGGTCGCATGCGCCTCGAGATATTCGCGCGCCGCATTTGCCTGTCTCCACGCGATGGCTGCGAGCGGTCGCGCCGGTGCACGCGCATGGCCAGCGAGCCCGGCTGCGACACGAGTAACGAAGTCATCGACGAAAAGCTCATCGAGCTCGCTATCGAGTTCGGCGAGTGCACCAAGCAGGATATTGGCAAGATGACCGTCTAAGACGACGGGATCATCAACAAAAGGCAGGCCCGAACGCGCTTTACCAAGGCATCGGACCAGCAGCGACGGCTCGAGATACAGCATTCTGTAGACCAGGCCGTCCTCTGTGGCTGCTCCGCCATCGTGGAGCTCGTCGGGATGCAGGACAATCACGCCGCCCGGCCGACTATAGCGTCGCTCGCCGCGATAGCGGAATGTCTGGACACCGCGGATCGTCACGCCAAGCGCATAGGTGTCATGTCGGTGCAGATCGAACGCATCGCCGCGAAACCGCGCCTGGATGCGCTCGATCCCCGGATAGGCCGGCGCCGACACGATACCGCTTCCGCCTGACGCCTCGCACGAACGTTCAAGACCCGCAAAGACGCTGCCGGATACATCCTCGCCCAATGAGTTATCCTCGACAAACGGCATGGAGACATCTGATGTTTGATACCAAAATTGCGATCATCGTGCGAAACAATCTTGCGTCCTGGCAGAAGCTGAACGTGACGGCATTTCTGGTGAGTGGCATCGTCGGACAATATCCCGATATGATCGGAGAGCCATACCGCGATCGAAGCGGCAACCTCTACAATCCACTTTCCGTGCAGCCGATGATCGTGCTCTCGGCGGATGACGTCACCATTGCGGCGATCCATCGCCGCGCGCTGGAGCGCGACGTTACCTCCTCGCTCTTCATCGAGGACATGTTTGCAACCGATCATGACGCCGCCAATCGCGACGTCTTTGCACAATTTTCACCACAGGACGCCCGCATCGTCGGCATTGCGTTCCGCGCCGAGAAAAAGATCGTCGACAAGATCACCAAGGGCGCCGTCATGCACGCGTGATCACTCACCTCCCTTTGATGGGGAGGGCCGTCAAGCTCAGGACCCGGGGTGGGGCGCACCCAAAGATCACCCCCACCCAAAGCTTCGCTTCAACCTCCCCCGACAAAGGGGAGGTTTGGGCTATCAGCCGTTTTGCGTGATCGGGGCGATCTGGATTTCGACGCGGCGGTTTTGCGAGCGACCGGCTTCCGAGGCATTGGTCGCGACCGGTTGCGACGGGCCGAATCCGACGGCCGACATGCGGCGCTGGTCAATGCCCTGGCTGCCGAGATAGCCGGCGACCGACATGGCGCGACGCTCAGAGAGATCCTGGTTATGCTGCACGCTGCCGGTCGAATCCGTATGGCCATTGACGTCGACGAGCGTCTTGTTGAATTTCCGAAGCACGATCGCCACCGAATTCAGCGTCTGGTCGAATTCCGGCTTCACGGCATCCTGGTCGGTATCGAAGGTGATGGCCGACGGCATGTTGAGAATGATGCGGTCGCCGGCGCGCGTGACGGAAACGCCCGTCCCCTGCAGCTGCTGGCGAAGTTCTGCTTCCTGCTGGTCCATGTAGTTGCCGATTGAACCGCCGGCGAGCGCACCGATGCCGGCGCCGATGAGCGCGGCATTGCGCCGTCCGACCGGGGAACCGCCGACGGCAAGGCCCGCAATGGCGCCGAGACCCGCGCCGATGGCAGCGCCACCCGCCGTATTGGAGACTTTTTGCTGACCGGTATAGGGATCGGTCGTCGTGCAGGCGTTGAGGAATGCAGCCGAAACGGCAAGCAGGACGAATTTCTTGATCATGGAATCGATGGTCTCCGGGTCAGATGGCTGAGAGCTGTATGAATGAATGCGGCAATATCATGGATGCACGCTGCCAGGCCACAGGAAGGACAACCGACGCCGGCAATTCGGCAGGCTTTCGCACAATATTGCAACCCTTCTAAGCCCGCTTTGCGCCCCAACCCCACCATATTAATGAATGTTCTGGAACAGCTGGGTGATCAAGCTGAAGCTGGCATTGGCGATCGAAAGCGATTGTATGCCGAGCTGCTGCTGCGTCTGCAGCGCTGCGAGTTTCGTCCCCTCCTGCTCCATATTGGCATCGACCAGCTTTCCGACGCCGCTTGTCAGCGTATCGCTCATGTTCTTGGCAAAACTGTCCTGCATGTTGATGCGCGCCTCCAAGGAACCAAAGGCTGAGCCGACGATCGTCATCTGGCCGAGCATGGCGTTGACGACACTCAGCATGTCGTCGATCTGGCCATTGGTGGTCGACGCGCTCAGTCCGATCTCCACTTGGCCGCTCGTGCTGCCGCCCTGGTTCGTCAGCATCACGTAGGTCTGCCCGGCGCCGACCTGGGCGGCAAAGGCCGTCGAGGTCAACACGCCATAGCCGCCGGTGCCACCGGTGCGATCGTCGATCAGATAGCGCGCATCGACCGTGGAAACCGGGCCTGTACTGGAGGCGGCGCCACTATAGCTCAGTCGCCCGACCGAAAAGGTCCCATCGGCATAGCGAATGATCGACGCCGGGATCTGCTTCGGCTCGGACGGGTCGGCACTGCCGCTTAGAACCACCCAATTGTCGCCGTTGAAATTTGCCGATTGCCCGACGCTGCGCAATTGCTCCTTCAGCTGGGTAATCTCGTCATTGAGCTTGACCTTGTCGACGCTGCTCTCTTCGGCGGTGACGAGCTTCGCCTTGATCTGGCTGACGATGTCGACGGTCGCCGAAACACTGGTCGAAGCAACGCTGACGGTCGCTTGCGCGAGGCCAAGCGCATCCTGAACGGCGGAAACCGCGCCGATATCCGACCGGGTCTTCGTTGCAATCGTCCAATAGGTGGCGTTGTCCTTGGCGGTGCCGACACGAAGGCCGGTCGCGACGCGCCGCTGGGTGGTCGTGAGGTTCGCCTGGGTATCTAGCAATACCTTCAACGCCGCCTTCACGGACGTGCTCAAATCTATACTCACGGAACTCATACTCCGACGCAACGATACACAAACGCAGAACTGATTGAATGGACCTTCCAAAGCGCATTCATGCGCCTGGGCTGAAACGGCCAGCAATGACATGAGCGGCAAATCAACAAATGGCGCCACGTCGCGGTACGGTGCTATTCTTTACCGGTCATGATTAATAATCGCCTAAATTCACAAGGCCTTCATCATAAATAGTAACCATGACGCGAAACAAGGATGTAATCCGAAGAGAACCGAAGTTGTGGCCGGTGGCCCCCTCCGGCCATGACCTTTACCGAATGTGCGCTTTTTGTTCTTATATTAGCCCGTTCCTTTTGCCTTTCGGAACCGAATCACTACATTGGGCCGCATGACGACAGGACATGACGACATTCCCTTTTTCGGCGAGGAGCCTGAAGACGCTGCTCCGCGCAGACCGGCCGCCGCGCCAGGTGCGCCCGCCGGCCCCGGCGCACAGGGTGGCATTGCTGCTCGCGCCATGGCTGCCCGCGATGCAGGCCGCCGGCCGGACTATCTCGCCGGCCTTAACAAAGAACAGACCGAGGCGGTGGAAACTCTGGAAGGCCCCCTGTTGGTGCTTGCCGGCGCCGGCACTGGCAAGACGCGCGTTCTGACCACCCGCATCGCCCATATCCTGTCGAGCGGCCGTGCCTATCCTTCGCAGATCCTGTCCGTCACCTTCACCAACAAGGCCGCCCGCGAAATGAAGGAGCGCGTTGCCCTTCTCGTCGGCGGCGCCGTCGAGGGCATGCCCTGGCTCGGCACCTTCCACTCGATTGGCGTCAAGCTTTTGCGCCGCCATGCCGAGCTGGCCGGACTGACCTCCGATTTCTCCATTCTCGACACGGACGACGTCGTGCGCCTGATCAAGCAATTGATCCAGGCCGAGGGGCTGGACGACAAGCGCTGGCCGGCCAAGCAATTCGCCGGAATGATCGACGGCTGGAAGAACAAGGGCATGACGCCGGCCGATATTCCGGAAGGCGATGCCCGCGCCTTTGCAAACGGCAAGGGGCGCGAGCTTTACACAGCCTATCAGGCCCGTCTGAAGACGCTCAATGCCTGCGACTTCGGCGATCTGCTGCTGCACCCCATCAACATGTTCCGCAAGAACCCCGATGTGCTGAAAGACTATCATCAGCGCTTCCGCTATATCCTCGTCGACGAATATCAGGATACCAACACCGCCCAGTACATGTGGCTGCGGCTTCTGGCGCAGCGGCCAAAGGGCGAGCCGCAAAACGTCTGCTGCGTTGGCGACGACGACCAGTCGATCTACGGCTGGCGCGGCGCCGAGGTCGACAACATCCTGCGGTTTGAAAAGGATTTTCCCGGTGCCAAGGTCATCAAGCTCGAGCGCAACTATCGCTCGACCGAACATATCCTCGGCGCTGCGGCGCATCTGATCGCCCACAACGAGGGCCGGCTCGGCAAGACGCTGTTTACCGACCGCAGCAATCCCGACGATGCCAAGGTGCAGGTCCACGCCGCCTGGGATTCCGAAGAGGAAGCTCGCGCCGTCGGTGAGGAGATCGAGCAGTTGCAGCGCGGCGACGCCGACGGCAACAAGCACAATCTCAACGACATGGCGATCCTAGTACGCGCTTCCTTCCAGATGCGCGAGTTCGAAGATCGCTTCGTCACGCTCGGCCTCAACTACCGCGTCATCGGCGGCCCGCGCTTTTACGAGCGGCTCGAAATCCGCGATGCGATGGCCTATTTCCGCCTCGTCTGCCAGCCGGCCGACGACCTCGCCTTCGAGCGGATCGTCAATACGCCGAAGCGTGGCCTTGGAGACACCACGGTCCGCGCCCTCCACGACTACGCCCGGGCCCGCGATATCCCGATGCTTGCCGCTGCCGGAGATCTCATCGAGACCGATGAGATGAAGCCGAAGCCGCGCAAGGCGCTGTTCGATGTCGTCATGTCCTTCCGTCGCTGGCAGGAGCGGCTGGAGAACACGCCCCACACCGAGCTTGCCGAGCAGATCCTCGACGAATCCGGCTATACCGACATGTGGAAGAACGACAAATCGACCGAAGCGCCGGGCAGGCTCGACAACCTCAAGGAACTGATCCGCTCGATGGACAGTTTCGAGAGCATGCGCGGCTTCCTCGAACATGTCTCGCTGGTGATGGACGCCGAGACGAACGAGAACCTCGACGCGGTTTCGATCATGACGCTACATTCCGCCAAGGGCCTAGAATTCGAGACGGTATTTCTCCCTGGCTGGGAGGAAGGCCTGTTTCCACACCAGCGCTCGCTTGACGAATCCGGCCGGGCCGGGCTGGAGGAAGAGCGAAGGCTCGCCTATGTCGGGCTCACCCGCGCCAAGCGCCTCTGCCATATCTGGTTCGTCTCGAACCGCCGCATACACGGCCTCTGGCAATCGACCCTGCCCTCACGCTTCCTCGACGAACTGCCGTCAACGCATGTCTCGGTCGCCGAGACCGAGCAATCCTATGGCGGCTACGGGCGCGGCGGCTACGGCCAATCCCGCTTCGACAAGGCGGAACCCTTCGCCAACAGCTATTCGACCCCCGGATGGAAGCGCGCCCAGGCTAACCGCAGCGACGCCACCCGCGACAACTGGGGCTCGCGCTCCGGCCACGCCGTCGAGCGCATCGGCTACGGCGAAAGCGGTCCGAAAGCCCGCACCATCGACGGCGAACTCGTCGCCAAATCCACCAGCGACACGCCTTCCCGCTTTACCATCGGCGAACGCGTCTTCCACATCAAATTCGGCAACGGCAACATCTCCAGCATCGAGGGGAACAAACTCACGATCGAATTCGACCGGGCAGGAGAGAAACGGGTGCTGGACGGGTTTGTGGAGCGGGTTTGAGCCACCGAACGATTTAAGCCCAAACCTCAACGCGTTGCTGCATTGCAAGATCAGCATCGGTAGCACGCTACCAATCTCGGGCCAGTAGCATATATCCAGTGTTGCGGCCCGAGCCTCTCGTGCTTTTGAACGATCTTCGCGGCAAACCGCTGCCGGTTCCGCCATATCGGTGGATGTGAAGGGGCTATCGTGCTGGCAACGACGGATTTGAGGACAGATCAAATGGTTGGGATGACAACAAACAGCGCCGTCGGCGCGTCAGCGCGACCGGCGCAGGGCAGCTACCAATTCGCGCTTGTCGCGCTGACCTCGCTGTTTTTCATGTGGGGTTTCATTACCTGCCTGAACGACATTCTGGTGCCCCACCTGAAGAATGTCTTTTCGCTCAACTATGCCCAGTCGATGCTGATCCAGCTCTGCTTCTTCGGAGCTTATTTTATCGTTTCGCTGCCGGCCGGCGCACTGGTCAAGCGCATCAGCTATAAATGGGGCATCGTCGTCGGCCTCGTCATCGCCGCAATTGGTTGCGGGTTGTTCATCCCCGCTGCAAGCTACCGCGTCTACGCCCTATTTCTCGGCGCGCTTTTCGTGCTTGCGACCGGCATCACCATCCTCCAGGTAGCGGCTAACCCTTATGTGACAGTCCTCGGCGCGCCGGACACCGCCGCTAGCCGCCTGACGCTAACCCAAGCCTTCAATTCGCTCGGCACGACGCTTGCGCCAACCTTCGGGGCCTTTCTCATTCTATCGGCCGCAACGGTCGCCGTCGAGAATGCAAGCCCGCAGCAGCTTAATGCACTTCACCTGGCTGAGGCAGATGCGGTCAAATTCCCCTACCTCATCCTCGCCGTCACCCTCATTGTACTTGCTGCGGTTTTCGCAGCGCTGAAGCTGCCCCATGTCGAGGGCGAGGAAACCGTCCAGCCGATCCGCGACGGTCGTTCGGCATGGCAGTATCCTCATCTCATTCTCGGTGCGGTCGGCCTCTTTCTTTACGTCGGTGCCGAGGTGAGCGTCGGCAGCTTCCTGGTCAATTTCCTCAGCCAGCGCGATATCGCCAACCTTTCGCAGGCGGATGCGGCCCACTATGTCTCCTATTTCTGGGGCGGAGCTATGATCGGCCGTTTCATCGGCTCGGTTGTGATGCGCTATGTGGATGATGGCAAGGCGCTTGCTTTCAATGCGTTGATCGCCGCCATCCTGCTTTTGACGACGGTACTGGCGACGGGCCATATCGCCATGTGGACCGTGCTCGCGGTCGGCCTGTTCAACTCGATCATGTTTCCGACGATCTTCAGCCTGGCGCTGCACGGCCTCGGGCGACACACCAGCCAGGGTTCCGGCATTCTGTGCCTTGCCATCGTCGGCGGCGCTATCCTGCCGGTTATCCAGGGCTTCCTTGCCGACAGCATCGGTATCCACCTCGCCTTCCTGATGCCGATCCTTTGCTACGCCTACATCGCCTATTACGGGCTCAAGGGTCACAAGGCAGCCTGAAACGACTGGCGAGTTCATCTGGCGCGATCAGACAACGCGGCGCAAAGCACTTGATCCCGGCCACGGCACTTGACATCGTGGCATCACGAGCAACCGAAGGACCTGCCGATGAAAGCGCTGCTGCTGATTGATATTCAGAACGGATTCTGTCCCGGTGGCAATCTGGCGGTGCCCGAGGGCGATCAGGTTGTGCCGGTTGCCAACCGGTTGATCGGCAGCGGCCGTTACGATCTGGTCGTTGCCTCGCAGGATTGGCATCCGCCCGGTCATGGCAGCTTTGCTTCGTCACACCCCGGCAAACAGCCTTTTGAAGTCGGGACGCTCTCTGGCAAGCCGCAAATGATGTGGCCGGACCATTGCGTGGCGGGCACCGCCGATGCCGACTTCCATCCGGCGCTCGACATCGAGAACGTCGACTTCATCCAGCAGAAGGGCCAGAACCCTGCCGTCGACAGCTACTCGGCCTTTCGCGACAACGACCAGGCGGCGCTGACGGGCCTTGCCGAATATCTGCGCGAGCAAGGCGTGACGGGGCTCGATCTCTGCGGTCTGGCGACCGATTACTGCGTGAAATTCTCCGCGCTCGATGCGGTTGAAATGCTTCCCGGTGTAGAGGTGCGGTTCGTCGAGGACGCCAGCCGCGGCATTGATTCAGAAGGCGTTCGCGCCGCAATCGGGGAAATGCGCCTGCGCGGCGTCGGCATCATCCACAGCGGTGAGGCTATTGCCGGCTAGGATGCTGCCTGAGGTCGGAACATCCTGATGAAAAAGCTGTGCAGCCCCAGGAGGCAAAATGCTCCCCCGCCGACAACCCCGATAACGACGAAAACCCACAGATTGTAGCTGAAGCCGGCCGTTGCGATGACCGGAATGACAATCCCGACTGCGGAGAAGGCAACTGGCTGCCAGATGAGATCGAAAGGCAATGCGACCAGCACCTTTATGCCGATCAGCATCGCGAGGATCGCTCCGATCATGCCGCCGCCCATCAGTACATCGCCCCTGTTCAAAATGAAGTGGCCGGCGGCGAGCACACCGCCATTCAGCAACAGGCAATCGACAAGCGACAACAGGAAAATCGACTTGAGGTGATGGCGCAGATGCGACGGCGTCGGCAGCATGTTCTGTGTGAGCGCCCGGCAAACGGCGACGCCGGTCACATAGGGCGCGGCGGCAATAAAACTCTGCTGCAAACCCGGCGCGATGACGAAATGGCCGATTGGCTGGAGCAGCGCGAAAATGCCCGACGCCGTCATCAGTGTGAAGCCGGTCAGCAGCGAATAATATTCCCCGAGCCGCCGGCGCAGCCCCGATGTCTCCCCCTCGCGATCGTAGAGCGAGACGATGTCGGGATACTGGATGGCCTGCAGCGCGGAGACGATGAGCACGAAGGGCCGCTGCAGTAAATCGAGCGCGAGCAGCACCCCGGCAGCGCCTTCAGTCCCGAGCATCGCCGTCAGGATGGACTTGAGACTGAGCGGCGCCAGCATGGCGACGACGGCAGCGCCAGCGGCGACGCTGCCATAGACGAAATGCTTGCGCACCAGCGCTGGCTCGAAGACGGCTCCCTCGGTCAGGCGGTTTCGGGTCGTGAGGATGGCGATGAGCGAATAGACGATATAACCGGCGAGCAGCCCGGCGGCGGTATAGCCGAACGTTGGAGAGAGAGCGGTCCCGCTTAGCGTTCCCACCGCAAGGATCGTCGCCCGCGAACCCTGCAACCGCGAAAAGCTGCGGAATTGCTGCTTGAAGCGCAGGATCGTCAGATGCAGATCGCTGCCACCCTGGAAGACAGCCACCAGGCCACCAAGCAGCGCCACAGTCGGCGGAACCGCAAAGATGATGGAGGCAGCTGCAGCAAGAATGCAGAAAGCCGCCGAGACGGCAAACTCGATGGTCAAGGCACGACGCTCGGACGCTTCGCTCTGCTGCGTACGGCCGGGGTAAAATCGGCTGCAGGCAAAGCGGATCCATTCGAAACAGAAGATCGCCGTGAACTGGCTGACCGAGATGAATAGCGAATAGCGCGAAAAGTCACCCGGCGACAGCATATGGGCAACGGTAATCAGCAGCCCGAAAGCCACCGCCGCCTGATAGAAATATGCCGCCAACGCCACGATCTTCGCCATCTGCGGAGATAAGCGCAAAAAGCTGAGGAATTTGCTAAATTGTCAGCGGGTCCCGGTGGTTTGGTGGCGGCAGGCTGCTCTCAGGGCTAACAGCCCCGGGGCCGAAGCACCCGGAGAATGCACCATCGTCCAGTCACGACAACGTGTTAGCTCAGCTATCTAGGGCAAACGTCCCAGAATCCCGACGTTCGGGCTGGCGAGGTGTAGTACCAGCATTGTCCGGCCCTTGGAGGTTGACCGGCGACTGAAACTGCAGCCGCGCCGGCGATAAAGCCAATGGCAGCTCCTGCAGCGATTGCCCCGCCCGGACGCCAATAGCGGCGCGGATTGACGACGACCACGCCGGCAGGACGGCGATACACCGGTCCGCCACGGCGCGTGCCGACAGCAGCGCAGCCACGCGGGCCGCATCCGGCAGCCGCGCATCCGCGCGGGCCGCAACCAGCCGCACCACGTCGATAATAGGCATCCGCCGGCGACGCTGCCAGCATCGGTGCCGCGACGGCCATTATGAGCGCGATCAATGCCAGGGAATTTCGAATGAAGCTGATAATTTTCATAGCCCTCTCCCCACCTCGACGGTTTTCATCAATTATAAATCGCTAATAATAACGCCTTTTCCAACATATATCACCATGCCTTGAATCACTCAATACGTGCATCCAATCGCCTCCGCAATAATAGGCGGTAGCTTGCAAACGTGGAGGACCGTGCGGCCGGGAAACTCGGATTTCAGCTTTGCGTGCGTCTACCTTGCGTTCTATTTGCCTTTGGTCGCGGTACAGGGTAGAGAGCCGGCGAATTTCGAGGGTGGGAGACGGAGGGGCGCATCTGGCGTCGCCGTTCGACAAGGGAGCGCCTGATGGAAGTGATCGGCACGATAGCTGAGATGCGTGAGCGCCTCGCCGCACCGAGACGCGCCGGCCGTCGCATTGGTCTCGTTCCGACCATGGGCTATCTTCACGCCGGACACATGGCCCTTGTCGGCCACGCGCGCAACGAGAACGATGTCCTCGTCGCCTCGATCTTCGTCAATCCGCTGCAATTCGGAGCCAACGAGGACCTGACGAAATATCCCCGTGATCTCGCGCGCGACAGCGCCATGCTGCTCGCAGGCGGGGTCGATTATATCTTTGCCCCTGGTACTGCTGACATGTATCCGCGGCCGATGGAAACGATTGTCGATGTGCCGACGCTGGGTGGCGAGCTTGAGGGCGCGGTCAGGCCCGGTCATTTTGCCGGCGTTGCGACCGTTGTGACCAAGCTCTTCAATATCGTCCAGCCGGATTGCGCCTATTTCGGAGAGAAGGATTACCAGCAGGTGGCCATCATCCGCCGCATGGTGGAAGATCTCGCCCAGCCGGTTCACATCGTCTCGGTTCCGACCGTGCGCGATGTCGACGGTCTCGCCCTCTCCTCGCGCAACAGCTATCTGACGAACGAGGAGCGAGCCGCCGCAAGGATCGTCCCACGCGCGATCGAGGAAGCGGAGCGGCTTTATGCCGAGGGCGTCGACAATCCCGCCATCTTCGAAGCCGCGCTTCGCATTTTCATCTCCCGCGAACCGTTGGCGACAGTCGAAGTTGCCGCGGTCCGTGATCCCCAGACATTGAAACCGGTGGATAGTCTCCAGGGCCGCCCTATTCTTGTCGCGCTCTTTGTCCGCATCGGAACGACGAGGCTGCTCGACAACAGGGTGATTTGCCAAACGAACGACAGCAACCGAAAAGCGGATTGACATGAGCACCACCGGCCATACCAAGCGGATCACCACGGCGCAGATCGAGGCAATGAAGGGAAGCAGGCCGATCGTCTCGCTGACGGCCTATACGACGCCGATCGCCCGCCTTCTTGATCCGCATTGCGACCTGCTGCTCGTCGGAGACAGCCTCGGTATGGTCCTCTACGGCATGGAGACAACCATCGGCGTGACACTCGACATGATGATCGCCCATGGCAGGGGCGTCATGCGCGGCGTCAATCATGCCTGCGTCGTCGTCGACCTTCCCTTCGGGGCCTATCAGGAATCGAAGGAACAGGCATTCCGCAGCGCCGCCCGCATTCTGAAGGAAACCGGCTGCGACGGGGTCAAGCTCGAAGGCGGCGAGGAAATGGCGGAGACGGTCGCGTTTTTGACCGCGCGAGGCGTTCCCGTGTTCGGACATATCGGGCTGATGCCGCAGCTGATCAACACCGCGGGCGGCTACCGCTCTGTCGGACGCTCAGAGAAGGAAGCCGGCAAGATCCGCCGCGACGCCGCCGCAATTGCCGACGCGGGCGCCTTTGGGATCGTCGTCGAGGGAACCGTCGAGCCGCTGGCCCGCGAAATCACCGCCACCATCGCCATCCCGACCATCGGCATCGGCGCTTCGTCCGCCTGCGACGGCCAGATCCTCGTTTCAGACGATATGCTTGGACTTTTCACCGACTTCAAGCCGCGCTTCGTCAAGCACTTCGCCGAACTTGCCCCGCTGGTTTCGAAAGCGGCGGAGGCCTATGCCGGCGAAGTCAAGGCCCGGAGCTTTCCAGGCCCGGAGCACACGTTCAAGCTAAAGAACTAGACCCTATGTTCGTGAGGTGAAGGTGGCCCGCCCCCGCGGTAAGCTGAATTCGGGGGGGGGGGTGTTCTGGATAGGCCGGAGCCTTGCCCCAAGCTTAGCGAGGGCGAACCATGAAAGAGAGCTCTCGGATCATTTCTTGTCGTCCGGTTGGCGCTCCAGCAGGTATATCGCCTCGCTGAAATCCTCCATCTGCTTCATCAGCGCGGCATGGGCATCCTGCAGCCCTTGATTATAGTAGTTGGCGCCGATCTCGGTCGCGAAGAAATCGAGCAGGAATTCCGCCGGCAGAACGCCGATCGTCTGGTCGAGTTCGTCTGCGAAATATTGCTGGATTCGCCCGACGATCGCGGCCTTTTCCTCTTTTGAAAAAACGATCTTCTTCACTGTAGTCTTCCTGTGCAAACGGTGGTCTTGAGCGAATGGTTCAGCAGAATCGATAGGTCCATCAATGTATTTGAATTGCCGCCGAAGGCCATGGGACTTAGAGGACAAGAGCGACGACAGGGAAGACAATAGCGATGAACCGGCCGGAATTTCTGGAAGGCCTGCGCGGCGGCACGATGGTCGCGCTCGCAGTTGCGCCGTTCGGGGCCCTGTTCGGGGCGCTTGCCCGCGGCCAGGGCATGTCGCTCGATGAACTGACACTGATGAGCGCAACCGTCTATGGCGGCGCCAGCCAGATGGTCGGATTGGATCTGTTCGGTCACAAGGTTCAGGCCTGGCTAATCGTCCTGTCGATCTTTGCCGTAAATTTCCGCCACGTCCTCTATTCCGCAGCGCTCGCCCGGTATATCCGCCAATTCTCCCCGATCCAGAAATTCTTCACCTTCTTCTTCCTCGTCGATCCGCAATTTGCCGCAGCCGTCAAGCGCGGCGAAGACGGAAAGCCGGTCAGCTTCGACTGGTATCTCGGTTTCGCGCTGATGATCTATGTCCCCTGGGTGGCGGCCAGCATCATTGGCGGCTTGCTCGGCAGCCTGATCGGCGATCCGAGCGCGATCGGCCTCGATATTCTGCTGCCGGTCTATTTTCTCGGCATCGTCATCAGCTTCCGCAAGCGCGATAACTTCGTGGCCGTCGTTGCCGTCAGCGCCATCGCCTCGACCATTGCCTATCGCTACGTCGGCTCGCCCTGGCATGTCAGCTTTGGCGCACTTGCCGGCGTAGCACTTGCCGCCCTGTTGCCGGTAAGAGCGAAAGCGGACCCAACCCTTGCCAGCGAAAGCAGCGGGGCCGGACAATGACGCTGTTCGACCCCTATATGATCGCTCTGATCCTGGCCGCTGCGATCGTTACGTTCCTGACGCGCGTCGGCGGCTACGTGCTGATCACGCAGATGGGGCGAATTCCACCGCGCATGGAGGCCGCCCTCAATGCCGTGCCGGCCGCCGTTCTGACGACACTTGTCGCCCCCGCTTTCATCAACGGCGGAATCGATACCAAGGTGGCGATGGCGTTGGCACTCGCTGTCGGCCTGCGTTTCTCCTCGACGACGATGCTCATCGTCGGCTGGGTGGTCGCCATGGCCTGGCGGCACTTCGCGGGCTGACAGACCAGTTCTAGTGGCTGATGGGCAAAGTCGCGTTTTCCAGCCAGCTGCGCGCATCAGCAGCGTGGATCAACGGCATCAATGCCTTGCGGGTGCGATCATGATAGTCGTTGAGCCAGTTCAATTCCTCGTGGGTCAATAGCTCGCCAATCACCAGGCTGCGATCGATCGGACAAAAGGTCAGCGTCTCGAAACCGAGCATCGGCATGTCGCCGCCGTCGACGTCTTCGGCATCTCGGACATAGATCAGGTTCTCGATGCGGATGCCGAAACTGCCCGGCCGGTAGTAGCCGGGCTCATTGGAAAGGATCATGCCGGGCAGCAGCTCTTGCGTCGACAGGCGGGAGATCCGCTGCGGCCCCTCGTGGACCGATAGAAACGAACCGACGCCATGTCCGGTGCCGTGGGCGTAGTCTCCACCTGCCTTCCAGAGGGCAATGCGCGCCAGCGGATCAAGGTCGCAGCCGCGCGTGCCCACCGGGAAACGCGCCGTGCTGATGGCGATCATGCCCTTCAAAACCAGCGTAAAGAACCGCTTCTGCTCTTCCGGCACCGAACCCACCGCAACCGTTCTGGTGATATCAGTCGTGCCGTTGACATATTGCGCACCGGAATCGACCAGGAACAATTCGCCGGCCTTCACCATCCGATCGGTGTCGGTGGTGACTCGATAATGCATGATTGCCGCATGTTCGCCCGCGCCGGAAATCGTATCGAACGACACATCCTTCAGTGGGTTCTGCATGCTCTGTCCGACATGGGCGCGCACCGCCTCGAGCTTCTTGACGGCAACGATTTCCGTAATCGAACCTGGCTTCTGCGTTTCCAGCCAATGCAGGAACTCCACCATGGCGGCGCCGTCCTGAAGATGGGCGGCAGCCGAACCGTTGAGTTCGGCCGCATTCTTGCGCGCGCGCGGCAATCTGGCCGGATCAGTCCCCTCGACCACCTCGCCGCCTTCGCGCCGGATGAGATCGGTCAGCGCATAGGAGGCAAGTTCGGGATCGACGAGGACACGGCCGCCACCTTTGGAGACAACCGCCAGTCGCGATGTCAATTCGGAAGGTGGAAGTTGAAGGCAGATCTGCGCGAGATAGGCCTCAGCCTCGATATTGGTCTTGCGCTTGTCGAGGAACAACTCGGCCTTGCCGTCGGGGCGGATGATCGCACGTGCCAACGGGTGCGGCGTGTGCGGCACGTCGCTGCCGCGGATGTTGAATATCCAGGCAACGGAAGACGGGTCGGTGATCAGCACCGCAGAAAGGCTCTTATCCCGAAGCAACTGCGCAATCGTTGCGATCTTCTCCGTTGCCAGAACGCCGGCCTCGGCGATTTTCTGTATCGTTACGGCACCAAGCGGCTCGCCCGGACGATCGCTCCACAGCCGGTCGAGAGGATTGTGCGGCAGGAATACCAGGGTGCCGCCGACATCTGCCAGCGCCTTCTCAAGCCGGCGAACTTCGGCACCGGTATGAATCCATGGATCGATGCCGAGGCGCAGGCCCTTGGGCCCATGGTTCGATATCCAGAGATGCGGCGGCTCGTTGACGAGATCGTCGCCTGCAAAAACCGTTCCGTCGACCTGTTCGCCGAGTTGTGTCGTATAGCGCCCGTCAACGAAGACGATCGCCTGCGACCGCGTCACCAGCGCGATGCCCGCCGATCCGGTGAAGCCGGTGAGCCAGGCCAGTCGCTCAGAGCACGCCGGCACATATTCGCCCTGATATTCATCCGCTCGCGGAACGAGAAAGGCATCGATGCCGAGTGCATCGAAAGAGGCTCTGAGCCCGGTGACGCGTTCGTGGCCGAATTGTGGAGTGGAGGTAACGTCAAAGGACTGAAACATGGCTTACCCGGAGCAAGGAAAAACGAATCCGCAGCTAGGCTGCGCCGGCATGTTAGCCGAATTTGTCGCCATTGCGAGACAATGCGATGCAAAAACCATCCGGCGGGCAACTGCCCATTTCGCGAGCATAGATTCGCGATTATGGCAGTACGACGGCGAAAGGCATGCGATATGCGCATGGCTACCATGATGCTTTTCCATCTGCCGCGCGGCGACGGAGTAGCTATATACGGCTCATCGAACGGCGTTCACGATACGAACCCGATGAAAAGGAAATGAAAATGGCCAATTCTCGCTTCGCATATAGCAGCCCGTTGCAGGCTGGCGAACGCCGGACCGTGCGCCATGTTATCGGCGCGCTTCGCCAGATCGAAGCGGAAACGTCGAAGATGGTGGGCGCAAGCCATGGTGACATTCGCCGCAACGGTGCAAACAGCTACGCGTTCTGAGTTATCGCGGTCCGGCTCTCCTCCCTCCCCGGATTGCAGATAGGAACGCTAGAACCCGCTTGAGCACTCCTCCCCTCGAGCTCGCGGGCAAGGTCAGGTAAGACTGATCTGCAAGGCGGTGCCATTGGCACCGCCTTTTGCATTTCCGTGATTTCCATTTGAAAACAGGACGTTGCGGCCGCGGCCGGAATCAGTCTGGCAGGAGCCTATGGTCGATCGAGGTGGATCGTCACCCAGCCATTTCGCCAGATCGTGCGGACGTGCCGAAGGTTCGCGCCGCTATAGGCGGCAATCACCTTCCAGCGCTGCGAGGCAAGGATGCCCGAAAGAATGACCGAGCCGCCCGGCGCCAGATGTGCGGCAAGCTGCGGCGCCATGCGGATAAGCGGCCGCGCCAGAATATTGGCGATGACGAGATCGAACGGTCCGTGTCGCGAAAAGGAAGTCGAATGAAATCCCGGAGCAGTCTCGAGGCTGATCCCTGAGGCGATGCCATTGCGGCGGACGTTTTCGCGTGCCACCCTGACCGCGATCGGGTCGATGTCGGTCGCCAGCACCGGGATGTTCTTCAGCTTGCGAACCGCGATCGCAAGCACGCCGCTGCCGGTGCCAAGATCGAGCGCGTTGCGAACCCGGCGGCTGCGCATCACCGTCTCGATGGTTTCGAGGCACCCGGCTGTCGTGCCGTGGTGACCGGTACCAAACGCCTGGCCCGCATCGATTTCGATGGCGATATCGCTCGGGCGTATCTTGTCGCGATCATGCGATCCGTGCACGACGAAACGCCCTGCCCTGACCGGCTTCAGCCCGTCGAGCGACTTTGCGATCCAGTCGACATCGGGAATGACTTCCTTATGGATCTGAAGTGCTGGATAGGCTGGCCTCAACACTTCGGCAAAACGGGCGCGGACATCCTCTTCCTGTTCGGTGAACAGATAGACCGAAGCCTCCCAGACATCGTTCTTCTCGTCGATCTCCGAAGTGGCGATCGGCAATTCCTCGTCCTCGAAAGCCGGTGTCATGAGATCGAGAATCCGCTCGGCATCCCGTTCGGTGGTTGTCACGTACAAGCGAATTTCATTCAACGCGCGGTCTCTTTCAACAATCATTCGGCCAAGGCGATCAACGGACGCCTCGCCGTGTCATAGGCGTCAAGCGGCAAGCCGGACTGCGCAATACTCCTGTTTACGTCCTTCCGCAATCGGCGCGACAAGGGCAACGTCCCTACCCCTTCTTGATCAGCTTCTCCAGCTTCTTGACCGCGATGTCAGGGTCTTCCTGATAGGCGATCGTCCCGGCGAACCGCCCCGAACCGTCGAGCAGGAAGACCGAGGCCGTGTGGTCCATCGTATAGTCGCCGGCCGGGTTCTTTTCGTCGGTCGGAACCTTCTTGGCGTAGACCCTAAACCCCTTGACCATATCGAGGACCTGATCAGGCGGGCCGGAAATGCCGGTGATCCGCTTCGAGACATTGGAAACATATTCGTTCATGATCTGAGGCGTATCGCGCTCCGGATCGACGGTGACGAAATAGGCGCCAAGCCGGGAGCCATCCGGGTCGACCTTCTGCAGCCAGTCATTCATCTCAAACAGCGTCGTCGGGCAGACGTCGGGGCAATGGGTATAGCCGAAGAAGATCACTGAGGGCCTGCCGCGGAGTGCTTTTTCCGTGATCGGCTGACCATTCTGCGACACCAGCGTGAAAGGCACGCCGAACGGCCCTTGCGCCGCCGTCGTGTCGGGACCCCTGGTGATGCCGAGCGTCATCCATCCGAGCGCTCCGGCCAGAATGAAAACCATGACCCAGACGACAATGCGAACTCTTTTCATGACTGACTGATCCTTGCGGCCGCACATCGGCCGGATGACGGAAACAACCCGCCGTCGCGTGATATCGCGTCGGATACACCGTTGCAATTCAACAACACGTTTCTGCGGCCGGCGATATTTGAGGCAGCCTAGCACGAAGCGGGCGTCAGATTGAGCGACATATAGGCGCAAGGTAATTTCCCCAACCGATCTGCCGTTAAGCCGATCGTAACCACTATAAGCCAACAATCGCGGTACTTGGCGCCGTGTGAACACACGAAGCACCAGCCAGACAATTTCAGGTTCGACAGGGCATGATGCCCACTGGGACGTCCGAAGCGCATTTAAGAAGCGCCGGATGCCGTAGCCCTGCCGCCGATCCTCTCCCACGCGCAGCCGGACACGCCGAATTGCGGGAGCCCTTGATACCATTATTGCCGTGAAGGTCGGTTCCTTCTCGGCTGCAGCCAACCGGGAAGAGTTGACCATGACCAACATCATCAAGCAGACGGGTGCCTACCTGGAAATCGTTTCCTTCCACCTCGGCGAGCAGGAATTCTGCATCGACATCATGGCCATCCGCGAAATACGCGGCTGGGCCCCGGTCACTCCGATGCCACACACGCCGCCATATGTCCTTGGCCTCATCAATCTGCGCGGCGCGGTGATCCCTGTCATCGACATGGCCTGCCGCCTCGGCATGAAGATGACTGAACCATCAGAGCGTTCCGCCATCATCGTTACCGATATCGCCGGCAAGCTCGTCGGCCTGCTGGTCGAGCAGGTATCCGACATGATGACGATCAAGAGTGAGGATCTGCAGCCGGCACCGGAAATCATTCCGGAAGCCCAGCGCGCCTTCTGCCGCGGCATCGTAGCGCTCGAGAAGACCATGGTCTGTTTCCTCAACCTCGACACCGTCATCGCCGACGAGCTGGCCCAGGCCGCCTGAGGTTACCGATGACCTAAAACGCAGATCGCCCTGGAACAGGAATTCCAGGGCGACTGTTTTCCATACCTTCCGACTGGGGTGTTAGCCGGAATGCAGGCCGGGCAAGGCATGAACGGAGAAAGCGGGCAGGCTTCAAGCCGGCTCGACTTCCACGTTCACCATGAACTTAACTCTAAGTTAACCCCGATCAATAGCCCACCACCCCTTCCAATGGCCAATCCACAACCATAAGGACCGACCATTTTTGGTACCGTTAGATTGCTTATCATATTGGCAGGCTAAGAGCCTCAGGGTTTGCCGTTCTTCCATGTGACGCTCTGGCCGTAGAGCGGGATGGTCGAAATCGACATTTTCGCCGAACCATCCGTCAACTGCCGGCTGTGAGCCAGGTAGATCAGCGTATCGTTCTTCTTGTCGTAGACGCGATTAACCACAAGCTTTTTCCAGATCAGCGACATTCCGGCGCGGAAGACCTCTTCGCCACCCTCCGCCAGGCTGATCTTGTCGATCTCGATCGGCCCGGTCTGGCGGCAGGAGATCGAATTGTTGGAGGGATCCTCGAACCATTTGCCATTCTTCAACCGGTCGATGACACTGCGGTCGAAATAGGTGACGTGACAGGTGACGCCGGAGACCTCGGGATCGCTTACGGCGTCGATGAGGATGTCGTTGCCGGTCCAGTCGACCCCCACCTTGCCGACCACTTCGGCCGAGGCAGACCCGGCGACAAGCGTGAAAAGCGAAAGCGCGAGAATGTGAATGCGGCGCATGTGCATTGGGTTCTCCCTGGTTGATGCGATGCTCTAGATAAGTCTCGCCCGCACCTTTTGCCAGGAAACCCAGTCAGCCCCTGCGGCAGGTGCAAGGCTCGTAGCCATAGGCGGTTAGCCGACCGACCTTCATGCCGATCTCAGCAGGGATTGACGCGACATCGGCGGCTTTCACCGCCTTGGCCATTTCGATGGCAGCAGTCGCACAGATTGCCGCGTCCTCGGCCGCATTGTGATGCCTGAAACGCAGCATCAGATGCTCGGCGATGACGTTCAGGCGATGCGAAAGAAGATGCGGCCATATTCGCTGCGCCATCTTCAAGCTGCAGAGGTAGGAAAGCTCCGGATAGGACTGGCGATAATGATCGAGGCTGGCGCGCCAGACGCTGAAGTCGAATGCCGCGTTGTGCGCGATCATCGTCGCGCCACGAAAGTCGTCATGGAATTCGTCCATGACCTGTGGAAAAGAAGGGGCATCCTCGACATGTTCAGGGCGAATGCCGTGGATAGCGACGTTGAAACCCGAAAAACGCATCTCCTTCGGCCGGATCAGCCGCTCTTCGACGCGCACCACGCGACCGTCCTCGATCCAGGCAAGCCCCACGGAGCAGGCGCTGCCGCGCTGCTCGTTGGCTGTTTCGAAATCGACGGCGATGGTTTTCAATAGGCTATCCGGACAGTGGAACGATGGGAACTGCGATCGGGAATCGCAGCCCACCTAAATTCGCACGGTCGCGCGCAAACTACCACCCACCGGGAAGGCTCAGCGATGGTCCAGCCGTCGCACGAGGAGATCGCCGAGCCACTGCATGCCGCAGACGAGCACGATCAGCACGGCGACGACCGCGATCATCACTGATGTCTCGAAGCGCTGATAGCCATAGCGGATCGCCAGATCTCCCAGCCCACCGGCGCCGATCGCCCCGGCCATGGCCGAAGCACCGATCAGCGTCACCAGCGTCACCGTGAAACCGGCGACAATGCCCGGCAAGGCTTCCGGAACCAGCACCTCGCGGATGATGGTCCAGCGGTTGCCGCCCATCGCGCGAACGGCATCGACAAGGCCCCGGTCGACCTCCCTTAGCGACACCTCCGCGATGCGAGCATAATAAGGCGTCGCGGCGATCGCCAGCGGCACGATCGCGGCCCAGGTACCGAGGGATGTGCCGACGATCAGACGCGTGATCGGAATCAGCGCCACGAGCAGGATGATGAACGGCACGGAGCGAAAGCCGTTGATGATTGCGCCAAGCACGCGGTTGATCCAGAGATGCTCGGCGATACCGCCGCGTGCGGTGGCCAGAAGCAATAAGCCGAGCGGCAATCCCGCCAGGAGCGAGATGATCCCGGAGGCGCTTGTCATCAGCACCGTTTCCCAAAGGGAGCGCCACAGCAGTTCAAGCATGATCGGTGTCATAGCCAAATCCTTCCACGCGTGCCGATCTGGCGGTCAAAAACTGTTGAACCCGGGCAGGCAGTTCCGCATCTCGCGTCGGGACCGCGATGAAGAACCTCGCGACCGGCTGGTTCTGAATATGGTCGATGCCGCCATGAACAAGACGGAACGAATGCGGAAGGGCGGCGGAAAGATCGGAAAGGAGCGACCCTTGCGCCGCCGGGCCGGCAAGATCGACGCTGAAGATTGCTTCCGTGCCGCCGGTCTGCGACAGCCGGCGTGCCATATGGTCTGGCAACTGCGGACGAATACCAGAAAGCAGGCTTGTGGTGACGGCACTTTGCGGCTCAGCGAACACCGACCAGACGGGGCCCTCCTCGACGATCCGGCCGGCATCGATGACCGCGACGCGGTCGGCTATCCCTCGCACCACTTCCATCTCGTGGGTAATGAGAAGGATTGTCAGTCCGAGCTTGCGATTGATGTCCTTGAGCAGGGCAAGGATCGACCGGGTCGTCTCGGGATCGAGCGCCGACGTCGCCTCGTCTGACAAAAGCAGCGCGGGCCCTGCGGCAAGCGCGCGGGCAATGCCGATGCGCTGCTTCTGTCCGCCCGAGAGCGAAGAGGGATAGGCCATCGCCTTGTCCGCAAGGCCGACAAGATCCAGCAGCTCTCCGGCACGATCCAGGCGCTCGGTTCTCGCCACACCCGCGATCTTCAGCGGCAAGGCAACATTCTCCTCGACGGTCTTTGCCGAAAGCAGGTTGAAATGCTGGAAGATCATGCCGATGCGGCGGCGAAGGGGCTGCAGCTCACGCTCGGAAAGACCTGATATTTTTCTGCCTTCGATCAGAATCTCCCCGCTATCGCAACGTTCCAGTCCGTTGAGGCAGCGGATGAGCGTCGACTTGCCGGCACCGCTTCGCCCGATGATGCCAAGAATCTCTCCGCGACGAGCAGTCAAGGAGATCCCATCAAGCGCAGGTGTTTCGCCGAAGCGTCGATGGACATCGACAAGCCGCACGATTTCGTCGACCGCGCCTTCGGGCCAACGCCGCTCAATGGCGGAGGCGGGAACAATGGAATTCATGGACATCCTCTCAGATCAAACACCCAAGGCGGCTCAGGCAAAATGCCCGAACCGCCCCGATGCCGTGCCGCCCCAGAGCGCGGAATGGTGATTAGTAGGCGCTGATGCCGGTTCCCTTGTAGACCTTGTCGAACTCGGCTTTGACGATATCGTTTTGGTAGGAAGCGACGAGCCTCTTCACCCAATCCTGGTTTTCGCTTCCCTGCTTCACTGCGATGAAGTTGCGATAGGGATTGTCGGCGACCGGCTCCTGCGCGATGCGATCCTTCGGCGACAGCCCGCTTTTGAGCGCCCAGTCGGTGTTGACGACAGCTGCATCGAGATCGTCAATGGAGCGGCCGACGATGCCGGCATCGAGCTCCTTGATCTCGACGCTCTTTGGATTGGCGACGATATCGGCGGTGGTCGCCAAGATGCCGGTGCCATCCTTGAGCTTGATCACGCCCTCGTTCTGGAGAACGCGCAGCGCCCTGCCCTCATTGGACGGATCGTTCGGAACGCCGATCACGGCGCCCTTCGGCAGGTCGGCAACGGACTTGTATTTTTTGGTGTAGAGACCGATTGGCCAGACGCCGGTGTAGCCGACGCGCACGATATGATAGCCGTGCGTCTTTGCCTGATTGTCGAGATAGGGCTGGTGCTGGAAAGCGTTGGCATCCACTTCACCATGCTCGAGCGCGTCGTTCGGCTGGGTGTAGTCGTTAAAGACGACGGTCTCAATCGTCAGGCCTTTCTTCGCCGCCTCCACCTTGACGACCCGCCAGACATCCTCGTCTTCACCGCTGATGATGCCGACCTTGATCGTCTTGTCTGCGGCAAATGTCGGCGCAGCAACCGTCAAGCCAATCAAGGCGACGACTGAAGCAAACAGCGCCGCAAGACCGGAGCGAGCCGAAAAACCGATGGAATGAGCTTGGAAAACTGTCTTTTTTGTCATTGTTCTATCCCGTCTGAAAAAGAGGCCGCTGCCTCGCATACCGTTGAATAATCGCAATTCCCAGTAGAAGACGCGACGAACGAAACTCTGAACTCAGCCCGTTGTCGGGAAAACTCGTTTGGGTTCAGGCACGTTAGAGAGATTTAATTCTATAAAATAGATAGACTACTTTGATATCGCTTTTTGCAATTGCCTTGCTTGAGCCTTCAGTCCCAAAACCGTCTCATTGTTCGCAGACAAACAGTCTCAATTTAAATCCGCCGCTTGAAGCAGCGGCAAAGCGCGCGGCTCCATGAAGCGTTCAACACTCATTCTCGCAGCCGCCCTGTCGCTGCTGCCGATGGCAGCAAATGCACATCCGCACATCTTCATCGATGCGAAATTTTCGGTCGCCGCCGCCCCGGATGGAACGATCGGCGAACTGAAGAATGCCTGGACATTCGACGAGGTATTTTCGTCCTCCGTCCTTCTCGATTTCGACAAGAACGGCGACATGAACCTCGATGCCAACGAACTGAAGGCGGTTGGCAAGACAGTTCGGGAGTCGCTCGGCAAGTATAATTACTACACGAACGTGACGCTCAACGGCAAAGCGGTGCCGATGGAAAAACCCGATGCGATGCACGCGGACTATAAGGACGGCGCGCTGACCCTGACATTTTCGCTGAAACCGGTGCAGAAGACGCCGCTCAAGGGGCTGCTGATCTTTGGAATCTACGATCCGAGCCTCTACACCGCCGTCGACTTCGCCACCGATACGGATATGGCAACGACGGGGGCTAGCTTCGGCGCCTGCAAGCGCAAGGTTGTCAGACCTAATCCCGACCAGGTCATCGCCCAGAACCAGGCGACGCTCACCACTCTCTTCTTCAACGATCCAATGGGGACGAACTTCTCGCAGCTGGTCGCGACAAGACTGGAAGTCCAGTGCTGATCCGGGCACTTGCCTGTGGCAGACTGCCGATCGAGGCTCTACAAGCCCGATTCGATCAGGACTGATACCAGAGGGTGCGATTTGGAGACGGCGCTTTACCTACCGATCAAGACTTTCCTTGAAAAGGCGGGCTATGCCGTCAAAGGCGAGATCGGCGGCTGCGATCTTCTTGGCCTCAGCGACGGCGAGCCGCCGCTTGTTGTCATCTGCGAATTGAAACTCAGTTTCAACCTCGAACTCGTGCTCCAGGCCGTCGATCGGGCTGCAGCCAGCGACGAGGTGTGGCTGGCCGCGCGCATATCCGCCAAAGGAAAGGGCCGAGAGAGAGATCGCCGCTTCCGCGACCTCTGCCGCAGGCTCGGCTTCGGCATGCTCGGCGTGTCCGATCTCGGCACCGTGGACGTCCTCGTCAGCCCCTGCTCACCAATGCCGCGTAAAAATCCTCGCCGCCGAAGCCGTCTCCTGAGCGAACACAAGCGCCGGCAGGGCGATCCGACGGCCGGCGGCGGATCGCGCATGCCGGTCATGACCGCCTACCGCCAAAGGGCGCTCGCCTGCGCCGCCGTGCTGGCAGCGGGTCCGCAACGGCCAAAGGACCTGAAGACCCCGGCCGCTGATGCGGCAAAGATCCTGCAAGACAATGTTTACGGCTGGTTCGAGCGGATAGATCGCGGTGTTTACGCGCTGACGCAGACGGGACGGCAGGCGCTTGAGCGCTGGCCACAACCGAGCCTGGCCATCACGGCCGGGATTTGAGCAGACCTCGCAGGGCCCTTGTGCCAATCTGCGGCAGGTCCCCGATTTCTTCCCTATCCTTTATTGGTCTCATTCTACGCGCCCATTGGAATTACAGCGAAAACGGGATTCCGGGCGGCGACTTCAGTTGACAATCCGCCCGAAAGTAGAAGAGTGCGCCGTATCAAAAGAACTGCATCCGGGGGTTACATGTCTAAGCGCGCATTTATCGGACTGTCGGCTTTTCTTTTCGCCGCAATCGGTGTCGCAATGCCGGCAGCAGCGGCAGACACCAAGCGCCAGGCGGTCATCACGCAGGACGGCGACTATTTCGGCTTCGACCTGCGCACGGAGCAGAACCTGACGCTTGACCAATGCGAGACGAGCTGCGTCGGTGACAAATCCTGCCGCGCCTTCACCTATAACCCCAAGGTGAAGTGGTGCTTTCTCAAATCCGATTTCAATCAGTTGAACAGCTTCCCCGGAGCCATTGCCGGCAAGATCGTCGAAGCCAGCGGCCAGCCGGATATCGGCGCTGCGCCGGCACTTGCCTTCGTCTCTGAAAAATTGCTGGCGGACGCGCGCACCGCCAAGGACGGCCTGGCGCTGACCGACGACCAGAAGAGCCAGGGCGTTCAAAGCCTGGTCGCGCTCGCACATGTCGACCTTGCTGCGGGCAACGCGGCCGATGCTGTAAAGTCATTTCTCGGTGCCCTGGCGATCACCCCCGATGACAGCGCCCTGTGGGTAGAGACGGCCAGCGCCGCCAATACCATCAAGGACAACGCCGATGTCGCCGGACAGGCCGCGATCGCCGCCCTCAACGGCTACCAGCTGAGCCGCACGACCGAAGGCCGTGCCGAAGCCCTTGCCGTGCTCGCAACATCGCTGTCGAACGCCCAGAATTATCGGGCAGCCCTCAGCGCCTACAAGGCAAGCCTCGCCCTGGTCGCCTCGAAGAGCGTAAAGGCCGCCTATGTGGATCTGAGAACCCGGCAGGGCTTCCGTATCATCGCCAACACGATCGACAATGACAGCATAACACCGCGTGCCTGCGTGCAATTCTCCGAGCAGCTCATCAAGAGCGGAACGGATTATACGCCCTTCGTAATGCTCGATGGCGCGACGCCGAAGGCTCTGGAAGCCAAGGGCGACCAGATTTGCGTCGAGGGCCTGACCCATGGCCAGCGCTACAAGTTGACGCTGCGTGCCGGCCTCCCCTCCTCTGTCGACGAAAGCCTCGAAGCGCAGGCCGACCTCAGCCTCTACGTCAAGGATCGTTCCGCCGCGCTACATTTCACAGGCGACAATTTCGTGTTGCCGGAAACGGTACGTCGCGGCATCCCACTCGTTTCGGTCAACACGCCGAGCGCCAACCTGAAGCTCTATAGGATCGGCGAGCGCGGCATCGCCCCGCTGCTCACCAGTTCACAATTCCTGACCCAGATCGACAGCTACAGCGCGCAACGGCTGCAGGATGAATCCGGCGAGCTCGTCTGGCAGGGCTCGATCGACATAAAACCTGATCTAAACAAGGACGTCGTTACCAGCTTCCCCGTCGACGAGGCGCTGCCGCAGCGCAAGCCCGGCATCTACGTCATGACCGCGACGTTGCCAAACGGCGGTGGACAGAGTTGGGATTCGCAGGCGACCCAGTGGTTCGTCGTTTCCGACATCGGCATCTCCACCTATGCCGGCACCGACGGGCTTAACGTCTTTACCCGCTCGCTGGACAGCGCCAAGCCGCTTGCCGGCGTCGAATTGCAGCTGCTTGCAAAGAACAATGAAATCCTCGGGACGGCAAAGACAGACACGGACGGTCACGCGACCTTCACCGCCGGCCTGATGCGCGGCACCGCGGCGTTGACCCCGGCTGTGATCACCGCCAGAAACGGCGACAAGGATTACGTTTTCCTCGACATGACCCGCGCCGGTTTCGACCTCTCCGACCGCGGCGTTACCGGCCGCAACTCTCCGGGCGCCATCGATGTGCTTGCCTGGACGGAACGCGGCATTTACCGCGCCGGCGAAACGGTGCATTCCTCGGCCCTGGCGCGCGACAGCTCGGCGGCCGCCGTCGAGAACCTCCCTCTCACCTTTATCTTCACCCGGCCGGACGGTGTCGAAGACAGGCGGATCGTCAGCAACGGCACGCTCGGCGGCTACACCCTCGAACTGCCGCTGCAGACCAATTCGATGCGCGGCACCTGGACGATGCAGGCCTTTACCGATCCCAAGGGCACCGCGATCGGTGAGCGGCAATTCGTCGTCGACGACTTCGTGCCCGACCGGATCGAATTCGATCTGAAGAGCGATGCGAAGTCGGTCGAGATCGGCAAGCCGACGCCGGTGAACGTCGATGGGCGCTATCTCTATGGCGCCCCCGCCGCCGGCCTCAACCTCGAGGGGGACGTGTCGCTGAAGACGACGCGGGACAACGCGGATTACCCGAACTATCTGTTCGGTCTTGCCGACGAGCAGGCAAGCGAAGACACGAAAGTGCCGCTGGACGACCTGCAGCCTGTCGACGACCAGGGTCATGAGACCTTCGACGTCACTCTTACCGACGCACCCGCGACCACGCAATTGCTGAACGCCAACGTCACCGTGCGCATGCAGGAAGCCGGCGGCCGGGCCGTCGAGCGCTCGCTGACGCTGCCGATCAAGGCGCAAGGGCCAAGGATCGGCATCAAGCCGGAATTCACAGGCGATCTCGCCGAGAATTCGATCGGGCACTTCCATGTCATCGGCATCGACAAGGACGGCCAGAAGCAGACGATGTCGGGCCTGAACTGGAAGCTGCTCAGCATCGTGCAGAACTACCAGTGGTATCGCGACGGCTCCTCCTGGAAATTCGAGCCCGTGACCTCGACCAAGCAAGTTGCCAACGGCTCGATAGACGCGACGACCGATGGCGCCGAAATCTCGGTTCCGGTCACATGGGGTCGCTACCGCCTGGAAATCGACACTGCAAGCCCCGATGGCCCCGCCTCCAGCGTCGAATTCGACGCCGGCTGGTACGTTGCGGCATCGTCGACCGAAACACCCGACGCCCTCGTCATCGGCCTCGACAAAGAGACCTACGCGGTCGGCGATACCGCCAAGCTGAAGGTCTCGCCGCGTTTTGCCGGCGAGGTGCTGGTCAATGTCGGCACCGAAAACGTCATCGCGACGAAGACCGCGAGCATTCCGGCCGACGGCGGCGAGATCGACATTCCGGTCACTGCCGAATTCGGCGCCGGCGCCTACATAACGACAACGCTCTTCAGGCCCGGGACCGCCCAGGAAAGCCACATGCCGATGCGGGCGATCGGCGTCAAATGGCTGAAGGTCGATCCGGCAGACCGCAAGCTCTCCTTGAAGCTTAGCCCGCCGGAAAAGACACTGCCGCGTCAGCCGCTGGTCATCCCGGTCGAGGTCAGCGGCGCCGACGTCGGCACCGAAGCCTACGTCACCGTCGCAGCCGTCGATGTCGGCATTCTCAATCTGACCCGCTACGAGGTCCCAAGCCCCGATGGCTGGTATTTCGGCCAGCGCAAGCTTGGGCTGGAAATCCGCGACCTCTACGGCCGCCTGATCGATGGCTCGCTCGGCGTCACCGGTCATTTGCGCACCGGTGGCGACGGCGCGGCGGTCGCCCTTCAGGGCAGCCCGCCGACCGAAAAGCTGGTCGCCTTCTTCTCCGGACCGGTCAAGGTCGGACCAGACGGCAAGGCATCGGTCAGCTTCGATATTCCGCAGTTCAACGGCACTGCCCGCATCATGGCTGTCGCGTGGTCGAAGCACGGTGTCGGGCACGCCAGCACCGATGTCGTCATCCGCGACCCCGTGGTCGTCACCGCCAGCCTGCCGAAATTCATGGCGCCGGGCGACAAGAGCCAGCTTCGGCTCGACATCGCCAATACCGATGCGCCGGCAGGACCCTACCAGCTTCAGGTGACCACCAATCCGGCAATAAGCATTGCGCAGGCAGATTCCGCCCAGACCGTGAACCTTGTGGCCGGCGGCAAAGTCGCCCTGACCCTGCCTTTGACCGGTCAACAGCCAGGCGCAGGCGTCGTTTCGGTCAAGCTATCGAACGCGTCGGGCATATCGCTCGAGCAATCGCTCGACATCTCCGTCCGACCCTCCTCTCTTCCGATCACAATCAGCCGGCCGCTGACGATCCAGCCGGCAACGAGCCTGGCGGTCAACGGCGACCTCCTGTCCGACAGCCTGATGCAGGGCGCCGCCGTCAGCCTCAACGTGTCCCGCGCCCAGGGCTTCGATATTCCGGCACTACTGATGAGCCTCGACCGCTATCCCTATGGCTGCGCCGAACAGATCACCAGCAAGTCCCTGCCGCTGCTCTATTTGAGCGAACTCGGCAAGAAATCGGGGATGCCGGATGATCCCGACACGCAAAAGCGCGTCCAGGACGCCATCTATCGCGTGCTGTCATACCAGTCATCGACCGGCAGCTTCGGCCTATGGTCCCCGGGCTCCGGCGATCTCTGGCTCGATGCCTACGTCACCGACTTCCTGACCCGTGCCCGCGAACAGAAATACGACGTTCCGGACCAGGCGATGGTTCAGGCGCTCGATAACCTGCAAAACTCGGCCGGCGTCGATACCAACGTCAAGGACAATGGCAACGAGATCGCCTATGCGCTCTACGTGCTTGCGCGCAATCGCAAGGCTTCGATCAGTGACCTGCGTTATTATGCCGACACGATGTTGTCGAGTTTCCCGACGCCACTTTCCAAGGCGCATCTGGCAGCAGCACTCGCCCTTTACGGCGATGCGCAGCGTTCGAAGAGCACCTTCCTTGCCGCCTTGCAGATGTCGGAAAAGGATGCGGTGACCAAGATCAGCTTCACCCGCTCCGACTACGGCTCGACTTTGCGTGATGGAGCAGCGGTGCTGGCGCTGGCTGCCGAGAGCCGTCCCGTGCCGCCGATCGTTCCGGAACTGACGAAGATCGTCGTCAAACAATGGCAGCAGAAACCCTACACCAGCACCCAGGAACAGACCTGGATGCTGCTTGCCGCCCGCGCGCTGGAGAACGGCGATGCCGACCTCAAGCTCGACGTCAATGGCGCCGCCCACTCCGGCGCCTATAACGCCCGGATGACCGGCGACGAACTGCTTCAGCATCCGGTCACGGTCACCAACCAGACCACTCAGCCGTTGCAGGCGACGGTGACCACGGTCGCCGCTCCGAAGCAGCCGCTGACGGCAGGCGGCGATGGCTTCAAGATCGAGCGCGCCTACTACACGCTCGCCGGCGAAGAGGCCAATGTCAGCCAGGTCAAGCAGAACGAACGCTATGTGGTCGTGCTGAAAGTTACCGAAACCAACAACTGGCCGTCGAAGATCATGATCACCGACCTTCTGCCTGCCGGCTTCGAGATCGACAATCCAGGCCTCGTCAATAGCGCCCAATTGTCGAACTTCGACTGGATCGGCGAAGTCCAGCCGGCTCATGTCGAATTCCGCTATGACCGCTTTATCGCGGCGATCGATCGGACGGGCGACGACAATGGCGAGATCACTCTTGCCTATGTCGTCAGGGCCGTGACGCCAGGCACCTACGACCAGCCGGGCGCCAATGTCGAGGACATGTACCGGCCGCAGTTCTTCGCGCGCACGGCGACCGGCCGCATGGAGGTCGAGGCGGAAAAATAATGTCGATCTGGCAAAAACTCGGCATCGGCCTGTCGGCAACGGCGCTTCTCGCGGTGGCAGTGGTCTTCGGCCTCGATGCCGCCGACCGAGCCTTTCCGCCGCCGCTGCAAAAGGCCGATCTTGTCTCGGCTGAGGTTCTCGACGCCGACGGCCAGCTGCTACGCGCCTTCGCGACGCCGGAGGGCCGATGGCGGCTGAAGACAACTGCCGCCGACGTCGACCCGCAATATCTCCGGATGCTGATCGCCTATGAGGACCGCCGCTTCGAGCAGCATCACGGCGTCGACATGATCGCCATCGGTCGCGCCGCGTGGCAGTTCGCGACCCATGGGCGGGTGATCTCCGGTGCCTCGACCCTGTCGATGCAGGTGGCGCGACTGCTGGAACCCCGCCCCGACCGGACGCTGGGCGCAAAACTGCTGCAGCTCGTTCGCGCCGTGCAGATCGAACGCCGCCTGACGAAAGCTCAGATCCTCGACCTCTACCTGACGCATGCCCCCTATGGCGGCAACCTCGAAGGTATCCGGGCCGCAAGCCTTGCCTATTTCGGCAAGGAACCACGCCGGCTGACCGTCGCGCAATCAGCCCTGCTCGTGGCATTACCGCAACTGCCAGAAAAACGTCGGCCCGACCGCAATCTGGAAGCAGCCACCGCCGCACGCCATCGCGTGTTGCAGCGCATAGCTGTCGCCGAAGTCGTGGGCGATGGCGAGGCCGAGCGTGCCGAGCTCGCCGCAATTCCCACGCGCCGGCTGCAGCTTCCCGCCTACGCGGCCCATCTCGCTGAAGCGGCGCTGCGCAAGGAACCAGGCGTCGCGCAGCATCGCACGACGCTCCGCCGCCGCATACAACAGGGGCTCGAGGCCGTCACCAGGGAGGCCGCAGCAAGGCTCGATCCGAAAGTATCGGTTGCCATGGTCATGGCCGATTCAAGGACTGGCGAGATCGTCGGCGAGGTCGGGTCCGCCGGCTATTTCGATTCGGGCCGCTATGGCTGGATCGACATGACGAGGGTCTATCGCTCGCCGGGCTCCGCGCTGAAGCCGTTGATCTATGGCCTCGCCTTCGAGCAGGGCCTGGTCTCGCAGGAAACCATCATCGAGGACCGTCCGGCCGACTTCTTCGGCTACCGGCCGAAGAATTTCGACACGACCTATCAGGGCGACGTCAGCGTCCGTCAGGCCTTGCAGCTTTCCCTGAACGTGCCCGCGGTGCGCATTCTGGATGCGGTCGGCCCGACGCGGCTGCTCGTCCGTTTCCGCCGCGCCGAGGTCCGACCTGTCCTGCCACCGAACGAGACCCCAGGCCTTGCCATCGGCCTCGGCGGCCTCGGTATAACGCTCAAGGATCTCGTTCAGCTCTATGCGGGTCTTGCCAACCGCAGCAACCCGGTCCGCCTCGGCGACGGCGTCGTCGACAAGCCCGGCGTCATTGACAGTCAGCCGCTGCTCGAACCGGTTGCCGCCTGGAATGTCGCCGATATCCTCTCCGGCATCGTAGCACCTGCCGGCAGCGCCCAGCACGGCATCGCCTACAAGACCGGCACCAGCTACGGCTTTCGCGACGCATGGTCAGTCGGCTATGACGGAAGATATGTGCTCGGCGTCTGGGTCGGACGCCCCGATAATGGCGCGGTCCCCGGCCTGACGGGCTACGGCTCGGCCGCCCCGATCCTGTTTCAGGCCTTCGAAAAATCCGGCGTCGGCATCACCCCGCTGCCACCGGCGCCGACTGGTGCCGTGCGCATCGCCCAGGCGCAATTGCCAATCAGCCAGCGCCGGTTCGCCATGACCGCGAGCGGGCTGCTGTCGTCATCGACCCGCGAACCGGCGCCGCAGATCATCTATCCGCCGGAAGGGGCCCACGTCGAGCTCGGAGCCAGTGGCGACGGCACGCTGATGCCACTCGTACTGAAACTCCAAGGCGGCCGCGCGCCCTTCCGCTGGCTTGCAAACGGTAAACCGCTCACCGAGGTCTCCCGCAACCGTATTAGCCAGTGGACCCCCGACGGCAACGGCTACTCCACCCTCACCGTCATCGACGCCGTCGGCCGGGCGGCGAGCGTCGGCGTGTTCTTGACGAAGTAGCACGAGGCAGCTCGCAGCGCTTGACAATGCGACCATAAATTTCAGAATAACGGCATGATCGGATCCTTCGCACTCTCGACGCTCGCCTGCATAACCATGACCCCGAACGGATGCGCGGGAGCGATGGTGCGTGCTTACTGACAAACTTTATCAGCACACGTTTCAGCGAATAGGCGACATAGACAATCGGTCGATGCCTATTTCCAGCAATGTCAAAAATGGCTCTATGGTCGCCCAAGAAATCAACATTTGAACCGAACATCAATTTGATGTCGGCAGGCTGGCGCCATTCCACTTTGCTAACGCATGCCAGGTGCTTAACGGAATTCGTGATTGAGGATGACGTTCCCAAAAAGCCCTGAGCGCAAATTTCGCAATGGTCTGCATGGGCCTTGATATTCCCAATACGGGAATATCAAGGCAACTCCCGACTACCCCGCAATCAGCGCCAGCCACTCGTCCTCGTCCATGATCTGAACGTTGAATTCGTGGGCCTTGTCGAGCTTGGAGCCGGCGCCGGGGCCGGCGACGACAATGTCGGTCTTTTTCGAGACGGAGCCCGAGACCTTGGCGCCGAGGCTTTCGGCCTTGGCCTTGGCTTCGTCGCGGGTCATCTTTTCCAACGAGCCGGTGAACACCACTGTCTTGCCGACAACGGGACTACCGGAGGCAACCGGTTTTTCAGCCTCTTCGGGCACCACTTCGCACAGCAGTCGCGAGATGACTTCGGCGTTGCGCGGTTCCTTATAGAATTCGATCACCGTGCGCGCCACGACTTCGCCGATACCTTCGATGGCGTTGAGGTCGTTCCAGGCGTCGCCATGCATCGGGGCTGCATCCTGCATCGCCTGCTGGAAGGCCTCGTAGGTGCCGTAGGAGCGCGCCAGCAGCTTGGCATTGGTTTCGCCCACGTGGCGGATGCCGAGCGCGTAGATGAAACGATGAAGCGCGATGGCGCGGCGCTCGTTGATCGCAGCATAAAGCTTGCCGACGCTGACCTTGCCGAAACCTTCGATGTTTTCAAGCTTGGTCAGCGAATTCGCCTGCCGCGCCTCCAGCGTGAAGATATCAGGTGCGGTGCGGATCTGGAGGGCCGGGTCCTCGCTTTCGAAGAAGAAGTCGATCTGCTTGGCCCCGAGCCCCTCGATGTCGAAGGCATTGCGTGAGACGAAGTGCTTCAGATGCTCCGTCGCCTGCGCCCGGCAGATGAACCCGCCGGTGCAACGACGCACGGCATCGATCTTGCCTGTCTTTTCGTTGATATCGCGAACCGCATGGCTGCCGCAAACCGGGCAAGTCGTTGGAAATTCGTAAGGCTTGGCTATCTCCTCGCGCCTTTCCAGGACGACGTCGACGATCTGCGGGATGACATCACCGGCCCGCTGGACGATGACCATGTCATGAACCCTGAGGTCGCGGCCCTCGCGGATCGGTTCCCCCTTGTTGCCAATGCCCTTGATGTAATCCTCGTTGTGGAGCGTCGCGTTGGTGACGACGACGCCGCCGACCGTGATCGGCTCCAGCCGCGCGACCGGCGTCAATGCGCCGGTGCGACCGACCTGGATGTCGATGCCGAGCAATCGCGTAAACGCCTGTTCGGCCGGGAACTTGTGCGCTGTCGCCCAGCGCGGGCTACGCGATCTAAAGCCCAGCCGCGCCTGTAGCTCGAGGCTGTCGACCTTGTAGACGACGCCGTCGATGTCATAGTCGAGGTCCGGCCGCTTCAATCCGATCTCGTCATAGTGCGCCAGAATGTCGGCCACCGAGTCGAGCCGCTTCATTAACGGATTGACCGGAAAGCCCCACGCCTTGAAGGCCTGGACCATCTCATATTGCGTGTCGGCCGGCATTTCCGACATTTCACCCCAAGCATAAGCAAAGAACTTCAGTTTGCGGCTCGCCGTTACCTTGGCATCGAGCTGGCGGAGGGAACCGGCCGCGGTGTTGCGCGGGTTGACATAGGTCTGCTTTCCCTCGACCTCCATCTGCGCGTTCAGCGCCAGGAAGTCGCTCTTGGCCATATACACCTCGCCGCGCACCTCGACGATTGCAGGCGCGCCTTTCGCCAGTTGCTGGGGTATCTCCTTGATGGTGAGGATATTGGCGGTGACGTTTTCGCCAGTCGTGCCGTCGCCGCGCGTTGCAGCGCTTACCAGCTGTCCGTTCTCGTAGCGGATCGACATGGAAAGGCCATCGATCTTTGGCTCGGCGGTAAAGGCGATCGATTGGTCCGGCAGCCGCCCGAGGAAACGGTAGACGCCCGCGACGAAATCCTGAACGTCCTCTTGCGAAAACGTGTTGTCGAGCGACAGCATCGGTCGCGCATGAGTGACGGCAGAAAAAGTCACCGAGGGAGCTGCGCCCACCCGCCGCGATGGGCTATCGGCCCGAACGAGATCCGGAAACCGTGCCTCGATAGCATCGTTGCGTCGCTTGAGCGCATCGTATTCGGCGTCGGAAACCTCAGGCGCGTCCTTGCCATGATAGAGCGCGTCGTGATGGGCGATCTCTTTCGCCAATCGCTCCAGCTCGGCAGCGGCGGTTCCCTCGGTCAAGGTATCGACGGCAGGCAAGTCGGTCGGCATCGGCGCACACTCCAGAGATTCTGAAGATGGTTTTAGAGCAATTTTCCCGGATGAAAAGATGGGCGGTGTCGGAGTGATGTGAGATGGGAGCTTCCAATTCGGTTTGGTCGAGCCGGTCGCGCAGAAGGTTCTCCACCCCTCATGGTCAGGAGCCGGGTTTGCGAAGCGAAGGCGAAAGCAGCGGGCCTCGAACCACGTGGGCTTGCCTGGAGGTTGCGGCTACGACTTGCCGCAGGGTGAGGACGTAACGCCGGTCTCCAGTGCGATCATCCCACCCCAGCTCCTCGCTTGCCCAAGGGTGGTTCGATCCTGCGTATGAAGCGGTAGGGCAAATACCTTACTACCCATTCCCCGCAAGCAATCTTACCGCCGCTGCCCTCGCCTCGTCGGTGACCGACGCGCCGGCCAGCATGCGGGCTATTTCTTCGGTGCGGTCCTTCGGCGCCATGGCGGCAACGCGGGTGAATATCTTCTCTGAGCCCTCCTTGGACGGACCCTTCGAAATCAGCAGATGCGTCGCGGCACGGGCGGCGACCTGCGGCGCGTGTGTGACCGACAGAACCTGTACCGTGTCAGACAGCCGCTTCAGCCTCTGGCCGATCGCATCCGCCACGGCACCGCCGACGCCTGTGTCGATCTCGTCGAAAACGAGCGTTGGCGCAGAGCCGCGGTCGGCAAGCGCCACCTTGAGAGCAAGGAGGAAACGCGACAGTTCGCCGCCGGACGCGACCTTCATGATCGAGCCGGGCCGCGTGCCGGGGTTGGTCTGGACATGGAATTCGACGACGTCGATGCCCTCGGCTGTCGCTGCCTCGTCGCTCGTCGATATCTCGACCATGAAACGCGCCCGTTCGAGCTTTAGCGCCGGCAATTCAGCCATGACAGCTGCTGCCAGCGCCTCTCCCGCATGGTGGCGTTTGTCGGAAAGCGAGCGCGCTGCTCCATCGAAGGCGGTCTTGGCGATGCCAAGCTCGGCGTCGAGCTTGGCGAGCCTCTCCTCGCCGGCATCGAGATCGGCAAGCTCGACGATCATCCGCTCGGCAAGGGCCGGCAGACCGGTCACCGGCACCGAATATTTGCGCGAGGCGGCGCGAAGCGCGAATAACCGCTCCTCGACGCGCTCGAGCTCCTTCGGATCATATTCGGTGTTGCGCAGGGCGGCTTCGACTTCCATCTGCGCATTCGACAATTGATCAAGGGCGGCATCGAGAAGCGCGACCGTCTCTTCGAGCAGTCCCGGCGCCTCGTGGCTCTTGCGCTCCAGTCGTCTCACCAGCGAGGCGATATGCGGTACCGGCGAGGCGTTGCCGTTGAGAAATTCGGACGCTTCGGAAATGTCGCCGGCGATCCGCTCTGCCTTCATCATCCGCGACCGGCGATCGGCAAGGTCGTCCTCCTCGCCGTCCTGCGGAGACAACGCTTCCAGTTCCTCGACCGACGAGCGGATATAATCCGCCTCCCGCGCCGCGTTTTCTACCTTTTCGCGTTGTTTCTTCAAGCTGCGCTCGGTGTCGCGCCAGATGCGATAAAAGCCGGATAACTGCTGCACCTCGTCGTTCAATCCGGCGAATGCGTCAAGCAGCATGCGATGCGCATCGGTATCGACCAGCGCGCGGTCGTCATGCTGTCCATGGATTTCGACGAGCAGTTGTCCGGCCTGGCGCATCAACTGGACGCTGACGGGCTGGTCGTTGACGAAGGCCTTGGTGCGGCCATCTGCAGATTGCGTGCGGCGGAAGATCAGGTCGCCGTCGTCGTCGATGCCGTTGTCGCGGAGCAGCTTGCGGGCCGCATGGCCCATCCCGACGTCGAAGACGGCAGTCACCTGTCCCTTGTCTTCGCCGTGGCGCACGAGATCGCCATCGCCGCGCCCGCCGAGTGCCAGCGACAGACTGTCAAGCAGGATGGATTTGCCGGCGCCCGTCTCTCCGGTCAGCACCGAAAGCCCGGTCTCGAAGGCAAGATCCAGCCGCTCGATCAGGACGATATCGCGGATCGAAAGCTGGATCAGCATCGGCGCTCAAATCTCACGTACCAAGAAGCAGTTTCTTCCCCGCGCGGGCGATCCATGAGCCGCTGTTTTCACGAGGCTCGCTGCCGCCGCTCTTCAGGAGCTTGTAGCTGTCCGCATACCACTGGCTGTCAGGATAGTTGTGTCCGAGCACTGCCGCGGCGGTCTGCGCTTCCTCAACGATGCCCATTGCATAATAGGCTTCGACGAGTCGCGCCAGCGCTTCCTCGACCTGGTTGGTCGTCGGATATTGTTCGACAACGATGCGGAAGCGCGAAATCGCCGGCAGATAGTTCTTGCGCTCGAGATAATAGCGGCCAATCTGCATTTCTTTGCCGGCGAGCTGGTCGCGGGCGAAACGGATCTTTGCCTGGGCGTCCGTCACATATTCGGACTTCGGATAGTCGGTGACCACCTTCTGCATGGCGACGATCGTCTGCTGGGCAGCGCGCTGGTCCTGCGTAACATCGGTGATCTGCTTTGAATAAGACGAACCGACGAGATACTGCACATAGGCGGCGTCATCCGACTGCGGGTATTGCTTCAGATAGGTATTGCCGCTTTCGATCGCGTCGTCGTAGCTGCCCTGGCGGAACTTGACGAAGGTGCTCATGACCAGCGCTTTGCGTGCCCAATCCGAGAACGGCTGCTCGCGGTTGATCGCATCGAACTTCTTGCCGGCCTCGCCGAGGTTGCCGGCCTTGATATTAGCAAGGCCCTGGTTGTAGAGGGCTTCTGGCGGATCCGTATCGACGGCGAGCTTGGTGATATCGATATCTTTGTCAGTCTGGCATCCGGAAATCGCAGCACCCACACTGGCCAGGAGAAGCGATACGAGCAAGGCCCGTGCTGTATTCTTCATGCTTTCAGATCCTGCAAAACCCATCGGAAAAATCCCAATTGCCGTCCAGACGGAAACGGCTGCTTCTCGATGGCGTTTCTATCCATAAAAGCACCATCAGGGCAACGCAATGATGATGCATTAACGCATTTTTGTGGCGACGCCAGCGAGAATGCCGTCTTTAGCCACTGTATTGACAGAAGTTTCTGCAACGGCCGTATTTTAGGAAGACGCCAAGGCAGGACGATTTCCCAAGCGCGCGAATCTTGCCTCAAGAAAAAGCCGCCTCCTTTCGGAGGCGGCTACCCTGGTCATGGAAAATTCTGGAGGTCATGCCGACCAGGGTGCAAACTCAGGTGCGCTCACGGCAACGAATTCGCGAGTGCTGGCGCGCCGGCGCGGTGCAGATGCTTCAACCACCTCATAGGCGCTCGGATCGCTGAGAAGTGCCTTCAACGCGTTGGCATTCATACGATGGCCACCGCGATAGGACCGGTAGCAGCCGATGAACTGCGTGCCGGCAAGAGCAAGGTCGCCGACCGCATCGAGCGCCTTGTGGCGAACGAATTCGTCCTTGGCATAACGCAGGCCTTCGACATTGATGACCGTGTTGTCATCGGAGATGACTACCGAATTTTCGAGCGAGGAGCCGAGCGCATGGCCGGACGCCCACAGTCGCTCGACATCGCGCATGAAGCCGAAGGTACGAGCGCGGGACAGTTCGGACTTGAAGGTCTTCGCCGTCAACTCCCCTTCCCACTTCTGGCGGCCGATCAAGGGGCTGTCGAAGTCGATCTCGACTTCGAAGCGCGTGCCGTCATGCGGGCGAAACTCGCACCAGGAGCCGCCCGATTCGATACGAACGGGCTTGGTGACGCGGATATAGCGGCGCTTGACGTCGAGCGGAACGATGCCGGTCTGCTCGAACGCTTCAATGAAAGGATAGGAGCTGCCGTCCATGATCGGCATCTCGGCGCCCTGCACTTCGATCAGCACATTGTCGAGACCGATGGCATAGATCGCAGCCATCACGTGTTCGACGGTAGCAACCGAGCGAGCCGGCGACAGGCCAAGCACCGTGCAAAGATCAGTGTTGCCGACCTGCGAGGAAACAGCGCGCAGTTCGGTCACGTCGCCATTGTCATGCATACGCTGGAATACGACACCCGTATCGGCTTCGGCCGGGAGGAAGGTAATAGACACATTGGCCCCGGAATGAACTCCGATACCCGACATTGTCAGGGCGCTCGCAATGGTGGTCTGAAAACCCAGCAATCTAATTGCCATTCAATTCTGCCTTCATCTTCCTTCACCGAACCCGGGCGGCTCTTGGGATGCCTGCCCTGCAATGCGTGGTCCGGTCTGTTACCTTGACTGCGAAATTTCGATGCAACTCGTTGTCGAATGCGATTCAGCAGTGCGCTTGATATCTACATACGCGCCGGACCATCGCATTCCAAATCACTGTTTCTTTCGCATTGTAACGGAAGCAGGCCTCTGAAATTCCTAGGTAATTCTCAAAAAGAAGATGTGGAATAATTTTCATTGCCCGAGGCAAAAAATCACCTCGGGCAATGGAGTTCCGTTAAGTCAGCCAATCCGTTCGATTGGCTCAGCCGATCAGTTCGATTGGCGGCGCAGGAAGGCCGGAATTTCGAGCTGGTCGTCCTCCTGGCTCATGCGGGCCTGCGGTGCTGCGCGACCGTGGTCATCAAGCTGGCCGCGACGCGGAGCGTAGAGGCTGGCTTCCGGCGACAACGGCCGGCGCTGCTGCGAAGCGGCGCTTGGTGCGGTTGCCGTCATGTCGACAGCGACGGTCTCTTCCTCGCGGCGGCCAAGCGAGTTGGTGATCCGCTTCAAGAGACCCATCGGGCCGCGATCTTCAGCGGGTGCTGCGGCAGGCTGCGCCCTGTGATCCATCTCAGCCTTCACGACCGGAGAAAAATCCTCGACCTTCGGCATGCGCACCTGTTCGGGGGCCTGACGAATAATCGGCTCATGGCGCATTTGCGGCTGGCCGGCCGGCTGCTGGCTCATCGCCGGCTGCACGATAGGCTGCTGCATGACCGGTGCCGGCTGCGGAGCCTGGGGTGCAGGCTGGCGCATCACGGGTGCATTTTCCTGAGCGCCGGAAAACAGGCGGCTCTGGGGACGGAAGGCTTCTTCCTGCGCGACCGGCTGCTGGACTGGAGCCGGATGGCGCATGACGATGTCGAGTTCACGCTCCATTTCGACTTCCGCCTGGCGGATGGTCTGTGCGATCGGATCGACGGCCTTCGGAGCCTGCGCGACGTAGGCAGGCTGAGCTGCGGCTGCTGCCGGAGCAACAGCCGCGGAGGGACGGGCAGCCGGCTTCGGGGCGGAACGGAATTCCATGTTCCGTTCGTGAGCTTCGTTCATGGCACGGTCGATGCCGGTGGCGACGACCGAGACGCGGATGATGCCTTCGAGGGATTCGTCGAAGGTGGCGCCGAGGATGATGTTGGCATCCGGATCGACTTCCTCGCGGATGCGGGTTGCCGCTTCATCGACTTCGAACAGGGTGAGGTCGCGACCGCCGGTGATGGAGATCAACAGACCCTGCGCACCCTTCATCGAGGTTTCGTCGAGCAACGGGTTGGCAATCGCCGCTTCGGCTGCCTGCATGGCGCGGCCGGAGCCGGAAGCCTCGCCGGTGCCCATCATGGCGCGGCCCATTTCACGCATCACGGAGCGAACGTCGGCGAAGTCGAGGTTGATGAGACCTTCCTTCACCATCAGGTCGGTGATGCAGGCAACGCCTGAGTAGAGAACCTGGTCGGCCATGGCGAAGGCGTCCGCAAAGGTCGTCTTGTCGTTGGCGATACGGAAAAGGTTCTGGTTGGGGATGACGATCAGGGTGTCGACCGACTTTTGCAGTTCCTGGATGCCCATTTCGGCAAGCCGCATACGACGGCCGCCTTCGAAGTGGAACGGCTTGGTGACGACGCCGACCGTGAGGATGCCCTTGTTGCGGGCCGCCTGTGCGACGACGGGTGCAGCACCGGTACCGGTGCCGCCGCCCATGCCGGCGGTGACGAAGCACATGTGCGTGCCGTTGAGATGATCGACGATTTCGTCGATGCATTCTTCAGCGGCGGCGCGACCGACTTCCGGCTGCGAACCGGCGCCGAGACCTTCGGTGACATTGACACCGAGCTGGATGATGCGTTCGGCCTTGGTCATGGTCAGGGCCTGCGCGTCCGTATTGGCGACGACGAAGTCGACGCCCTGGAGGCCAGCGGTGATCATGTTGTTGACGGCATTGCCGCCGCCACCGCCGACGCCGAACACGGTGATCCGCGGCTTCAGCTCGGTGATATCTGGCTTTTGCAGCTTGATAGTCATTGTACCAGTTCCTTCTCTCTATGGCCGCATCGCCACGCCGGCCAATTCACTCAATCTCGTTTGCATGGACCCTGCCCGGAAGCGTTCATCGCGATCCGGGGGCCATGCACTCAAAAACTCTCCTTCAGCCATTGCCCGACGCGGGCAAAACGACTGTTGTTACCGCCAAGCGACGAAAGCAGACCGCTTCCCGCCGCATGTGTCTCCATGTCCGCGACCTGCGGATAGATCATCAGGCCGACGGCCGTCGAAAAGGCCGGGCCCTTGGCCGCCGTCGGCAACCCGGAAACGCCCATCGGGCGGCCGATGCGAACGTTGCGAGCAAGGATGCGACGCGCCACATCAGGCAGGCCGGTCAACTGGCTGCCGCCGCCTGTCAGGACGACGCGCTTGCCGACGATCGGGCTGAAGCCCGACCGCTGGATCCGGTCGCGGATCAATTCGAGCGTCTCTTCGATGCGGGCGCGAACGATGCGCGAGACCAGTGCCTTCGGCACATGCGTCGGCTGGTCGCGATCGTCCTCGCCGATCGGCGGGATGGAAATCAGTTCGCGCTCGTCCGAAGTGTTCGGGAGTGCCGAGGCATGCACGACCTTCAGCCGCTCGGCATCCTCGATGCGGGTCGAAAGACCGCGGGCAAGATCCGTCGTGACATGGTGCCCGCCGATACTGACGGCGTCCGTGTGCACCAGCTTGCCTTCGGCAAAGACCGAGATCGTTGTCGTGCCGCCGCCCATGTCGATGGCAGCGCATCCGAGCTCGACCTCGTCGTCGACGAGAGCGGCAAGCCCGCTTGCGTAAGGCGTTGCTACCATTCCCTCGACGGAAAGATGGGCGCGATTGACGCTGAGCTCGAGATTGCGAAGTGCAGCGCGCTCAGCGGTGACCACATGCATCTCGACACCAAGCGCATCGCCGAACATCGACAGCGGATCTCGGATGCCCCGCTCGCCGTCAAGAGAATAACCGGTCGCCAGCGAATGAAGCACGGCGCGATCCTGGCGGATCGACTGGTGGCAAGCGGCGGAAAGCACCTTTTTCAGGTCGTTGCCTTCAACTTCCTGTCCACCGAGATCGATGGTCGCAGTATAGATATCGCTGCCGAGACGCCCTGCCGAGACATTGACGATCAGGCTTTCGACGGTGAGGCCGGCCATGCGTTCGGCGGCGTCGACAGCAAGCCGGATAACGCCTTCGACAGCGTCGAGATCGGCAATGACGCCGGTCTTGATGCCGCGCGAGCGCTGGTGGCCGATGCCGATGACTTCGATATTATGCGTGCGGCCAGGTAGGACCTGGCTCTCTTCGCGAGGCGTCAGGCGCCCGATCATGCAGACGACCTTGGTCGAGCCGATGTCGAGCACCGAAACGATATGCGACCGCTTCGAAGAAAGCGGCTTCAGGCGTGGCAATCCAAAGTGGGACGAACCGAATAAGCTCATGTGCTCTGTCCCGCCTTTGCCAGCGCCTTTGTCCTGTTGTCGACTGCTGCCTGCCGGCGGGTTGCCGCGTCGGGTGTCAGCTCGATCGTAGTGCGATCTTCGAGACGGAGATCCACGGCAGCGATATCCCGCTGCAGCAGATCGTTCTGCTTGTTCATCTTGCTCAGCACCGCCATCGCCTGCTGAACATTGTCTTCGGGCAGCTTCACCACGATGCCGTTGTCAAGATAGACATCCCAGCGACGACCGGCGACGCGCACGAAAGCCTTGATGCGGCTGCGAATATCCGGCCATGCTGCAAATTCGTCGACGACGGAGGCAGCAGCGGTTTCCGCGCTCCGGCCGACGAAGAGCGGCAGGGCTGCAAACTTATTGTCGCGAAGCGGCGCAATGACGCTTCCGTCCTTCTCGATCAGGGAAAGCTCGGAGCCGTGCTGCCAGATCGCATAGGCCTGGCGCTCCTTGAGCTTCACTTCGATCGTCTTCGGATAGACCTTGCGGACCTCGACATTCTGAACCCAGGGAAGGGTCGCGATCTTCTTGCGGGCGGCATCGACATCGAGCGCAACCAAAGAGGTGGTGCCGTCGAGGCCGAGCAGCTGCAGGATTTCGATTTCCGACGTCTGGTCGTTGCCCGAAACCTTCACGTCCTCGATGGCAAAGCCTGCAGCCGTCGTCGTCGCCTGCGCAAAGCTCTGGGTATGGCCGCCGAGCGACATGCCGTAGAAACCGGTTGCCGCAAGGAAAGTGAGCGCCGAAACTGTGCCGACATGGGCGGGAACGTGGATGCGGCCGGATCCGAGGCTGACCAGGAAGCGCACAGCACGGCGCAGCGGACGCGGCAGTACGAACAGCTCGTCGGCCTCATCGAGGGTGACCGCAACCCGGTGGCGGGATCGCCGCATTCTTTTCACCGTCAACGCAAGCAAGACGCGTCCTCCACCATCCACCGGAGAAATTCGCCGAACGAGTAACCGGCATGGCCGGCCATTTCGGGCACCAGCGAAGTGGGCGTCATTCCCGGCTGGGTATTGATCTCCAACCAGATAATTTCACCGTCCTCGGAGAAGCGATCGTCATAACGGAAGTCAGATCGACTGACGCCACGGCAGCCAATTGCTTGATGCGCCCTTAGTGCCAATGATTGTATTTTTTGGTAAATATTTGGTGAAATTTCCGCCGGTATGACGTGTTTTGATCCACCAGCCGCATATTTGGCATCGTAATCATAAAAGCCGTGCCCGAGCGGCACGACCTCGGTCACGCCAAGCACCACATCGCCCATGACGCCGCAGGTCAGCTCGCGTCCGGCGATATAACGCTCAACGATCACCTGTTCGCCAAAGGCCCATTCTGGCGAAGAGATGATCTGCGGCGGGTGCGTCTGGTCTTCCTGGACGATGACGACGCCGAAGCTCGACCCCTCTTTGACCGGTTTTACGACATAAGGCGCGGGCATCGGATGCGCCGATGTAAATTCGAAGCGGTTCATGACAAGTGATTCGGCAACGGGAATGCCGACATCCTTGGCCACGAGCTTTGCCCTCGCCTTGTCCATGGCGAGCGCCGAAGCCAGCACGCCAGAATGGGTGTAGGGAATCTGCAGATATTCGAGGATACCCTGGATCGTCCCGTCTTCGCCGAAAGGTCCGTGCAGGGCATTGAAGACGACATCAGGCTTGAGATCGGCAAGGCGCGAAGAGACGTCGCGCTCGACGTCGACGCGGGTCACCTTGTAGCCTTCAACCTCGAGAGCGTCGGCGCACGCCTTTCCGGAGGAGAGGCTCACCGGCCGTTCCGAGGAAAATCCGCCCAACAGGACAGCGACATGCTTGCCGTTCATCAACGCCCCCAAATAACCAACAGCCCTATGACCGCACGCTTGCGCGGAGCTATTTTCCAAAGAATCCTGCCGCGTCCCAATGAAGGCATTACAACGCGATTATGGTTAATGAAGTGTTTACTTTGGTTAACCGGCGTCAGGTTTCGGAATGGAAAAACTCCGTCGAATCAAATCGACCTGCAGAATTGTCTCTTGGAATCAGAGAGTTGAAGCGGGATCAAGACCTTTTCTTAATTTCTTAAGAAGCAAAGACCCGCGCAGATGAGCCTGCGCGGGTCTTTGATACAAATTGGACGAATTGGATCAGGCCTCTTCGCCGAAACCCTTCCAGATGATTCCGCCGAGTGCGCCGCCGACCAGAGGCGCGAGCCAGAACAGCCATAGCTGCTGCAGGGCCCAGCCGCCAACGAACAGGGCCTGCCCCGTCGAACGGGCCGGATTGACCGACGTGTTCGTCACGGGGATGGAGATCAGATGGATCAGCGTCAGCGCCAGGCCGATTGCAAGCGGCGCAAACCCAGCCGGCACCCGGCCGCTGGTCGATCCGAGGATGACGATCAGGAAGAAGGCGGTGAGCACCACTTCGATGACCAACGCCGATACCAATGAATAGCCGCCCGGCGAATGCTCGCCATAGCCGTTTGCGGCAAATCCGCCGAGCTCGAAGCCCGCCTTGCCGCTCGCAACCAAATAAAGCACCGCCGCCGCCGCGATCGCGCCCACGACCTGCGTGACGATGTATGGGACAAGGCTCGAAGCCGGAAATTTGCCGGCGACCGTAAGACCGAGCGAAACTGCCGGATTGAAGTGTCCACCGGAAATGCCGCCGACGGCATAGGCCATCGTCAGCACTGTCAATCCAAACGCCAGTGCGACGCCCGCAAAGCCGATCCCAAGATCTGGGAAGCCAGCTGCGAGGACGGCACTGCCGCATCCGCCAAAGACAAGCCAGAATGTTCCAAGAAATTCTGCGATAAGTTTTTTCTGCACAGTCGCCTCCAACAGCGTTCACAACCAGAGCGCTCAATTGGTGTCTACTGCAAACTGAGTCTCGTCAAGAGCGTCTGGAATAGGCGAATGCATCGAAATATGCGGCTTGCACTGCGATGATCGGCGGTTCGCAAATATGATGAAATGCGTAATTCAAGACTTGGACAGGAAAGGTTGGGTGCGTTGCAGCATCGATTTTCGTCGAAAAGTTGCCGCTTTTGCGTTTCCGCTGAACGAGAATTGCGCTAATGACCGCTTATTCGCTAGGCAAACAGATCGAATTCAGGATTGGTAAGATAATGACTAACGCGATAACAGAGCTATCGCCGGCCCCCTCGTCGTCGAATAACGCTGCGCTCAATTCACCGGCGCGCGTGCTGCTCGCAAGCCTCATCGGCACAACCATCGAATTCTTCGATTTCTACGTCTATGCGACCGCCGCCGTGCTGGTCTTTCCGACGCTGTTCTTCCCGACCAGCGATCCGACCTCCGCCATTCTCCAGTCCTTCGCCACCTTCTCGATCGCCTTTTTCGCCCGTCCGATCGGCGCAATCGTCTTTGGACATTTCGGTGACAGGATAGGCCGCAAGGTCACGCTGGTCGCAGCCCTTATGACCATGGGCGTCTCCACCGTATTGATCGGCTTCCTGCCCTCCTATGCTTCGATCGGCGTTGCCGCTCCGTTGCTTCTGGCCCTTTGCCGCTTTGGCCAGGGCTTCGGGTTGGGCGGCGAATGGGGCGGCGCCGTGCTTCTCGCCACCGAGAACGCGCCGGAAGGCAAGCGCTCCTGGTACGGCATGTTCCCGCAGCTCGGCGCACCGATCGGCCTGTTCCTGTCTTCGGGCGTCTTCTGGATGCTGCTGCACTTCATCTCGCAGGAAGACTTTATTACCTGGGGTTGGCGCGTCCCGTTCATTGCCTCCATCGCACTGATCGGCATCGGCCTCTGGGTGCGGCTGTCGATCACGGAAACGCCGGAGTTTCGCAAGGCGATCGAAAAGCAGGAGCGCGTCGCCGTGCCCGTTGCCGAGATTTTCCGCAACCACAAGCGAAGCCTGGTGCTCGGCACCTTCGTCGCCCTTGCCACTTTCGTGCTCTTCTATATCGGCACGGCCTATCTGCTTTCCTACAACGTCAAGGTCCTGAAGATCAGCTTCCTCGACGCGCTTCTCGTGCAGATCGTCGCTTCGGTCTTTTTCGGGATTTTCATTCCGATCGCCGGCAAGCTTTCCGATCGCTTCGGCCGGCGCATCGTCCTGGTCACGACGACGATCGCCATCATCGCGTTCTCCTTTCTTCTGCCTGCTCTGCTGAGCGGGGGGATTTTTGAAGTCTACGTATTCGCCGCGCTCGGAATGGCGCTGATGGGCATGACCTACGGTCCGATCGGCACGGCACTCGCGGCCCCCTTCCCGACCGCCGTGCGCTATACGGGAGCATCGATCACGTTCAACTTCGCCGGCATCTTCGGCGCGTCCCTTGCCCCCTACATCGCCACCTGGCTCGCCTCGACCTATGGGCTTGCCTATGTCGGCTACTACATGGCGATCGCAGCGCTGATCACACTTGTCTGCATTCTGCTATCGGGCAACGAGGAAATCTGACCCTTCAGGATATCGATAAAAGGGCCGCGGCAAAATCTGCCGCGGCCCTTTTTATGCAATACAGTGTCTCTGGAGACGGATCGTTAGTCGGAGGTTACGCCTTGAAACGGCCGAACCTCGCGGCCGGGCATGAAGACGCCGAGCCTCTTGATCTCCCACTCGAGCTTGATCCCCGAATGCTCGAACACTTCGCGGCGAACCTGCTCGCCCAGATATTCGAGATCGTAGCCGGTTGCCTGACCCATGTTGATCATGAAGTTGCAGTGAAGCGACGACATCTGCGCCCCGCCGATGACAAGTCCGCGGCAGCCGGCTTCGTCGATCACCTTCCATGCGGAATGGCCATCGGGGTTCTTGAATGTTGAACCGCCGGTCTTTTCGCGGATCGGCTGCACGGTCTCGCGGTGGTTTCGCACCGCGTCCATCTCGGCACGGATCTTCGCACGATCTTCCGGATAGCCCTCGAACACCACCTCGGTGAAGATCAGGTCTTCGGCTGCCACGGAATGGCGATAGGTGTAGCCCATCTCGGCATTAGAGAGCACATGCTTGTTGCCCTTGCGGTCGACCGCATGAACCTCGATCAGCCGGTCGCGGGTCTCCGCGCCGTTTGCCCCGGCATTCATGCGCGCGGCACCGCCAATGGCGCCCGGAATGCCGTAATAAAAGTGAAAGCCGCCGATGCCGTTGTCCATCGCCATGGCGGCGACGTGTTTGTCCGGGCAAATTGCGCCGGCCCTGATACGGTTCTCGCCGACCAGCTCGACAGCGCCGAATCCCTTGGCCGACAGCCTGAGGACAATGCCGGGAATGCCTCCGTCGCGCACCAGGATGTTCGAGCCGACCCCGACCACGGTCAGCGGCACTTCGTCAGGCAATATCTTAAGGAATGCAATCAGATCGTCGAGATCGTGCGGCTGGAACATCAGCTCCGCCAGCCCGCCGGCGCGGAACCATGTCACACGGTCCATCGGAGCATCCGGTGTCAGTCTACCCCTGATGTCCTTGACGCCCTCACCGAGCGAAGCAAGTAGTTTTTCTCCATTTACCTGTTTCATGCGGACTTACCCGAGAGACCTTCCAATTCCTTTGGCAACGCTGCTGCCCAATAGGTTATGCTGCCAGCCCCTAACAAAACCACAAAATCGCCCGGCCTTGCAATCTCTTGCACCACGCCTGCCAGATCCTCCGGCGCGCGGAGATAGCGCGCATCGCGATGGCCGCCGGCCTTGATGCGCGAAACCAGCGCCTCGGAATCTACACCCTCGATCGGCTCTTCGCCCGCTGAATAGACAGGAGCGAGTAAAATACTGTCGGCATCGTTGAAGCAGGTGGCGAATTCTTCAAACAAACTGGAAAGCCGTGTGAAGCGATGCGGCTGGTGAACTGCGATGATCCGGCCGGAGCAGGCCTCGCGCGCGGCCCGCAGCACGGCTTTGATCTCGACGGGGTGATGCCCGTAGTCATCGAATATCTTGACGCCATTCCATTCGCCGGTGAGCGTGAAGCGCCGCTTGACGCCGCCGAAGGAGGCAAGGCCTCTTGCAATATCCTCGTTGGATATACCGAGACGATTGGCAACCGCGATGGCGGCGACCGCGTTGGAGATATTGTGCCGGCCCGGCATCGGCATGACCAAATCCTTGATCTCGATGATCTGGCCCGTGCGCCGGCGACGAATCTCGATATCGAACAACGAGCGCGTACCGTCGATGCGCACGTTCATGAAACGAACGTCGGCCTGTGGGTTCTCGCCATAGGTGATGACCTTGCGGTCCTCGATGCGGCCGACCAGAGCCTGCACCTCGGGATGATCGAGGCAAAGGACGCCAAAGCCGTAAAACGGCACGTTTTCGACGAACTGGCGGAATGCCGCCCGAACCGCGTCGAAATTGCCATAGTGGTCGAGATGTTCCGGGTCGATATTGGTAATGACAGCGACGTCGGCGGGGAGCTTCAGAAACGTGCCGTCCGATTCGTCGGCCTCCACCACCATCCATTCGCCGGCACCCATGCGCGCGTTGGTGCCATAGGCATTGATGATGCCGCCGTTGATGACGGTCGGGTCGAGCCCGCCGGCCTCGAGCAGCGTCGCCACCAACGAAGTCGTGGTTGTCTTGCCATGTGTGCCGCCAATCGCAATCGCATTGCGGAAGCGCATGAGTTCGGCCAGCATCTCGGCACGGCGGACGACCGGCAGCAGCTTTTCGCGCGCGGCAATCAGCTCCGGATTGCTCTTCTTGATCGCGGTCGAAACCACCACGACTTCGGCATCACCGAGATTCTCCGCCCGGTGGCCGATATGGACCTCGATGCCCTTTTCCCGTAGGCGCTGAACGTTGGCGCTTTCCGACTGGTCCGAGCCCTGGACGCGGTGGCCGAGGTTATGCAGGACCTCGGCGATGCCGCTCATCCCGATGCCGCCGATGCCGATGAAATGAACAAGGCCTATCGCCTTCGGCAGCTTCATGCGCCTGCCCCCTTGAATTCCGCAATTGAACGTTTGCCCGCAATAGCCTCAACCATGTCCGCAAGCAAGTTTGCCGCGTCCGGCTTGCCGGAAAGCTTCGCTGCCGCCGCCATCGCCGCGAGCTTGTCCGGATGCGTCATCGCACCGCGAAGGATGGTCGATAGCTTCTCGGCCGAAAGCTCCGATTGGGCGATGACCTTGGCGCCGCCGGCTGCAGCGAGCGACGCCGCATTGGCTGCCTGGTCGTGATCGAGCGCATAAGGATACGGCACGAGGATGGCCGGCCGGCCGATAACGGAAATCTCGGAAACGGTCGAAGCGCCGGAGCGGCAGATGACGAGATGAGCAGCGCCCATCCGCTCGGCCATGTCATTGAAGAACGGCGCGATGTCGGCGCCCATTTCCAGGTGCACGACGCAGTTCTGGACGGTTTCCATGTCTTCGGGGCGAACCTGCTGGGTGATCCTCAGGCGCTTGCGCAATGCATCTTCCAGTAGGCTGACGGCCGTTGGAATGGCCTTCGAGAAATATTGCGCGCCCTGGCTGCCGCCGAAGACAACCAAATTGAACGGGTTGTCCAAGCCCGATGGCACATAGGGTATCTTGGCCGCCTCTATGACCGCCGGACGTACAGGGTTGCCCGTCGTCACGGTTTTCTCGGCAAAGGCTCCGCCATCTTCCGGCAGAAAGCCGCCGGCTATCGCTTGGACGCGGCCGGCAAGCGCCTTGTTGGCGCGGCCCATGACGGCGTTCTGCTCGTGGATCATCGTCGGAACGCCCATGCGGGTCGCGGCAAGCAAAGGCGGCACGGTCGGATAGCCGCCGAAGCCGACGACGCAGAGCGGCCTTATATTGCGTATGAGCTTGCGGGCAGCCCGCATGCCAGTCCACAGCGTCCAAAGTGAGCGAGCCACCTTGATCGGATTCTTCGAGCCGATCGTTGCCGAGGGGACGACATGGATCTCGTCGGCCGGAAACTTGCCGGCATAGCGCTCCGCACGTCTGTCGGTGACCAGATGCACCGAATAGCCGCGATCCTTCAGCTTGTAGGCAAGCGCCTCGGCCGGAAAGACGTGGCCGCCGGTACCGCCCGCGGCGAGCAGGATAATGCCCTTGGTCATGGCGTCACTCCGCTGCAACGCCGTGAGTGACGCGGAACAGGCTGCGTTCCTGTGCCCGTTTTTCCGGACGGTGGCGCGTCAGCGCCAGAATGAAGCCTGCAGTCACGCATATGGCGATCATCGACGAACCACCATAGGAAATCAATGGCAGCGTCATGCCCTTGGCCGGCAGGAGCTGCAGGTTTACGCCGACATTGATGATCGACTGTATGCCGATCTGCAGGACCAGCCCGGCGACGGCAAAACGGTTGAAGTCGTTCTTTTCCCGATAGGCGTGCGACAGGCCGCGCAGCACCAGCACCGCAAATATCGCCACCAGCGCCATGCAGAAGACGATGCCGAACTCTTCAGCGGCGACCGAGAAGATGAAGTCGGTATGCGCGTCGGGGATGATGCGCTTGATGATGCCCTCGCCCGGCCCGACACCGAACCAGTCCCCGCGCACAATCGCTTCACGGGCCGTGTCGACCTGGAACGTATCGCCTTCGCCGGTCAGGAACCGGTCCACGCGGCCCGCCACGTGCGGAAAGGCGTAATAGGCCGTAACGAACCCCCCAGCACCAAGCCCGCCGAGTATCGTGATCCAGAGCCAGGGCATACCGGCCATGAAGAACATGCCAGCCCAGACCGCCGTAGTCAGGATAGTCTGGCCAAGGTCGGGCTGTGCGACAAGCAAGGCTGCGACGATGCCGAAGAGGATGATGGCGAAGAGATTGCCCGGGATTTCAGGCTGGCGCGCATGTTCGGCGAAGAGCCATGCGCAGACGACGACGAAGGCCGGCTTCATGAACTCAGACGGCTGGATCGAGAGGCTGGCAATATTGACCCAGCGCCGCGAACCTTTGACCTCGACGCCGAAGAACAGCGCGAAGAGCATCATCGCAAGCGCGACGATCAGGATGATCACCGCCGTCCGCCGCACCTGCCGGGGGGTCAGGAACGAGATGCCGATCATCGTCGCCAGCGCCGGAATGAGAAAGGCCGCGTGACGCTTGACGAAGTGGAAGGGCTCGAGCCCGATGCGCTCGGCCACCGCCGGTGATCCGGCAAAGGACAGCATGAAGCCGATACCCATCAACAGGATGAATATCGCCAGGAAAAATCGATCGATCGTCCAGAACCAATCGGCCAAGGCCCCACGTTCTACGCGGCTTACCATGTCATTTGCCTCCTGTTGCTGAACCGATCAGCATGGTGATCCCGTCAAGTGCTGCAACCTGGGCGACGAACGCATCGCCGCGAACTTCAAAGTTCTTGTACTGGTCGAAGCTTGCGCAAGCCGGTGACAGCATCACGACCGAGGCGCCCTTCTCATCTTTTTCAGCGTCAGCGGCGGCATGGGCCACTGCCTGATCTAGCGTCCCCGATATCTCGTAGGGAACCGCCTCGCCGAGGGTCGCTGCAAATGCTGGCGCCGCCTCGCCGATCAGGTACGCCTTGACGATGTGCGGAAATAAGGGGGCCAGCGTCGTGATGCCGCCCTCTTTCGGCAGTCCGCCGGCGACCCAGTAGATGCGATCGTAGCTCGACAAGGCAGGTGCTGCCGCATCGGCATTGGTCGCCTTGCTGTCATTGACGAAGACGACTTTCCCGCGCCGGCCGACCGGCTGCATACGATGCTTGAGGCCTGGAAATGACGCGAGGCCGGCCCTGATTTCATCAGGCGAGAGCCCGACGGCGAGGCAGGCGGCGATCGCGGCTGCAGCGTTTTGCGCATTGTGGCCGCCGCGCAGCGTCTGGATGCCGTCGAGATCGGCGATGGTGGAAGTCATGGCGCCGATAGCCCGCACGATCCGGCTGCCCTCGGCATAAAGACCGTCGGCGAGCACATGCCGGCGGGAAATCCTCGTGACCTTTCGGCCCGCCCGTTCGACGCGATCGGCAATCAGGGCCGAAAAGCTGTCATCGACGCCGATGATGGCAACACCGCTGCCGGCGACCAGCCGTTCCTTGATGTCGGCATAGTGCTGCATCGTACCATGCCGATCGAGATGGTCGGGCGTCAGGTTGAGGAGAATGCCAGCGGAAGGATTGAGGGTCGGCGCAAGGTCGATCTGATAGGAGGAGCATTCGACGACGTAATAGCGCGCCGACTTCGGCGGATCGAGCGTCAGGATGGCTGTGCCGATATTGCCGCCGAGCTGCGTGTCCCGTCCGCCCGATTTGAGGATATGCGCAATCAACGCCGTCGTCGTCGATTTGCCGTTGGTGCCTGTGATGGCAATGAAAGGGCAACCGGGGGCATGTGCCCGGCGTTCGCGCACGAAAAGCTCGACGTCGCCGATGATATCCACACCGGCAGAGCGGGCAAGATCGACCGTCCAGTGTGGTTTCGGATGCGTCAACGGCACGCCCGGCGACAGCACGAATACTGAGCACGCATTCCAGTCGATCGTCCTGAGGTCGGCGGTATGGATCCCCTCGGCCGAAGCCTTCGTCACGCTGTCGGGATTGTCGTCCCAGGCGGTGACATCGGCGCCACCCAGGATCAACGCCCGGGCGGTCGCAAAGCCCGAGCCGCCGAGCCCGAACAGTGCGACTTTCTTTCCCTTGAGCGTGGTGACCGGGATCATTGTCGTCTCACCGCAGTTTCAGCGTTGAAAGGCCGACCATCGCCAGCACGACGGCAATGATCCAGAACCGGATAACCACCTGGCTCTCGGTCCAGCCCTTCTTCTCGAAGTGGTGGTGGATCGGCGCCATCAGGAAAACCCTACGCCCGGTCAGCTTGAAGAAGCCGACCTGGATAATGACCGACAGCGTCTCGATCACGAACAGCCCGCCGATGATCGCCATGACGATCTCGTGCTTGGTGGCGACGGCGACAGTGCCGATCATTCCACCGAGCGCGAGAGAACCGGTATCGCCCATGAAGATAGCGGCCGGCGGCGCGTTGAACCAGAGGAAGCCAAGGCCGGCGCCGATCATCGCGCCGAGCACGACGGAAAGCTCGCCGGTGCCGGGCACGAAGTTGATCTGCAGGTAGTTTGCAAAGACGACGTTGCCCGCGAGATAGGCGATGACCCCGAAGGAGGCCGCGGCGATCATGACCGGGACGATGGCAAGACCATCGAGGCCGTCGGTCAGGTTCACTGAGTTTCCCGCCGCCACGATGACGAAACCGCCGAACAGCACGAAGAACAGGCCGAGATTGATCATGAAGTCTTTGAAGAAGGGGAAGGCGATCGACGAACCGAAGGTCGATCCAGCCGGTCCGGACATGAGCGCCGAGCGCATCATGAAGTAGACTGCAATGCAGGCGATCAGGAATTCGATTCCAAGCCGCGCCCGGCCGGAAAAGCCCTTGTCGCTCTGCTTGGTGACCTTCAGATAGTCGTCATAGAAGCCGATGGCGCCAAAGCCGAGCGTCACCAGCAGCACAGCGACGACGTAAACGCTGGAAAGGTCGGCCCACAGCAGGCAGGACCCGACAACGCCGGCGATGATCATCAGCCCGCCCATGGTCGGCGTGCCCGCCTTCTTGAAATGCGTCTGTGGACCGTCGGCCCGGATCGGCTGACCCTTGCCCTGGCGCAGGCGGAGCGAGGAGATGATCGTCGGGCCAAACAGGAAGACGATCAACGCCGACGTAAAAAGCGCGCCACCGGTGCGGAACGTGATGTACCTGAACAGGTTGAAGAATTTCACATGCTCCGACAGGTCGACAAGCCAGATCAGCATCCATAGCCCTTTCTAGGGTCAAACTTCAGTGGGACATGATCGGGAAAGATGCAGAGGCTGCTTTCGGATCATGCCAATTGGTAGCGAGCGTAATGACGACATGAAAATGAGTCACCTTGCTCCAGAACGAGGCCCCGTGTCGGAAAATGCGGCAAATTTGTCAAGCAAGGCCGCGACGATCTTCCCAAACCCAGTTCCAAGCGACGATTTCACCATCAGCACATCGCCGGCAGCAACCGTTTCTACAACGAACGCAGCCAGATCCTCGGTCTTCTCGCGATATTCGACGTGCACGCTGTCCGGCAGCGAATCTCTCAGCGCCACCATTTCCGGGCCGGCGAGCCAAACATGCTCGATGCCGGCTGCAAGCAGCGGCCCTGCAAGGTCGGCGTGAACCTTCTGCGAATGGTCGCCCATTTCCAGCATGTCGCCGAGGACGGCGATGCGGCGCGTGCGGCTGTCGGAGGCGCTGGCGGCAAGCAACGAGATCGCCGCCCGCATCGAGGCCGGGTTGGCGTTGTAGCTCTCGTCGATCAACGTGAAATAAGATGTGCCGAGCGACAGCTTGTGGCGCTTGCCCCTGCCCTTTTCTGGCTGCAGGGTCGACAGCGCCTCGATCGCCTTGTCGAGGTCGGCGCCCACCAGCGTTACTGCACCAAGCACGGCAAGCGCGTTTTCCGCAATATGCCGCCCAGGCGCACCGATGGCGATCTCGAACGTCTCGCCGCCGATCGTCAGCCAGAGCGCCGAATTCTCTTCCGACCCGTTGAACTCGGCGAGCCGGAAATCCGCCTTGGGATGCTGGCCGAACGTGTGAATATTCTCCACGCCCGATGCCTGGGCGGCGCGATCGAGGAAATTGAATTGGTCGCTGTCGCGGTTGAGGATCGCGTGGCCGCCGGGAACAAGCCCTTCGAAGATCTCGGCCTTGGCCGTGGCGATCTCCTTGATGCTTTTGAAATTGCCGAGGTGGGCAGCCGCGATCGTCGTGATGATCGCCACATGCGGCTGCACCATCTTGACCAGCGGCCGGATCTCGTCGGGATGGTTCATCCCGACTTCGAATATGCCGAAGTCCGTATCCTGAGGCATCCGCGCCAGCGTCAGGGGAACGCCCCAGTGATTGTTGAAGGACGCGACGGACGCATGCACCTTGCCAGATGGCGCGAGCACATGACGCAGCATCTCCTTGGTGGTGGTCTTGCCGACCGACCCCGTCACCGCGATGATCTTCGCCTCGGTGCGCGCTCGCGCCGCCACGCCGAGCTTGGCCAGGGCCGCGAGCACATCCTCGACAACGATCATCGGAACCGTCAACCGCCCCATGGCCGGAAGCCTGGATTCGTTGACAACCAGCAGCGCCGCACCGCTCGCCATCGCCATGCTGGCATAGTCATGGCCGTCGACGCGGTCGCCCTTGATGGCGAAGAAGGCTTCACCGGGACCGATGGACCGGCTGTCGATGGAAATGCCGGTGATGCCTTCCGGCGGCGCGCCGAACGGCCGGCCTGCCATCGCGGCAATCATGTCGTCCGTTGTCCAAAGCCAGGTCAAGACTTGCACTCCTCCAAAGCTTTACGCACTTCCGCATGATCCGAGAATGGCAGGGTGGCGCTGCCGATGGTCTGGCCTTCTTCATGCCCCTTGCCCGCAACGATCAACGTGTCTCCGGATTTCAACATGCCGACGGCCTCGCGGATCGCAGCCGCGCGATCGCTGATCTCGGTGGCGCAGGCTGCAGCTGCCATGATCTCCGACCGGATCGTTGCCGGATCTTCCGATCGCGGATTGTCGTCGGTGACAATGACGATATCGGCAAGACGGCATGCGATCTCGCCCATGATCGGACGCTTGCCGCGATCACGGTCGCCGCCGCAACCAAAGACGGTGATGACGCGTCCCGTCGTGAAGGGCCTGACGGAGGTCAGAACATTCTCCAGAGCGTCCGGCTTGTGGGCATAATCAACATAGGCGAGCGCACCGTCCCTGGTGTGGCCGACAAGCTCAAGCCGCCCGGGCGCGCCCTGCAATTTTTCGAGCGCCGCCACGGCAACGGGCGCTGCAACGCCGGTCAAGATCGCAAGACCGGCGGCCACCAGCGCATTGGCAATCTGAAAATCGCCGGCGAGCGGAATATGCACTTCGAAGATGTCCTGACCGATATGAACCTCGGCCACCTGCTTGTGGCGGAAATGCTCCACGCGCTTCAGGGTCAGGAAATTGCCCTTGCGGCCGACGGTCCTGACGTCGTGTCCGGCAGCGGTTGCGACTGAGATTGCCTGCTGCGACCAGGCGTCATCGGCAAAGATGACAGCCGGCGAGCCCTTCGGCAACAACGTCTCGAACAGCCGCATCTTGGCAGCCATATAGGCCTCCACCGTCGGATGGTAATCCATGTGGTCGCGGCCGAGATTGGTGAACGCCGCAGCCGAAAGTCTGACGCCGTCGAGCCGGAACTGATCGAGCCCGTGGCTGGAGGCTTCCATGGCGGCATGGGTGACGCCCTCATCGGCCAGTTCGGCAAGAAGCTGATGCAGCGAAACCGGGTCAGGCGTCGTCAGCGAACCATAGTCGTTTCTCCCTGGAGAGACGACGCCCGTGGTGCCGATCATCGCTGCCGGGTGTCCGGCAAAGGCCCAGATCTGGCGAGTGAACGACGCGACCGAGGTCTTGCCGGCGGTGCCGGTGACGGCAACCATCGTTTCGGGTTGCCTGCCGTAGAAATTCGCTGCCGCAAGTGACAAAAGTCGGCGGGGCTCCGATACAGGGAGAACAGGCACATCGCCTGCCTGAGCGGCATGCCCGGCAAAGATCACCGAAGCGCCACGAGCAGCGGCATCGGCGATGAAGGTGGCGCCGTCTGCCTTGGTGCCGGCGACGGCGACGAAGGCCATTCCAGGCGTGATCTTGCGGCTGTCGGCGGAAAGACCTGAGACGTCAAGGTCACCAAGCGTCCCGTCGATATATCCGTTGAGGTCCGGAAATCCGTTTCCGGTGATGTCCCGCAATTTCATCGCGTCTACTGCTTCTCTTTCAGGCCTGAATCCCAACGAATCGGCCGTTTCATTTCATTTGCGCCTAATAAGACACCAGCATTGCGGAGCTATCTTGTCCGAATTTCGGTTGTACACCGAGAATTGGTGCAGCCCTTGCGATGATGTCGCGTGCGATAGGCCCTGCAGTACCGGCCGAGATCGTGTTGCCATACTTGGCCTCACCGGACTTTGGTTCGTCGCAGAAGGTCATGACCACATATTGCGGATTGTCGATCGGAAAGGCCGCCACGAACGAGTTGAAGTTCAGCGTTTTGGAATAGCGCCCGTTGACGACCTTGTCGGCGGTACCCGTCTTGCTGCCAACGTCAAAACCGGGGACGCGGGCAACGCGACCGGACCCCTTGGAGCCGTTGAAATCGAGCAGGAACCTGATGTCGTCGCTCGTGCTTTTCTTCAGGACAACCTTGGCGACTTCGTCGGCCTGTTCGCGTGTCCGCGGCAGGAAAGTCGGCTCGATCAGCTTGCCGCCATTGACGAGCGCTGCCGCCGCAACCGCCGTCTGCAGCGGCGTGGTCGAGACGCCGTGGCCGAAGGAGATGGTAATAGAGTTGATCTTCTTCCAGACGCGCGGCTGCGAAGGCATCTTCACTTCCGGCAGCTCGGTCTGCGTCTTCGTCAGAAGGCCGACGCGTGTCAGGAAGTCCTTCTGCGCATCGATGCCGACGAGGTCGACGATCTTGGCCGTACCAATATTCGACGAATACTGGAAGATCTCCGGCACCGTCAGAACACGGCCCTGACCGTGGAAGTCGTGGATGGTAAAGCCGCCGATGTGCAGCGGCGCACTGGCATCGAAGGCGTCGCGCAAGGTGATCTTGCCGCTGTCGAGCGCCATGGCCATGGTAAAGGTCTTGAAGGTCGAGCCCATCTCGAACGTGCCGTTCGACATGCGGTTCAGCCAGCCCTCGGCGGCGCTGGCATTCGGATTGTTCGGATCAAAATCCGGTGCCGACGCCATGGCGATCACTTCGCCGGTATGAATATCAAGCACGACCGCACCGCCGCCCTTGGCCCCGAAGTTGGTGACAGCATTCGTGACTGAATCGCGGACGATTGCCTGGACGCGCAGGTCGATGGAGAGCTTGACCGGTTCCAGCGGCTGGTTGCTGGTCATGCCGACGGCGGCAAGATCGGCAAGCCCCTGGTCATCGATGTATTTTTCCATGCCGACAACGCCTCGGTTGTCGATGTTGACGTAGCCGAGGATATGCGAAGCGGTCGCGCCACCTGGATAGAACCGACGCTTTTCAGGCCGGAAGCCGATGCCGGGAATGCCAAGCGCCAGGATCTGGCTCTGCTGCTTCGGTGTCAATTGCCGGCGCAACCACTGGAAATGCGATTTGGAGGAAAGCTTGCGATAGATACTCTTCGGCTCGAGATCGGGCAGCACCGTGGACAGCTTCTCCGCGGCATCGTCCGCATCGACGATCTTGTTCGGCTCGGCAAACAGCGAGACAGTGCGGATATCGGTTGCAAGAAGCGCGCCGTTGCGGTCGACGATGTCGGGTCGCGAGGCCATCAGCCGGTCCGGCGGCAATATGCTCGACGTCGTGTCCGGCATTGCAACGCCATATTCGACGAGGCGTGCACCGATGACGCAATAGACGGTGGTAAAACTCACGATCAACAGCACGACGCGGCTTTTGGCCTGCCCCGACTTGCGCTTGCGCGTACCCTCGAAAATAGCGGCGCTATAGGGATCGGTCGGCCGGTTGTTGGCGCCGGCGGAGAAATGCGCTTTGCTTTTCAAAACCATGATGCGAGAGAGAAAAGACATCAGCGCTTCACCGATCCCGTTTTGACTTCGTCTATCTGCGGCTTGCCGTGCTTCAGCGGCAATGCCTTGGCGACCGGTTTCGGAGCCGGCTTGGAGGCAACGTCGGCGATGACCTTCCTGATATCGGCATCGGTGCTGGCGCCCTTCGACAGGGTGGGGCCGGACGACTTGCCGCCCTTGGCGTCCTTGCCATCCGCGGCATCGGCGACGATAGGTGCTTCCGGAAGCTGCGAACGCAGCATCGGCAATTCGTTCGGCTGCACCATCGCGGTCGAGAGCGTCGGCGCCAGCTTCAGCTCGCCGTTGAAGTTATTGACCAGGCGCTCGAGGCGGTTCGGCTGGATGACGAGCGCCCAGTCGGCTTTCAGAAGCTCGATCGTATCCTTTTCCAGCTTTATCTCGGATTCCAGCCGATGCACCTCTTCGAGCTTCAGCTCGGCGCGATGCTTGATCGTATAGGTCACGGCCGCAGCGGCGGTCATGATGCAAATCAGGATGACGTCAAAGGTCTTCAGCATCTCAACCCCCGAGCTTTCCAAGTGTGGCAAGGCTGGGCAATTCGAAGATCGAGAGATCGGCGGCCTCAGCCGGTGCGTGCGTGCGGACCGCGGCGCGCAGCTTGGCCGAACGGGCTCGCGGGTTGAGTTCCGCTTCCTCGTCGCTCGCCGAAACCATCGACTTGCCGATGGCATCGAATGTAGCCGCGCGTTCATGCACGATCGGCAGATGCCGCGAGCCAGTGGCGCGACCGGAGCGATCGGCGAAGAACTTCTTGACGATGCGGTCTTCGAGCGAATGGAAGGTGACGACGACAAGCCGCCCGCCGGGCTTCAGGGCCCGCTCAGCCGCAAACAACGCCGCGGCCAGTTCGCCGAGCTCGTCATTGACGAAGATGCGCAGCGCCTGGAAGACACGCGTGGCCGGATGAATCTTGTCCTTGGCCTTGCGCGGCGTCACGGTCTCGATCAATCCAGCCAGATCGCGCGTGGTCACGAACAGTTGTTCGGCGCGACGCTTTTCGATGGCATGAGCGATGCGGGGCGCCTGCTTTTCCTCGCCGAGAAAAACGAATATTCGGATCAGGTCGGCAAGCTTGGCGCGATTGACGACGTCGGCGGCAGAAACGCCGCTTGCCGACATCCGCATGTCGAGCGGACCGTTCTTTTGGAAAGAAAATCCGCGCTCCGCCTCGTCGATCTGCATCGACGAAACACCGATATCAAGGACGATGCCGTCAAGACCGCCTTCCGGCGCATGCTCGGCAAGTTGCGAAAACTGAGATTGAATGAGCGTGAGGTGGTCGCCGTGCTTTTCGACCAGCGCCTGACCAGCCGCAATTGCAGTCGGGTCGCGGTCGAGCGCGATCACGTCTGCGCCCTTGTCAAGGATTGCCAAGGTGTAGCCGCCTGCACCGAAGGTGCCGTCCAGGATCATCTTGCCGGGCGTCGGCGCCAGCGCTTCGAGCACTTCAGATAGAAGAACCGGAATGTGGCGAACCGGTCCGCCATCGGCATCAGTTGAACCTCCGCCAGGATTCGCCACCATTCCGTTCCCTCGTATTAGTCGGAGCGCTTGCCCGCCAGCCGGCGCTCCTGTCTTGCGGTCGCCTGCAAGGCCTGAAAGGCCTCCGGCTCCCAAAGCTGAAAATGGTCCGCCCGACCCACAAAAGTCACCTCGCTGGTGATCCCGGTGAAATCCCGGATGAAATCCGTGACCATCAACCGCCCTTCGGCGTCGAGCTTCATGAAGACCCCGCCCCCATGAATCAGGAGCGACATCTGATTGGCAGCCGTCGAAAACGGATCCTCGGCTGCGATCTGGCGCTCGAACCGATCGAGCAGATCCGGACCGCCGACGCTGATCGCAGGAAACACGAAGTCCTGGAAGCAATATAACTCCTGGACCTTGCGCTCCGCCAACACCGAACGAAATGCCGAGGGCACGGAAACCCGCCCCTTGGCATCGATCCTGTTGGTCGCGTTCGACAGGAAGCGGCTCATTACGCGAAACACCCGTTTCCAATGGCAAGCGGACGACCATCCGCCCGCCAATACCGCAAAAATCGGACACAACTTCGCAAGCCGAGGGAACGAAAGTCCCCCTGGCGCCCTCCTTACGAGGGTAGCCGTAGCTTTGCGGTGAACGGGCACCGAATTGCCCTTGTGCAGTACGACTTTGGGATAGCATGGGACCATATGGGCGTCAATGGGATGCTACGAAAACGGGACTATCGCAGCTTAAATATTCATAAGCTGTTAAGTTTAACGAAAGGTTATGATCACCGCCGGCAAGCCGTTCGAAACGAGGGTGTTCATGGCGATTTTGAGCGGGCGAATTGTTGGCTTGAGAGTAGGCGAAAATATTATATTTTCAGTGACTTATAGATAATAACTCCAAACGCCCGCGCTGCGGCGCGCAAGGAAAAGGCGAATACCAGTTGGCCTGTAAGCCGGGTTCTGTAAGGCTCCGGCCGAAACCGGAACGTGGCAGCCATTCATCTGGGACGACACTTGCGCGCCGCCTCATGCAACCCACCCGGATGACCGGCCCGGAAACGGGCTGGAGCGCTTGCGCGCGCCGCGTCATCCCTATTCGGTTTTGCTCCCGGTGGGGTTTACCATGCCGTCGCTGTCACCAGAGACGCGGTGGGCTCTTACCCCACCCTTTCACCCTTACCCGCTCCCGAGGGAACGGGCGGTTTACTTTCTGTGGCACTTTCCCTGAGGTCGCCCTCGCCGGACGTTATCCGGCACCGTGTTTCCGTGGAGCCCGGACTTTCCTCACCCCACTGCCTTTCGACATTGTGAAGCGCGGCTGCCCGGCCAACTGGTAGGCGCTCATTAACGGAGACCGCAGGCGAATGCCACCGAAATGTGTCTCACTGGGGCATATGCGATCACTTGAGGAAATGCCCTGAGAAATCCGTGGTGTAGCCACCGTCCTTGATTCGGCCTTCGAGGATCAACTCGGCGCCGAGCCTGCCGATTTCATCGGAGCTTTTCGCCGCCGTGCCGCAGCCGCCGGTCAGGACGGCAATGCGCGGCGACGCCGTGTAGCTGATCATCGGATAATCGGTCGGAGGATAGGATGTAACGCAGGAACTGCTCGTGACCGAGATCGGGTCGAGATCGGGCACCAGCCTGCGGATAATTCCGGTGAGATGGTCGCGCACCGTCTCCCGCCCGTCTGTGCGAAACCAGGCACGCAGCTCGCTATCGCGCTCCAGCCCCAGATCGTCGGGATCGCCACCGATCTTCAGGTAGTACCGCCCATCGGGGTAACGGATCGGTGGCAGCAGGTAAATGCTGTCAATATCGTCGACGCCCTTGGTGATCAGCGACGGCATAGTCGAAAGCGCCCTGGCGTCTCCGGCGCTGACCTCGAAGAACGCGACCGTCCGCCCGCAAACCTTCATGTCGACAGGCGTTGCCAACAGGCCCCCTGCAATCGAGAATCCACCGGCTGCCATCAGCACTTTTTCACCGCGATAGCGGTTGCCTTCGCTGGTCGTGACCACCGCGAGACCGCCCTCGTCTCGGATGGAGGTTACGGTTTCCTTGATGACGGCGGCTCCCGCCTGCTCGGCAAGAAAGGACTGTGCCTGCACCAGCCTGCGCGGGCTGATATGTCCGGCGCCATGCGGCTCGTGAACGCCCTCGCTGCCCTCGACGAAGGAGAAGAATGGAAAGCGGGACTTCAGGCCATCATCGTCAAGAATGTCCTTTTTGACATGTAGCCGCGAGGCCGCGGCGACAACGTGTTCAATGTAGCTGTCGACACCGCCACGCTTTGGTCCGACGACGAGGCAGCCGACTTCCGAGTAGAATTGAATGCCGCTGTCGTGCTCGATCTCCTCGTAGCGGGCGATGGAGCGATTGGCGAGCAAGGCCCAGTTGGTATCGGGATCGATGGTCCGGGTGATCCGGCCCTCGTCGTAGTGGCTGGCAAAGACGCCGTCATGATGCTTGCGATCTTCCGGCTCGTCAGGCCCGATCACCGCGATGCCATCGGTCTGGCATGCCAGATGGCGGGCAGCCGCTGCCCCCATCATCCCACGCCCGACCACGATGAACCTGAAATCCCCAGCCATGCCCGATCCTCGCAAATTACCTGCAATGGATAACACGGCGTCAGGTTGATTCAATGCATGAGGAGCAGGCAAAAATGATTCTGCTCCAATGGCTTGGCGGCTTTAGTCGAGAAGCGCCAGTACCTTACCGCAATAGCGCTGCGAGACCGGGTTCATGCGGGTGGCACCGTGGCCGGCATTGTATTTGAGGATGGTGTTGCAGGTTGGACCGCCGCCCAGCTGCTGGGCCATGGCGAGATATTTCATGCCGATACGGATATTGGTGTCGGGATCGTAGAGCCCTTTGGTCGAGCCCGAATAGCCCATCAGCCGTGCGGTGGCGGGCTTCACCTGCATGAGGCCGATCTCGCCGGCACTGCCGCGCATTCTGGGATTGAAGTTGCTCTCGATCTGGACGACGGCAGTCGCCAGTTCGACAGGAACGCCATTCTGGTTGGCATATTTGGCGATCGTATCCGCATAGGGATTGGCTTTGAGGACCGATGCGCCTGGAGTTGCGACGGCGGCGGCAACCGCAGCTGCGGCCTGCGGTGTGGCGTAACCGGTGCTGCGCGTGACGGCCTTCAACGAAACGGTTTCGACCTTTACCCTATGGGCCCGATGGACCGGATGAACCCTGTGGACTTGGTGAACCTTGTGGACCGGGCGGACCTTGTGGTTTTGGCCGGCGAATGCGCAATCATATCCCATCAGCAACATGCTCGCGCATGCTGCAGCCACAACAATCAAATTTTTCATTTAGTCTTTTGTCTCCGAGCGCGGGATCGCAGGACGGCGCACGTTACCGTCGGTCCGGACCTGACAGCGAATGGTCAGGGGTGCCGCAACGATCCCCGTTGTTTGATTTTCGACCGCACACAGACAAACAAACAGGGCGCGTGCGGCCGCCGTTCAGTGGCGCCGTTAGACCATCGCAATGAGGAATTAATAGGGAAATGATGTGGCAGTGCAGGGTGTTAGCAATTATCCAGGCTTTATGGGAGTTCTGCGCGCAAAAAAGCGAACCAACTGACGCTAGGCAAAGTTGGGTAGCGAACGAAGCAATCGGTGCAGCGTGTCGATGGTCGAGAAATCGGCTATCCCGTCTACCCGTTCCTGGCGGAAATGCCGTTGGAAGGCTTCGACGTCGCCTTCCATCTGCGCCGTGAATTCACCATTGACCTCAGTACCGTAGCCATAGAGTGACAACATCGATTGCAGTGCCTCGATCGGCTGGCCGGCATCACCCTTTTGGAAGTAGCGACCGCCGGCAATAGGCGTCGGTTCGACCCAGTGCCCGACCCCTGCCGCATGCAGCCGCGCCCAGGGGAAGCGCTCGCCCGGATCGACCTTGCGGATAGGCGCTATATCGGAGTGACCAAGCACCCTTTCAGGCCGAATTGCCCAACGATGGCCGCAATCGCGACACAGTTCGATCACCGCTGCAATCTGTTCGTTCGGGAATTGAGGCAGTCCGCCAGGGTGGCCGGCATTGGCGATCTCGATGCCGATCGACTGCGAATTGACATCGCCCTGCTTGTGCCAGCTGCCCTTGCCGGCATGCCAGGCGCGACGTTCCTCCGGCACCAGTTGGATCACTGTGCCGTCCTCATGGATGAAATAGTGGCTGGAAACCTGACTTTCTTCTCGACAGAGCCAATCGAGCGCGCCGACAGCGGTGCCCATGCCGGTATAGTGCAGGAGAATAATATCCGGCTTGCAGCCGTCCGCGCGCTCCCCGTGGTTCGGCGAGGGCTGCACCAGGGCACGGCGGTAATCTGCCGCAAACCCGGTCATGCGGCGCGGCGTTCTTTCTCGATCTCTTCGTAGGCGGCGTTCAGCACCGCCATCCGCTCGTTGGCGATGGCGTGGAATTCCTTCGGCACGCCGCGGGAAACAAGGCGATCGGGGTGGTTCTCATGAACCAGCCCATGATAGCGGCGGCGGATCGTCGGAAAGTCGTCGCTCGGCGAAACGCCGAGAACCTTGTAGGGATCGCGACCATTGCCGGAGACATGGCGCGCCATGATCTGTTCGAAGCGCTCCTGGCTCATCTGGAAAATCTCGGCAACGTGGGCCAGGAATGCGATTTCCTTCTCGTGGATCAGACCGTCGGCCTTGGCGATATGGAAAAGGCCATCGAGCACATCTTCGAGAACCGGGCAATTCTTGGAGCACGTGACGCAGAGCGATGAAAGTCGCTCGGCATAGGCCTCGTAGCCGGCAACGTCCTGGCGCGCCAGGTTATAAAGCCGGGCGACATTCTTTGCCTGGTCTTCTGGAAATTCGAAAATCTCGCGGAAGGCGTTGACCTCTTTGTCCGTCACCACGCCGTCAGCCTTGGCCATCTTTGCAGACAGCGCAATGATGGCGACCGAGAAGGCAACCCTGCGGCGCGTTTCCGGGTCACCCTCAAACAGGGTGCGGATAGCCTCAACGACCCCCGACAGGGCATTGCCCGCGATATCGACGGCGTTCAGCAGCTTTTCCCAAAACGACATGATGGTCTCGATCACTCTCCAGAATGAGAAACACGTTGATCAAATAATGGTTGCGAAAGCAAGCTGTCCATTGGTCGCAGTCCTGAAAACACCTTTCACAATTCGGTAATGATCGACCCGATATTTGCGACCCATCGCGTTGGCTTCTCGCCCCATGACCCAAATGAATTGGCCAATTTGCCACCCTTCCCAAACCGGCGGATTGGCGCTGCTGGTCGCCTTCGCCGTCTGGCTTGGACGCAAAGCGTGTCTTTCGTAAATTCTTTACTTTACAGCCTCATTTCCCTGTCGCATCCATTTTGACAGCAACCATGGGATCGACACAACGGGTCCCTGCAAGGAGGAAATGATGGCCAAGCAGAAAGTCGCAATGCTCACCGCCGGCGGGCTCGCCCCCTGTCTTTCCTCAGCCGTCGGCGGCCTCATCCAGCGTTATACCGATGTTGCCCCGGACATCGAGATGATCGCCTATCGCTCGGGATATCAGGGTGTTCTTCTCGCCGATCGCATCGAAATCACGGCCTCGATGCGGGAACGGGCGCACCTGTTGCACCGCTACGGCGGCTCACCGATCGGCAACAGCCGCGTCAAGCTCACCAACGCCGCCGACCTCGTCAAGCGCGGCATGGTCAAGGAGGGCGAAAACCCGCTGCGAGTCGCCGCCGAACGGCTGGCCTCGGACGGCATCACCATCCTCCATACTATCGGCGGAGACGATACCAACACGACGGCTGCCGACCTTGCAGCCTATCTTGGCGCCAATGGCTATGACCTGACGGTCGTCGGCCTGCCGAAGACCGTCGACAATGACGTGGTGCCGATCCGCCAGTCGCTCGGCGCCTGGACGGCAGCAGAAGTCGGCGCGGCCTTCTTCGACAATGTCAGCAACGAGCAGACGGCAGCCCCGCGCTCACTGGTCATCCACGAAGTCATGGGACGCCATTCCGGCTGGCTGACCGCCGCAACCGCCCGCGCCTATATACAGAAGACCAGCAGGAACGAGTATGTCGAAGGCTTTATGACCAACGAAGAGATGAAGTCGATCGACGGTCTCTATCTTCCGGAAATGGAATTCGACATTGAGGCCGAAGCGCAGCGATTGAAGAAGATCATGGACAAGACGGGCCATGTCACCCTGTTCGTTTCCGAAGGCGCTTGTGTCGATGCCATCGTCGCCGAGCGCGAGGCAGCCGGCGAAACCATCAAGCGCGACGCCTTCGGCCATGTGAAGCTCGACACCATCAATGTCGGCAACTGGTTTCAGAAGCAGTTCGCCTCGCTGCTCGATGCCGAGCGCTCCATGGTGCAGAAGTCGGGCTATTACGCCCGCTCGGCTCCCGCCAACGGCGAAGACCTCAGGCTGATCCAGGGCATGGTCGATCTTGCCGTCGAAAGTGCGCTCAACAAGGTATCGGGCGTGACCGGCCACGATGAAGGCCAGGGCGGCAAGCTGCGCACCATCGAATTTCCACGAATCAAGGGCGGCAAGCACTTCGAGCTGTCGACGAAATGGTTCGGCGAGGTCATGGATCACATCGGGCAAAAATACAAGGAAGCCTGATTGACAGCTTTTCAGAGCGATGGCTTGCTGCGGCGAATAGTAGAGGAGGATTCCATGTCAATTGAAACCTGGCTCGCCTTCGCCGCAGCATCGGCGATCATGCTGGCTATCCCCGGCCCCACCATTCTGCTGGTGATTTCCTATGCGCTGGGCCATGGCCGCAGGACGGCGCTGGCAACCGTCACCGGCGTCACGCTCGGCGATTTCACCGCGATGACCGCCTCGCTTGCCGGCCTCGGCGCCCTGCTCGCCACCTCCGCGACCCTGTTTACGATTCTGAAACTTATCGGTGCCGGTTACCTGATGTTTCTTGGCATTAAGCTGTGGCGGGCGCCTGTTATCACGGGCCCAATGGGCGATAATGACAATCTTCCAGAAGAAAAACCGCTGAAGATTTTGGCACACGCCTATGTTGTGACGGCGCTGAACCCGAAGAGCATCATCTTCTTCATCGCCTTCGTTCCTCAATTCCTTGATCTTAACCAGCCGTTCTTTCCGCAGACGCTTATTTTAGAGGCAACCTTCCTCTGTCTGGCGGCGCTGAACGCGCTTTGCTATGTGCTTTTGGCCGACATGGCGCGAGGCTTTATTCGCAAGGCAAGCGTGCAAAAGATGGTCAACCGGACCGGGGGAACTTTGCTGATCGCGGCCGGTGCAGTGACCGCCGGATACCGTCGGATGGCTGCCTGAGCGTCAACCACGCTTGCGGCACCATCCCGAATAGGTTAATTGGGATTCATAAATTTATTTCTCCTGTGACGGATTTGCATCGCAGGTAGGGCGCAATCTTCGAAAGCGACAGCATGGTAACGAATGGATTTTCCAGCCTTAAGCGCAGCGTTGCCTACTCGGCAATTCTGTGCGGCGCGCTGGCCGGATGCGCAAGCACCGACCAGCATACGTCTAAGGCAGAACTTTCTCCGGCGCAGACCAACGTGCCGCATCCGGCGACCACAGGGGCTCCAGCCGGCGTTGCTTCGACTTCTGGCGTTGCGACTACAACGGCGATCGCAAGCGTTGGTTCCACCGCCAACGACGCATCGCTTCAAAAATCAGGCCGTATCCAGACGGCGATAAACCAGAGCCCGCACGGCAGCGCGCCGGTCGAGACGACGCAGACTGCTAAGATCGAATCCAGCCAGATCAACGCTGCCCAGGATCGCATGGCCCAGACGCCCGTCCAGCCGGCGGCGCAGTCAAGCCAGGCCCAAGTGGCCTTTGCCGCCGTCACCGGCGCGCAGACGACGAATACCTCGGCATCTGCAGCCTACGCCTCGCCCGACCAGCCACCCATCCCGACCATGGTCGCTATCCCGACGCCCAACCCGGCCCGTCCGGGAGACATGGCGCTCCAAGCCGTTGCTGGTCCAACCGTCGATGCGGCCTATGCCCCGATCCCGCTGACGCCGGAAATGGTGGCAATCCAGTCAGTGATACCGATCCCGCGCCCCGGCGAGGCGTCGGGGATGGAGGCGACAATGGTAGCCTCCGCAACCCCGCCCGCCCAGCTTGCCGCCCTCTCCTATGCCGACAGCCGTCCTCATTACGATTTCAATTTCGATACAACCGGCCCCGTCGTGATCCCCGCTGTTCTGAGCGAACGGGAAGACAGCAGGGTTCCCCCGGAAGAGAAGAGCTACATCACCCAGCTCATACAGAAATACGCCAAGCTCTATCAGGTCCCGGAAGCGCTCATCCATCGCGTCGTCCACCGCGAAAGCCGCTACGACCCCAAGGCTTATAACAATGCCGGCTATTTCGGCCTGATGCAGATCAAGTACAACACTGCAAAATCCATGGGCTACGGCGGCCCCGCCTCCGGCCTGTTCGATGCCGAGACCAACATCAAATATGCCGCCAAATATCTAAGCGGCGCATGGAAGGTTGCCGACAATAAACAGGATGACGCCGTGCGGCTTTACGCCCGCGGCTACTACTATGATGCCAAGAACAAAGGCATGATGGACATTGCCACCGGCAACTATTAGCCCTTCGCCTATGTGTTCGCCGGTGTCACGGCGTCCAGGATCTTTTTCAGCAATATCTGCGGCCGGTAGCCGAGAACACCGGGCGTCAGACCGAGCCTGACGACCACGAGGTTGGCCGAAGGCACGATGGCGATGCTCTGTCCGTCATGGCCGAGCATCCAGAACGTATCGTCCGGCAGGCCGAATTGCTTGCTCGATCCTCCCGGCACCGAGAGCCACGCCTGAACCTGCGTGTAGGCTCCATCCGACGCGGCGGTGCCGGTGCGCATCGCGCCGACGAAGCCTTCCGGCAGCAGGCGCTGTCCCTTCCAGACACCATCCTGCAGCAGGAACTGCCCGAAGCGCGCCCAGTCGCGCGCCGTGGCGTAGAGATAGGATCCTCCGACGAATGTTCCCTGCTCGTCTGCCTCCAGGACCGCGCTCGACATGCCAAGCGGCGAGAACAGCGCGTCGCGAGGATAGGCCAGCGCCGCGTTCTGGTCCGCAAACCGGTTCATCCAGATTCTCGACAGCAGCAAGGCCGTGCCCGTCGAATAATAGAACCGCTTGCCTGCAGGCTGTATCTGCGCAGCACTTTGGGGCAGCGCCACCATGTCCGGATTGAGAAAGAGCATGCGCGTCACATCCGTCACGGCTCCATAGTCCTCGTTAAAGACGAGACCGCTCTCCATCGCCAGCAGGTCCCGCAACCTTATTCGGCTGCGCCGGTCTCCATGCCATTTCGCCAGCAGATCCTTGTCATCAAACGACATGCGGCCTGCAAGCATCAGGCGACCGATGATCGACGCATTCACCGTCTTCGTCATCGACCAGCCGATCAGCGGCTTTGTGGCGTCAAAGCCGTCGGCATATTTTTCCGCGACGACGCGCCCGTCCTTGACGACCAGGATCGCCCGCATTCCCGGGCCGCCAAGTGACGGTTTCGCGATAACCTGCGAAACCTCGCTTTTGACGTCAATGTCGACGCGCCCACCATCCGGCCACAGCCCGTCACCGTTCGCAGGATCGCCCACCTTCATCGTCGGCAGGCTTGCAGCAGCCTCGAAGTTGCCATCGGGAACGCTGGCGCAGCCAAGCGCCCCGCGATAGAGCGCATAGTTCGGCGCGAACAGGCCGAGAATACGCGCACTGACGACGCCCGCAGTACGGTCGACGGAAATCCGGACGAGTTTCAGGGCGGGATTGCCCGGGGCCTGCACGTCCTCCGCAAGCACAGCGTCCGGGCCGCGGCCTGCGATGAAGACGTTGGAGCAGACGATCTTGGCGGCATAGCCATCGCCGACCCGCAACAGATCAGGCGGAAAAAAGGAGAGCCAGACGATACAACCGATTGCGGCAAGCAGCACGAGAGCCACGATACCCTGAACTACCCTCAACGCAAATCGCATGCACCGTCCTCCGATGCGCAGACACAATCAGGAAAACAACGATTGCGAAAGAGCAACCATGATCAAAAACGGGGATCGACCTCTGAGGCTTCCTAGGTGACGGGATACCAACAGGAAACGTCATCAGTCTGTAGCATTGGCGGGTTACACGCCCAGAACCTTAAAAAAGGGGTGACAGACTCACATGACGGAATTTGCACCGGACGCCGGCTTCGGCAAGAACCGAAAGCTCAAGGACGCTCTTCTCCAGCACAAGGCGCTTTCGAAGGCCGGCTTGTCCGAGCGGCTCTTCGGCCTGTTGTTCTCTGGCCTGGTCTATCCACAAATCTGGGAAGACCCCGATGTGGATATGGAGGCGATGGAGCTTAAGGCACATCACCGTGTCGTCACGATCGGCTCCGGCGGCTGCAACATGCTCGCCTACCTGTCGCAGAGCCCCGCCTCCATCGACGTTGTCGATCTCAACCCACATCACGTGGCGCTGAACCGGCTGAAGCTTGCCGCATTCCGGCTGATGCCCGGGCATGCCGACCTCGTCCGCTTCTTTGCGACGCCGCGGCTGAACATCAACAGTCACGCCTTCGACCGCTTCATATCTCCGGGCCTCGATGCAGCGACGGCAGCCTATTGGAATGGCCGCGACATGCTCGGCCGCCGCCGCATCACGGTGTTCAATCGCAATATCTATGAAACCGGCCTGCTCGGCCGTTTTATCGGCGCCGCGCACCTTCTCGCCCGCCTTCATGGCGTCAAGCTCGCAAAGATCACCGAAGCCCGAACCCTTCGCGAACAGCGGCAGTTCTTTGACGACCAGATCGCGCCGATATTCGACCGCCCGATGGTTCGCTGGCTTCTCGGCCGCAAGAGCTCGCTGTTTGGCCTCGGCATTCCGCCGCAGCAATATGACGAACTTGCAAGTCTCGCCAGCGGTGGGTCGATCTCTTCCGTCCTCAGGCACCGACTGGAAAAGCTCGCCTGTCATTTTCCGATGAGCGAGAACTATTTCGCATGGCAGGCCTTCGCGCGCCGTTATGCCGGCCGCAGCGAAGGGCCGCTGCCGACCTACCTGAGGCCAGAACATTATTCGGCGATTCGCAACAATGCCGAACGGGCGACCGTTCATCACGCCAGCTTTACCGAGCTGCTTGCCACCAAGCAGGCAGCCTCCATGGACCGTTATATCCTGCTCGATGCGCAGGATTGGATGAACGACACACAGTTGAACGAGCTCTGGGCGGAAATCAGCCGCACAGCACGCGAAGGTGCGCGCGTCATCTTCCGCACCGCTGCCGAGAAGAGCATCATCGAAGGCAGGCTGTCGCCGGCAATCCGGGCGCAGTGGACCTATTTCGAGGAGCGGTCGCAACGACTGAACGTGCTGGATCGCTCGGCGATCTACGGCGGCTTCCATATCTACGGAAAAAACGCGTGAGCCGCGCCGAGACGGATACGCCTGTGGCCGGGGAGAGCCATGCCGGCCTGATGGACGGCATGTATCGCTATCAGCGCCACATCTACGATCTTACCCGCAAATACTACCTTTTCGGCCGCGACCGGACGATCGACAACCTCGGCGTCCCGTTCGGCGGGTCGCTTCTGGAAGTCGGCTGCGGCACGGGCCGCAACCTGCTTTTCGCCCATCGGCGCTTTCCCTCGGTAAAGCTTTACGGCCTCGACATCTCGCAGGAGATGTTGTTGAGCGCGCGAAAATCCTTTCAGGACATGTCGCATATGCCGGATTTCCGCGTCGCCGATGCCACTGCCTTTCAGGCGGTGGATTTCGGCACCGACGGCTTCGATCGGATTATGATCTCCTACGCCTTGTCGATGATCCCGGATTGGCAAAGCGCCGTCGACGCGTCGCTTCGAGCGCTTGCCCCAGGTGGTGAACTCCACATTGTCGATTTCGGCCAGCAGGAACGCTTGCCGGTCTTTTTCCGTTCGATACTGAAATCCTGGCTGCGGAAATTCCACGTCACGCCCAGGGCCGATTTGCGCGCAGTGCTGGAAGAGCATGCTACGGCGCTCGGCGCACGCCTGATTTTCGAGGAAATCGGCCGCGGCTACGCCTGGCGAGCGGTTATTGTTACCCAGCAACGATAATTCGCTTGAAGATAACGCAATTTTTACGTTGATATGGTGAAAAAGAGGTTAGGGCCTCTTTTGACGGCAGCTGGGATTCACCTATCGCGGAAGCTGAAGCATTGAGGCATCGGGATTACTCGCGCCATCACGGGACGCCAATGCACCGGCTTTTGTTGTGCTTACTGCCGCTTGCCATGCTTCTGACCAGCTGCACGGCTGGCTACGATTTCATGGAAACCAAATCCATCAGGCCGAAGGCGCGGTTCCATGACACCAAGCCGCAGGATTTTGGCGCCGATCATCCGCAGTTGCACCCGATCCACGGCATCGATATCTCCAAATGGCAAGGCGATATCAACTGGGGCACGGTGAAGTCGTCGGGCGTCGCCTTCGCATTCATCAAGGCGACCGAAGGCAAGGACATCGTCGATCAGCGCTTTCTCGAATATTCGCAGGAAGCGCGGGCCGCGGGCATTCCAAGCGCGCCCTATCATTTCTACTATTTCTGCTCGTCGCCGGACGAGCAGGCTGACTGGTTCATTCGCAACGTGCCCAAGGAAGCGATGCGTCTGCCACCAGTGCTCGACGTCGAGTGGAACAGTGAATCGAAGACCTGCCGCTATCGCCCAGATGCTGCCACCGTCCGCATCCAACTGCAGCGTTTCATGGACAGGCTCGAAGCCTATTACGGCATGCGCCCGATCATTTATACTTCGGTCGACTTCCATCGCGACAATCTCGTCGGCTATTTCCAGGACTATCACTTCTGGGTTCGCTCGGTCGCCAAGCACCCGAAAGTCACCTACGCCGATCGTCGCTGGGCCTTTTGGCAGTATACGTCCACGGGCGTCATTCCTGGTATCAAGGGTCCGACCGATATCAATGTATTCGCCGGCAACGAAAAGAACTGGCACAACTGGGTAGCGGCAGTAACAAAGCAGGGAAATTCTTGAGACTGCGGCCATTTCCTCCTTGCTTCTGTCGCATAGTTCTGTGAAAGCGACCTCTTCCGTAAGCAAAGAGGATCGCGCATGACCCGTATCACCGTCCGAAACACTGCACTTGCGATTGTATTTGCCTCAGCGCTCGCCGGTGCTGCGGCCGCGCAGCAGAGCCCGGCTCCAGTTGCAGATGCGCCCAAGGTCGCTTGCGGCGGAGACCTTTCAACCTTCCTTGCCGGCGTGAAAGCGGATGCAATCGCCGCGGGCGCAACGGCAGAAAGCGTCGACAAGACCTTCGCCGGAGCGCAGCTTGACCAGAAGGTTCTCGCGCGTGACCGCGCGCAAGGCGTCTTCAAGCAGACATTCCTCGAATTTTCGCAGCGCACGGTTAGCCAGGGCCGCCTCGACATCGGCCGCCAGAAGATGAAGCAATATGCCGACGTCTTTGCCAAGGCCGAACAGGACTACGGCGTTCCGGCCGGCGTTATTACCGCCTTCTGGGCGATGGAGACCGACTTCGGCGTGGGCCAGGGCGATTTCAACACCCGTAACGCCCTTGTCACGCTTTCGCACGACTGCCGCCGCCCTGAGATTTTCCGCCCGCAACTGATCGCCTTGGTCGAATTGGTACAGCGGGGAGATGTCGATCCGGCAACGACAACTGGTGCCTGGGCTGGCGAAATCGGCCAGACGCAGATGCTGCCAAGAGCCATCATCGACTACGGCGTTGATGGCGACGGCGACGGCCACGTCAGGCTCAAGGAGAGCGCACCTGACCTCATCCTCACCACGGCAAAGTTCATAAAGGCGCTCGGCTTCACGAGCGGCCAGCCCTGGCTCCAGGAGGTCACCCTCCCCGAGACGCTGCCTTACGAGAAATCCGGCATTGGCGGCACGCTGACGGCCGGCGACTGGTTCGCCCTCGGCGTCAAACCGCGAGACGGCAATACCTCGTTCGCCAACCTCGCCTCGGCGCTAATCCTGCCGCAGGGCCGGCTGGGCCCGGCCTTCCTCACCTATCCCAATTTCAACATCTACCTCGAATGGAGCAAGTCGTTCATCTACACGACTTCGGCCGCCTATTTCGCCAACCGCTTCAGCGGCCTGCCGACCTATCTCAAGGGCACGCCTGAGAAGGGGCTTTCGGACACGGAAATGAAAGCGCTGCAGACCAAGCTGCAGGCCCGCGGCTACGACGTCGGCGACATCGACGGCATTCTCGGCTCCGGCACCCGCGTCGCCATCCAGAAGGAACAGCTTCGCCTCGGCGAGCCGGCCGACGGTTGGGCAACAGAGCAGTTGCTGAATGCCCTTTGAACGTGACCATCCCAAATGAGACGGGCGGCTTCGGCCGCCTTTTTCATTATCTCTTTCCGGACGTACCGCCGATCGTCGAAATTCTGCCTGCTGGTCTGGAAACGGGTGGCGAAGCCTGCGCGGATCGCCATGATGGCAGCATGTGTGGGAGAGCAGACCGATGAAGACGGATACCGGCATGAATGCGCTGACCTGGGGCCTCTTGCTGCTGCTGGGCCTGATTTGGGGCGGTTCGTTCTTCTTTGCCCGTATCGCCGTCCACGACGTTCCGCCGTTTACACTGGTCTTCCTGCGCCTGTCGCTGGCAGCGGTGGCGCTTCACCTCTACATGGCTGGCCGCTTCGATATCTATCGCCTGCTGCGATTGCATTGGCGGCAATTCCTGTTTCTCGGCCTCATCAACAATGCGGTGCCGCACGCCCTGATCTTTCTCGGCGAAACCGAGATCGGCGCGGGTCTTGCCTCGGTGCTCAACGCGACGACGCCAATCTGGACCGTTATCATCGCCCGCTATCTGACGGAGGATGAGAAGCCGACGGCGGCAAAACTCGTTGGTTGTCTCGTCGGGCTGGCCGGGACGATCGTTCTCGTCGGGCCTGGAATAATGGTGACAAACGGCGTGCCGTTCTGGGCACTGCTGGTGCCGATCCTTGCTGCTGTCTCCTATGGCTTCGCCGCGATCTATTCCAAGCGTTTCAAAGGCACCCCGGCGCCGATCATCGCAACGGGACAGCTCACCGGATCATCGATCATCATGCTTCCGGTCTCGCTAATCGTCGATCGGCCGTGGACAGTGGCGATGCCGCCGCTTGGATCGATCACGGCGATCGTAGCACTTGCGCTGCTTTCCACCGCTTTCGCCTATATTCTTTATTTCCGGATCATGGCCCTTGCCGGAGCGACGAATGCATCGCTGGTGACCCTCCTCGTCCCGCCCGGTGCCATTCTGCTTGGCGTCGTCTTCCTCGGCGAGCGGCTGGAGCCAACTGACATCGCCGGAATGCTGCTGATTGCCGTAGGCTTGCTTATTCTCGATGGGCGGTTGTTTGCTAGATTAAGGCCAGGCGCCAGACCGGCCTAACCTTACGTAACCCCAACCAGCTAGTGGCCAAGTCGGCGGCGGCGTTAACAATTCGCGCCAGAAATTTAACAGTTCATTAAAAATCGTGACTGTGGAGAAGGATAGTTTTATCTTTTGAAATCAAAAACTTGATGATCCTGCCTAATCCCATCGGAGAAGTGGATATCGCATCGCAGCATCGATTTTCTTTGCCAGCGACATATTTGTGACATAAGCTTTAAGGGTTAACGGAGGAGGCAGACATGGGACTGACACAATCCTTTAATGTCCTATTGATCAGTGCTGCGTTCGTATTCGTGGTGACCATGCTCTTCATCTAGAGGCACGGTTTGGCGAACTCAAAGACGGGAAATGCGACTCCTAGAAGCTAACAGTAAGTCATTCCAAGAAGCGCATGCCTTAAGGGGTATGCGTTTTTTTGTGCCTTCAAGCTGCCGCTCCGGCTGACTTCCTTTCCGTATCGCAACCAAGGCCGAGGAGTTCCAGCACCGATCCGACCAACGGCGCGCGGTTCATCGTGTAAAGGTGAAACTCGTTCAGGCCACGGCGAACAAGGTCCTCGATCTGTTCGGCCGCGACATCCGCGGCAACCTTGGCCCGCTCGATCGGGTCCTCGTCCAGCCCTTCGAAACGCGCATCCAGCCTTACCGGTATCGTGGCGCCGCACATGCCGGCGAAACGCTTCAGCTGGGTGAGGTTCTGGATCGGCATGATACCCGGAACAACGGGAATGCCGATGCCCGCGGCGCGCACGCGCTCCAGATAGGTCTCAAAAACATCATTATCGAAGAAGAACTGCGTCAGGGCCCGGTCGGCACCGTTGTCGGCCTTGCGTTTCAGCATGTCGATGTCGGCGTTCACATCACGACTTTCCGGATGTTTTTCCGGATAGGCCGAAACGGAAATCTCGAAGTCTCCAAGCGCGCGCAGCCCCAAGACCAGCTCGGCCGCATTGGCATAGCCGCCCGGCTGCGGCCGGTAGGCGCTGCCGATACCCTCGGGCGGATCGCCGCGCAACGCCACGAAATGGCCAACGCCGGCGGCACGAAATTCATCAACGACCCGGTGGGTCTCCTCCCGCGTCGCGCTGACGCAGGTCAGATGAGCGGCTGTCGCGAGCGGCGTCTGCGAGATCATCCGCCGCACCGCGGCAAGCGTCGGGACCTTGGTCGAGCCGCCGGCCCCATAGGTCACGGAGACAAACTCGGGATCCCATTTCTGCAATTCAGCGACGGTGTTCCAAAGCTGCGCCTCCATCTCTTCCGATTTCGGCGGAAAGAACTCGAACGAGATACGAATGTCGCGGCGACCGTTTTCCAAATTCGATACCATATCAGGCTCCCCCGGCATGCATGGATGAAGACTGGCGCTCCTGTCCGGCGGCCATCAGCAATCGCCGATCGCGCGCCACCCAGATCGTCACCGTCAGGTTCTGGTCATTCTGCTTTCCGGCGTGAAGGTCCTTGACCTCCTCGACCTCGAGACCGGCATTCTCCAGCCACTCGGCCATCATCTGATGGGAGAAGCCCAACCTCAGATGCGCGTGCTCGTCGCGCAGATATTCGAGCGTATGCGGCGCAAGATCGATGATCACCAGCCGGCCGGCAGGCCGCAGCATCCGCGCCGCTTCGCCGATCGCCAGTTCCGGTTGATAAAGAAAATGCAGCACCTGATGGATGGTGATGAGATCGAAATCCTGCGCGTCGAGCGGCAGATTGAAGATGTCTCCATGGCGCACGGACGCTGTGGTGATGTTCGCCTTGTCGAGATTGGCGCGCGCCACAGCCAGCATGTCGCGGCTGGCATCGACGCCGAGGCCGCGGCGATAGACGCCCGAGAGCAGCTGCAGCATGCGACCCGTCCCGGTGCCAAGATCAAGGAATGCATCGATCGGCTTTGCGCCGATGAGATCGATCAGCGCACTGTCGACATCCTCGTCGGGCACATGCAGCCGCCGGAGCTCATCCCATTCTGCGGCATTGCGGCTGAAATAGGCCTGCGCCCGCTCCGATCGAATGCGCTTCACCGCGGCGAGCCGCTCGCCGTCGCGCAGCAGGACCGGATCGTTTTCGGAAGCGTATTTCAGCAACGTCCGCACCAGCTGGACGGCCTTGCCATCATGGGTGAGCCGGAAATAGGCCCAGGCGCCCTCTTGGTAACGATCGATCAGCGACGCCTCGCCAAGTAGCTTCAGGTGCCGTGAAATACGGGGCTGCGACTGACCAAGAATTTCTGTAAGATCGGTGACGGTGAGATCGCCGGATGCAAGCAAGGCGAGCAGACGAAGCCGCGTCGGCTCACCCGCCGCCTTCAGCACGTCGACCAGGCCGTCCAGACCGAATTTCACCAAGTCCATCATATCCGCACCCAATCAAGATATAAAGATATCTTTATGTGATTTGGTTTTTGATGGCAAGCGAGAATTGCGCAATCGGTTTTGTGCCAAAGAAAAACCCCGGCGAAACCGGGGTTCTCAATCGTGCCAACTTGAAAGCCGATCAGCGCGTCAGGCGCTTGTAGGTAACGCGGCTCGGATTGAGCGCGTCGGCTCCCAGGCGTCGCACCTTGTCGACTTCGTAGTCTTCGAAGTTGCCTTCGAACCATTCCACATGGCTGTCGCCTTCGAAGGCGAGGATATGCGTCGCCAGGCGGTCGAGGAACATACGATCGTGGCTGATGATGACGGCGCAGCCCGCGAACTTTTCCAGCGCATCTTCCAGCGCCGCCAGCGTCTCGGTGTCAAGATCGTTGGTCGGCTCGTCGAGCAGGAGCACATTGCCGCCAGCCTTCAGCATCTTGGCCAGATGGACGCGGTTGCGCTGACCGCCGGACAGATTGCCGACCTTCTGCTGCTGGTCGCCGCCCTTGAAATTGAAGGCGCCGCAATAGGCGCGGCTGTTCATATCGAATTTGCCGAGCTTGATGATTTCGGCTCCGCCGGAGATTTCTTCCCAGACCGTTTTGTTGCCATCAAGTGCATCGCGGCTCTGGTCGACATAGCCGAGCTGAACGGTGTCGCCGATGCGCAAGGTGCCAGCATCCGGCTTTTCCTGGCCGGTGATCATGCGAAAGAGCGTCGTCTTGCCGGCGCCGTTCGGGCCGATGACGCCAACGATGCCGCCCGGCGGCAACTTGATCGACAAACCGTCGATCAGGAGCTGGTCACCGTAGCCCTTCGAGATGCCGTCCATCTCGATGACGACCTGACCCAGCCGCTCACTGACCGGGATGATGATCTGTGCGTCGCCCGGACGCTGCTTCTCGGCCGCATCGACCAGCTGTTCGTACGATTTGATACGGGCCTTCGACTTCGCCTGACGCGCCTTGGGGCTGGAGGCGATCCATTCCTGTTCGCGCGAGATCGCCTTCTGGCGGGAGGCGTCTTCGCGGTTTTCCTGCGCCATGCGCTTGGCCTTGGCAAGCAGGTAGGCTGAGTAATTGCCCTCATAGGGAATGCCGCGGCCGCGATCGAGCTCGAGGATCCAGCCGGTGACGTTGTCGAGGAAGTAGCGATCGTGGGTGATCATCATCACGGCGCCGGGATAGGCGCGCAGGTGTTTTTCGAGCCAGGCGATCGTTTCCGCGTCGAGATGGTTGGTCGGTTCGTCGAGCAGCAGCAGGTCGGGCTGCGACAGAAGCAGCCGGCAAAGTGCTACGCGGCGACGCTCACCGCCCGACAGGCTGGTGACATCGCTGTCACCGGGCGGGCAGCGCAACGCGTCCATCGCCATCTCGACCTGGCTTTCGAGATCCCAGAGGTTCTGGCTGTCGATGATGTCCTGAAGCTTAGAGCCCTCTTCCGCCGTTTCATCGGAATAGTTCATCATCAGTTCGTTGTAGCGCTCGAGGATGGCCGTTTTCTTCGCAACGCCAATCATGACATTCTCGAGCACCGTCTTGTCGGCATCGAGATGCGGCTCCTGCTCCAGGTAGCCGATGGTCGCGCCTTCGGCGAGCCAGGCTTCACCGGTATATTCCTTGTCGAGGCCGGCGATGATCCGCAACACCGTCGATTTACCGGCACCGTTGGGTCCGAGGATACCGATCTTGGCATCCGGGTAGAATGAAAGGTTGACGTTCTCAAGGATCTTCTTGGCGCCATAGGCCTTGTTGAGCCCTGACATGTGATAGATGAACTGACGTGCCATTGCTGCACTGCTCCTAGGCGAGAGGATTTCGGGTTTGTGCCGCTATGTAAGGTAAACAAAGCCGCCGGGCAACGCCGAAAACTCGTTATCGCCTGAAGAGCCGCCCGATGGCAGCGTTCACGAGCCGACGGCTTGTACCACGCCCTGGTCGCAACCGAATTTCGTCGTCCCCGCACTCTGGATCAGCGTTTCGAGCCGGGGGCCGGATGGATCGGGTTCGATCGCATCCTGCGAAAGGCCGATCGTCAGCTCCGATATGACCCTCACCTTGCCGACGCGACGGCAGCTCATCTTGACCCGGTCGCCTGCCCCCTCGCCGAAGCTCTTGTCGAAAGCCTGCTTGATCGTCTCGGCATCGAGCGTCTTGCCGATATTCTGCGCGAAGAGATCGCGCACTGCCGAGGCATTCAATTCGCCGATCAACCCGGCGGCTCCGGCAAAATATTCGTCAGCCGAGAGCTTCGTGCAGGTGCCGTGCTTGATCCACTCATGGCGCTCCAGGCCGGATTGCGTGCCGGGCATCGCCTTTGCGAGAACAGACCGCGTCTTTGTCGATAGCGGCACCTCGGGCAGGCTGTTCCAGTCCTTGTCGCGATCCGATCGCTGCAGATCCTGCGAAACATCACAATATTGCTGCCGCATCGGCCAGAGCCCATGAAGCGAGAAATTCGTCGCGTCGTATGCGTCAGGCTTTTCGTCGCGGCATTCCGCCTTCTTCTGGTTGGTGGCGCAGAAAGCCGGTTCCCAGCTGGCGGCAAGGATGAAGCGCGTGTGTCCACCCTTTTCGCCGTCCTGTGCCGACGCGCCGATTGCCAGCATCTGCAGCAACAGCGCTGCAATAAGCGCCCGAATCCCGAAATGCATACCACCCTCCAAACCAGAACAATATGGGAACAAATAAGCAGCTTGCCGCAATCTTCGCAACCCAGAATCGTAGCGGCTTGAATATTTTGTGCCGTCGCGCCGCCCGGCATTGCAAATCACCTTGGGATGGCCTTTTGTCCCGGCCAGGATGAGGAGAGCTGCATGTTCGCAGAAACAGCCTGGCACGATAGCCCGACAGGTGCTGCACTTGCGCATCATCACATTTCCGCCGAGGGCAAGCCGCGCGGAATTCTGCTGATTTGCCACGGGCTTGCCGAGCATTCGAAGCGCTATGCGCCTTTTGCCAAGGCGATGGCCGCGCGCGGCTACCATGTCTATGCGCACGATCATCGCGGCCATGGTGAAACGAAAGCGGTGGATGCGCCCATCGGCCGCTTTGCCCGGCGCGACGGTGTAAGCTGCGTGATCGAGGATGTCGTTGCCATGCACGATCATGCGGCGGCCCGCCATCCCAGCCTACCGGTCATCCTGTTCGGCCATTCGATGGGCGGTCTTGTCAGCCTCAACGCCGCGGTCGCATTCCCCGGAAAATTCGATGCCGTCGCGGTCTGGAACGCCAATTTCAACCCCGGCCTCGCGGGCCGGCTGGCACAGCTCATCCTCAGGACGGAGCGAATGCTGAAGGGTTCGGATGTTCCAAGCGCGATCCTGCCGAAGCTCACGTTCAGAACGTGGGCGCGGTCGGTTCAAAACCGCCGCACCGCGTTCGACTGGCTTTCCGGCGACCCGCAGCAGGTCGACCGATACATCGCCGATCCCCTCTGCGGCTTCGACGTTTCCGTCTCCCTGTGGCTGGATCTTTTTGAAATGACGTTCCGCGCGCCTCAGACATCTGCGCTTGAAAGATTGCGGAAAGACCTACCGATCCATCTCGTCGGTGGCGGCAAGGACCCCGCCACGGAACAGGGGAAAGCGACGATCTGGCTCGCAAATCATTTGAAACGCCACGGCTTCCTGCGTATCACGACCGAGATCTACCCTGACATGCGTCACGAGACCCTGAACGAGATCGGCGCCGACGTGGCGATATCGTCGTTTGCGGATTGGTGCGATCGGGCAATCGTGCAGTCGTAGGTAACAGGACTTCGAAATGAGCAGCAGCAACATGGTTCGTTCGGCATCAGCCGCTTCGCAGGTGACGACGGGCATCACGTTGATGTTTCTTTCGGTCCTGGTCTCGCCGATCATCGACATCTTCGCCAAGCTCGCCATCGCCACCATCCCCTCGGCGGAAATTACCGCCGCGCGCTTCGTCGTGCAGGCGCTATGCATGCTTCCGATCGTCCTCTGGCGGCGCACATGGGCCGATTTTTCCTGGCGGCAGAGCATGTTTCATGCGATGCGTGGCGCCATCATCACCGTGTCGATGGTCTCGTTCGTGACGACGTTGAAATACATGGCTGTTGCCGACGCCATTGCCATTTTCTTCGTCGAACCCATCATGCTGACGATCCTCAGCAGTATCTTCCTCAAGGAGACCATTGGCTGGCGGCGCTATACGGCCTGCGGGGTCGGCTTCTTCGGCGCGATGTTGATCATCCAGCCAAGCTTCGAGGAGGTCGGCTACGTCGCACTCCTGCCGGTGCTCAGCGCGCTCTGCATTGCCGTCTTTGCGCTGATGACCCGGGTGCTGTCGCATCGGGAAGATCCGTGGGCAATGCAGTTCCAGATGGGCCTGTGGGGGCTGTTGTTCTGCGCTGTCATCCTGTCCTTCGGCCAGGGATCGGGCTCCGATGTATTCGATCCCGTCATGCCGAGAGGCGTCGCTCTTTTCTATCTTTTGGGCGTCGGCGCCATGGCGGCGATCTCGGGAATTCTCGGTGTCTATGCCTATCGCTCGGCCCCGGCCTCGACGCTGGCACCGCTTCAATATTTCGAAATCGTCTCCGCGACGATCTTCGCCTGGCTGGTCTTCGGCGATTTCCCGGATGCAATCAAATGGCTCGGCATCCTCATCATCATGGCGTCCGGTTTCTACATTCTATGGCGCGAGCGCCGCTTTGCATCCAAACCCGTATCGGATACATCTGACGCCACCCGCGCACCCTGAGCGCTGTTCTGGAACGACATGACGAATACACCAATGAAACAGCCCCCGCTTTCCGGCATCCGCGTTATCGAGCTTGCCCGTGTCCTTGCCGGTCCCTGGGCCGGCCAGATGCTGGCCGACCTCGGTGCCGATGTCATCAAGGTAGAAAATCCCGATGGCGGCGACGATACGCGCCACTGGGGGCCTCCCTTCGTCGAGGGCAAGGACGGCGAGAACCTTTCCGCCGCCTACTACCACTCCGCCAATCGCGGCAAGCGCTCGATTACATCAGACCTCAAGAGCGCCGAAGGCCAGGATCTTGTCCGGCGGTTGGTGATGACGGCCGATGTCGTCATCGAGAATTTCAAGCTGGGCGGGCTGACCAAATACGGCCTCGACTATGAGAGCCTCAGGAAGATCAACCCGAAGTTGGTCTATTGCTCGATCACCGGCTTCGGCCAGACCGGCCCCTACGCCGATTTCGCCGGCTACGACTATATCGTCCAGGGCATGTCGGGCTTCATGTCCATCACCGGCGAGCCGGACGGCCAACCGATGAAGGCAGGCGTCGCAATCGCCGATGTCTTTACCGGTATTTATGCAGTCGCGGCGATCGAGGCGGCCCTGATCCACGCGCTGAAAACGGGGCAAGGCCAGCTGGTCGACATGGCGCTGCTCGACGTCCAGTCCGCCGTCCTTGCCAACCAGAATATGAACTACCTGATCTCGGGCAAGGCGCCGGAACGCCTCGGCAATGCGCATCCGAACATTTCTCCTTATGAAGTCGTTCCGGTGGCGGACGGTTTCCTGATCCTTGCGATCGGCAATGACGGCCAGTTTCGTCGGCTTTGCAGCCTCCTCGGCGTCGAGGCCATGGCCAGCGACGAGCGCTATGCGACCAACAAGGCCCGCGTCGCCAATCGCGTTGACGTGCGCCGGCTCGTCTCGACTGAGACGCTGAAATGGCAAAAAGCCGACCTGCTGAGGCTCTGCGAACAGAACGCCGTGCCATCAGGCCCAATCAACACCGTCGAGGAAATGTTCGCAGACCCGCAGATCGTCGCCCGCAAGCTGCGGATCGATCTCAACGACTTCGCCGGCACAAGCATCCCCGGCGTTCGCACGCCGGTCGTCCTGTCGGAAACGCCGCTGCGCTATGAGCGGCCGAGCCCGCGCCTCGGCGAACATCAAGAGGAGGTTCTTGCCGAACTGGCGGACCTCGAGAGAAAGGCAAAAGCATGAAAAGGCCGACTGAAGGGCTAAAAAGGACTGGCGGCCAGCTCATCGTCGAGGCCCTGAAGGCAAACGGCGTCAGACGGATCTCCTGTGTTCCGGGCGAAAGCTTCCTCGCCGTGCTCGACGCATTGCATGATACCGACATCGACGTCATCGTCTGCCGCCAGGAAGGCGGCGCGGCGATGATGGCCGACACATGGGGCCGCCTGACGGGCGAGCCCGGCATCTGCATGGTCACCCGAGGACCGGGCGCGACCAACGCAACGGCCGGCCTCCATATCGCCCGCCAGGATTCGATCCCGATGATCCTTTTCATCGGCCAGGTGCAGCGCGATGCACGCGAGCGCGAGGCGTTCCAGGAAGTCGAATATCGCCGCGCCTTCACCGAGTTCGCCAAATGGGTCGGCGAGATCGACGATGCCGCCCGCATTCCCGAGTTCGTGACCCGCGCCTTTGCGGTCGCAACTTCCGGCAGGCCCGGCCCCGTGGTCCTGACACTGCCGGAAGACATGCTGCGCGATATGGTCGACGCCCCGCACGCCAAGCCCTATGTTAGGGTCGAAAGTCATCCCGGCAAAACCCAGATCGACGACCTCTATCTCAGATTGATCGCTGCCGAACGGCCCATGATCGTGCTCGGGGGCACACGCTGGGACGAGGACGCAGTTGCCGATATCAAAGCCTTTGCCGAACGCTTCCAGTTGCCGGTCGGCTGTTCCTTCCGCCGCCAGATGCTGTTCGATCATCTCCACCCGTCCTATGCGGGCGATGTCGGTATCGGCATCAATCCGGCACTGGGCAAGGAGGTGAAGGAGGCAGACCTGCTCATCCTTCTCGGCGGACGGTTTTCCGAGATGCCGTCATCGGGCTACACGCTGATGGACATCCCCTACCCATCGCAGTCACTGGTGCACATCCATCCGGACCCGTCAGAACTCGGCCGGGTCTACCGCCCCGATCTGGCGATCTGCGCCAGCCCCGCTGATTTTGTCGCCGCCCTCACAGACCTTGAGGCGCCGGCCGAGCCGCGCTGGGCGGAGCGGACAAAGTGCATGCATGGAGCCTATCTCCAATGGTCGACGACGCCAGAGACGAGCCCGGGCCCAGTCCACATGGGCCGGATCATGGATTGGATCGAGGCGAATACGCCGTCTGACGCCATCTTCACCAATGGTGCCGGCAACTACGCCACCTGGCTTCATCGCTTCCACCGGTTCCGCAGGTTCAATACCCAGTCGGCACCAACCTCCGGTTCGATGGGGTACGGCATGCCGGCCGCCGTTGCCGCCAAGCAGTTGTTCCCCGACCGCGAAGTCATCTGCTTTGCCGGCGACGGCTGCTTCATGATGCATGGGCAGGAGTTTGCGACCGCGGTGCAGTATGGCCTGCCGCTGATCGCGCTCGTCATCAACAATGGGATGTACGGCACGATCCGCATGCATCAAGAACGCGACTATCCCGGCCGGGTCAGCGCCACGGCGCTGGTGAACCCCGATTTCGCGGATTTTGCCCGCGCCTATGGTGGCCATGGCGAGACGGTCAAGACGACCGAGGAATTCGGAGCCGCCTTCGAGCGCGCGCGGGCGAGCGGCAAACCCTCGATCATCGAAATCGTGCTAGACCCAGAAGCGATCACGCCGACGCGCACGCTCAGCGAAATTTCCGCAGCAAAAAGCCGGTGAGCTTATGCCCACCGGCTTAAAGTCCTAGTCTAAGCAAACGCTACTGATCAGTCGAGAGCAGCGGTGACGATGAATTCGACCTTGTACTTCGGCGCGGCAAGCTTTGCTTCGCTGGTGGCGCGGGCTGGCGTGTTGGCCGGGTCGACCCAGGCTTCCCAGGCGGCATTCATTTCGGCGAAATAGGCAATGTCGGAAAGATAGATCAGCGTCTGCAGGACCTTTGCCTTGCTGCTGCCGGACGCGGCCAGCAGGCGATCGACTTCGGCCAGTGCCGACTTGCACTGGTCGGTCACGCTTTCGCCCTCGCCGACCTGGCCTGCCAGGTAGACGGTGTTGCCATGAATGACGGCGCCGCTCATGCGCGGGCCGCTGTCGATGCGCTTGATGCTCATTATGTTCTCCTGAACAATCGGTGTTGGATTGGAAATTGCGGGCACCGCAATGCGCAGCACCCAAGGGGCAACGCAATTGCGCGAGGGAACTAAATGCGCATATGCTGGGTCTTCTGGTAGATCGCGGTCGAGCGCGCGCCGGAGCGGCAATAACCAAGCATCGGCCGCGGAAACTCGTCGAGCGCGTCGACCATGCTCAGCACCGCGTCTTCGGTGACGCCCATCGGGCCGACCGGGACATGGGCAATCATCATGCCGAGCTCCTCGGCGCGGCTCGCGATATCGTCGAACAGCGGCTGATCAGGGCTTTCATGATCGGGCCGGTGGCAAACGATTGACTGGAACCCCATCGCCTTGATCTCGTCGAGGTCATCGACGCCGATCTGGCCGGAAACCGAGTACTCGTCGTCGATCTTGCGGATATCCATGGTTCATTCCTCTTTGAAACCGCAGGCCCTCGCGCGGGCCCTGCAAACCGTGGCCACTGATCTACGCCGCACAAATGCGACCGTCAACCGCTCGGACCTGCCATCTATCTTGTCCAAGGCCCGCCTACAGAAACGCGAAGCTGAGCGCGTAATTGCGGCTTTCACCCGGCTGGAGAATGTTGAATTCGCCGGCCGCTTCGAGCTCGGCCCGCAAGACGCCTCGATGCGACACCGGCTCTATGCCAAGGACATGCACCGGGGTTCGCTGGTTGCGCCAGACCTGCAGGAAAGGCAGCGTCTCGGCACTAAACCGCACTCGCAGCGTCTTGCCGTCGGCAACTTTGATCGGTCCTAGTGAAACCTCGGCCCATTTGCCCTCGGTCGCCGGGGACGGTACACAGAAGAGACCGCCGGGCTCCTCGCCGAAATTCCAGGGGAAGCCGCCACCATCGAGCATCGCACCGGTCAGCCTAACGCCGTCGTCGAACCATTTTCCGCCGATATTCATGTGATACATCAGGAAGACGGGCACAGGCACTTTGCTGGTGTTGACGACCCGGTCCATCAGATGCACCTCCCCGGTCTTGCCATCGATGCGCCAAAGCCTCTCCAGCCGAAACGGCCGACCCTCGGCGCCGACGACGTCGACATCCGCCCGGCATTCGGCATTGCCATCTTCGAACCGGGTCCAAAGCACCTTGGCCGGGTTGGCTGAAAGAGAGCCGTGCAATGGGTATTTCCGGCCGCCGAATTCCGGGGCCATCGGTTCGGGATGACGAATATGGTCCGGGCCGCAGGTGAAGAGGAAGCCTTCGACAGAATGGGAAATCCTGGCGTCTCCGTCGTCGGGCACTGCCTTTGCGGGCGATAGATCGACACCACCGACGACACAGGCCCCTATATCCATGACGGAGCCTTCGTCCAACCTGAGCTTCGGACCCTTGTCGGCTGAAAAATCGATCATCGGCAACCATCTCCCCTGTCGGCCTGACGGCAGCGTTAAGACGAGCAATGACTGGCGTCAACCGGCAAGAGTGCATCTTTACCAGCCGCTAACCATGACCAGGCGACAATGCCTGCACCCTTGGAAACCATTTGGATTACCGAACGTTAATCCGCTAACCATTCCGCTGCAAATTTTTATCTTTTATTCAGTATGATGTCGGAAATTCCACATTGCAGTCAAGATTCCAATGTGTGAGTGCCGGACTACTGATCGAGGAAACCACCGACGTGAACCGATTCCTGAGAACGAGCATTGCGCTGGCCGCCGCGATCACGATGTTCGCCGCCGTGTCGCCCAGTGCCGACGCGCAGCAATACTATCGCCAGCGTAGCAGCGATGTGGTCCTGGTCACGCCTGACGGCCGGATTCTCGATCAGGTTCCCGAGCAGGGCGACGTTATCGTCGCACGCGACGGTCGAGGCCGTCGCGTGCTGATCGATCGCCGCGGCAATCTGCTTGCGACCGAAATGCGCGCAAGCACCTACTATCCGAAACCGCCTGTACGGGACGCCTACAATGGTGGCTACCAGGACAATGGCGACGGCAACCGCTACGGCGATACCCAGTTCGGCAACAACAGGGGCTATGGTGTCGATGACGGCTACGGACAGCCGGAGCCCGGAGCCATAACCGGCGGCATTGCGCGCGAAGGCTCGGTCCAGCGGCTTCCTCTCGACAATCAGCAACTGCCCGACGCGAACGGCCAGGCCGATCTCAACAGCAACGACAGCTACGCTTCGCTCGATCCGCAACAGCCGCCGCCAAGCGCCCCGAGGGCCGCACCGGCCGAGCCGGTCATCACCCTAAAGAACAAGTCGAAGATGGAGATCACCGCTCTTGAGGTCTTCCTCGATCGCCAGGGCATATCGCCTGGTGCCATCGACGGCCGCATGGGTGCAAACGTCACCAAGGCGATCTATGCCTACCAGCAGATGACCGGCCAGACGCTCGATCCGAATGATACGGACTCGATCCTGGAGCAGCTTCGAAATTCCGGCGGCATGCCGATCACCACCTACACCATCACCCCGGCCGATGCGGCAGGTCCCTATGTGGCTGAAATTCCCGAGGATTACGCCCAGAAGGCGACCCTGACCTCGCTCGCCTATACCTCGACGACGGAAATGCTTGCCGAGCGTTTCCACATGGATGAGGGATACCTGAAGGAGATCAACCGCGGCGTCGATTTCACCGTACCCGGGACCACGATCAAGGTGATCGATCCCGGCCCGATGAAGACGGGCAATGTCGCTCGCATCGTTGCCGACAAGGGCCGCAAACAGGTCTTCGCCTATGACGCGACGGGCGCGCTGATCGCGGCCTATCCGGCAAGTATCGGCTCGACGGACACCCCCTCGCCCTCCGGCACAGTCACAGTCGAACGCGTCGCCTTCAATCCGGGCTACACCTACAATCCGAAGATCAACTTCAAGCAGGGCGGCAACGACAAGGTACTGGATATCCCGCCCGGCCCGAACGGCCCGGTCGGGACCGTCTGGATGGCGCTTTCCAAGCCGACCTACGGTATCCACGGAACACCCGAGCCCTCGAAGATCGGCAAGTCCCAGAGCCACGGCTGCGTCCGCCTGACCAATTGGGACGCCACCGAACTTGCCAAGATGGTCAAACCCGGCGTCGTCGTCGAATTCGTCGACTAATGAACCAGCCAAGAGAAAAGGCCACCGGTGCAACGTGCCGGTGGCCTTTTTCTGTATCGCGTTCGATATTCAGGCGGCGTCTCTGACAGTGTCGTAGCCGAACCGGCGCTCCGACGCTGTCAAGCGGATGGGCAATATCCGCATCATCTCCTCCGCAAATGCCCTGGCGTTTTCCTGGGCCTTGTCGAGATTGCTGACGCATTGCGGGTCCATCGTCTGCAGCGTGCCGCCACAGTCGAAGATGTCGCGGAAGGCGGAGCGCTCGACGATCGGCGTTTCGAGCACAGGCACCTGTCGCTCCGACAGAAGTGCCTTCACCGTCTGCAGCGCTCGCGTGGTCACCAGCGAGTTGACCCGTGTCAGTATCACGGAATGAGCGATGTGGATCCCTGCCCGCTGCCTCAGACATTGCAGCAGTTCCAGCACCTGCGCGCCGCCTCGCGCGTCCATCGCACAGCCCTGTATTGGGATGAGCACGTGATCCGAAAGGCCGATGGCGGTGGCCAGCAACGCATCGCGCGCACCGGGCAGGTCGACGATGAAATAGTCCGTCTTGTCTTTCTCTTCTTTCAGGTGGATTGGCAGCGAGGTTGTCGTGACGAAATCGATGACGGAGATATTCGCGATACCTCCCGAAATTTCATACCACCGCGAGATCCAATGCTGAGGGTCGGCGTCGAGGATCGTCACTCGATAGCCCCGCCGCGCCAGTTCGGTCGATAGAAGCAGCACGGCGGTGGTCTTGCCCGCCCCGCCTTTGGTATTTGCAAATGTGATGATAGCCATGGGGTTGATCCTGGTGGGGAGCTGCGACATCGCTCCGATCAGCACCTTCGGGATCATGGTGCGATTAACATATCCTTTCGAATTATGGTTAACAAACTAAGAACAGATAAGTCTAATTTACACCCGGCTGTTGCGGCCAATCCCTTGCCATACGATCTGCGAGGCAAAAAGCCCGGGATGCGTTCTTTTGCATTCCGGGCTTTTCTCATGGTCCGCCGCAGGGCCGAGCAAATAGGTCAGAAGCAGTCCTTGAAAAGGGCCTTGGTGTATTCAAGCGTCAAGGGCACAGGATTTCCACCAGCACTCGGATCCTCGATCGCCATCGCCGACAATTCGTCGATGCGGTCGTTGGCAATCCCCATGGACGTAAGATTTTCCGGAACGCCGAGCTCGGCGCGCAGCGCCAGCACGTAATCGTAAAAGCCGTTGAAGCCACCGGAAATTCCGAGATAGGCGGCCGCTCGCGCGATCTTTTCTTCGATGGCCTTGCGGTTGAAGCGCAGCACGGCGGGCATGACGACGGCATTGGTCATGCCGTGGTGGGTGTTGTAGACGGCGCCGATCGGGTGCGATAGCGCGTGGATGGCGCCAAGGCCCTTCTGGAACGCGACGGCACCCATGGCAGCAGCCGACATCATGTTGGCGCGGGCTTCGAGATCTGTGCCTTCCTTATAGGCGCGCGGCAGAAATTCCTTGACGAGACGCATACCTTCCAGCGCGATGCCGGCCGACATCGGATGGTAGAACGGCGATGAATAGGCTTCGAGGCAATGCGCGAACGCATCCATGCCGGTGCCGGCAGTGATGATCCTCGGCATGCCGACCGTCAGTTCCGGGTCGGAGATGACGACGCCCGGCAGGAACTTCGGGTGAAAGATGATTTTCTTCACATGCGTCACCGAATTGGTGATGACGCTGGCGCGGCCGACTTCGGAACCGGTACCGGCCGTCGTCGGGACCGCGACGATCGGCGCGATGCCCTCGACGCTTGCACGCGTCCACCAGTCACCGACATCCTCGAAATCCCAGACCGGTCGGCTCTGGCCGGCCATGAAGGCCACGCACTTGCCAAGATCGAGACCGGAGCCGCCGCCGAAGGCAACGACGCCATCGTGACTGCCGTCCTTGAACGCCTTGACGCCGGCTTCGAGGTTCTTCTCGTTCGGGTTCGGATCGACATCGGCAAAGATGGCGCGGCCAAGTCCGGCCTCTTCAAGAATGTCGAGCGCGTTCCCCGTGATCGCCATCGACGCAAGACCGCGATCAGTCACTAGCAGCGGCTTCTTGATGCCGAGGCTCTTGCAGGCGTCCGCCAGTTCCTTGATGCGGCCTCGTCCAAGCTTGACTGCTGTCGGATAGCTCCAATTGGCTGTGATGTTGCTCATGCTGTGACTTTCTTCAAATGGTAGGATTTGGGACGCGTCAGATTATGGAAACCGAGGACGGAAAGCGAGCCGCCGCGGCCGGTTTCCTTGACGCCTGTCCAGCAGAGCGCCGGATCGAGGTAATCGGCACGGTTCATGAAGACGGTGCCGGTCTCGATTTCCCGACCAAGCCTTGCGGCGCGTTCGCTGTCCCTGGTCCAGAGCGAAGCGGTCAAGCCATAGGGACTGTCGTTTATCAGTTCCAGCGCTTCCGCGTCGCTCTTCACCTTCATGATGCCGACCGCCGGGCCAAAGGTTTCCTCGCGCATGAAGGCCATGGAGTGATCGACATTGACGAGGATCTGCGGCGCCAGGTATGCGCCGCCGTCATCGGCCGGAAACAGCTTCGGATCGACCAGCGCCTTGGCGCCCTTGGCAATCGCGTCGGCGATCTGGTCGCGCACGACCTTGGCAAAACGCTTGTGGGCCATCGGGCCGAGCGATGTCTCAGGGTCTAGCGGATTGCCGAGCTTGTAGTTCGACACCCAGGCGACCGACTTCTCGACAAATGAATCATAAAGCGATTCGTGAACGTAGATGCGCTCGATGCCGCAGCAGCACTGGCCGGAGTTGAACGTCGCGCCGTCCATCAGCGTATCGACCGCCGCTTCAAGATCGGCATCCTCCATGACATAGCCCGGGTCCTTGCCGCCAAGTTCGAGACCGAGGCCGGTGAAAGTGCCGGCCGCCGCCCGCTCCATGGTGCGGCCGCCTTCGACGGAACCGGTGAAATTGATGAAGTTGAAGCTGCCGGCAGCGATCAGCGCGGACGTCGTCTCGTGATCGAGGAAGACGTTCTGGAACACATCGGCGGGCACACCGACTTCGACGAAGGCCTGCACGAGGCGCTCACCGACGAGCAGCGTCTGGCTTGCATGCTTGAGGACGACCACGTTGCCGGCCATCAAAGCTGGGGCCACCGTGTTGATCGCCGTCATGTAAGGGTAGTTCCAGGGCGCGATGACGAAAACGACGCCATGCGCCTCGCGCTCGATGCGACGCTCGAAGCTGGCGCTATCCTCGACGACCATCGGCGCCAGGGCGTCGGCAGCGATCGTGGCAACGTAGTTGGAGCGCTCGTTGAAGCCGCGATATTCGCCGCCATACTTGATCGGCCGACCCATCTGCCAGGCAAGCTCGGGCACGACAACATCCGCCATCTCGTTCAGCCGGGCGACGCCCTTCATCACCAGCTGGACGCGATCTTCAAGCGGACGGCGGGCCCAGTCCTTCTGCGCCCTGCGCGCCCGTGCCACCGCTTCCTTGGCAGCCTCCAGCGACAGCGCCGGACGTTCCGCATAAACCTCCCCATTCACCGGGGAAACGCATGTGATCATGGTCATGATCGAATTCCTATTCTCTATTCACAAACAAAATTTCTTTCGGCGAGGCATCGCCCTCACCCCAGCCCCCCCCCGCAAGCGGAACGAGGGAGCTATTGCAGCTGCCGCTCGCCTCGACTGGCAGTTGAGCGACGGTGAAAGGTGCGTCTATCTCCTTCTCCCCGTCAGGCGGGAGAAGGTGGCCGACAGGCCGGATGAGGGGCATTCGTGGTCTCAATTACGCCCGCTCGAACCCGCGTGCAACTTCCCAGTCGGTGATGCGGCTGTCGTATTGTTCCTGCTCCCATTCGGCAGCCCGCGTATAGTGGTCGATGACATCGTCGCCGAAGGCCGCGCGCAGCATCTTCGATTGCGCCATTTCCACCGTCGCGTGGCGAAGCGTTCTCGGAATCTCGCGGACTTCGCGCGCGCCATAGGCGTCACCGACGAAGGGAGGTTCAAGTTCCAGCTTTCTTTCGATCCCGTCGATGCCGGCTGCCAGAAGGGCTGCGAAGGCCAGATAGGGATTGAGGTCGGAACCGCCGATGCGGCACTCGATGCGGATGCCCTTTGTGTCGGCGCCGCACATGCGATAGCCAGCCGTACGGTTGTCCGTGCTCCAGATCGCCTTGGTCGGCGCGAATGTTCCGGCCACGAAGCGCTTGTAGGAATTGATATAGGGCGCGAGGAAGTAGGTGATTTCGCTGGCATGGTCGAGAAGCCCTGCGACGTAGTGCTTCATCAGCGGCGTCATCCCATGGTCCTCCTTTTCGTCGAAGAAAAGGGGGCTCTTGCCGTCGGCGCTCCATAGCGACTGGTGGATGTGTGACGAGCTGCCGGCAGAGGTATAGCTCCACTTGGCAAGGAAGGTAATTGCCTTGCCCTTGGCCCAGGCCATTTCCTTCGCGCCGTTCTTGATGATCACATGCCGGTCGGCCATGGTCAGGGCGTCGGCGTAGCGCACATTGATCTCCGCCTGCCCAGCCGATGCCTCGCCCTTGGTGTTTTCAACCGGAATGTCGGCGCCCTGCAGCCCCTTGCGGATCGCCCGCATCAGGTCTTCTTCCTTGGTGGTCTGGAAGATGTGGTAATCCTCGTTGTAGGCGCTTGCGAGCGGCAGGTGGCGATAGCCGCAAGCCTGCGCCTGCTCGTAGGTCTGGTCGAAGAGAAAGAATTCCAGCTCGGTCGCCATGAACGCCTTCATGCCCATGGCTTCGAGGCGCTTGACCTGCTTCTTCAGGATGGCGCGCGGCGAGTGAGGCACTTCCTCATGGGTATGATGGTCCATGATATCGCAAAGCACGAGCGCGGTGCCCTCGAGCCAGGGCGTCCGGCGCAAGGTCGAAAGGTCGGGCTTTATCGTGTAGTCCCCGTAGCCCTTTTCCCAGCTCGTCGACTTGTAGCCGGAGACCGTCTCCATCTCCATGTCTGTGGCGAGCAGATAATTGCAGCTATGCGTCTCTTTCCAGGCGCTATCTATGAAGAATTCGGCCTGGAAGCGCTTCCCCATCAAGCGCCCCTGCATGTCGACCTGACATGCCAGAACCGTATCGATGCGCCCTTCGGCAACATCCTTTTTGAGGTCGTCGAACGTATAGCTGGTGCTCATGGTTGATCCGCCTGAAAACTTGAAGAAAAATGACGGGACTTGACAGCGGCCGCATTGCGCAAAGTTGGATTTGCGCAACGCATGTCCTTTCAGTCCGAAGCAGGGCCGCAGGATCGCGGCCCCGTCTGTTGCTGGAATGCTTGTCAGACTTCGCCGACGGCGCGTTCGGCAGCGGCAATATCTCCCTGCCGCTTGGCGATCATGTCGCCGATCGGCGGGCCGAGGAAGCGACGCTTTTCAAAGGCGAACCAGATGATCCCGGTCAGAACTAGGAAGCCGATGGTGATGTAGAGCGCCCACTGGTTCGGTGGCTGCACGCCAATGACGAAGATGATCGCCATGGCGATGATGACCAGAACCGACACGAAGCGATAGGCACCGATGCCCATGTTCCACGGACCCATCTTCGGCCATTTCGCCGTTCCGATGGCCTTGATGCCGAGCACGATCGGCACGGCGAAGGACAGGAACAGGAAGATGACGGTGCACGATACGACGATCGTGTAGGCCGAGGAGCCGGCGATCGTGACCAGAGACGCGCCCCAGACGAACAGCACGGAAAGAACGGCCGCCGTCCAGATGGCAACCGAAGGTGTGCGGTACGACTTGCTGACGCTGGCAAGCGCCTTGGAGAACGGCAGACCGCCATCACGCGAGAAGGCGTAGATCATCCGCGACGCCGAGGTGACGGTCGCAAGGCCGCAAAGGAACTGCGACACGAAGATCGCCACGTAGAGCACCTTGGCGACGATAGGATTGGTGATGCTGTCGATCGTCCAGAAGAACACGTTCCAGCCCTGCTTGGATGCATCGTCCATGTTGGGGATGGCAAGAAGGAAGGCGACCAACATGATGTAGCCGAAGAGGGACGACCACCAGACCGACGATATCATTCCCCTTGGAACGGAGATCGATGCCTTGATGGTTTCTTCGGATGTATGCGCGGAGGCATCGTAGCCGGTGATCGTATAGATCGGCAGCAACAGGCCCAGCGCAAAGATATACCAGATATTGTCGGTCTTCGGCCAGACCGATGCATCACCCGCCGGCGTGCCGGAGTAGTTGGTGAAGGTCCACAGACGGCTGATATCCCATTCCTTGATACCGATCAGGCATACGATTGTCAGCGCCAGGGCGGCAGCGAAAATCAGGTAGCCGGACATATCGGTCAGCTTCGCGGTGAGCTTGATGCCAAAATGGTTTATCAGCGCCTGCAGGCCAGTGATGACTGCGACGAAGATGATCTGGTTGGCAAAGCCAGCAGACGTCGTCGTATCGACATTCATGCCGATCCAGCCGCCAATCGAGCCGGCAAAGAAGCCCCAGGTGCCGGCATTGATGGCGCCGAGCACGGTGATGAGACCAAGAAGATTGAGCCATGCGGTCAACCATCCCGTGAAGCGGTTACCGAGGATCGAACCCCAGTGATAAAGGCCGCCCGCCGTCGGGTAGGCGGACGAAATCTGCGCCATGGCGAGCGCAAAGACGCCTGAGATCAGGCAGCCAATGGGCCAGCCGATGCCGATCGCGGCACCGCCTGCTCCCGAGGTTGCCTGCGCCAGCGAATTGATGCCGCCAGACAGGATGCAGATGATGGAGAACGAGATTGCAAAGTTCGAGAACGAACTCATGCGTCGTTCGAGTTCCTGGGCATAGCCCATGGAATGCAGGATATGCACATCCTGTTTTTTGTCTAATTCGGAATAGTCCGACATGAATGCCCCCTAATTACAGACCATCCGCGGAATTGCGGACAGTCCACCAGCCAAAGTCCGCTCGGAAAACACCGTGCGGCCTGATCGCAGTTAAACTGCTCCCCGGGGTCTTTTTCTTTGTAGTCAGGCATCCAGGCTTCTCTGGATCAGCCCCGTCAGATAGTCAGCCACGACCCCTTGGCCTGTATCGTCCGCGACGAGGTCGTTGCGGACCTCGATCATTACATTATGCAACCCATTGGCAATTCCGTGAAGCTGCAGAGTATGCGTCACGCCGTCTTCCGGTCCATAGGGCTTGTTGCGCTCGGTCCTGAAGAGCAGCGCATCTTGCGCAGCCCTCAGCATACGATCTGCGAGATGGCTGTCGGTATCGTGCAGAATGCCAAGCTCGACGCCGCGCGTCGTACCCATGTACACCGGCGTGAAGCTGTGAACCGTGACGATGACCGTCCGCTGCCCCCTCGCCGCGCGGTCCTTGATCAGCGCCCGGATGCGGTCGTGAAACGGCACGTAGAGCGCCTCGGTGCGTGCCTGCCGCTCCGCCACCCCCAGATGCAGATTGCCCGGGATCGTATAGATTTCGCTGACCTCCGGCATCGCACCGGCCGAGTGAGGTGGCCGATTGCAATCGTAGACCAGCCGCGAAAAGCGCTGGTGGACAAGCGTCGCATCGAGCGCCGCCGACATTCGTCGCGATACGGCCAAAGCGCCAGGATCCCAGGCAATATGGCTCGATAGCGCCTCTTCCGAAAGCCCGAGGTTACCGAAATGCTGTGGCAGCACGCGGGAGGCGTGCTCGCAGATAATCAGTACCGGGCTCATTCCGTCCGGCCTCTCAACCGCGACGCAATCCCCGTCCGCTTCGGTCAACACTGTTTGCCGAGCAAGCATCGTGCAGCAACACCCATCGCTTAATAAAAACTTACTAAAGAAAAGAATTCTTCAGGTTTGCGTCGCTGTCAACCGGAAACTGAAAATTTCTCTTCAACAAGGACATTGACTCCATATGTGACAGCGTTGTTAACTCATTTAGGAGATCGGCAAAGACCGATCCGGGGAGCAAAACCAGAGTGAGCAATGCGTCGAAAACAGTCTCGGACGTCATAAATGCGCATTTCGATGGCCTGACGCGGGCAGAGAAGCAACTCGCCAAGAGTTTGCTGGATAACTATCCCGTTTCAGGCCTCGGCAGCATTACGACGGTGGCCGAAAATGCACGAGTGTCGACGCCGACCGTGGCTCGCATGGTGCAGAAGATTGGCTTCAAGGGATATCCGGAATTTCAATCTCGTCTTCACCAGGAGGTCGAGGCGACGATTTCCAATCCGCTCACGAAGCGTGACCGCTGGGCGTCCAACGCACCCGGAACCCACATCCTCAATCGTTTCGCCGACGCTATCAGCGACAACCTGCGCCAGACATTGAAAGACCTCGACACCGTGACGTTCGACAGCGTTGCAACCTTGCTGTCGGAGCATAAGCGCGGCCTTTATTTCGTCGGCGGCCGCATCACAGGCGCGCTGGCGGAATATTTTTTCACCCATATGCAGGTGATCCGGCCGAACACCACGCTGCTCTCGGCAAACTCTAGCTCCTGGCCTCAATATGCCCTGAACATGAACCCTGGCGACGTGCTGGTGATCTTCGACATCCGCAGATACGAGCAGGAAATGGAAAGCCTTGCCGCCGCCGCCCGTCGCCGCGGCGCTGATATTATCGTGTTCACCGATCAATGGGCGACGCCCGCCGCCAAGCACGCGAAACATACGTTTCGAGTGCAAATCGAGGCGCCGTCCGCCTGGGATTCGTCCGTCGTCACGCTCTTTATCGTCGAGGCCCTGATCGAGGCTGTCCAGAATTCAACCTGGGACGAGACGAGCGCGCGCATGAAAACATTGGAGGGCCTGTTCGAGCAGACCAAGCTCTTCCGCAAACTGGGTTAGGAGGAAGGGAGAGAATGAAATTTTCGGGCGCAGTTCGCGTAACAACCCGGAATAGTTACCCCGCTAAAGGGAAGGCCGACAGGCGGCTAAACCAGGGATGTGCCGAAATGATGCCCGTCACACAAGCTTCATGCAATGTCATTAACAGCTTCGCCAGATACTGGAAATCAAAGGAGAAAAACATGAACACTAATATTCGCCGTATCCTTTCGCTTTCGACCGCATTGGTCATGGCGTCCACCGCCATCGCTTCAGCCGCTCCAAGCGACGACCTGGTCGCCGCCGCCAAGAAGGAAGGCTCGCTGACCACGATCGCTCTCCCGCACGACTGGTGCGGCTATGGTGACGTCATTTCCGGTTTCAAGGCCAAGTATGGCCTGACTGTCAATGAACTGAACCCCGATGCTGGTTCCGGCGACGAAGTCGAAGCCATCAAGGCCAACAAGGGCAACACCGGCCCGCAGGCTCCTGACGTCGTTGACGTCGGCCTCTCCTTTGGCCCGTCCGCCAAGAAGGACGGCCTGCTGCAGCCTTACAAGGTTTCGACCTGGGCTTCGATCCCGGATAGCGCCAAGGATGCCGAAGGCTACTGGTATGGCGACTATTACGGCGTTCTCACCTTCGTCGTGAACAAGGACATCGTCAAGGAAAACCCGAAGGACTGGGCTGACCTGAAGAAGCCGGCTTTTGCCAACACCGTTGCTCTCGCAGGCGACCCGCGCACGGCAAACCAGGCTGTACAGGGCGTTTTTGCCGCCGGCCTGTCCACCGGCGAAAAAGATGCTGCCAAGGCTGGTGCTGCTGGCCTCAAGTTCTTCTCCGAGCTCAACAAGTCTGGCAACTTTGTTCCCGTCATCGGCAAGTCGGCTCCGCTCGCTCAGGGTTCGACCCCGATCGTCGTCGCATGGGACTATAACGGCCTTGCATGGCGCGACAGCCTGAAGGGCAACCCGCCGGTCGACGTCGTCGTTCCGGCTACGGGCGTTGTCGCCGGTGTCTATGTTCAGGCGATCTCCGCCTTCGCGCCGCACCCGAACGCTGCCAAGCTCTGGATGGAGTACCTCTATTCGGACGAAGGTCAGGTTCTGTGGCTGAAGGGCTATTGCCACCCGATCCGTTTCAACGATCTTGCCAAGAACAACAAGATCCCTGCGGACGTTCTGGCCAAGCTGCCGCCGGCCGCTGCCTATGAAAAGGCCGTCTTCCCGACGCTCGAAGAGCAGGCTGCCGGCAAGACGGCAATCACCACCGGTTGGGACAGCGTCGTCGGCACCAACGTCAAGTAATCAACTCACCTGCCTCCCCGCCCGAAAGGCGGGGAGGCTCTCTTCCTCCGGCTGAGAAGTGATTGGGCTTCATGAGCACCGTTTCGACATCGACGATCAGTACCCATGCTCCCCTGATTAGCAGGAAGACCGTCATAGATTGGCTGGGGATCGCACCCTTCACCATTTTCGCGCTGCTGTTTCTGGTCGTGCCGACGATCTATCTGATTTCGGGCGCGTTCCTGACGCCAGAGGGCCAGTTGACGCTTCAAAACCTGCGTGATCTCAACACCCAGGCGATCCGCGACGCCTACTGGATCAGCATCAAGATCTCAATCGCCTCCTCGATCGGCGGCGCCCTCATCGGCTTCTTCCTTGCCTGGGCCATCGTGCTCGGCGGCCTGCCCTCCTGGGTCCGCAGCGGGCTTTTGACCTTTTCCGGTGTTGCGTCGAATTTTGCCGGGGTGCCCCTCGCCTTCGCGTTCCTCGCAACCCTCGGCCGCACCGGCCTCGTCACCGTGTTCCTGCGCGACTGGTTTGGCTTCAACCTCTATTCCACCGGCTTCAATCTGCTGAGCTTCTTCGGCCTGACCATCACCTATATGTACTTCCAGATTCCGTTGATGCTTTTGATCCTGACACCGGCGCTCGACGGCCTGAAGAAGGAGTGGAAGGAAGCAGCCTCCATCCTCGGCGCCACAAACGGCATGTACTGGCGCATGATCGCCCTGCCCATCCTTTGGCCGAGCCTGCTTGGCACGACCCTGCTGCTCTTTGCCAATTCCTTCGGTGCCATCGCCACCGCCTATGCGCTGACCGGCAGTTCGCTCAACATCGTGCCCATCCTGCTCTATGCCCAGATCCGCGGCGACGTGCTTCACAATGCAAACCTCGGTTACGCCCTGGCCCTCGGCATGATCGTCATCACGGGTGTCTCCAACATCATCTACATCATGTTGCGCATGCGCGCCGAACGGTGGCAAAAATGAAAATGGGTCGCTTCTTCGCCTGGCTCGCAATTGCCATCGGCGTCATTTATTTCTTCGTTCCACTTATCGGCACGTTCGAGTTTTCCCTGCGCGCCCGCCGCGGCGTCTATAGTTTCGATGCCTACGAATCGGTATTCTCCGACGCCTCGTTCCGCGAGACGTTCGGCTATTCGATGCTGATGGCGCTCTTCACCATCATCTTCGGCATGCTGCTCGTCGTGCCGACGGCCTATTGGGTGCGCCTGCGCCTGCCGCAGATGCGGCCGGTCGTCGAGTTCGTCACCCTGATGCCGTTGGTTATCCCTGCGATCGTCATCGTCTTCGGTTATTTGAGGATGTACAATTCGTCCTCAATCCTGCCTCTGACAGGCTATGCCTCCACGACCAACCTCCTTCTCGTCTGCTCCTATATTACGCTGTCGCTTCCCTACATGTACCGCGCTGTGGATACCGCCATGCGCACCATCGATGTGAGGACCCTGACTGAGGCTGCAGAGAGCCTCGGCGCCAGCTGGACGACCATTATGTTCAGGTGCATCTTTCCAAACGTCATGAGCGGCGTTCTTTCCGGCGCCTTCATTACCCTCGCAATCGTCATCGGCGAATTCACCATGGCCTCCCTGCTCGGACGCCCGGCATTCGGTCCCTATCTGCAGCTTGTCGGCGCCAACAAGGCCTATGAGCCTTCGGCGCTCGCGATGATCGCCTTTGCGGTCACCTGGCTTAGTATGGGCCTGCTACAACTCGTTTCCCGTTTCAATCGAGCCGCTCCGGCCAAGGTTTAAGGTACTGCACGATGGCGTTTCTCGAACTATCCAACATCAAGAAGTCATTCGGCAACGTGCACGTGGTGCACGACTTTACCATGCATATCGAGAAGGGCGAATTCGTCTCCTTCCTCGGACCATCGGGCTGCGGCAAGACGACCGTGCTGCGGATGATCGCCGGCTTCGAAACGCCGACCGCCGGCTCGCTTACGATCGCCGGGAAAGACCAGCGTCCACTAAAGCCGAACCAGCGCAACATCGGCATGGTGTTCCAGGCCTACGCCCTGTTTCCGAACATGAGCGTTCATGACAATGTCGCCTTCGGCCTCAAGGTCGCCGGCGCGCCAAAGGAAGAGATCGACAGTCGCGTCAAGGAAATGCTCGGCCTCATCAAGCTCGATCACCTGGCCGACCGTTACCCCTACCAGATGTCTGGTGGCCAGCAGCAGCGCGTGGCGCTTGCCCGCGCGCTCGCCGTCAAGCCGCAGGTGCTGCTGCTCGACGAGCCGCTCTCGGCACTCGACGCCAAGATCCGCGTCTCTCTGCGCGAGGAAATCCGCGCGATCCAACAGAAGCTCGGCATCACCACCGTCTTCGTGACGCACGACCAGGAAGAAGCCTTGTCGATTTCCGACCGGATCGTGGTCATGAATGCCGGCCGCGCCGACCAGATCGGCACGCCATTCGAAATCTACAACACGCCGGCAACGCGCTTCGTGGCTTCGTTCGTCGGCACGCTGAACCTCATCGAGGCCAAGGTTGTCGATCCCGACAAGAACCGCATCATCATCGGCGACCAGGGCGTCACGCTCAAGCAGTCCGTTACAGCCTACAAGGCCGGCGATACGGTTTCGTTGGCCCTGCGTCCAGAAGCCGGTTCGCTTGCGGAAGGTGCCAAGGGTGACACGGCATTGACCGGCGACGTGACGTCTGCGCATTTCCTCGGCTCCGTTATCCGCACCCGCATGAACGTCGGCGGCAACACCATTTCCTTCGACATGTTCAACAGCCCCGGCAAGATGCCGCCCGCCGTCGGCGAACGCGTCACGCTTCGCTTCTCGGCGGAAGATCTGCTCGTCATTCGCGACTGATCGCTTTTCTCGAACAAAGTGTTCAAAAACGCCTCACATATTGAGGCGTTTTTGCTTTGATTTTTAAGCTGGCCAGCAGATATAGTCTCCTTGTTCTCAGGGCGGGGTGCAATTCCCCACCGGCGGTATCGGGACTTGTCCCGGAGCCCGCGAGCGCTTTTCGCCCCCCAGGCGAAAGGGTCAGCAGATCCGGTGCGATGCCGGAGCCGACGGTCATAGTCCGGATGGAAGAGAGCACGTTGGATCGACGGCCTTTCCGCGCCAAGGGACACCCCTGCGCCAAGGCGCCATACGACCCGGCTTGTTCGCCCAAGGGATGTTGAAGCAAACCCTTGAAAGGCAAGACAAAGAAATGACAATCTCCGTATTACCGCAAAGAGGCAAGATCGCCGTCGTTCGCGCCCGCTGGCATGCCGACATCGTCGACCAATGCGTCGAAAGCTTCGTCTCCGAATGGCAGACACTCGACAGCAATCCGGCCGCCGTCGAGATCTTCGACGTGCCGGGCGCGCTTGAAATTCCGCTCCATGTGCAGACGCTTGCCCGCAGCGGCCGTTTTGCCGCCATCATCGCCACGGCCTTTGTCGTCGATGGCGGCATCTATCGCCACGATTTCGTCGCTGGCACCGTGCTCGATGCGATGGTGCGCGTCCAGCTGGACACCGGCGTGCCTGTACTCTCTGCAGTCCTGACCCCGCACCATTTCCAGGAGAGCGAAGCCCACATTCGCTTCTTCAAGGACCATTTCGTCATCAAGGGCAAGGAAATGGCCAACGCCTGCCAGCAGATCCTCAGCGAACGTGCCAAGCTGCTGACGTTTGCGGCGTGACAGCACTTCCCCTTCTCCCCTCGGGGAGAAGGCGGTCCCGAAGGGGTCGGATGAGGGGAGCGGCAGGCTTGTCCCTTTCATCTGCCCTGTCGGAGATCTTCTCCCGCTGGGGAGAAGAGAGACCTGCGGCGTTTCCACGCCACATATCTCTTGAAAAGCCCATCCCGATCCCGCATTCAACTAGCGAGTGAGGAATTCAACGTTTCAGCAGAGAACAGCGCCCATGTCTCCAACAGCGACGCAATCGCCAGCGGCTCGCCGCCTGACGGCACAGGATTTTCGCACGCTCGGGCTTGCGGCCCTCGGCGGCGCGCTCGAATTCTATGACTTCATCATCTTCGTGTTCTTTGCGACTGTCATCGGCAAGCTGTTCTTTCCACCCGATATGCCGGACTGGCTGGTGCTGATACAGACCTACGGCATCTTTGCCGCCGGCTATCTCGTGCGTCCGCTCGGCGGCATCGTCCTTGCCCATTTTGGCGATCTATTCGGCCGCAAGCGCGTCTTTGCCTTTTCGCTGCTGTTGATGGCACTGTCGACGCTCGGCATGGCCGCCATGCCGACCTACCAGTCGATTGGCCTCGCCGCACCCATCCTCCTCATCGTGTTGCGTATTGTGCAAGGTGCGGCGATCGGCGGTGAAGTGCCCGGCGCCTGGACCTTCGTTGCCGAGCATGTGCCGTTCCGCCGCGTCGGCTTTGCCTGCGGCTTCCTGTGCTCGGGCCTGACGCTCGGCATCCTGCTCGGCTCGTCCATCGCGACGATCATCAACACCGTCTTCATACCGGATGAAGTCGCGGCCTATGGCTGGCGCATTCCCTTCCTCATCGGCGGCATCTTCGGTCTGATCGCCGTCTATCTCCGCACATGGCTGCAGGAGACCCCAATCTTCGCAGAGATGAAAAGAAGCCGCTCGCTCGCAAACGAGCTGCCGCTGAAGGCCGTCCTGCGGGACTATCCGCGCGGCATCGTCATCTCGATGCTGCTGACCTGGATCCTGTCGGCCGGCATCGTCGTCACGACACTGATGACCGCGACCTTCCTTCAGAAGCTCTACCACTATACCGCCCAGCAGTCGCTTGCCGCGACCAGCTTCGGCACGCTGTTCCTGATCTTCGGCACGGCTGCGGCCGGCGCCATCGTCGATCGCGTCGGGTCGGGAAGGTTCTTCACCGTGGCTAGCCTGTTCTTCGGCGCTGCGACCTTCGCCTTCTATACCTATGCCGCTGCCTCCCTGACGGTCATGTTCGTCCTCTACGCTATCATGGGCCTTTCGGTTGGCCTCGTCGGTGCCGTGCCCTATGTCATGGTCCGCGCCTTCCCGGCCCGCGTCCGCTTCACCGGCCTCTCCTTTTCCTACAATGTCGCCTACGCGATCTTCGGCGGCCTGACACCGATCGCCGTGACCTCATTGCTCCCCCTCAACCCGATGGCCCACGCCTACTACCTCCTCTTCATCGCCGCCCTCGCCTTTGGCCTTGGGCTCTATCTCACCGCCAAGGGCGATCAGGTCGAATCGGATGCGGGTATTGAGGAATTGACGACGAGGATGGCGGTGGAATCGTGACATTCAAAGACCTGCGCGCCGCGCCGGCAATCGATCGACCGGGTCACCGGAGGCAGTCACCCGCCCCCGGTTCCCACAGAACGTAGCGTGCGGATTTCCCGCACTACGCTCTTCGGCAGCTTCACAGCACCGCGAGTGCTTTCAGCTTCCCGTAAGGAAGCCGCAGCTTGGGTCGCAGCAGCGGGTTCCGTTCTTTGATCTGGTTGAAAGTGTCCCATGTGAGGTGGCCACCATCTCGGCTGCGGCTGCGTAACATTCGGCACCAGTACCGTTCCGTGACCCGATACACCTTGAGCAGCGACCGAAGATTTCCGGCGATGCCATAATAGGCGTAGTGGCCACGAAGAGCAGCGTTGATTTCGCTGACCTGGTCTCTGATGACGTAATGTCGAACTTGCCGCATCAGCTCCTGCAGAGCCGAGAGACTACGTCGAAGCCGAGACTTCTCCGTGCGCATCCCGACCTTGAAGTTACCCTTTTGGTTCCGCGAGCAGTACAGCGTCATGCCCAGAAAGTAGATCGTCTCTGGGCGGCTTCTGCCGCGTTTGCTCGCGTCCCTCTGGGCAAACCGGCCAAACTCGACCAACTTGGTCTTGCTCGGCTCAAGTGTGAGGCCAAACTTCCCCAAACGATGACGGAGAGCTTCCTCGACGCGGAGCGCATCCGATTGATGTTGGAAACAGATCACGAAGTCGTCGATATAACGCACCAGCCGGGCTTCGCCCTTGAGCTGGACCTTCACCACGCGCTCGAACCAGAGGTCGAGCACGTAGTGTAGATAAACGTTGCTCAGCAAAACGCTGATCGACCCTCCTTGTGGAGTTCCTTCATCGCTCGGGTGGATAGCCCCGTCCTCAAGGACGCCTGCCTTCAGCCAGCGCCTGTTCACGACAAACCTCTTGGTTGCATGCTGGCGGTACGAACCCCGGGAGCATCTCAAGCCACTCGCAATGACGCAGCCCGCGATTCCGCCTTCCCCTTAGAGAGATAGGGTCAGCTACTCCGATAACGTTCGATTTCGGGGCTATCTATCCGTTCACATATGTTCCGGCCTACAACCTCCTTGTCTACGCTTCGCAGTGGCCGTTACCGGACACCACGCAAGACTCAGTACACGGCTGCTTGCTAGGCTTTGCCGTGGCCGCCATCCCAGACGGCTAGATTTGTCGCGCTTGCAAGGCGCGACTCCCACAAGAACCAAAGGTGCCATCATGATTACCTGCCATCTTCGCTACGTCGTTGAACCCTACAAGATTGCGGAATTCGAGACCTATGCGCGCCTCTGGATCCCGATCGTCAACAGGATGGGCGGCACGCACCACGGCTATTTTCTGCCATCCGAAGGCGCCAACAACATCGCCGTTGCCCTCTTCTCCTTTCCGAGCCTTGCAGCCTATGAAAGCTATCGACATCAAATGGCGGACGATGCCGAATGCCAGGCTGCCTTCGATCTCGAAAAACGCAATCGCAGCATCGTCAGCTACGAGCGAAGCTTCATGCGCCCAGTTCTCGGTTGAGAGCGATAAAACGCGAGATTCCCAAGAGATCGCCAAAGGTCGCGGGGGGCAAATAGCCAACTAAGGATGGGCCGCGGCTTCAAAAGGTCATGCGCCTCCTCGCGAGACAGGCCGGCGTCCTGAAGCAAGTGATCGTTTGGCCTTTCCGCGACGAGCTGAAGTGAGCGATATCGAATCAAGTCGAACCGCAGCTGCACTCGCTCCTGGCCTTTGCCCGCATCACACATCCCGGTCGCTCCGCACCTTTTCGAACGCAGTAGATGTGATCCGCCGTTTGACATCGCACAAACGAATAGTGACAATAGCAGCCATTGAAAAATTTGATGGCAGGATGTGATGCAGATCCCTCTCGACAGCGACTTGCTGCGTGTATTTCTCGTGGTCGCCGACACCGGAAACGTCACGCGCGCTGCAAAAGATGTGGGGCGCACCCAATCGGCTGTCAGCCTGCAGGTGAAGCGGCTGGAAGAAAACATCGGTACGCCGCTTTTCGCTCGTGGGCCGCGTGGCGTGGCGCTGACCGAAAGTGGCCGGCAGCTTCTTCCCTATGCGCGACGCATTGTCGGACTGATGGACGAAACCACCGCGGCGATGCGCCGCAAACCGCTGGACGGCCCGGTGCGTATCGGCATTCCCGAAGAATACGGTGATACAGTGCTCCCCCGGGCACTGGCCGCCTTTGCGGAAAGCCAGCCCAAGGTCGATGTCACTGTCCTGTGCGGATACACGGCCCAGCAGATGCAAGCGCTGGAAAACGACATGCTCGACCTTGCCGTCGTCTTCGACTGGAGCATTGAGACGCGGGGCGAAGTGCTCTTCGTCGATCCAACCGTCTGGGTGACATCGACCGTCCACAAGCTGCATGAACGCGACCCCGTACCGATCGCCGTTTACGGCCGCTCGAACTGGTGCCGCGATTTCGCCATCAGGTCACTTGAACAGCATAGCCGGCCCTATCGCGTCGCCTATAGCTGCGATACCAGCGGCGGCCTCAAGATAGCAGTCACGGCCGGCCTCGGCATCGCGCCGCTGTCGCGCAGCAATATCCCTGCGGACTGCCGCGAGCTGACATTGGAAGACGGTTTCCCGCCGATCGATTCATCCCGCGTCGTAATGAGGCGCAACGCCTATCACGCAAGCCCCGCCGTCGAAAGCATGGCCAACGTCATCCGTTCCGCCTTCCGCCCTGCGCAGCAGCCGAACTTGCGATAGCGTGGATCACCCTAAATCGATCTTGAACGTTACCCGTTCCGCAGACCACAACGTTTCGGCATAGGCAATCGGGCTGCCGCTCTTGTCGGCATCGACCTTGGTGATGACGAGCACCGGCAGTGACTTGGGCTGTCGCAGCAGCCGTGCTTCCTCGGCGCTCGGCATGCGCGCCTCGATCTCCGTGGACTGCCGGTCATAGTCCTCGATACCGTAGATCGCCAAAGCTGCAGTGATCGTCGAATGCGTTGCCCGCACCCTGTCAAAATCCGGGAAACGGTCAGCTGGGTAGAAACTGTCTCCCAACTCCACCGGAACGCCGTCCGCCGTCATGACACCGCGGCGATGAATGACCATAGCGCCAGTCGGAAGACCCAGCCTGGATGCAACACGGGACGGCGCCGCAATGATTTCGTGCACAAGCAATTCCCCGCCCGGCTCGAAACCCTGCTCGATCAGGTTCTTTGAAAAACGCGTCTTTTTCGACAGGGTGTAGTCCAGTGTCCCCTTATGCACGAAGGTCCCCCGGCCTTGCTCGGCCCGCACAAGTCCCCTGGCCTCAAGGTGTGCGAGCGCTTGCCGGACGGTGAAACGGCTGACGCCGTAGCGCTCCATCAATTGCGGCTCGGTCGGCAACTGGTCGCCGGGCACGAGCGTCCCGGCAGCGATCTCGGCGGCAAGAACCTCGCCGATTTGATGCCACAACGTGCTGCCGCTCTTGCGATCAATCATGACCGGATCGCTCACACACGCTTTTCGAGCCGGAACAGCAATTTGTATTCCGCGGGATAGGCGATAGCGTCGAGAACGCTTGGATAATATTTGCGATCCTTCGTCGCCGATACGAAGCCGTCGAAGCCGAAGCGCTTTACGGAGACGTCGAACCCGGCCGCGGCGAAAGCCTCGATGTAATCTTGAGGCGAATAATCCTGCACCGGCGCATTGCTGTTTGAACCGATCAGGTGGCGCCATTTCGGCCAGAGCGGGTTTTCCGTATGGCAACCCGTCACCGCGTAGTAGATGCCGCCATCTCGCAGCACCCGGTACATCTGCCCGGCGTGCATTTTCAAATCCGGCAGCAGATAAATGACTTCATAGCTAAAAGCCACGTCGATGGTATCAGCCCACGGCACGAGATCGGTGGCAACCGCGAAGCGAAGCGGCAAATCGCCCTTGGCAGCATCCGCCGCGGCAACGGATTCGGACGCGATATCAATCCCGATACCTCGTCGGAATGGCCGCAACGCATGAAGCAAGCGCAAGAACCCGCCACGACTGCAGCCGAAGTCAAGAATGGTCTTCGAGGAGAAGTCGCGCTCAGGAACCGTCTCAATAAAATGCCGCCAATATCGATGATGCGATAGAGCCATCGCTGTATCGCCGTTTGGTTCGGTATGCCATGTCGCATATGAAGTCACTGCAGCGGTCATCTTGTGCTCCCATTGATGTAGACAGGACAAAGTTTACAGAGGCACCATGACGGCCTGATGAATTCGTCCGGATGACCGGATGTACTCAAAAAAATGCCCCGCACGAGGGCGGGGCTTGCGTAATAGGGGCGCGCGGAGAGGGTTAGGGGCGGATCGCCTGGTCGTTGGCGTCGAAGCGGTGCATGTGGGTGGTGTCGGGGGTGGCGTAGACGATTTCATCAGGCTCGTATTGGTGTTCCCCGAAGAGGCGAACCGTCAGCAGCCCGGTCTGGTCGGATTCGAGATAGATGATCGTGTCGGCGCCGAGGTGCTCGACGTGAACGACCTTGGCGGCCCAGGTTCCTTGCTGGCGTGATAGCGTAATGTGCTCCGGGCGGACGCCGATGGTCTTTGCCTTGGCGTCACCGAGCTTGTCGCCGGGGATCATGTTCATCTGCGGCGAGCCGATGAAGCTGCCGACGAAGACGTTGGCCGGGCGATTGTAGAGTTCCATCGGAGTGCCGACCTGCTCGATCGCTCCGGCATTGAGCACGACGATCCGGTCGGCCAACGTCATTGCCTCGACCTGGTCGTGGGTGACGTAGATCATCGTCGCCTTCAGGCTGCGATGCAGCCGGGCGATTTCGAGGCGGGTCTGGACGCGCAGCGCGGCATCGAGGTTCGACAGCGGCTCATCGAACAGGAAAAGGGCCGGTTCGCGCACGATGGCGCGCCCGATTGCGACGCGCTGGCGCTGCCCGCCGGAAAGTTCGGCCGGGCGCCTTGCGAGATATGGCCCCAGAGAGAGCATGCCCGACGCTTTGTCGACGCGCGTGTCGATCTCGTTCTTCGGCATGCCGGCCTGCTTGAGGCCGAGGCCCATATTGTCCTTGACCGTCAGGTGCGGATAGAGCGCGTAGGACTGGAACACCATGGCGATGCCGCGCTTGGCAGGCGGGGTTACGGTCACATCCTGGCCGTTGATCAGCACCGTGCCCGACGTCACGTCCTCGAGGCCGGCAATGCTGCGCAGCAGCGTCGACTTTCCGCAGCCGGAGGGACCGACGAAGATGACGAACTCCCCGTCCTTCACCTCGAGGTCGATGCCCTTCAGCACATCATGGTTGCCGTAGGCCTTGCGGATGGATTTCAGTTGAAGCGATCCCACTATATTCAATCCTTACAGATATACGGTCTTGCCGGTGCGGACGCTCTCGTCGGCGGCAAGGCAGATGCGAAGCGATTGCACGGCGTCATGCATGTGTCTTGTCAGGTCCAAGTCTTCGCGAATGGCCTTGAGCACGTAAGCCTGCTCGAAATTGCAGAGTTCTTGATGATCAGGCTCGCCTTCCATGTGCAGATCCTGGTCCGGATGGATGAACGTGCCGTTCGGTCCGGTCTCGGCGTTGTGCAGGCGAATGACGGAGGTCTTGGTGTGCGTATCGATATCGTCGGACTTGGCGTTCGGGTCCATGACGATCGATACGGCGCCGTTCGGCGACATGACATCCTTCACGAAGAATGCGGTTTCGGAGATCATCGGCCCCCAGCCGGCTTCGTACCAGCCGACAGAGCCGTCCTCGAACTTCACCTGAAGGTGGCCGTAATTGTACATATCAGATGCGATCTCATCGGAGAGCCTAAGGCCCATGCCACGAACCTCGACCGCCTTGGCGTCGGTGATCTGGCACATGACGTCGACATAGTGAACGCCGCAATCGACGATCGGCGAGGTTGTCTGCATCAGCGCCTTGTGGGTCTCCCAGGTCGGCCCACTCGATTGCTGGTTGAGGTTCATGCGGAAAACGTAAGGCCCGCCGAGGTTTCGCGCCTCAGCAATCAGCCGCATCCAGGACGGATGGTGGCGCAGGATGTAGCCGATCACCAGCTTGCGGCCGGCCCTCTTAGCGGCTGCTACGACCCGCTCCGCATCGGCAACGGTGGTCGCCAACGGCTTCTCGATAAAGACGTCGCATCCTGCCTCGAACGCCGTTACCGCATAGTCTGCGTGGCTGTCCGAATAGGTGCAGATCGAACAGAGGTCGGGTTTCAATTCCTTGAGCGCCGCCTTGAAATTCGGGTGGATTGTGTAGTGTTGCAGCTCCTCGGCCAATTGGGGCTTCGAGCGGTTGACGAGCCCAACGATCTCGAAACCCGGATTGTTGTGATAGGCGAGCGCATGGCTGCGGCCCATGTTGCCGAGGCCGGCGACAAGGACGCGGATCGGTTTTGCAGAAGGGTTCACTTGACGGCTCCAGAGGTGATGCCGCGGATCAGCTGCCGCGAGAAGAAAACATAGAGGACGAGGATGGGCAGGATCGCGAGCGAAAGTGCTGCGAGCACTGCGTTCCAGTTGGTGACGAACTGGCCGATGAATATTTGCGAGCCGAGCGTGACCGTCTTTGTGGCTTCGCTGGGCGCAAGAATCAGCGGGAACCAAAGGTCATTCCAGATCGGGATCATCGTGAAGACCGCAACCGTCGCCATGGCAGGCCTGACGAGCGGTATGACCAGCCGGAAGAAGATCGCATACTCGCTGAGGCCGTCGATGCGACCGGCATTCTTGAGGTCGTCGGAAACCGTGCGCATGAATTCCGACAGGATGAAGATCGCAAGCGGCAGCCCCTGAGCGGTATAGACGAGGACGAGGGCCGTCAGAGTGTTGACGAGGCCGGCGGCGACCATGCCTTGCAGGATTGCGACGGTGCCGAGGCGAATGGGGATCATGATGCCGATCGCCATATAAAGCCCGGTGATCAGGTTGCCGCGGAAGCGATATTCCGACAATGCGAAGGCAGCCATTGCGCCGAACAACAAGACCAGGACGATCGCCGAAACGGTGACGATGGCGCTGTTTTCGAAATAGATCAGGTAGTTGCCCTGGCCCACGACCGTCTGGTAGCCGATCATGCTGAAGGTCGACGGCAACGGCACGCTGAGCGGCGAGCGGAAGATCGATGCGCGATCCTTGAACGAATTGACGACGGTGAGGAACACCGGAAACAACGCGACCAGCGTATAGGCAATGAGGGCCAGGTGGACGAGGCCGGTGCGGATGGTGGAATTGCGTGCCTGGGACATGAAGCGCCTCCTCAGAACTGGTAGCGGCGGATGCGCCGCTGGACGACGAAGAGGTAGAACGAGACGCCGGCAAGGATGATGAGGAACATCACCGTCGCGATCGTCGCGCCCATCGAGCGGTCCCCGAGCTGCAACTGGAAGCCGAAGAAGGTTCGGTAGAGCAATGTCCCGAGAATGTCGGTCGATCCGTCAGGCCCGGCAAGCGCGCCCTGTACGGTGTAGACGAGGTCGAAGGCATTGAAATTGCCGACGAATGTCAGGATCGAGATGATGCCGATGGCCGGCAGCACCAGCGGCAGCTTGATCTTCCAGAATTGAGACCAGCCGGTGATGCCGTCGCATTCGGCAGCCTCGATCACCTCTTCCGGGATGTTGAGCAGCGCCGCGTAGATCAGCATCATCGGAATTCCGACATATTGCCAGACGGAAATCAGCGCCACCGCGATCAGCGCAGTGCCCGGTTTTCCGAGCCACGGCTCGAAGAACGATTTCAGACCGATCAGGTCCATCATTCCGGGTGCCACGCCCCAGATCGGCGACAGGATCAGTTTCCAGATGAAGCCGACGATGACGAAGGACAGCAGCGTCGGCAGGAACATCGCCGTGCGATAGAAGGCGACGAAGCGCAGCTTCGGCAGCGACAGCAGCGCTGCAAGCGCAACGCCGATCGGATTTTGCACGCACATGTGGATGGCGAAGAAGACAAGGTTGTTGCGCAGCGCATTCCAAAAATCATGCGCCCAGCGCGGATCGCCGAACAGCACCTTGAAATTCGCAAGCCCGACGAAGGCCAACTGCCCATCGACGAGATTGTACATCGACTGTCGCAGCGTCTCGATCAGCGGCAGGATCATCACCGCCGTATAGACCAGAAAGGCCGGAAAAAGGAAAACGAGGATATGCCAGCGCCTCGGGCGCTTGATTGGAACCGCATCAATGGCGGCAGCAGTGTCGACGTCGCTCATGGCTTCTGCCTGTTCTTATGTCCTGGCCATGAAGGCGCAGCGAGATGAATAAGGATGATCGCCCTGGTCCAAAGACCTCTCCCCGCCAAGCAGGGAGAGGAAAATTTAACGAGGTGATAGTCGCGATCCCCACCTCCCCCTTAAAGGGGGAGGTCGCAGCGAAGATGCGGGTAGGGGTGAGTTTTGTCTGAAACGGATCACCCCACCCCGGCCCTATGGGCCGACCCTCCCCTTCAAGGGGAGGGTGAAGCTTCTTTACTTACTTCGCAGGCTTGAACCAGCTGTCGAGGCCGGTCTGCAGCTTCTTGGCGGCAGCGTCAGGCGTATCCGTGCCGTTGATGACGTTGGCCGATTCGACCCAGGTCTCGTTCTCGAGGTTTGGCGTGCCGCGCGACAGGATCTGGTAGGTCGAGCGGACCGTCGACTTGCACTTGCCGCGCCAGGAAACAAATTCCTGAGCGAGCGGATCGGACATCTTTACAGGTGCCGAGTTCAGGCTGAAGAAGCCCGGCAGCGAGTTTGCGTAGATATCGGCAAACTCGGAAGACGCAACCCAGCTCAGGAACTTCTTGGCTTCCTCGGGATGAGCCGACTTGGTGTTCAGGCCAACGCCGATATCCGGATGGTCCGAGATGTAGCAGGTGTCGCCAGCCTTCTGAACCGGTGGCGGGAATGCTCCCATCTTAAACTGTGCCTGGCTGGTGAACAGCGCGATTTCCCACGAACCGGCCGGATAGATGGCGGCACGGCCGAGCGTGAACAGGTTTTGGCTGTCCGAATAGGTCTGTGCTTCGAAGCCGTCGCCGAGGTAAGGCTTCCACTTGGCAAGCTGCTTGTAGGGCTCGACCCAGGCAGCGTCGGTCAGCTTCTGTTTGCCGGCCATCAGGGCGTCGCGGCCCTCTTCACCCTTCCAGTAGTTCGGACCGATGTTCTGGTAGCCCATCGTCGCGGCTTCCCAGAGATCCTTCGTGCCCATGGCCATCGGGATGTAGGTGCCGTCGGCCTTGATCTTGTCGAGCGCGGCGTAGAACTCGTCCGTCGTGGTCGGGATCTTGATGCCGAGCTTGTCGAAGGCGTCCTTGTTGTAGATGAAGCCGTGGATGACCGAAGCCATCGGCACGCAGAAGGTCGACTTGCTATCGTCGGTGCTCCAGGCAGCCTTTGCGACCGGAGAGAAATTCGCCATGCCCGGAAGGGCCGTCAGGTCGGCGAGATGCTTCTTGTTGAAGAGGTCGAGCGAGGCATCGAACGGACGGCAGGTGATGATGTCGCCCGCCGAGCCTGCGTCGAGCTTGGCGTTCAGCGACGCGTTGTACTCGGTCGGAGCGGTTGGCGAGAAGGTGATCTTGATGCCCGGGTTCTTGGCTTCGAAGGCCGGGATGATCTTCTGCTGCCAGATCGCCAGGTCGTCGTTGCGCCAGCTTTCTACATTCAGGGTGACGTCCGCTGCACGCGCGAGGCCAGCCGAAGTCAAGAGGCTGGATGCGAGCAGCAGGGTTTTCAGAGCTTTATTTTTCATATTCCCTCTCCTGTTTTATGCGCTTGGAACAAGCGCTGATCTCTTCTGAAACAAGCGGTTGGTGTATGAAGAGACACCCAACGCCGATGAGGTCGCCATGACTGCCGACCCCGAATGCGCAAGGGCGCTTGCGGCCATGACGCCAAAGCCACCCGACTTGCCTGCTTTCCGCCGACGGTCCTGGCGAAACGCAATAAACTTAAACAAGGAAGAACGATGCCACGCTGCCGCCGTATGGATCCTGCGATCCGCACTTTGTCCGACACCGGCTGGTCCGCCATTTAGCGAGGTCCTCCGGCTATTTTATGCCGGTGTAGCCGTCGTCTGTTCGCACTGTTCCCTTGGCGAGAATTAAGTCCAAAAAAATACCAATTGTCCAGTCGAAATTAATTTATTTCGCCTATAAAAATTCACACAATAATTTTATTGTGTAAAATCAATATGTTAAAATTGCGAAAAAAGAACTGCATTGCCACTTGGTAAATGGTATTTTTTTGGTATGGTAATAAAAAACACGGGAACAGCCGACATCCGGAGGATCAGATGACACAGTTTGCGATCGGCATCGATGGCGGCGGAACAAGCTGCCGCGCTGCTGTGGCTGACGAAATGGGCAATGTGCTCGGCACCGGCAAGGCGGGCTCCGCCAATATCCTGTCGGATCCTGACGGGGCGCTTGCCAATATCGTCGCCTCGGCGCGCGATGCTTTCGTGAATGCGGGTCTGGATCTGGCCGCCTTTCACTCAAGTGCCGTCGTGCTCGGCGCAGCCGGCGCCAATGTCGGCCCCTACGGCGCGCGCATCCAAAAGGCCCTGCCCTTTGCGACATGTCAGGTGGTCACCGATTCGCTGATCGCGCTTCAAGGAGCACTTGGCCACTCCGATGGCGTCGTCGGCGCATTCGGTACGGGGTCGGTCTTTGGCGCACGTCGCAATGGCGAGGTGAAGGAGATAGGCGGCTGGGGCTTCATCGTCGGCGATCAGGCAAGCGGCGCCCGGCTTGGCCGCGATCTTCTCGAAATTGCGCTGCTTGCCCATGACGGCGTTTGCCGCGCGACGGGCATTACGGATATCGTCATGGAAGAATTCGGCCACGATCCGCAAAAGGTCGTCGAATTCGCCCATGCCGCAAAGCCCCGCGACTTTGCGCGCTATGCGCCGCTGATCTTCGAGCAAGCCCGAGGCGAGGATGCGGTTGCACTTCGGATCGTGCGCAAGGCGGCTGATGACATCAACCAAGGCCTTGACGCCGTGCTCTGGCCGGAATGCAGAGCCATCTGCCTGCTCGGGGGCCTTGCCGGTGCCTATCGGATTTGGCTCGGGCCGCAGCATCAGGCATTGCTCGTTGAGGCGAAGGCAGATGCATTGCACGGCGCGGTCTCCTTTGCAGTCGATCTTGCCGGAAACGGCGAAAGGCGGCGCGCATGACCGAGGACCTGACCCGCCTCTTTTCACCCGAGCGGATGCTTGCAAGCGGCACCGGCCCGCTTTACGTCAAACTGCGCCGGTCGCTGGAAGACGCGGTACGGGCGGGGGCGCTTAGGCAAGGCGACGCCCTGCCAGCCGAACGCGACATCGCCGAATATGCTTCCGTCAGTCGTGTCACCGTGCGCAAGGCGATCGACGATCTTGTCGCCGACGGTCTGCTGGTGCGACGCCATGGCTCCGGGACCTTCGTCTCCAGGCCCGTTTCCAAGGTCGAGCAGAGCCTGTCGCAGTTGACGTCCTTCACCGAGGACATGGCGCGGCGCGGCATCAAGGCGCGGTCCGAATGGCTCCATAAGGGTATCCACACCCCCTCGCCCGACGAAATGATGATACTCGGCCTTGCCGCCGACACCAAGGTTTCAAGGCTCAGCCGCTTGCGCATCGCCGAAGACCAGCCCTTGGCAATCGAACATGCAAGCGTCTCCGGTGAATTCCTGCCCGATCCCGCGACGGTGACCACATCGCTTTATGCCGAACTGGAGAGGCGGCAGGTGCGTCCGGTTCGCGCCGTCCAGCGGATTTCCGCGACCAACATGAAGGAGGCCGATGCCAGCCTGCTCGACGTCCCCGTCGGGGCCGCCGGCCTGTCGATTGAACGCATATCCTACCTCGCCTCCGGCCGCGCCGTCGAATTCACCCGCTCGCTCTATCGCGGCGACGCCTATGATTTTGTCGCGGAACTGACGATCGGGCCGAGTTGAATAGGTTGAAGCTTAAATATTATACGTATAGTACATATTCAATCGATAGGACGATCCGATGTCGCAGACCCTCTCAGCCGATCGTTCCAACCACCCGAAAAGACTCGCCGATTACGCCGCATCCTCAATTTTCGCTTCGCGCACTGTCGGCACATAGTTGAGCACCGGGCCGAGCCAGCGCTCGACCTGGTCGATCGCCATGCCCTTGCGCGCCGCATAATCCTGCACCTGGTCGCGTTCGACCTTGGCGACGCCGAAATAATAGCTGTCGGGATGGCCGATGTAGATGCCGGACACCGAAGAACCCGGCCACATCGCAAAGCTTTCCGTCAGCTTCACGCCCGTGGCAGCTTCCGCGTCGAGCAGCCGGAACAGCGTATCCTTTTCGGTATGGTCGGGCTGCGCCGGATAACCGGGCGCCGGCCGAATGCCGGCATAGGCCTCGTTCAGAAATTCCTCGGCAGTGAGGTCTTCGTCCTTGGCATAGCCCCAGAATTCGCGGCGCACTCGCTCGTGCATTCGCTCGGCAAATGCCTCTGCGAAGCGGTCGGCCAGCGCCTTGACGAGGATCGAGGAATAGTCGTCATTGGCACGCTCGAAGCGCTCGGCAATCGCGATCTCCTCGATGCCGGCCGTGACGACGAAGCCGCCGACATAGTCCTTGGCACCACTCTCCGTTGGCGCGACGAAGTCCGACAAGGCCACATTGGGCCGGCCGTCGCGCTTGGAAAGCTGCTGGCGGAGCGTGTAGAAGGTCGCAATTTCCGTCTCGCGCGCCTCGTGCGCGAAAAGCCTGATATCGTCGCCGACGCTGCCGGCCGGCCAGAAGCCGATGACGGCACGTGGGCGGAACCAGCTCTCGTCGATGATCTTCTTCAACATGGCCTGAGCATCGGCAAACAGTTGGCGAGCCGCCTCACCCTGCTTCTCATCCTCGAGGATCGCAGGATAGCGGCCCTTCAATTCCCAGGTCTGGAAGAACGGCGTCCAGTCGATGTATTTGGCAAGCTCGGCCAGATCGTAGTGCTCGAATACCTTTGTCCCGAGGAAAGACGGTGCCGTCGGCTTGTAAGAAGCCCAGTCGAGCTTCTCCGCATTCTCGCGGGCGCGGGCAAGCGGCAGGCGAACCTTCTCCAGCTCGTTGCGCGCATGGGCCGCGGCGACCTTGGCATATTCGGCCCGGACGGTATCGACATATCCTTGTTTGGCGTCCTCCGACAGCAGCGCGGAGACGACGCCGACCGCACGCGAGGCATCGTTCACATAGACCGTCTGGCCCTTTTCGTAGCGCGGATGAATCTTCACGGCCGTATGCACGCGGCTGGTCGTTGCGCCGCCGATCAGCAGCGGAATGTCGAAACCCTGCCGCTCCATTTCGGCAGCCACATGCACCATCTCGTCGAGCGACGGCGTGATCAGGCCTGACAGGCCGATGATGTCGACCTTCTCGCGGATGGCTGTCTCGAGGATCTTCGTTGCCGGCACCATGACGCCGAGGTCGATGATTTCGTAGTTGTTGCAGGCAAGCACGACGCCGACGATGTTCTTGCCGATGTCGTGAACGTCGCCCTTGACGGTCGCCATCAGCACCTTGCCGGCCGCCTGCCGCTCGCCGCTACCGCCATTGGCAAGCTTTTCGGCCTCCATATAGGGCAGCAACACGGCAACCGCCTGCTTCATCACCCGCGCCGATTTCACCACCTGCGGCAGGAACATCTTGCCGGTGCCGAACAGGTCGCCGACAACATTCATGCCGACCATTAGCGGCCCTTCGATGACATGCAGCGGCCGGACAGCGCCGAGACGCGCCTCCTCCGTATCGGCTTCGATATACTCTGTAATACCGTTGACCAGCGCGTGTTCCAGCCGCTTTTCGACCGACCAATCGCGCCAGGCAAGATCCTGCACTTTGGCCTCGCGCACGCCGGTGCCGCGATACCGCTCGGCGATCTCGAGCAGTCGTTCGGTGCCGTCGGCCCGGCGATTGAGCACGACATCCTCGCAGGCCTCGCGCAGTTCCGGATCGATGTTGTCATAGACGACCAGCTGTCCGGCATTGACGATGCCCATGTCCATCCCCGCCTGGATGGCGTGATAGAGGAACACCGAGTGCATCGCCTCGCGCACGGTCTCGTTGCCGCGGAATGAGAAGGAGAGGTTTGACACGCCGCCAGAGATATGAACGAGCGGCATCTGCTGGCGGATCGTCCGCGTCGCTTCGATGAAGTCGACACCGTAATTGTTGTGTTCCTCGATGCCGGTCGCCACCGCAAAGACGTTGGGGTCGAAAATGATATCCTCGGGCGAGATACCGGCTTCCTCGGTCAGAAGCTTGTAGGCGCGGGCGCAGATATCGACCTTGCGCTGGTAGGTGTCGGCCTGTCCGGTTTCGTCGAACGCCATGACAACGACGGCGGCACCGTAATTGTGCACGAGCCGCGCCTGGGCGAGGAATTTCTCCTCGCCTTCCTTCAGCGAGATCGAATTGACGATCGACTTGCCCTGGACGCATTTGAGGCCGGCTTCGATGATCGAGAACTTCGACGAATCGATCATGACAGGCACGCGCGCAATATCCGGTTCGGCAGCGATCAGGTTGAGGAACTCGACCATTGCCTTTTCCGAATCGATCAGCCCCTCGTCCATGTTGATGTCGATGATCTGAGCGCCGTTCGCGACCTGGTCGCGAGCAACGACGAGTGCTGCGTTATAATCGGCATTGGTGATCAGCTTGCGGAACTTGGCCGAACCCGTGACATTGGTACGCTCGCCGACGTTGACGAAGGGAATATCCCTGGTCAGCTCGAAGGGCTCGAGGCCCGACAATGACATGAACGGGCGGTGCTCGGGGATCTCGCGCGGCTTGTACTTGGAGACCGCCGCAGCGATCGCGGCGATATGCTCCGGCGTCGAACCGCAGCAGCCGCCAACGATATTGACGAGGCCTTCGGCTGCAAATCCCTCGATCTGCGCCGCCATCATATCGGGCGTCTCGTCATATTGCCCGAATTCGTTGGGCAGCCCGGCATTCGGATAGGCGCAAATGAAGGTGTCGGAGACGCCTGACAGTTCCTGCAGATGCGGACGCATGGCGTCGGCGCCGAGCGCACAGTTGAGCCCGATCGTGAAAGGATTGGAATGGCGCACCGCGTTCCAGAAGGCCGTCGGCGTCTGGCCGGAAAGCGTGCGGCCGGAAAGATCGGTGATGGTGCCTGAAATCATCACTGGCAGCCGCACGCCCTTTGCAAGAAAACGCTCCTCGCAGGCAAAGATCGCCGCCTTGGCATTCAGTGTATCGAAGATCGTCTCGATCAGGATGATGTCGGCACCGCCGTCGATCAGGCCGTCGATCTGTTCGCCATAGGCGATGCGCAGATCATCGAACGAGACGGCGCGATAGCCCGGATTGTTAACGTCAGGAGAGATGGATGCCGTGCGGTTTGTCGGGCCGATCGCACCGGCGACAAAACGGCGCTTTCCGTCCTCGCGCTCGGCACGGATGGCCGCTCGGCGAGCAACGAGCGCGCCGCCGCGGTTCAGATCGTAGACCGCCGCTTCCATCTCGTAGTCGGCCTGGGCGATGCGCGTCGAGGAAAACGTGTTGGTTTCGAGAATATCGGCGCCGGCCTTGGCGTAGCGATAGTGAATTTCTTCGATCGCGTCGGGCTGGCTGAGGATCAGAAGATCGTTGTTGCCCTGCTGATGGCAGGCGCAGCCGATGAAGCGCTCGCCGCGAAAATGATCCTCGTTGAAGCCGAGGCCCTGAATCTGCGTTCCCATGGCGCCGTCAAGCACCAGAATGCGCTCGCGCGCAGCCTGCTTCAATGCCTCGAAAATGTCGCTGCCGTCACGTTTCGCCGATGCGGGACCGAAAAGATCATCAAACACGAGCGTATTCCTTTGGCCTAATTGCGACTCTAGCTCCAGATCACATAAAGATATCTTTATGTCAATATATCTCTTTCCCTCTGAACTGTCAGGGATTGTTCCCATCGAACGCGGCCAGCGGTTTGTAACCACAGACGAGCGTTGCTCCGCTTGATCAGGCAAAAGGCAAGTGCCGCCCTTGCTGGCCATTGTGTCACATTCGACGACTTGGTGGCTTGATATCCGGAAATTTTGCCTCGAAGATAACCCTAACCTCCGTGACAGCCCAACCATAGGACGCTATAGGCGTAGGTCAAAGTCTCGGGAGGATGTATATGAACACGTTAGAAAAAACGCCTACGCTCGGTAACTGGAGCACCCGGGATTATCACCGTCGGTGGCTGCTGGATCAGGCGAACGGTCTCTTCGATTTCTTTCAATACCGCGCCGTCAATCCGAAGGGCGGCTTCTATGACATGGACGATGTGGGTCGTCCGCTCGATGCGGTCAACCCCGTGCGTGGCATCCATTCGACCGCCCGCATGGTGCATTGTTTTTCGATCGGCAGCCTGCTCGGCCGGCCAGGCTCGGAGCAAATCGTCGATCACGGCATGACCTATCTCTGGAACCAGCACCGGGACACGACCCATGGCGGATATGTCTGGTCTGTCAACAATGACGGTCCGGTCGATGCCAGCAAGCAAGGTTACGGACATGCCTTCGTCCTGCTCGCCGCCTCTTCCGCTAAGACGGTCGGTCATCCGCTTGCAGACGGCATGCTCGCCGATATCACCGAGATCCTCGACACGCGCTTCTGGGAAGCGACCCATGGCGCCATTGCCGAGGAGTTCAATCAGGATTGGTCACCGATCGGTGACTATCGTGGCCAAAATTCCAACATGCACCTGACCGAAGCCCTCATGGCAGCCTTTGAGGCGACCGGAGATCGGTCTTATCTCGAAAAGGCCGAAAGCATCGCCGATCTCGTGATCCGCCGTCAGGCAGGCAACGTCGGCTATCGTGTTCCCGAACATTTCAACGACAAATGGGAACTCGACAAGCATTACCGCGGCAATGAGATGTTTCGGCCGTCCGGCACCACCCCAGGCCACTGGCTGGAATGGGCGCGGCTGATCCTCCAGCTCTGGACACTCGGCGGCAAGCGCCACGAATGGATGCCGGACGCCGCCAAGGCGCTGTTCTCGCAATCGATGTCACTGGGCTGGGACAGCGACAAAGGCGGCTTCTTCTACACGCTGGACTGGCAGGATGTACCGGCCAAGCGCAACAAGCTGTGGTGGCCTGCCTGCGAGGCAGCAGGTGCTGCTCACTACCTCAACGAACTTGCGCCGAGCGATTTCCACGAGGAGAGCTACCGCAAGATCTGGGGTGCCATCGCCAGCGCATTCGTCGACCGCGAGAACGGCGGGTGGCATGAGGAACTGACGGAAGATCTCGTTCCTGCCCATACGCTGTTCTCCGGCAAGGGAGACATCTATCACGCGCTGCAGGCCTGCCTTATCCCGCTGTTCCCAGCGGCCGGCAGCCTGACCAAGGTCATAGCCGAGGCCGGCGGCAGGCTTTGATCGTCAGCGGTCCGACAGTGCGAGGTTGTGGAGCTCGTGGCCGAGCATCAGCGCCAGGGCTTCCACCACCAGATTGTGGTCGTCGCGCTGCGGCAGGCCTGAAACGGTGACGGCGCCGACGCAGCCTGTGCCATTGACATAAATGGGAAAGCTGCCGCCATGGGCTGCATACTCGGTGGCGGGCAGCCCGTCGGTTTCGATCGTCTTCCCCCGCTTTTCCAGCGAAAGACCGCTGGCGTAGCTACTGCGGAAGTAACGCAGCACCATGTTGCGCTTGCGACGGATCCAGTTGGCGTTGTCGGGCGTGGAGCCTGGCAGCGCGACGTAGAACACCGGCATGGAGTGGAACGTCACATCGATGGCGACGCCGAGATTGCGTTCGCCGGCAAGATCGTGAAGCAGCTTGCCCAGCACCCAGGCCGTGGAAAGGTCGAAAGCGTCGAAGCGCAGGGTCTCCTCCTGCAGTGCGATGCGGCTTAGATCATGTTCTAGCGTCATGGACGAATCCTCTCCCAGATAGCTTAAGACTTGGCCTATCAAACGCGCCGCGTCGCATTTGTCCACTCCGTCGCACGTGCATGACTGAGGAGCGCGCCTGTCAATCCGCCGGAATCCCGTTCAGCGCCAAGGCGATAGCGCCATTACCACAGCCTGAAGCCGATAGCCTCTTGCTCGCTGCCGCCGATCACGGCATTGATGACGCATCATTGATGCTGATCGGGGGAAATACAGTCTATGAGAGCGAAAATCGTCCTGCTTGCCATCCTCGCTGCGATCTCACGTGTCGCCTCCGCCCGCGCAGGCGACCCCGGACAGGAGGTGCTGCGGGACGGCTTCGACGGCAAAGATTTTTCCCCCAGCGGACGTCTCTATTATCGCGAGAACTACGAACAGAGCGCCGGCAGCTACGAGTTCCAATCAGAAGTGAGCCGCGACGGCGGCGGCGCACTGAAGCTCAGCGTCAAGCCTCTATGTACGACCACGAAGAAAGATTGCAGCGAGCGCGCCGAGGTCTGGGAGCGCACCAAGCATCGCGTTCCCTACACGCAGGGCGTCTGGTACGGCTTCGCCGTCAAATTCGCCGATCCCATCCCCTCCGGCGACCACCGCTATCTCATCGCCCAGTGGAAGCGCGAGATCGGTCCGGATGCGAAGGGTGATTTCAGTCCGTTCCTGGCGATCAGGCTGAACAACGGCAAGCTGTTTGCCACCGTCGAGACCAATTATGTCGCCCCGCCGACCGGATCGGCAAGCGGCGACCCGAAATCCTGCGGCGACACGCAGACGCCCGTCTGGTACCGGCCGGATACCAATCAGATGCGCGCGCTGATCGCCACCGACCCGACCTGGACGAAGGATGACGGTGGCGAATTCACAAGCTGCACCAACGCCATCACCGTGACCGATCACGGCAACAAGTTGCCGACACCCGACAGCGGCTGGATCGATTTTGCGATCTACACCAAGCCCGGGCCTGACGGCAGCGGCCGCATCGAAATCTTTGCCAACGATAAGTGGATCGTCACCGTCAAGGGACATATCGGCCACGCCGATGTCGGCCTCGGCAAGAACCAGTACTTTAAATTCGGCCCCTATCGCGACGCCGACACGACGAACTGGACGCTCTACTACGACGATTTCCGCCGCTCGCCCAACTGCGGCGACGTGCTCGGATCGACCGCGCTCTGCCCGGCGGAATGAGGCCGGTCGGCACTTACAATTCGTGATCGATATATTTGAACCTTTTTGGCCGCGGGGGGTTATAAGCAGTTAGCTAAGGAGGTGACCAAAAATGCTTACCACTAGCCGCGACTGCAAGCGCGACAGCGCCAGGAATGCCATCCCTTCCCTCGGCGAAATCGAAGGACGAATGGCAGTCCTCGAAGTCGTTGCTCAGGCAGCCTTGACCCACGCTCTCGCAGAGGGTGACGACAGCGTCGATAAATCGTTGATCGCCGAAATTCGAGAGGCCATGCACGATAAGTGCGGTGAAATGAAGCTCGACAGGACGGACGCAAGAGCTGCTGTATTTTACGCAGAAGAGCTGATCTGCGCAGCAATACAGGCGTCTCATATCGTTCGGCAATGATAGGACCGCGCGTCAAACTCATACTCGGAGCGATGATCGCCATGGCATTCGCTTTTGGCGTCCTCCTCTTTGTCGATCCAAACGGGCGCCGGGGCGCGCCCAGCGTAAACGCTGGCCTTCATCCGCCCGTCCAGACCCCCGTGCAATGAACCAGACCCCGTGCAATGAACCCGGCGCCGGGCGATGTGTCGATATGGGACGGCCGTTGTCCCATATTCGGGCGGCGTTAACGTCAGCATGTGAACGGCCTTGCAAACCTCTGAAATAAAATCAGTCTTGCCGACATTCGCTTCGTTCGAGCGAATCAGGCTCCACTCAGACGCAGAGGTATCGCTCATGTCCATGATGCTTAATTCATCCGTTCATTCCGACGATGTCGACGTTCTTGCCGGCGCCCTTTATGCGTGGTGCGCGGAGCGAAGCATCAGACTTCACAGCCAAGAAGGCCTGTCCATCGCAAGCAAGGCAATCGATCTATATAATGCCGGCCATCAAACGCAGGACCAGCTCCTCGGCGCCCTTCACGGCAACGAACTTCACTGAAGTCCCAACACCCGACAGCTGTTCAAGCCACGGGGTGTCTTCGAACGTAGAACCCTCAGCAAATCTTCCGTTTCGCCGAAATCGTGCTACTTCCCGTACGACAGTGTCGCATAGGCGTTTGTAGATTAGTAACCACTAATCCTAAGGAAACGAACGAAGAACACTTGCGGTCCAATCGGCGTTTGAAAAGCGCGGCACTCAGGGTTGATACTCCAATTGGGTAACAACCTTCTCATTAGTAAATTGACCGTTAGAGATCCGGCATATATCCTGCGCTGGATTTTAGATGGATGCGTTATGCATAGTTCTGTTGACCGAGATTCCCTTAAACGCAAGGCCGCTTTCTTGAACGCGATGGCGAACCCCCATCGTCTTGAGGTCCTTGACCTACTTTCAGACCGCGAACTTTCGGTAAACGCCTTGACGGAGCTCGTGGGGCTTAGCCAATCCGCGCTTTCCCAGCACCTGGCCAAATTGCGCGCGCTAAAGTTGGTAAAGACCCGCCGCGATGCTCAAACGATTTACTACTCGTTGAGTTTCGATGGGGTGGGCGTAATTCTCGAGACCCTGTCGCAGATTTTCGACGTCAATCGGACAAGCAGCCTGCCGGAACCCGCAGCCTCCTCCAATCGCTAGAAACCATTGTGTCGCTACCTTAGATGCCGTCCCCGACCCACGAGCACAGCGGCCACCAATCCGAACGGCACTTTTTGGATGACTTTTCCGAAAACGTAGCTGGCCAGAAAAGCCGCCGCGAGTTTCGCCCAAGGGTGTTTTCCAAGTTGCGCCCGAGCACTGGCATTGATCCATACCCCCTTTGTCGCAATCATGCCTCTCGTTCGCAAGGGGATCGCGGCCAATCGTTCCTTGAGAAGAGCGACTTCGTCCCGAAGGCGCTCGACTTCCAACCGGGCCTTGGATCTTGCTTCATCCAGCGGCGTCGAGGCTGGAATATCGTGGCGGGCGCTGCCAGACCGCTCCAGGTCAGGAGCAACCGAACTTCGAGACGCAACCCTCTGCGATCTGAATGCATCCGACATCGATGTCTCTCCTCGTGGCTGACAGGGAACGCCCTGCGCTTGCGGAAGTTCCGAACCGATCGGCCCTCACGGAGCCAGGCGACGCAGGTCATCCTAATTTCCACGTAATCTTGCGCTGCTATAACAGTCGCGAAGGAGACGTGTGATGATCAGATTTATCCGTCGGAATATGGCACTTGTGGTGGCGCCGGTTATGGCAGTGTTTGCTATATTTGCTTACGACATGTTGCACTTGCTCTCGAGAGATTACCCAAGGATCGTGCACAGCGTATATTTCGTTATTGCTGCAGTTGTTCTGTTTGGCCTTTTCTACGCGGTTATAAACTTTATTCGGATGTTGCCGGAAGATGAAGACCAGCCACAGGACCCCCGCGCCAGGGGCTCCCGCGACTAGCGTTGTCTGACATACTTTTGCCAAGCTTTGGCATGGCGCCGACCCTTAAGCTGATACGCGCCGGAAGATCACCGAATACCGAAATTGCCAGCCTTCCTCATTGCGATCCAGAGGCTCGTAGCTCCAGCGCACCCAGGGCCACCCCCGCTTGGAAGGGTCGGCAGTCCATATGTCCTCCTGTCGCGACAACACTGGCTTGAACTCTGACGGCATCAGAATTCGTGTCTTGAGATCCGTGTCTATACCTTCGACGACAAGCAGGCCGCCGGGCTTGACCAGCCGCATGATGTTGCGCAGGCAAGCCTCGGCAAGCGGGTCTTCCATGGGCCCCATGAAATTGTTGGCAAGGACGATATCCTGGTCGCCAACCACATCGAGCAGGGATTTATCCGTGGCATCGGCCGTCCACCAACTTGAATTTTCACGAAGCCATTCGTGCACGCGCAAGGTTCCGTCAGGCAGGGTTTCAAGAATACCGCGAAACTCGTCTATGTCCTTGCTCGAGACTTCCGCACGCCCGGCCTGATAGAGCCCATCCTCAGCCGCCGGTGCGTCTGGACGATAGATGCCGCGCCTGGCAATCTCCACGACCGCGCTCGAAATATCGACGCCCTGCGCCAGGAACGTCAAGTCCGGTCGCGCGCGACGGAGCACGTGCAAGGTCGAATAAAGCTCCGCCCCCGTGCTGCACCCGATCGACGCAAGGCGCAGCGTCGAGCCCTTGTCGAAGTCGGTCAAAAGACTAGCAAGAGCGTCAAGCAGTGGGGGATTTCTCATGAAATGCGTGTAATGGCTTTGCACGCGCAGGACATTGCGCGTGAAATTCCGATAGATGAGCTTGCCGGTATAGCGCATAGGCGCGGTCTTGACGATCGGACCGGGTATGCTCTCCCAGACGGCCCGGCATAATTTTCGTGGTGTCCTGCGAATGACATCAGTGAAATTGGTGACGTTGCTTGGCATGGCGAATCTCCTATGTCGTTTGCACCTCCACGCTCAAAAGCGCAAAGAGAGCCGATTGAATGCAAAAATGCGATGCTTTTGGGGGAAAATTGGCCGCTACCGGCGATTGTCACATCAACCAGTCTGCCTGGATGACCGCTTGCAACCCACTCCCCGCGCAATTAATTCCTTGCAGTGCAAATCACGCGATTGGCGGGCGATGGAGGCTTCGGCAAACGAAGGAGACGAGCTCCAGGCATTCGGAATTTGCCCTAATGCTCTGTTGAGGGCCGACGGGAATGGCCATGACCGAAGTCAGAATTGCCAAGACCGAACAGGCAGTGCCACAGCACTTTCGCCCGCCGACCTTGCCGTGGTGCTGGTCGGCAACAGGCTGGCCTGCCCTGTTTAGACAATCAGCCGCGGCGATATGAATTGCGACGGTAGCGACCCGGGAGGGCAAGCTGTCATGGGTGTCCGCCGCAAACGCTTCGTTCTGGACAAACGCGTTGAACGCGACCAGCGACAGGATCATCGCCAGTGCTATCAGGCAGAACAGGAATGAGACAGTTCGCTTTCTCATGTCTTACTTTTAGTGCGCGGATAGGTCGAGATCAACGCATCAGTCGGACGTTTGCCTTAGGCCGAATTGGGTAAGCGAGCCTACCTCTTCAGCCGAAATCATCGCCGTGAACGAACCCCGGCAATCCAAGAGCCGCTACAAGAGACTGGTCAGAAACCGGTCGACCCTGGTGTTCTCAACGTAAAGAGACCGCACCACCCAGGCCGCAAACACGGCTGTCGCCGCGCCGCCCAAGATGTCGCTGACATAATGTGTGCCCAGATAGACGCGGGAGAATGCAATGACGAGCGCCGCAACGACAAAGGCAGCCCCGCGCCGGGAAAAGCCATGCAGCAGGAATGCGGCAGCAATCGCAAATGATGCAGTCGCGTGATCCGATGGAAACGAATAATCGACCGTCGGCGAAATGATCAGGTGAGTGACGTTGGCCTCATAGGGTCGCATTCTGTGCAGAAAAAGCAGGATCACCTGGTTGAGCCCAAGGCCGAGAAGAAACGACAGGCCGGCGGCAATGAGAACATGTCTAACATGGGCGCTGTCACGCCTCACCCACCATTGAACGGCAACGGCGAGGATCATGAGCGGCACCCCGATCGTCGAAACCGTCATGACAAGCCAATCCAGAATACCGGAATGACCCGATAACGAATTTATCCACTGGGTTACGGCAACGTCGAAAGCATACATCCAATTCGTTTCCCTGCGCGACGGTCTCGATAGCCGGAACGTGGCAAGCCGCATCCTAGGCGGGCAATCTAAAAAGAAAATGGTGGGCCCGGGAGGACTCGAACCCCCAACCAAGCGGTTATGAGCCGCCGGCTCTAACCATTGAGCTACAGGCCCGGCGCCGGCGGAGCGGTCGCGTGGCGACGGGGCAATGGTCCCCCGAAGCAGACCCGCTCTAGCGCAAATTCCATGGCCCGACAAGGGACCGCCGCAATACGTTCACAATCAATCGACAAAAAGCGATAATGAGGAAAACATCAACCAAGGAACGAACCATGTCATTGACCAAAACCAGGAATTTCGCTCTCTCCGCGGTGATCGGCGCTGCCTTTCTGGCGGCGGCCGGTGCGAATGCCTTTGCGCAGGATGCGAAAGACCGCCAATCCGTCATCGTGGTCTCGGGCGAAGGCCAGTCGGCGATCTCGCCGGATACGGCGCTTGTGACGCTCTCGGTCGTCAAGCAGGCAAAGTCCGCCCATGATGCGCTCGACCAGAACAACAAGGCAATGGGCGCGGTACTTGCGACACTGAAGGACAGCGGTATTGCTGAGCGCGACATGCAAACATCAGGTTTCTCCATCCAGCCGCAATACAACTATCAGAACGGCACAGACGGCCAGCCGAAGACGCCGGAGCTCGTTGGCTATCAAGCGACCAATTCTCTCTCGGTCCGCGTCCGTGACCTGGGCAAGCTCGGCGGCCTGATAGACCAGGCGGTCAGCCTTGGCATCAATCAGGGCGGCGATATCCAGTTCATCAACGACAAGCCGGATTCAGCCCTCGAGGCCGCGCGCAAGGACGCGGTGGCGAACGCCTTGGCCAAGGCCAAGACCTTGAGCGAGGCCGCCGGCGTCAAGCTTGGCCGCGTCATCGAGATTTCGGAGGATTCCAATCGTCCGGCGCCGCAACCGGTCTTCCGCGCCGCGATGATGAAGCAGGCGACCGACAGCGTCGTTCCGGTCCAGAGCGGCGAGAACACCTATAGCGTCAAAGTCAGCGTCACATACGCCATCGAACAGTAGAGCACGTTGCTGAAACAAAACCGCCCTTTGCGCCATCCGGAAGGCGGCGCAAAGGGCAGACTTTTTTGGCTCATCAATTGAGACAGGCTTGTCTGATCAGCGACCCATGACGGGGCAGCCGCGGACGTTGGCGAATACCATCGTGTCGGGGCCACGACGGCTGTAGCCGTCGACGATGACCCGGCGCGGCGTGACGTCGCTGACGCGGGCGCGACGGAAGCCATAGTCCCGGGCGATGCTCACTGCCTGGCGCGGATCGCAGCCGCGGCGGCCATAGTCGCCACCATAGCCGTAGCCTGGAGGCGGTGGTGGGCGGCCATAATCCGGCGGCGGCGGACGGTGATAACCGGGGCCGACATAGATATCAAGATTCTGAGCGGCGGCACTTGTCACCGTGCCCGAAAAGGCGCCGACGGCGATGGCCGCTGCGAACCCGAGGTTTGCAAAAACCTGCTTCATTTATTTCTCCTCAAGCGAAACGCTTTGTCTCGTGGCCAAGCCGCATTGTAGAGCGGTTGCCTGATGTAACGACCCGGACGCCGAACAAGTTCAGAATCAGTCATTCACGCAATAACCAGTTAAGAGGATGGCCGGCGATGCGCCAGTGTCCGCGTCGATTAGATCAGTGAAAAAAACGAGGCCGTGATCGCTGGCGAACACGGCCTCGGCCAGGCTTTTGACGCAGCGCTTAGCGGCGAATGATTGGGCAACCTGGTACATTCGCAAAGACGATGCGGTCGCGCCCGAAGCGGCTACGGCCGTCTACGATGACACGGCGTGGAGCGATTTCGGCGACGTGCGCATTGCGCAGGCCATGGGCACGGGCCTTGCGCACCGCCTGCACGGGCGAACAAACGCGCGCGTGGTGCCGGTCGTAGCGAACCTCGTGGACGGTTCGCACGTAAGGCGAGGCCGAAGCCGTCGAGATCATTGCTGAAATGGAGCCGAGCCCGATCAGGGCAGCGATGCCAAGCTTGCTGAGAATGGTGGTCATGCGAATTCCTCCTGAATATGTCTCGATAATCCCGTTTTCCTCGGGATTGGGTGGAGGATAGAGCGACGAAGATGAACGCCGCGCGAACCACGCGTTCACATAGCATTCAATTAAATTAACACGCCGAACGATCACCGCCGGCTTTTCAGGCGCTCAGATGAAGCACGATCTCGCGCCTGTGCGGCCTGTCCCGATGCTCGAAAAGATAGAGGCCCTGCCAGGTGCCGAGCGCCAGACGCCCGCCTGAAAAGGGAATGCCGACGGAGACCTGCGTCAACGCGGATTTGATATGGGCAGGCATATCATCCGGCCCCTCGGTCGTGTGAACGACCCAGCGCATGGAGGGATCCGAGGAAGGCGGCACCAGGCGGCGGAAAAACGTGTGGAGGTCGGTCTTGACGTCGGGATCGGCATTTTCCTGGATCAACAGCGAACAGGAGGTATGCCTGACGAAAACGGTCAGCAGGCCGTCGCTGCCGCCCGCCGTGCGGACAAAATCAGCCGCTTCATCGGTGAATTCGTAAAGGCCCTGGCCTTGTGTCTGGATGGTCAAGAGTGTCTGCGTCATCCGATCTCCCTTCCAGGTTCGCTCCGATATTCCGCCTTGAGCAATCCCATCATCACGGTGTCCCACCGCTCCGACCCCACCCGCGCGGATGAGCAGCGGACGCCCTCCCTGACGAAGCCGAGCCGCTCATAGGCGCGCAATGCCGGTGTGTTGAAGCTGAAGACGTTGAGCTCCAGCCGTTCGATCCCGGGCATCGCAAAGGCGCGCTCCACGACCTCGCCCAACATGGCGGCGGCAAACCCGCGACCGCGCTGCGCTGGCGCAATGCCGACGCGCGCCAGCCGTCCGATGCCGTTGCGCCAGTCGAAGGCAAGCTGGAGGTGGCCTACAAGACGGCTCTCGCATGCCGCCATCCACGCCAGACGCTGCGGAGGCTCGTCAAGCGTCTCGTCAAGCATCGCCTGGAGCTGCTCGTGATCGAGCGGAAAGGTCACGGTGGCACCTGCCCATTGCACCGCCTCTGCCTCGTTGCGAAACCAGGAGATCAACGGATCGAAATGCGCGGTGGCAAAGGGAACGAGCGTTATCATGGAGGGCTGGTTAGCAGAGCGGATGCGGCGGTTCCAGACCCCTTGCGTAGGCCCGTCTTCAAAAAGATACGAAATATTTGTAGGACTAAGCTGATGCCGCACGTCCTGTAAAAGATCGATCGCAACGAGGAGGACCGCACCCTTGCAGAAAATCACACCCTTTCTCTGGTTCAACAACCAGCTCGAAGAGGCAATCACCTTCTATACCTCGATCTTCAAGGAGGGCCGCGTCACATCGATGAAGCGCGGCCCCGACGGCAAGGCATTCACTGCCACCTTCGAACTCGCCGGCCAGCACTTCATGGGACTGAATGGCGGGCCGCATTTCACCTTCAACGAGGCAATTTCATTTTTTGTTTCCTGCAAGGACCAGGCCGAGGTCGATTATTATTGGGAACGGCTGCTCGATGGCGGCAAGCCCCAGCAATGCGGATGGCTGAAGGACCGCTACGGGGTCGCCTGGCAGATCATTCCCGATGCGCTGATGGGCTACATGAACGATCCGGACACGGAAAAAGCCAACCGCGTCCAGGCGGCGATGATGCAGATGGTCAAGATCGATATAGCAGCGCTCGACGAGGCTTACGGCCGATAAGACTCTACCCTTGCAGCGTCTTGACCTTGGTCAGCTCGGGGAAGAGGCGCATCCACAAGAGCACGACGACGATCGTGCCGACGCCGCCGACGATGCCGGTTGCGACCGGGCCGAGCACGCCCGCCAGCATGCCGGATTCGAATTCGCCTAGCTGGTTCGACGTGCCGATGAACAGTGAATTGACCGCGTTGACCCGGCCGCGCATCGCGTCCGGCGTCAAGAGCTGCACGAGGGAACTGCGCACGACGACGCTGACGGTATCGGCGGCGCCGACGACGAGGAGCGCCAGGATCGACAGCGCGATATTGCTCGACAGGGCAAAGACCACCGTCGCAACACCGAAGATAAAGACGGCGGTCAGCATCTTCTTGCCGACATCGGCCTGCAGCGGCGAACGCGCGAGAACAATCGACATGCTAAGGGCTCCGACCGCCGGCGCTGCCCGCAGCAAGCCCAGCCCCCATGGACCGGCATGGAGAATGTCGCGCGCAAACATCGGCAGCAGTGCCGTCGCCCCGCCGAGCAGCACCGCAAAGAGATCGAGCGAGATGGTGCCCAGCATCAGCGGCTTTCCCTTGATGAAGGAGACGCCGGCAAAGACCGAGGAAAGTGTCACAGGCTCGCGCGCCGCCTGGCGGCGCTCGATCCTTATCGAGGCAACGTTGATGCTCGCGACCGTGAAAAGAACTGCAGCCATGATGAATGGGGCGATCGGGCTCAGGCCATAGAGCAGGCCACCGAGCGACGGCCCGATGATCAGCGCCGTCTGCATCATCGACGTCGAGGTCGCGACAGCCTTCTGAAGCAGCGCCGGGCCGACGACGTTCGGCAGCAACGCAGCCATCGTCGGCCGCTCGAAGGCGGTTGCCGCTCCGAGGATCGCGACGGCTGAGAGGATCACCGCAGGCGTCACCCAATGCTGCCAAACGGCGATGGCAAGTGCTACCGAAGTCAGAGCTTCGATTATCTGGCAAACGAGGCCGATGCGGCGTCGATCAAATCGGTCCGCGACGTGGCCGACGACGAATGTCAGAAGCATCATCGGTAGAAACTGGCAGAAGCCGACGAAACCGAGCGCAAAGGCACTATGTGTCTGGTCGTAGATCATCCAGCCCATCGCCACCGTGATCGCCTGGAACGACAGCGACGAGAACACCCGCGAGGCGGCAAAGGAGCGATAACCGGCATTGCGCAGAACACTGCCCGAAATGAGATGTGGCTGGTCCATGAAGACTTTCTGCGACCCGTCGCCGATAAGGCGGCGCACGCAACGGGAACTTTGCTGTCGGCAAAAGCAAGACTGATGCCCTGCTCTCCCCGATCCGCCGCCATGTCAACCGCGATATGCGCTCGCCGACAATTTGCCGCAGCGCGAAAATCGTCAAAGCGGCTGGTGATGCCGCATGCAACAACAACCAGACATTCGTCACCGAAGCCAGTTTTGGCAAGCGTCTTCCGCCGGGACTGACCGGCATTCCCTGTCATGAGGCAACGGCATCGCGGCGCAGAGCGGCCGTGCCATGCCTCATGCCTGATGTCGCACCTTATCAGCCGAGCGAATTGATGATTTCGCGATAGGCGGCTTCGGGAAAGGCCTTGAGCGTTCGGGTGCGCACGCTGCCGCCGGAGCCGAGCGAAAGCGCGAAGCGCGCAGCGACCGCATCGTCCGGCGCGTCGCACACCGCCACCATGTCGTGTTCGCCCATGGTGAGATAGAATTCCTTGAAATTGCCGCCCATCTCGCGCAGCAGCTTCTTGGCGGCATCGAGCCGGCGCGGTGATTCGCGCACATTCTTGACGCCTTGCTCGGTCCAGTTGATCAATACAATATAAGTGCTCATTTGAGACCTCCTCGATGGAGGCACGGCGGCACCGACGCCACGCTACGCCCAAACGTCTCCTCTACGCTGAAACAAACCCTCTTTGCGCCGGCAAACGATCCTCTCGCTCCATCAAAGACGGAGTATAGTCCTCGCCTCATGCGCCAACAAGCAATCGTCGATCCGATCGCGGAACGCTTGGGGCCGCCGGTACAATCAATGAACGGTGTCGTGGGAAACTTCGAATTTGAGGATCTTCAGCGCTTCCTCGAGCGCCTCGACCAGAATATCGGTGAGTTCATCGCTCTTGTTCTCGAGAAACATCAGGCTAACAACTTCGTCCTGCGTCTCCAGAAAGCGCTCGACTTCATTCGACATATCATTGTCCCCTCTGATTCCGGAACCATCCCGGCTGCAAAGAAGAGGCTACATGGTCGTTCTTGCGCCAGGCTGGCGGGGAATTCAACGAGGACGTTCGGAGATTAGTAGTCCGGAAAGTTTCGGCTCTTCCATTCGCTTCTCGGAACGGGATTACCAACGTTCAGGTCGAAAGAAATCACCTTCGTCGCGCCGCGATTGACCTCACATCGGAAGCTCACGTCATACCATCCGTCAGGATTGAGGAAGGCCCCGCGATCTACGCTGAGAACCGTGCTGCCCGTTCCCAGATACGTCGGCGCAAGTAAAGGGCTGTAAGATGGTGTGGATTGCTGAAGCTGAGCCACCATTTCCGACTGGCAAAGTTGCCCGACACGCGTCTCTTGAGAGAGGTTGCCCATAGCGGTAGTGCCCCTCGCCCCGGAGTTCGATTTCTGCGAGAAAAGCTTCTTCGGCCGGTTCAATTTATCTTCTTCGATGGGTGTGGCGTTCGGCTTCACCGGCGTCGAGGGATCGGTCTTCTCCGGAGTTGCGACTTCGAGAGCCTTCTCGGTCTCCAGGCTCACCTTGGCATCATCAGGACCCAATGCAGTCGGTGCATCCTTTTCAGAATGCGTATCGGCAGTCTGGACTTTGGGCAGATCAATGCCCTTGGCAACCGGCGCTGCTGATGCCGGCTTTTCATGCGGTGAAACCTGGTCGGGCTTTGCCTGAGGTGGCGTAGAGCGTTCAGTCTCGCTCGATTTCACTTCAGTGGCCGCAGCGTTGCCCTTATCCGATTGTTCGGGTCCCCTATCCTCAGGACCAAACTCGTAGACCGGCTTCATTGGCGGAATGACGGGCCTCGGCTGTGGTTTGGGAGGCTCTGGTTTAGGCTCCTCCTTCGCCTCCTCTTTCGGCGGCTCCGGGGGCGGTGGCGGCGGCTCTTCCGGCTTTGTTTCAGCCTTCGGCATCTCTGGAAGCTTCACTGGCGGCTTTACTTCCGGTGGCTTTTCCTCAGGCTTCTTCTCCTCCTTCTTCGCCTCTTCGGGCTTCTTCTCCTCCGGCTTCTTCTCCTCAGCCGGGGGCACGAGCTCGACATTGACGGCCTGTTCCTGTTCAGGCGTCGGCTGTTTGGCGGGAATGTTTACGAGAAAGACAGCAGCGATTGCCAGATGGACGAAGATCGAGACGGGAGTACCCCATGGAAACGCTTTTCTAGCCTTTTCGGAATCTTGCTGCATGACGGAACAGACACTCGATGGCAGAAAGCGTGCAGGGCGACGCTATCTGGCTACCGCCCCACGAAAAGGCAGAAAAACAAAAACCCGGCCAGTTTAGCCTGACCGGGTTCGATTGTACAAGCATCAGCGCATGCGACTAGCTGTCCAGGAAGCTCCGCAGCTTGCGGCTCCTCGACGGGTGCTTCAGCTTGCGCAGTGCCTTGGCTTCGATCTGGCGGATGCGTTCCCGGGTGACCGAGAACTGCTGGCCGACTTCTTCGAGCGTGTGGTCGGTGTTCATGCCGATGCCGAAACGCATGCGAAGCACGCGCTCTTCACGCGGCGTCAGCGAGGCGAGAACCCGGGTGGTCGTCTCGCGCAGGTTCGCCTGGATGGCGGCATCGATCGGCAGAAGCGCATTCTTGTCCTCGATGAAATCGCCGAGATGCGAATCCTCCTCGTCGCCCACGGGGGTTTCGAGCGAGATCGGCTCCTTGGCGATTTTAAGGACCTTGCGGACCTTTTCAAGCGGCATCGCCAGCTTTTCGGCCAACTCTTCCGGGGTAGGCTCGCGACCGATCTCGTGCAGCATCTGACGCGATGTGCGGACGATCTTGTTGATCGTCTCGATCATGTGCACCGGAATACGGATGGTGCGGGCCTGGTCGGCGATCGAGCGGGTGATTGCCTGCCTGATCCACCAGGTCGCATAGGTCGAGAACTTGTAGCCGCGGCGATACTCGAACTTGTCGACCGCCTTCATCAGGCCGATATTGCCTTCCTGAATGAGATCGAGGAACTGCAGCCCGCGGTTCGTGTACTTCTTGGCGATGGAAATCACGAGGCGAAGGTTGGCTTCGACCATTTCCTTCTTAGCAATGCGCGCCTCGCGCTCGCCCTTCTGCACCATGGACACGATGCGGCGGAATTCCGTGATGGAGATGCCGGTCTCGGTTGCAAGGTTCTGGATTTCCTGACGGATGTCGCGGATCGTCGTGTTTTCGCTCTTGGCGAATTCCTTCCAGCCGCGTGCCGCAAGATTGCCAATCGACTTCATCCAGTTCGGATCGAGCTCGGCTCCCTGATACTGCTCGAGGAAGCTGTCGCGCTTGACGCCGTAGGATTCGGCCAGCCGCAGGAGCTTGCCTTCGTTCTGCATCAGCCGCTTGGAAATGTCGTAAAGCTGCTCGACCAGCGCATCGACGCGGTTCTGGTTGAGCGACAGCGACTTCACCGACTTGATGAGTTCGTCCTTGAGCTCCTTGTAGCGGCGCTCCTGGGCCGAGGACAAAGTGCCGGATGCGGCAAGGCGCTGCTCGACCTGCTGATCCTGCAGCTTGCGCAGCTTCTTGTAGGTTTCGGCGATCGTGTCGAGCGTCAGCATGACCTGCGGGCGCAGTTCGAATTCCATCGCCGCGAGCGACAGGCTGCTTTCGTCCTCGTCGTCTTCCTCTTCCTCGCCCTGCTGGCCCTCGCCGCCGACATCGGTAATGTCGTCGTCGCCGGGGAAGCGGATCTTGCGGGCCTTTTCCTTCTCTTCAGCCGCCTTGCGGTCGGCCTCGATCTTTTCCGGGCTCTGGAATTGCGGCGCAGCCTTGGCTTCGGGACCGGAATAGGTGGTTTCGAGATCGATGATCTCGCGCAGCAGCGTCGTGCCTTCGTTGAGTTCGTCGCGCCAGATGATCAGCGCCTGGAACGTCAACGGGCTCTCGCAGAGACCGCCGATCATCGTTTCGCGGCCGGCCTCGATGCGCTTGGCAATGGCGATTTCGCCTTCACGCGACAGAAGCTCGACGGAGCCCATCTCGCGCAGATACATGCGCACCGGGTCGTCGGTACGGTCAGTCGGCTCTTTCTTCTTGGCTGTCGCAAGTGCGGAGCCGCCTGACGGAGCAAGCTCGCCGCCTTCGCTTTCCTCGTTATCGTTGCTGTCGTCGTCGTCGGCAGCAGCAGGCGTCCCCGGCTCCTCGACGTCTTCGTCCTCGATGACATTGATGCCCATGTCGGACAGCATCGCCATCGTGTCTTCGATCTGTTCCGATGTCACCTCTTCGGACGGAAGAACGGCATTGAGCTCGTCCATCGTCACATAGCCGCGCTTCTTAGCGGCCTTGATCATCTTCTTGACCGCGTCATCGGAAAGATCGAGAAGCGGGCCGTCGGAGGCGCCGTCGCGTTCGACTTCAGCTTCTTCGTTTTCTTTGACTTTGGTTGCCATCTATATCGTCGCTTTCCCTGACGCTTTGAACTTTGCTTCGGTGAATGGCCGTCGCATGGCCTGGCACATCAAGCGCCCGCCTCGAATCACCCACACTCACCTAATGGAATGACCTTTAATTCCTGCTTAACCACGATCGCCGGCGTCGGACGGCAGAGCTCAATCGCGTTTGAAGTTCCGGCCATGGTTGTGTGATCTTCCTGACCCAGTTCGCGGTTTCTCCTGGGTTAACGCTCAAGCTACCCTTTGGGTAAACCTGAATTTGCCCTTGGGGTAAACGGTGATTCCCACAATTTTTGCTCCCGTCAAGCTTTTCCGGAGAAAAAGCTTACGAAAATCGCAAAATAGCCTTATCCACAGGCTTCCGCACCATAACCCACTGCTTCCATAACTTAGGAAGCCTCGGTGCGAAGACAAGGGCGCGCACCGAAACTTGAGCGGGATATAGCGATACCACGCCCGAATTGCCACAACATAATGATGTCGGCACCATCGCACCTCTTACCACAACCGGTCCGAAAGCGAAAGCTTACGCCCAATCCATCACCACCTTGCCGGAGTTGCCCGAACGCATCGCCTCGAACCCTTCGCGAAAATCGTCGATGCCGATGCGATGGGTAATGATGGGCGAAATGTCGAGCCCGCCCTGGACGAAGGCAATCATCTTGTACCAGGTCTCGAACATTTCGCGGCCGTAGATGCCCTTGAGGTTCAGCATCTTGAAGATGACCTTGTTCCAGTCGATCTCGAAGCCGGCCGGCGCAATCCCGAGGATGGCGATCTTGCCGCCATTGTTCATCTTGTCGATCATGTCGCGGAAGGCGGGTGCTGCACCCGACATTTCGAGCCCTACGTCGAAACCCTCGGTCATGCCGATCGCCTTCATGACATCGGAGAGGTTTTCCTTCGAAGCATCGACGACGTAGTCGATGCCGACCTTGCGGGCAAGCTCGAGACGGATCGGATTGATGTCGGTGATGACGACCTTGCGGGCGCCTGAGTGCTTGGCGACCATCGCCCCCATGATGCCGATCGGTCCGGCGCCGGTGACAAGCACATCCTCGCCGACGAGATCGAACGAGAGTGCGGTGTGAACCGCATTGCCGAACGGATCGAAGATCGCAGCAACCTCGTCGCTGATGTCGTCCGGGATCGGCACGACGTTGGATTCAGGAATGCAGACGAATTCGCCGAAGGAGCCCGGCCGGTTGACACCGACGCCGAGCGTGTTGCGGCACAGATGCCCCCGCCCCGCCCGGCAGTTGCGGCACTTGCCGCAGACGATGTGCCCCTCGCCCGAGACCCGCTCGCCGACATGGTACTTGGTGACCGAGGAGCCGATCTCGGCGATCTCGCCACAGAATTCATGGCCGACGACCATCGGCACCGGGATCGTCTTCTGCGCCCACTGGTCCCAGTTCCAGATGTGAACGTCAGTGCCACAGATCGCTGATTTCTTCACCCGGATCAGCACATCGTTCGGCCCGACCTCCGGCACCGGAACATGCTCCATCCAGAGCCCGACCTCGGGCTTAGCCTTCACCAGCGCCTTCATCATGTTCGACATTGTATGTTCCTTATTTTTGCCTTTACCTCCCCTTTGATGGCGGAGGTCGTAGCGCAGCTGCGGGTGACAGTCTCAGCATTCGCGACACCCAATGGATCACCCCACCCCGGCACTGCGTACCGACCCCCCCCTTAAGGGGAGGGTAGATATCAAATCACACCCAACTCCCGGCCCGCTTCGGCAAACGCAGCAATCACCCGCTCGACATCCGCCCTTGAATGCGCAGCCGACATCTGCGTCCGGATGCGGGCCTGCCCCTTGGGCACAACAGGAAAGGCAAAGCCGATCACGTAGACGCCTTTCTTCAGCATTAGCGCCGCCATGTCCTGCGCCAGCTTCGCGTCCCCGAGCATGACCGGGATGATCGGATGCCCCTCGCCGGCAAGCGTGAAGCCAAGCTTGGTCATTTCGCTGCGAAAAAGCGCGGCATTGCTCGAAAGCCGGTCGCGCAGCGCGTCGCCATTGTCGATCAGGTCGAACACCTTCAAAGAGGCGGCCGCGATCACGGGCGCCAGCGTGTTCGAAAACAGATAGGGCCGCGAGCGCTGCCGCAACCAGTCGACAATTTCCGCCTTCGCAGCGGTATAGCCGCCCGAGGCACCGCCGAGCGCCTTGCCGAGCGTGCCGGTGATGATGTCGATCCGACCCTCGACGCCGCAATGCTCGGCCGAGCCGCGCCCATGCCGGCCGACGAAGCCGACGGCATGGCTGTCGTCAACCATGACCATGGCGCCGTATTTCTCGGCGAGATCGCAAACGCCGCCGAGATTGGCAATGATCCCGTCCATTGAAAACACACCGTCGGTGGCAATCAGCTTGAAACGGCAGCCTTCGGCCTTCTTAAGTTCCTCCTCAAGCGCAGCCATGTCGTTGTTGGCGTAGCGGAAACGCTTGGCCTTGGAGAGCCTGACGCCGTCGATGATCGAGGCGTGATTGAGCGCGTCGGAAATGATCGCGTCCTCGTCCGACAGCAGCGTCTCGAAAAGCCCTCCATTGGCATCGAAGCAGGAGGAATAAAGGATTGTGTCCTCCATCCCGAGGAAGGACGAAATCCGCTCTTCGAGCTGCTTGTGCTCTTCCTGCGTGCCGCAGATGAAGCGCACGGAGGCCATGCCATAGCCATAGCGATCGAGCGCCCGTTTGCCGGCTTCTGCGAGCTCGGCATTGTCGGCAAGCCCGAGGTAGTTGTTTGCGCAGAAATTCAGCACCCGTTCGCCGCCGGCGACCGTGATTTCGCCGGCCTGCTTCGAAGTGATCACGCGCTCGGTCTTGTAAAGACCCGTTTCTTTCAGCCCGGCGATTTCCGATTTGAGATGGTCGATAAATGCTGTTGTCATGCGGCTCGGTGACCTCTGAGAAAAGTCGCTTGCGTCGAAATCAACGCTGGTATGCGACACAGATAGCAGCTTGCATCAATTCATGATTAAGCCTGGGCGCCTCGAAACGCCAGCGCAATGGCGTATTGAAGACAGCCGCCAATGAAGATGCGACGCAGGCCTGCGCCAAGCCTCCGGCTATGCGTCGAGATGTGCCCGGATGACCTTAAGGAATGCATCGCCATATCGATCGAGCTTTGCCTGGCCAATCCCCTGCACCCCCAGCAACTGATCGCGGTTCTTCGGTCGCCCGGTTGCGAGCGCGATGAGCGTCGTGTCGGGGAAGACGACGTAAGGCGGGACTTCGAGCGCCCTTGCGATCTTCGTCCGCTCAATGCGCAACGCCTCGAAAAGAACCGCATCGCCACCCAAAAGGCTGGACTTGGCGCTCGACGCCGATGCCCGGGCGCTCTTGTCCTTTCGGTCCGCCGTCGGCCGGTCCTTGCGGAAAAACACCTGCCGCTCGCGCTTGAACACCACCTTTGCATCAGGCTCGAGCTTCAGTGCGCCGAAGGCGGTGTGATCGACGCTGATGAAGCCGCCGGCAAGCAACTGGCGAAACACCGATTGCCATGTCCGCGCCGGAATATCCTTCCCCACTCCGAAGACCGGCATATCGGCATGACCAAAACGTTGGGTCTTCTCGTTGACGGTGCCCATCAGCACATCGATCACGTGGCCGGCGCCAAAACGCTCGCCGGTGCGATAGATGGCGGCCAGCGCCTTGATCGCCGCCTCCGTTCCCTCCCAGGTCTCGACCGGCTTCAGGCAGGTATCACAATTGCCGCAACCGCCCGCATGGGCTTCGCCGAAATGGCCAAGAATCGCCTGGCGCCGGCAACCTGCGGTCTCGCAGATACCGAGAAGTGCGTTGAGCTTTGCCTTTTCGACCCGCTTGATCTCGTCGGCGGCATTACCCTCGTCGATCATCCGGCCGCGCTGAATGACGTCGGCCATGCCATAGGCCATCCAGACATTCGACGGCAACCCGTCGCGCCCGGCGCGCCCCGTCTCCTGGTAATAGGCCTCGACAGAGCCTGGAATATCCAGATGCGCCACGTAGCGCACATCAGGCTTGTCGATCCCCATGCCGAAGGCGACGGTCGCCACCAGGCAGAGGTCTTCCTGCTTGAGGAACGCGTCCTGATTGGTGTCGCGCACCAAACGATCCATGCCTGCGTGATAGGCAAGTGCGCGGATCCCCTGCCCGTTCAGCCACTCGGCCGTGTCTTCGACCTTTGCGCGCGACAGGCAATAGACGATGCCGCTATCGCCCTTGTGGCCGCTCAGAAACCGCAAAAGCTGCTGGCGCGGCTGGTCGCGTTCGACGATCTCGTAGGCGATGTTGGGACGATCGAAGCTCGTCGTAAACACCTTCGCGCGCTGCAGCGACAGCCGCTCGATGATGTCGTCGCGAGTATGCGGATCGGCGGTCGCCGTAAGTGCCACCCGCGGCACGTCAGGAAACTGTTCGGCCAGCTTGCCGAGATCGCGATATTCAGGGCGAAAATCATGTCCCCATTGGGAAACGCAATGGGCCTCGTCGATGGCAAAGAGCGCAATCCTGGCGTTGCCGATCATCTGCCGGAAACCGTCGGTCAGGATGCGCTCGGGCGTCACATAGATGAGGTCGAGCGTTCCGCTCGATATCGCACGATAGACCTCCTGCGCCTCCTCGCGCGACAGCGACGAATTCAGGGCTGCTGCCCGAACGCCCAGTTGCTTCAGCGCCTGAACCTGGTCGCGCATCAGCGCAATCAGCGGCGAAACGACGATGCCGAGACCTTCGCGGCAGAGTGCCGGGATCTGGAAACACAGCGACTTGCCAGCGCCTGTCGGGAAAAGCACCACGGCATCGCCGCCGCCAACCACATGCTCAACAACCTCCTGCTGTCTTCCACGAAACGACGAATAGCCGTAGATCCTCTTCAGGACATCCAGCGGCTCCTGGCCGTCGTAAGGCGCTTCGAACAGCACATCGGAAGCTGAAAACCTCGGATCATCTAAGGGTGGCTGCAACATCAGGCTCTTTCAATCGGTCCGGCTCTTTCAGGCGAGAATCGCAAAGCCATGATCAGCACTGCCAGACCCGGCGCAAGGAATTTATCCACGTGCAGTATGGCTAGGCCTCGCTTTCCAGCCGGGGAGTTCATCGTTAATGCGTCGCGACGCCCTTGACGCGGCCGGAGAGCACGCCGAAACCGTCGATGATCGCTTCCTGGTTTTCGAGACGCAGGCCTTCGTTGTGGATTTCTTCGAGCGCCCGCATCAACTGGTCGATCTGGTCGCCGTTGCCCGCCTCCGTCGCCTCGGCGATCTCGCGCTCAAGCTCGATCTTCTGCCACCGCAATGCCTTTGATCGCTGATGCAGCGAAAGCGTCTGGCGATAGCCCTCGCGCGCATCCTCCATCGCCGCCTCTTCGGTTGCGGTCCAGAGCCTGGCATTGCGCACCTGCTGGTCGAGCGCCTTGAGCAACGCCCCGAAACCCTGTTCCTCCAAGCGGTCGATCAGATGTTCCCGCGTCAGATGCGGCGTCGCCACCGTCGCTGCCGTTCCAAGCATTGCCGACCATAGCCGCTGAAGCTCGCGGTTTTCGTAGTCAATGGCGGCGATCTCGTCATATTCGTCCTGGAGCAACAGAGGATGATTGACGATCGACAGCGCCAGCACGCTCTCGCGCAACGCCGGCACGGTGTCGTGTCCCCTGACCATGCCTGATGCCGTCAACCGGTCGGAAGCCGTGTTGGGGGTTCGTTGCCCTCCTCCCCCTCGCGGATCGTTGCGGCCACCGCCTCGACCGTCATTGCCGCTTCGCTTGAAGTTCCGGCCTTGCTGATTGCCGCGATTTTGGAATTGCGGCTGGAAAAACCCATTCAGCCGGTCGCGGATATCCTGCTGGTAGTGGCGACGGACGTTCTCGTCGGCGATGACCGAGACCAGTTGCTTCAGCCGCGCCTCAAGCTCCGCCCGGGCCTCGGGGGTATCGACGCGGCCTGCATTGAGTTCGCGGTTCCAGACCATCTCGGCAAGCGGCCTTGCCTGCGCCATCACCTTGTCGAAGGGTGCGCGCCCCTCGTGACGCACCAGATCGTCGGGATCCTTGCCATCAGGCAACATCGCAAACCGCACCGAATAGCCCGGCTTCAGCCTGGGCAAGGCCAGATCGACACCGCGGTTTGCAGCGCGAATGCCGGCCCCGTCGCCATCGAAGCAGAGGACAGGCTGCGGCGTCATCCGCCACAGGAGTTCCAGCTGGTTCTCCGTCAACGCGGTTCCGAGCGGCGCAACGGCATTCTCGATGCCCGCCTGATGCAGCGCGATGACATCCATGTAGCCTTCGACCGCGATAATCGTGCCTGAGGCTCCCTCTTCCGGACCGGCGCTGGTCGCGCGGCCGGCAACCTGGCTGGCGCGGCGGGCGCGATTGAAATTGTAGAGGACGTTGCCCTTGTGAAAGAGCTCGGTCTCATTGGAGTTCAGATATTTGGCCGGTGCATCCGGAGCCATAGCGCGGCCACCAAAGGCAATGACCTTGTCGCGCGACGACAGGATCGGGAACATGATGCGATCTCGGAAGCGGTCATAGGCAACTGGAATATCAGGCCCGTGCACGACCAGCCCGCATGCCTCGATCTGCTCTTTCGATACACCCTTGCCCGCCAGGAATTCCTTGAGCGCATTGCGGCTGTCGGCCGCATAGCCCAGCCGGAAAGTCTCGACCGTGCGGCCCGTCAGACCGCGATCGCGCAGATAGGCTCGCGCCTTGGCCCCGACGGCCGACTGCAGTTGATCCTGGAAGAATTGCGTCGCCATTTCCATGACGTCGAGAAGCGATGTCCGCTCCTTGTCGCGTTCCTCGGCGACAGGGTCCACCTGCGGCATGGGAACGCCCGCCATATCGGCAATCTGCTGGACTGCCTCCGGGAAACTAAGACCCTCGAGATCGGTCAAGAAACGAAAATGATCGCCGGTGACGCCGCAACCGAAGCAATGGTATCTCCCCTTGCGATCCTCGCAATGGAAGCTCGGAGACTTCTCGCCATGAAACGGGCAGCACGCCCAATAGTCGCCGCGTGGCACATTGGTCTTGCGCCGATCCCAGCCGACACGACGACCGATCACGTCCGAAATCAGGACGCGGTCGCGGATATCGTCGAGAAACGAAGTGGAATATCGCATAAGTACCTCTGGCTTGACCCTCCATATAAGCCGGAACCGCGGGCAATGCCACGCGGGTCGTTCAGGTCACACACGCTATTCACAGGGTTGAGCGCGCCCAGTATGGTCGCAATGCAACTGCGTACCCTTGCCGGAGCTCTAAGCCGTGACAGAAGAGAACACCGCCGATGATATCCGCTGAAAACGCGCCCGGGCGGATAGAGCCTAACAGACTGAGCTCGCGTCGATGCCCTCACGGATGAGAATATCAAGCGTTCCATGCGGCACGATCCCGACTGGGCGGATCACATCGACGTGAACTGCGCCGAGGCCTGCGTCGTCTATCCCCTCGCCAAGAAGGCGCTTTCCATCAGGCTGCACAAGGATGTGATCGACTTTTTCCAGGCTGGCGATCGCGGCTAGCAGACACGCATGAACGCCGTGCTTCGACACTTCATGCTTGAGAAAAAGAAACAAAACAAATAGTTGCTGTCCCCAGTCCGTACATCTGGCCGAGACGCTGTGGGGTCACTTGCACCTGCGATGCGCGGGAGCGATTTGCTCGCCCGAGAGCCCATGTGGCTGATTTAGGGCGCGTCCTCAGCCCCAACATTATATTTTTGTAATTTGAAACTTGATGTGCGCCGCAATAGCGTTCTTGTGACGGATCGAGGCAGCCCCTGCCCGGTCCCGATCCATCCCTACGTGAGGCACCATCCCTACCCCGGCGCCGCCTCACATGGGTGCCTTTGCAGTAAACCGTCTGATTTTTGGGCCCCACCCTGCGTCGTCAGACCGTGCAAAGAGCAAGAAGGCAGGAGCTCCCCCAGCTCCTGCCTTCTCTATTTTGGGCATGTTTTCACTATTTTATGTGCTTTAGCTTATATTTCCGTCACCGGCATATTTCCTTCTCCGTGAAATTCGTTGACAAGTGCGGTCCCCACGACAACGAGTGCCTGTCCCGGTTTGGACCAACACATGGCTTTTACTGCAAAAGACCTCGCCTCCAGTGATCATTTTCTAGCCGCGATCTTACGTTGTGCGAACGAATTGATCGCCATATACCACCAGAGCCCTCGCATCGCCTCGATCTTTGCCGCCCAGCAACGTTGGCTGATGGCCCATGCGGGCTTTGCGCTCTACCACGGCTATCCCGACGAGCCAGGATCGGCTCTCTATGCCGCCCGGTTTGTCAGCCTGGTGCTGAAGCAGCGGATCGCAAGCCGCAACACGGCGGTCGCCTTCATCCAGGAAATGCTCGCCTATCGCTTCCTGCGCCCGATGCCTGAATTTTCCGACCGGCGCACGCGGCTGCTCGAGCCGACCGAGACTGCCACCGAGCATCTGGCGCGCTGGATCAACACCCACCTTTTCATCCTCGACCACCTGGATGGCGGTGACAGGGTCGCAAGAATGGCTGCGGACGCGTCGGCGTTCGCCGTCATCCAGTCGGAGATCGCAAAGCGCATTTTCCACAGCGAGGCAGTTCGAAATCCCGGCGTCACCTTCAATTTGTTCAATTGGGCCAATTCCGGCGGCGTCGTCATGGACTACCTGATTTCGCGGATTGAGCATTTCGACCCGGAATCAGAAAGGGTCGTCATCGGTCCAATCTCGCTGAAGAGTATCCGCGAGCAATTCCTGATCTCCAACACGCATCTGAAGCGCTTGCTTCGCGAAGCGGGCGTGCTGGGAAGCGTCGGCTGGACCGGCGTGCCCGGCAAGAGCCCCTTCTGGCTCTCACGCGCGTTTGTGTCCGAATACTGGAATTATCAGGCGGCCAAATTCGCGATCATCGATGCGGCGAGCGAAGTCGCGCTCGGAGCCGGCCAATGACAGTCCGAGGTCGGCCGACAAGCGACCGACGCTCAGATCTCACTTCAGCAGGTCCTTGAGCGCGGCGGAAGCCTTGGCGAAGTCCATCTGCCCAGCATAGCGCTCCCTGAGGATCGCCATGCACTTGCCCATGTCCTTGATGCCGACAGCCCCGATTTCGGCAACGACGGCGGCGCAGATGTCGCGCACCTTCTCGTCGGAGAGCTGGGCGGGCATATAGCCCTGGATGATGGCGATCTCCTCGCGCTCCCTGGTCGCCAGTTCCGGACGGCCGCCCTCATCGTAGATCTTGGCCGATTCGTCGCGCTGCTTGATCATCTTGGCAAGGATCTGCAGGATCTCGTCGTCGCTTGCCTGTTCCTTGCCCGTGCCCCGGTTGGCAATGTCCCGGTCCTTGATTGCCGACAGAATGAGCCGCACGGTCGAAAGACGGGGCGCATCCTTGGCTTTCATGGCCTCCTTTTGGGCGTTGCTGAGCGTATCGCGAATCATCTTCCAAACTCCTTGGCGAACCGTTGCATTTGGCATGGCCGGTCCGTTGTGCGCCTTGTCATAGACTTCTGCCCGAAGCCGATCAATGCATTTACACCGTGGCAAGTCGCAAAGACAGATTGACCCGCAGGCCGCGTTTGGCTATTGACCGACACCTGCACGAAAATCGATTTCGGGGACCATTGGCGCGCGACCTTTGTCGCGCTTGCGTCCGCGAACCAAAATGGCGAATGGTCCAGGCCTTTGCAAGGCCGCGGCGAGCGCCGGAAACGGGATGACAATGACCGCAACAGCCCCCTGGACGATCGAAAAGCCCACCGCCATGCTCGTCCTGGCCGATGGCACAGTAATCGAAGGCAAGGGCATCGGCGCGACCGGCAAGGTCCAGGCTGAAGTCTGCTTCAACACGGCGCTGACCGGCTATCAGGAAATCCTGACCGACCCCTCCTATCTCGGCCAGATCGTCACCTTCACCTTTCCGCACATTGGCAATGTCGGCACCAACGAGGAAGACGTCGAAGACCTGACGCCCGCCGCGCGCCACGGCGCCGTTGGCGTCATCTTCAAGGCCGATATCACCGACCCGTCGAGCTACCGCGCCGCCAAACATCTCGATGCCTGGCTGAAGGCCCGCGGCATCATCGGCATGTGCGGCATCGACACGCGCGCCCTCACAGCCTGGATCCGCGAGAACGGCATGCCGAACGCCGTCATCGCCCATGATCCAAGCGGCGTGTTCGACATCGGGCAACTGAAGATCGACGCCAAGGCCTGGAGCGGCCTCGAAGGCCTCGATCTTGCCAAGCAGGCCTCCTCCGGCCAGTCGTCACAATGGGCGCAAACCCCCTGGGTTTGGAACGAAGGCTATGGCGCCCTGAACAAGGACGAGGCGAAATATCACGTCGTTTGCCTCGATTATGGCGTCAAGCGCAACATCCTGCGCCTCTTTGCGGGCCTTGATTGCAAGGTCACTGTTCTGCCGGCGACGGCCAGCACCGAAGACGTACTCGGATTGAAGCCCGACGGCATTTTCCTCTCGAACGGACCAGGCGACCCGGCGGCGACCGGCGAATATGCCGTCCCCGTCATCAAGGACCTGATCGACAGCGAGATCCCGCTCTTCGGCATCTGCCTCGGCCACCAGATGCTTGGCCTTGCGCTCGGTGCAAAGACCGCCAAGATGCATCAGGGCCACCACGGCGCCAACCATCCGGTCAAGGACCACACCACGGGTAAGGTCGAGATCGTCTCGATGAACCATGGCTTCGCGGTCGATAGCAAGTCCCTGCCGGAAGGCGTTGAAGAGACTCACATTTCGCTCTTCGACGGCTCGAACTGCGGCCTGCGTCTTACAGGCAAGCCGGTGTTCTCGGTCCAGCATCACCCCGAAGCGTCACCCGGCCCGCAGGACAGCCACTATCTCTTCCGCCGCTTCGTCAATCTAGTGCGCGAGAAGAAGGGCGAGCCGGCGCTTGCCGAACGCTAGACGCTTTGGTTTGACCTCCCAGCAGGACGAGATAGCCTGAGACGCTGATTGCGACCGCCCGATCAGGCGGCCGCCCTCTCCAGTCGCAACAGCACGTAGAACCGGATGCATAGCATCACTGCGGCCGAGCCAAGGCCGAGCAGGAAGCCTACCCAGATGCCGATGCCGCCAAAGCCGAGCGGGAAGGCGAGCAGCCAGGCTAGGAAAAAGCCGATCGGCCAATAGGCAATCAACGCCATGATCATCGGCACGCGTGCATCCTTCAGCCCGCGAAGCAGCCCGTTGGCAATCGCCTGCAGCCCGTCGACCAATTGAAACAGCCCGGCAACCACGATCAAGGGCGCGGCATAGGCCAGAACCTGCGGCGCTTCGAGCGATTTCACGTCGAGAAACCAGCTGGCAAAGAATTCCGGCATGGTGGCAAAGAGAACGCTGCCGATGATCGAAATCGAGCATGAGACGATGGTGACGGCGATCGCAGCGCGCGTAAGGCCATGGTAGTCACCCTTTCCATGGGCGACGCCGACGCGCACCGTTGCTGCCTGCGAAAGGCCGAGCGGGATCATGAAGGCGATCGACGCCCATTGCAGGGCGATCCCGTGCGCTGCAAGCTGGATCGTGCCTATCCGTCCCATCAGGAGCGAGGCGGCAGTGAAGAGGCTGACTTCGGCAAGCACGGTGATGCTGATCGGCAGGCCGAGGCGGACCACCTCAAAGAGCGCATGCCAGTCGGGGCGCCAAAGCCGCACGAATATCTCGTAGCGACGGGTATCCACGCGGGTCTGGACATAGGCGACGATGAAGAGAAAACCCGCCGTCTGAACAGCAAGCGACACGATCGCCGCGCCGCGAAGTCCGAGCGCCGGCATGCCGAAATGGCCAAGCACCAGCCCGTAGGCCAGAATCGCGTTCATCACCAGCATGGTGATGGTGACATAGAGGATGATCCCGGCGCGGCCGATTGCGCTGACCAACGCCCGAATGACGTTATAAAGCAGCCCAGGCAGCACTGCGAAATGACCGATCGCGATATAGTCCCCGGCAAGCCTTGCGACGTCGGGCTTCTGTCCAGCGGCGAGTAATATTCCCTCGGCGTTGAAAAACACCGGCTGCATCAGGAGCCAATAGATCGTCACGACCCAGAGACCCATGCGCATGGCGCGGCGAACGCTGACGACGTCGTCGCGACCATAGGCCTGGGCTACCATCGGCACGACTGCGATGGCAAAACCCGACCCGAAAATGAGGATCGTGAACAGGAACTGCGCCGACAGCACCATCGCCGCCAGCTGCTCTGCGCCCAGGCGGCCGACAATCATCACGTCTGTCGTGTTGATGCCGAGCTGAGCCAGCTGCGCGCCGATCAGAGGGATGCCGAGCGCCAGCGTCGCGCGAAAATGCGCGGGCCAGGAATTGTTGCTTTCACGCGCAAAAGCGCGCGCATCGATCGGCGTGTCCATGTCGGAATCTCGTCATTAAGCCGCACGACATTGCCCAGAAGGGTCTGTGCGGAAGCTCCGCCAATACCGCAAGACGGCTTATAAAGCCAGTCCACGGCAGGCATTTGATCAAGAATTCATCAGGCTATCAATTTTTCTGATGACTTTTTAGGCTGCATCGGCCAGCGCCGCTGTCCTGGTCGCGTTCACTTTCAAGGCAAAGACAACAGCACCAATGACGATGAACGTCGCAGCCATGGCATAGGGGGCTCCGGCAAACGCGAAGGGCGCATTCGGCCCGGTGAAATAGCCGAACAGCTGCGTGAAAATCAGCGGCCCAACGATCGTGGTGATGCTGCCAAGGCTCGTCAAGGCGCCCTGAAGCTCCCCTTGCGCCGACGGCGGCACTTTGGCTGCCGCAAGGCTCCTCATCGGCGGATCGGCGACACCTTCGAGCGCGGTCGCCGCGATCACCGCGTAGACCATCCATCCCTGCCAGGCTAGCGCATAGCCGATGAAACCCGCAGCACAGAAGGTAAGGCCCACCAAGGCCGTCTTCCATTCGCCGAGGACCGGCACCAGCCGGGGCAGAACGAAGCCCATGACCACCGCACTGCCAATGCCGAATATCCCGAGCGAAAGCCCGATTTCCCCTTCGCTCCACCCATACCGATAGACGGCAACGAAGGGCCAGACCGCGGGATAGACGGAGTGGGCCAGCCAGTAGAGAAACATGACGAGCCCGATCCAGCCGATACCGGCATAGTTGCGCATTTGCTTGAGGGCGCCAAGCGGATTGGCCCGCGAAAGCTCGAAGCGACGGCGGTGCTTAGGCTCCAGCGTTTCCGGCAGCATAAAGCAGGCAACCACGAAATTGAGCAAGGCCACAGCAGCCGCTCCATAGAAGGGAACGCGCGGCCCGAATTCACCGAGAAAACCGCCAATGACAGGGCCGAGAACGAAGCCTGCGCCGAACGCCATGCCGATCAGGCCGAAATTCTTCGATCGGTTCTCGTCGTTGCTGATATCGGCGATATAGGCCGAGCACGTGGCAAAACTCGCACCGCTGATGCCGGCAAGAACCCGGCCGACGAACAGCATCCAGTAGCTGACGGCGACCGCACAGATCAGGTTGTCAATGCCGAAGGTCAGCACCGAGGCAAGCAGGATCGGTCGCCGCCCGAACCGGTCACTGAGGTTGCCGATCAACGGCGCAAAGAGGAACTGCATGCCCGCATAAACCAGCAGCAGCCAGCCGCCATCGACCGCCGCCTCGCTCACCGAACCGCCGGTCAATTGCTCCAGATAGGCCGGCAGCACCGGCATGATGATTGCAATGCCGATAACATCGAGAAAGAGGATGACGAAAACCAGAAACAGGCCGTGGCGCACGAATTTCGGATCGACCATGGAACTGGCCTTTTGATGGGCTCCATCTCCATGAAGAGACAGAACGAGAACAGCGACAGTGATACTTCCATAGTCAAAACGGCCGATAGAAACAATCCGTGAACAAGTCAAAGTTGTTGATCCTGCCAACGATTTTATTGATCGATGAGCGGAACATACAGGGAAAAGCGGTCCTACGTACCGCTCGTTCGTCGCTGTTCGGCACGTAGGAAATCGACGAATGCCTTGAGCGGAGCAGGTATGAGGCGGCGGCTGGCATAGTAGAGAAATGGCCCTGGAAAGGTGCTTTCCCAATCCTCGAGGATTGCGACGAGTTCGCCTGTTGCGATCCCCGGCGTCACGAAGTCCTCAAAGCCTCTGATGATCCCAAGACCCTGAACGGCGGCGCTGACCTCAAGATCGAGGGAATCGCTGGCGAGATAGGCAGGCGGCGATATGGTGATCGTCTCGTCTCCCTTCTCGAATTCCCACAACGCAGTCGACCCGCTCTTAAAGCGATGGCGTATGCATTTGTGATCAAGCAGATCGCGCGGGTGCTGCGGCACGCCATTGGTCTTTAGATAGGCAGGCGAAGCCGTGGTGACGAAGCGCTGGGTTCGTGGCCCGAGCGGAACGGCGATCATATCCTTGGCAAGACTTTCATCATACCGAACGCCGGCGTCGAAACCGGCTGCCAGCACGTCGATGAAATTGTCCTCGGCGATGATTTCAAGCCGAATGCCTGGATATTGCTTCATGAACCTGCCGACGATCGAAGGCATAATGACGCGCGCAACGACTATCGGTACATTGAGCCGCAAGGTCCCGCCCGGGCTGTCTTCGGAATCTCGGAGCTTGTCGAGTGCTGCGGCAACTTCACCGAGCGCCGGTCCAAGCCTCTCGAGCAAGCGCTCTCCCGCCTCAGTCGGCGTCACGCTTCGGGTGGTGCGGTGGAGCAGCCGAACGCCCAGGCGCTCTTCAAGCCGGCGCAGCGCTTCGCTGAGCGAGGAAGCCGAGACGCCACGCTTCCGCGCCGCCGCTCGAAAACTGCGCTCGCGCGCGACTGCGGTAAAAGCATCGAGATCGCTGAGGGGAAGATCGTCCATTGTACAAAATTCCGTACGGCTCGTTCATCAATATCCGGATTATCGTACAGCGGAACCCCGCGTAAAACAACGTCCAACGACGCCGCCCCCGGCGTCAGACACTGCCGAACACGAAGGAGACGGATCATGAAAATGTATCGTTTGGGCAAGACCGGCCCGGAAGTATCAAGCATTGGCCTCGGCTGCATGGGAATGTCCGGCATGTATGGACCTTCCGACCGCATGGAGAGCATCGCCACCATCCATGCCGCCCTCGACGCCGGCATCAACCTGCTCGACACCGGCGATTTCTACGGCATGGGCCACAACGAGATGCTGATCAGCGAGGCGCTGAAAGGCCGCAACCGCGACAACGTCGTCCTTAGCGTCAAGTTTGGCGGATTACGCAATCCAGAGGGCGGCTGGAGCGGCTTTGACGCCCGGCCGATCGCCGTCAAAAATTTCGTCGCCTACTCGCTGCAGCGCCTCGGCGTCGATCATATCGACATCTACCGCCCTGCCCGTCTCGACCCGAGCGTGCCGATCGAAGACACCGTCGGTGCCGTCGCCGATCTGGTCAAGGCCGGCTATGTCAGGCATATCGGCCTTTCCGAAGTCGGATCGGACACCATTAAAAGGGCCGCCGCCGTCCACCCTATCGTCGATTTGCAGATAGAATATTCGCTGATCTCGCGCGGCATCGAGGACAGCATCCTGCCAACCTGCAGGGAGCTTGGCATTTCGATCACCGCTTACGGTGTCCTTTCGCGCGGCCTCATCAGCGGCCACTGGCAGCCGGGAGCCGGTAAGGAAAAGGGCGACTTCCGCGCCTACAGCCCGCGCTTTCAGGAGGGCAATATCGAAAAGAACCTCGCGCTGGTGGAAGCACTGCGCAAGATCGCCGACGCCAGGGGCGTATCGGTTGCACAGATCGCGATTGCCTGGGTGGCATCGAAAGGCGCCGATATCGTGCCCGTCATTGGCGCCCGCCGCCGCGACCGGCTGACCGAGGCACTCGGCTCGCAGTCCGTCCATCTGTCAGCTGCAGATTTCCTCGCCATCGAAAAGGCCGTCCCGAAGGACGCCGCAGTCGGCGGCCGCTATCCTGAGGCGCAGCTTGTCCACATGGACAGCGAGAAGTAGCCCGCCTGCCATCGAGGCGGGACTATCGTGTGGGAAGCGCCTCTTGCACAGATGCGTCCCCTCTCTCCGTTTTACCGGGAGAGGGGCTTTGTGCCTGCGCAGTCAGAGCGGGTTCGCGAAAGTATCGCAGGAGGTCAGCTGACCGCTGTCGAAGCCCTGTTTGAACCACCTGACCCGTTGCGCCGATGTGCCGTGGTTGAAAGTTTCCGGCACGACGTAGCCCTGGCTTCTCTTCTGCAGCGTATCGTCGCCGATCTGCTGCGCAGCATTCAGCGCATCCTGCAGATCGTTCGCCTTAATATATCCCTTTCGCTGCTCGAACTTGCCAAAGACGCCGGCCAAGCAATCGGCCTGCAGCTCGACGCGAACAGACATCTTATTGGAATCGGCTTCGCTCATATTCTGGCGCGCCGCATTGACCTTTGGCAGGATGCCGAGAAGGTTCTGGACGTGGTGCCCTACTTCATGGGCGACCACATAGGCTTCGGCAAACTCGCCGGATGCTCCGAATTGCTGCTTGAGCTGGCGGAAAAAGTCCATGTCGAGATAGACCTTGCGATCAACAGGGCAATAGAACGGACCCGATGCAGCAGACGCGAAGCCGCAGCCGGATTGCGTCCGGCCTGAGAACAGAACGAGCTTCGGCTTCTCGTAGTCCTTCCCCTGCGCCTGAAAGATCCCCGTCCAGGTATCTTCAGTGTCGGCGAGCACGGTTGCGACGAACGCCTTCGTCTCGTCGTCGGCAGGATTGCTTGGCGCCGAGCCGCTCTGCTCGTATCCTGGATTGCCTGTCGTGGTGCTGCTCTGGTCGAGGAGCTGCAGCATATCGATACCCATCGCCTTGAGGATGAGGTAGATCACGACCAGCACGATGATCGTGCCGATGCTCATCCCGCCGCCAGCACGACGCATGCCGCCGGAGGGAAAACCCATGCCGCCACCGCCTTGGCCGAATGGGTTGGAGCCCAATCCGCCACCGGACGAACCGCGGTCATCTTCGATATTATCGGACTGACGACGTCCCTTCCAATCCATAAGCACCTCCCGGCGATGCGCTGAATGCGAATACCACTGACCTCGTTATATATCCGCGCGCCGCCCGAAAGCCAGTTGCATAAAAGGTGGTGATCTCAAATCAGTTGCCGAGCCGCCCGTTTGCGGGTCAGCGCGACCCGGACCAGGAAGGCGGCAATGGCGCCAACAACGACAATGGGGAGAATTTCATCGCCGCTGAAAATCACCTTGCCCATGATCCGGCCAGGGATGAGCGTGAAAAAACCGGCAATACCGATGCCTCCGAAATAAAGTCCAGTAACGGTCCTTCGATGCCGAACGATGTCGTGGCGCCGCGCCGCGGCGATGGCCTGCCAGCTTGCGACAAGAACGTAGATCGACAACAGGTGGATCGGGCTAAAGCCATAAACCATGTTCAGCGCATGAATGAAGAAGCTCGACAGCGCCGTGATCACCATCAGCGTCAGCCAGATCTTGCCGAGCAACCGATGCGCCGGCGTACCCTTGCGCCCCATGAGCAGATAGGCGCCCAGGATTGCTGCAGGAACGACGGCCGCCACGTGGATCTTGATCGCGAGCGGGGCATCGAGAAGCGGTTCAAGCATCATGATTGAATATCCGGTTAAATGCGACGGGCCTCAAGATGCACTATCTAAGCTGAGGACGAAATAGCATCATTGCGGCTAGCCAATGCGATAAGCATCAACGCAGTCAAATCAAGTGACAACCATTCGGATTTCCCGCTGCGACGGCGCGACCGAACCGGCAAAGAAGGTGATCGTTGCGATTGCAAATGCCGAGACGCCGAGACCGACAATGACGTCCACCAGGTAGTGGCTGCCGTGCAAAAGCGCTGAAACAGCCGTGGCAATGTTCAGTATCAGGAATGGATGACGCATTGGTGACGTCCACGCGGCCCAGGCGCAAAGACATGCGACGGCAGCATGGACGAACGGAACCGTTAAAATGCCCTGAGCCGCCTGCAAAGAAAAGTTGAAGCAGTCCCACTCAGCCACTGTCATGAAGTGATCCCGGAAGAGGCGCGCGTCGATATGCTGAAAGGAATTTGGGTCAGGCTGGTAGGCTGGATAGGCGCTGACGCCAGGATACCAGATGGATATCAGGGCTGCGATCAGGCAGACTAGTCAAAGTCGGCTACCATCGAGTAGGCCCTGGGCCCTGCCGAAACAGCACGAGAAGGCAGGGTAGAAAGAATGATTGAAACTGAAATGAAGCATAGGAACGTTTGACAAGAAGAGAAAATAGCCCGTTGGAATCAACAGCTCGAACAAATTCGGCGCCATTGAAACCAATGGCCGCGTCCATTGCCGTAAACTGGATGTCCACCTCAGGAGCTCCAACCGAGACGGCCATGTAGCTTGCTAACAGTCCCAAGATTGACAGTTGCAGGCAACAGGCCATCAGTTCGAAAGTTACCGCTGCACCGGGAACTCTTCGAAGGCGGCAATAGATTGCTGCCGCGCCCAAAAAGGCAACGAATATGCTAGCATGACCAAAAATCTGGATATCCAGGGTAATCTTTGTAACGGGCAACAGCAGGATGACCATTGTCAGAGCAAATAGCGTCGTCGCAAACAGCAAGCGCCGTGCTCTTTCGGAATTATCCATGGCGGCATCAATATCAACAAGGTGGGATGAGCGCTTGAGATAATCGGACACGCTCTGCAGAGGCGCTCGGTAATACCTTTTTACGTGCACTACCTTAAAACATTGCAATTTCAGAATGTGAGCAAGTAGCGATACATGATGGGAGTTCATCAATGAAAGCAGTCCGCCTCGAATCAGTCGGCAATCTCTTCCTGTGCGAGGTCGAAAAGCCTGTGCCGGGGCCGGGAGAGCTCCTTGTTCGCATCGAGGTCTGCGGCATCTGCGGTACGGACCGTCACTTGTTTCTCGGCGAATTTCCTTCAAAACCGCCCGTCACCCTCGGCCATGAATTTTCTGGCTTCGTCGAGGCAGTTGGCCCCGAGACCCCTGGCTTTAGCGTCGGCATGCGCGTCACTGGCGATCCGAACATCGTCTGCGGCCGCTGCGTCCAGTGCCAGCGCGGCCGCATCAATCTCTGCGAAAACCTGAGGGCGATCGGCATTCATCGCGACGGCGGCTTTGCGGACTATGTCGTTCTTCCGATAAGACAGGCCATCGAATTGCCGGTCGATCTCGAACCGGGCCACGGTGCGTTCTGCGAGCCGCTTGCCTGCTGCCTGCACGGCGTCGATATGGCCGAGATCAAGGCCGGCTCCTCGGTGGTCGTGCTCGGCGGCGGCGTCATCGGGCTGCTGGTCGTCCAGCTCGCAAGGCTTGCCGGCGCCACGAGCGTGGTGCTGGTCACCAGACATGAGGGCAAACGCCAATTGGCCGAGACCTTGGGCGCAACCGCGTCCATCGATCCCAATGCGCGCGATCCGATCGAAGCCATTACCGCCAGGGATGGCCTCCTGCCCGGCGGTGCGGATGTGGTGATCGAATGCGCGGGCGTTGCGGAAACAGTGCGGCAATCGACCCTCATGGCGAGATCAGGCGGCACGGTGGTCGTTCTCGGCGTCATGCCGCGGGGCGAAAAAGTGGAGATCGAGCCCTTCGACATTCTATTTCGCGAATTGAAGATCCTCGGCTCCTTCATCAACCCTTTCACCCAGCGCCGTGCTGCGGATCTAATCGCTTCCGGCGTGATCAAGGTGGAGCCGCTGATATCGCGCCGTATCGGGCTGAAAGAGGCGCCCGAGGCGATCAGTCATCCGCCTCGCCCAGGCGAGATCAAGGTGCTGGTCGTCCCTTGCCTGCCGTCGTGAGAGAGACGCCGGGGGATTCCTGTCGATTCCACGATTTATGGGGTTCCGTTTGCAAAAACATTTGCCTATAAGCCGCTTCTAGCCTTTTGAGATGCAGAGTGCGCGCCCCGGCCGGTGGAAAACACCCTGGCCGGTTTTTCGCGCACGCGGAAAATGGATAGAGATTATGCCGAAGCGCGAAGATATTAAATCGATCCTCATCATCGGCGCTGGGCCGATCGTCATCGGTCAGGCATGCGAATTCGACTATTCCGGCACCCAAGCCTGCAAGGCGCTGAAGGAGGAAGGCTATCGCGTCATCCTCGTCAACTCCAATCCGGCGACCATCATGACTGACCCGGGTCTTGCCGATGCAACCTATGTCGAGCCGATCACGCCCGAAGTCGTCGCCAAGATCATCGCCAAGGAACGCCCTGACGCGCTGCTGCCGACCATGGGCGGCCAGACGGCTTTGAACACCGCGCTTTCCCTGAAGCGGATGGGCGTGCTCGACCGCTACAATGTCGAGATGATCGGCGCCAAGCCCGCTGCCATCGACATGGCCGAGGACCGCGCGCTCTTTCGCGAGGCGATGTCGCGCATCGGCCTGGAGACGCCTAAGTCGCTGCTGGCCAACGCCACGGAAATCAAGGATCTCGACCGCAAGAGCCACGAGGCAGAGCGTAGCAAGCTGAAGGCAGGCCTTTCCGGCCCTGCCCTTGATACGGCTTTGGACGCGCTCGAAAACCATTGGAACCTCGGCGAGACCGACCGCAAGCAGCGCTACATGAGCCACGCCATGGCGATTGCGGCGCAGGCGATCGATGTCGTCGGCCTGCCGGCGATCATCCGTCCGTCCTTCACCATGGGCGGCACCGGCGGCGGTATCGCCTATAATCGCTCTGAGTTCTTCGAAATCGTCGGCGGCGGCCTCGACGCCTCGCCGACCACGGAAGTGCTGATCGAGGAATCGGTTCTCGGCTGGAAGGAATATGAGATGGAGGTTGTCCGCGACAAGGCGGACAATTGCATCATCATCTGCTCGATCGAGAACATCGATCCTATGGGCGTGCACACGGGCGACTCGATCACCGTCGCGCCGGCGCTGACGTTGACCGACAAGGAATACCAGATGATGCGCAACGCCTCGATCGCGGTTCTGCGCGAGATTGGTGTCGAGACCGGCGGCTCGAACGTGCAGTTCGCCGTCAACCCGGCCGACGGCCGTCTGGTCGTCATCGAAATGAACCCGCGCGTCTCGCGCTCGTCCGCTCTGGCATCGAAGGCGACCGGCTTCCCGATCGCCAAGGTCGCGGCCAAGCTCGCCGTCGGCTATACGCTCGACGAACTCGACAACGACATCACCGGCGGCGCGACGCCTGCCTCGTTCGAGCCGTCGATCGACTACGTCGTCACCAAGATCCCGCGCTTCGCCTTCGAGAAGTTCCCCGGCGCATCCCCCGTTCTGACGACGGCGATGAAGTCGGTCGGCGAAGTCATGGCGATCGGCCGCACCTTTGCCGAATCGCTGCAGAAGGCCCTCCGCGGCCTTGAGACCGGCCTGACCGGCCTCGATGAAATCGAAATCCCCGGCACCGAGGAAGGCGAAGGCAGCCAGAACGCGATCCGCGCCGCGATCGGCACGCCGACACCGGATCGGCTGCGCATGGTCGCCCAGGCGCTGCGCCTCGGCATGAGCGCCGAAGAGGTGCACGAAGGCTGCAAGATCGACCCCTGGTTCATCGCCCAATTGAAGGCGATCGTCGACATGGAGGCACGCGTTCGCGAGCACGGCCTGCCGGCTGACGCCACCAATCTGCGCATGCTGAAAGCCATGGGCTTCTCCGACGCGCGGCTGGCAACGCTTTCGGCCAAGCGCCCGAAGGAAGTGGCGGAACTGCGCAACAGCCTCAACGTCCGCCCCGTCTTCAAGCGCATCGATACCTGCGCTGCCGAATTCGCGTCGCCGACGGCTTACATGTATTCGACCTATGAGGAGCCCTTCGTCGGCACCGCGCGCTCGGAAGCGAAGATTTCGAACCGTCGCAAGGTCGTCATCCTTGGCGGCGGTCCGAACCGGATCGGTCAGGGCATCGAGTTCGACTATTGCTGCTGCCACGCCGCCTTCGCTCTGAAGGATGCCGGCTACGAAGCCATCATGATCAACTGCAATCCGGAAACCGTGTCGACCGACTACGACACCTCGGACCGGCTTTATTTCGAGCCGCTGACCGCCGAGGATGTGATCGAGATCTTGCGGGCCGAGCAGGAAGACGGCGAACTCGTCGGCGTCATCGTGCAGTTTGGCGGCCAGACGCCGCTGAAGCTGGCAGAAGCGCTGGAAAAGAACGGCATCCCGATCCTCGGCACCTCGCCCGACATGATCGACCTTGCCGAGGACCGCGATCATTTCCAGAAGCTTCTGATGAAGCTGGATCTCAACCAGCCGAACAACGGTATTGCCTATTCGGTCGAGCAGGCGCGCCTCGTCGCCTCGGAAATCGGCTTCCCGCTGGTCGTACGCCCGTCCTATGTCCTCGGCGGCCGCGCCATGCAGATCATTCATTCGGAATCGATGCTGCAAAGCTACCTGCTCGACACCGTACCCGGGCTGGTACCGGAAGACATCAAGCAGCGCTATCCGAACGACAAGACCGGCCAGATCAATACGCTCCTCAGCAAGAACCCGCTTCTGTTCGACAGCTACCTGACCAACGCCACCGAAATCGACGTCGATTGCCTGGCAGACGGCAACGACGCCTATATCGCCGGGATCATGGAGCATATCGAGGAAGCCGGCATACACTCCGGTGACAGCGCCTGCTCCCTGCCGTCGCGGTCGCTCTCGAACGAGATGCTCGATGAGCTCGAACGGCAGACCAAGGCCATGGCCAAGGCGCTCAATGTCGGCGGCCTGATGAACGTGCAGTTCGCCATCAAGGACGGCACCGTCTATGTACTGGAAGTCAATCCACGCGCCTCGCGCACGGTCCCCTTCGTCGCCAAGGCCATTGGCGCGCCGATCGCCAAGATCGCGGCCCGCATTATGGCCGGTGAGACACTCGATGCAGCCTTTGCCGCCTACGGCGAGAAGCCCGATCCACGCAAGCTGAAGCACATCGCCGTCAAAGAAGCCGTCTTCCCCTTCGCGCGCTTCCCCGGCGTCGACACGCTGCTCGGCCCGGAAATGCGTTCGACCGGTGAAGTCATCGGGCTTGATACCGACTTCGCGTTGGCCTTCGCCAAGGCCCAGCTCGGCGCAGGCGTCGAGTTGCCACGCGAAGGCACGGTCTTCGTCGCGGTGCGCGATGACGACAAGCCGCGCGTTCTGCCGGCAATCCGCATCCTCGTGGAGCTTGGCTTCAAGGTGCTCGCCACCGGCGGTACCGCCCGCTTCCTTGGCGAACACGGCATCTCCGCCACCAAGATCAACAAGGTGCTCGAAGGTCGCCCGCACGTCGAGGACGCCATCCGCAACCGTCAGGTCCAACTGGTGATCAACACCACGGACAGCAACAAGGCGATCTCGGATAGTAAATCGCTTCGTCGCGCGACGCTGATGCAGAAGGTGCCATATTACACGACGATGGCCGGCGCCGAGGCTGCTGCTCTGGCAATTAAGGCGCTGAAAGCCGGCAATCTCGAAGTTCGGCCGCTGCAGAGCTATTTTCCTGCATGATATCGACCTGCCGGCGCCCGAACTCCAGGCCCGGCAGGCTGTAGGCTACCGATAATTGCACCAACCAGAATTGCATGCTAGCGTTTCACTTCGACCACTTGAAGCGGCGGGTCGGAGGCGGGCATGGCAAAGAACATCGTCATTCTCTTTGACGGAACCTCGAATGAGATTTCGGCGGACCGCACCAATATCCTGAGACTGTTCGGCGTCCTTCAACGCACCGACACGCAGATCGTCTACTACGATCCCGGCGTCGGCACCTTCGGCGCGGCCAATGCCTGGTCCGATGCCTACCGCAAGACAGTCGAAGTCTGGGGCCTGGCGACGGGATGGGGACTGGATCAGAACGTTAAGGATGCCTACCGTTTCATTGTCGAAAACTACGAGCACGGGCCGCTCGACAGCGATGGCAATTCCGTCGGCGCAGGCGATCGCCTCTACATTTTCGGTTTCAGCCGCGGCGCCTATTCCGCCCGCGTCCTTGCAGGCTTCATTCACTCGCTCGGGCTGATGAGCAAATACCACCTCAATCTTCTCGATTACGCCTACAATACCTACAAGGGGATCGGCCAAAGCGAGCAACGCGACAACCCGGCACACTCAGTCGCCGACAATGACCCTCCCTCCGCCTTCGCCACGATGCGCCTTTATGAGCGGACATTGCGGACCTATCGTCCTTCGATCAAATTGCTCGGCCTGTTCGATACCGTGTCGTCGGTGATCGTATCGGGCAAATGGTTTCCCCAGCTCCAGACCCTCCCCTTCACGCGGCACAATCCCAGCGTTGAATGCGTTCGCCATGCGATGGCGATCGACGAAAGGCGGACCATGTTCAATCCACTGCCCTGGGTCATCGGGCAGCCCTATTGGGGAGGCCCGTTCAAACCCGCGCAATCCAAGCCGCAGGACGTCAAGGAAGTTTGGTTCTCGGGCGTCCACGGCGACGTCGGAGGCGGCTATCCCGAAAAGGAAAGCAGCGCGATCAAGATCCCGCTTGCCTGGATGATTTCGCAAACCGGGACCATGGGGCTCGATTATAGCGCGAAAACGGTCGATGAACTCGTCTTCGGCCGAAATCTCGGCAAGCCCTATCTCCCGCTCGATGCGCTGGCCCCGCTTCACGACTCGATGAATTTCGCCTGGAAGATGCTCGAATACCTCCCGCGCCGCGTGCCCGAAACCTCCTGGCGCAAGCGCGGCAACACCCAGGGCATCTACCTGCCGATATCGGATCGGCGCTTCATTCCGGACGGCGCTACGGTTCATCAATCGGTACTGGATCGGAGTGATCGGAGCCCCCCGACCACGCCATACGCTCCGCCAAACCTGCCACAGAATTTTGCGATCGAGCCATGGTCAAACGACGATACCGATACCCCGGCACAACCGCCTCGCTAGTCGGTTACGTCAACGCATCTCTGTCATATGTTCGCAGTACGTTCCTCGGCCCTCCACGAGAAGCAGCGCCGCCGGGACGCTGGCGCCCTCAGCCGAATCTGCGGTCCAAAATTGCGCTGGCGCCGATTCCCATGCGAATTTTCTGGAAATTTGCGGAAATGATCTGATATAAGAGAGCCAATAGTGACTATAGCACGGTTCCGAAGTTCCGCTTCGGGACCTGTTTTCTTTTGTGTCCGCGCCAGAGCGGCGCGGGGAGTGAAGGACGGGAAAAATGGTTGATAAGGTACCGATGACACCGAACGGGTACGTCAAGCTGCAGGAAGAACTGCGCTGGCGTCAGCAGGAAGAGCGCCCGCGAATCATCGAGGCAATCTCGGAAGCCCGTGCCCATGGCGACCTGTCCGAAAATGCCGAGTACCACGCCGCCAAGGAAGCACAGAGCCACAATGAGGGCCGCATCGGCGAAGTCGAGGACCTGGTCGCTCGCGCCGAGATCATCGACCTGTCGAAGATGTCCGGCTCGAAGATCAAGTTTGGCGCCAAGGTCAAGCTGATGGACGAGGACAGCGAGGAAGAGAAGAACTACCAGATCGTTGGCGACCAGGAAGCAGACGTGAAGGCGGGCCGGATCTCCATTTCCTCCCCGATCGCGCGCGCGTTGATCGGCAAGGAAGTCGGCGACAGCATCGAAGTGAACGCTCCCGGCGGCTCCAAGGCCTATGAGATCCTCGCAGTGACCTGGGGCTGATCGCCCGTGCGCGATCACCCGGCATCTCACCTCAGCGATATCACCGAAATCGAGATCGTCGCGCCGAACTTCAAGCGGCGTCTATCCGGCGTGACGTCGACGATCGTGCAGCTAGTCCCGAAGCAGGTGGAGCTCGGCTGCCATATCGTCACGCTCGGCCCTGGCCTGCCGGAACATCTGCCGAAGCTTGGATGGATGCGGTTGCCGGGCCTTTGGCGACGGCCGCGCCGCCACCCTGTGCGAGTCTGGCACGCGCGCCGGAACAACGAGATGCTGTTCGGCCTGTTGCTGAAAGCCGTGCTGCGGATGCCGTTGAAGCTGCTGTTTACGTCGGCTGCTCAACGCAAGCATTCGAGATACACCCGCTGGCTTATCCGCCGCATGGACGCGGTGATCGCCACAAGCGCCGGCTCCGGCACCTTCCTGACGGTTCCACACACCGTCATCCAGCACGGCGTCGACCTCAAGCTCTTCCATCCCCCCGAGGTGCCCGACGACCGCATGGCAGCGACCGACCTCCCCGGCCGATATCTCGTCGGCTGTTTCGGCAGGGTCCGCCACCAGAAGGGCACCGATCTGTTCGTCAACGCGATGATCACGCTGCTGCCGCAACACCCGGATTGGACGGCTGTCGTCTGCGGCCGGGTGACCGCCGAACACCGCGCCTTTGCCGATGACCTTATGAAGGCGGTCGTTAGCGCTGGCCTGTCCGACCGTATCCGGTTCCTGGGTGAAGTCGACGACATCCGCCCCTGGTATCGGCGCGCGACGCTCTATGTAGCCCCTTCCCGCAACGAAGGCTTTGGGCTTACCCCCCTTGAGGCGATGGCCTCGCGGACGGCTGTCGTCACCTCGACCGCCGGCGCCTATTCCGAAATGGTGGTTCCGGGCGAAACGGGCGCGATCGTGCCGGCGGGCGATGGCGACGCACTGACAAAGGCGATTGCCACCTACCTCGCCGACCCGGAGGAAACGCTGCGCCAAGGCGAGAACGCCGTTCGCCACGTTCGCAGCAATTTCGCGCTCGAAAAGGAAGCCACTGCCATCAGCGATGTCTACCGGCAGCTTCTCGCCTCCAAACCCTGAAGCCACCTATTTGCCCAGATCAATCCCGTTATGTGCGACGAAATCGATCATGGTGCGATCTTCCACCGCGTCGGCCTCTATGTGCCTGACGACGGCCAGCACCTTGTCCCGATAGTAGGACGCCGATTTGTCGTAGGACCAGCCCCTTGCCACCTTCGCCATCAGCTCTTCGGTGGACTTGCTGTAGTAGTGGTTGAGCTGCAGGAAGTCGTTCGAATAGAACGACGCCGACTTCCGTGCCTTTCGCGAAAACCGCTTGCCGGCGTCATTGGCGGTCAAATCGCCGAATTCCCGCGTCTTAAACTGGTGAACCGTCACCTCGGTCACTTCGCACGGATCGACGATGCACTTGAAGTTGCGTACATCCGGCTCGTCTGTCATCGGATCGGCGCCGCGCAACGTGAAGTTCAGGACGATCGGCCCGTCCGGGCGCCTGACATTGCCGCCGGTACCAAACATGTGCCACGGCAGCGAGACATTCGGGAAATCGCCGACCGCCTCCAGCGCCTCTTCCACCGTCCGGCTCCTTTTCGGAAGCAGGAATTCATCGGCGTCGATGAACGCCATCCATTTGTAACGGCTTCCGAAATTGAGGATTGCATGGGCAAAGACGATGACCTGGCCGTTGATCGGCGTGTCGGTGGATGCATCCACCATGCGCCCTGCCCAGGGGATGATCGTCAGCGCATCGGGCTCAAGCACATCGCGCAGGATGTCACCTGTGCCATCCGTCGAGCCGTTGTCGTAGATGTAGAAATGGCGGATACCGACCGCCCTGTGGAAGCGAACCCACTCCTCGATGTAGCTTGCCTCGTCCTTGATGCAGGCCGCGATCGCGATCCCGTGGCGCCCCGCTTCAGGCTTGGGCGGCGATATTGCGATCCGCTTGGCGGCCGTGACACTTTTCTTCGAAAACCAGCCCATACGTTCCTTACCGAAGCGGCAAAGCCGATCCGTCATCTCTCAAGCTGCAAACCTGCCGTCGTAGCCGAACCCCTGGCTGACGAGCGCCGACACCGGGGAGAAGTTCAAGATCTCGACATCCCGCTCGGCGGCTACCTTTTTCGCCAGCGCGAGATGGGCGACAATCCGCTTCTCAGCGCCGGCTATGCCGGAAAAAGCCGTCCTCTTGCCGGTCTCGTAAAATCTTGGCTGGTCGGCGTTGGAAATATCGATGCCGAACAGGCCGACGGTTCGAGGGGCGCAATAGATCGCAAATTGCAGCACCGATACCGCGACCGATCCACCCTGCACGACGCCGCGATCCGGCAAGCGCGAAAGGCCGGCCGAGCGATCCTCCTCGAGCACCACGAAGTCGAACCGCGCGATGGCATCGAGCGAGCGGCGCCGTTCGCCATAGGGCTTCCTGATATAGTCTATCAGCAGCACCGTCTTGTCCCTGAGCCATCGACGGTCGTGCTCGCAGATCGCCCTGAGCACGGCGACCGAGAAAAGGCAAAGCGAGCCGGCGGGCACCTTCTGCTTCATGAGATCGAAGTGCCGCCAGATGAAACGTTCGTCTTCGACCGCAATCGCCAGCGGCGTTTCGATCTGTTCGCCGATAAGGGCGATCGCGCCGTTCAATAGAACGGCGCTGCCATCCTCAAGACGGCTAAGATTGCAGTCGCGCACGGAGGGACCGGACCCTACGATGTAGATATTCTCGCCGGCTCGCTCACGCAAAAGATCGGCGTCTGAAAGTTCGACAACCTTTTTGCCAAAATGGAGAACGGCTCGACGGCCGGTTTGGGGATCGGGCACGATCTTGAGACCGGGAAACCAGTCCTGCACGTGAGCGCGCGGACCGCCGAGAAACAGTAGCGCGCCGCTCTTCACCATCGAACGAAACCAGGGACGGTCGGAACCCGCCATGCCTAAAGCTCCACCAGGCCGAGTTTCTTCACCTGGCGAATGGTCAGCATGGTCCGGACCGTGTCGACATGCTCGTTCGCGGTAAGAACTTCGATGACGAAATCCTGGAAGCGGGTTAGGTTTTCAGCAACGCAATGCAGCAGGAAATCGCTGTCGCCGGAGACCATCCAGGCCTGACGCACCAATTGCCATTGCCCGGTCGCCGCCGCAAAGGCCTTGAGATTGGCTTCGGACTGGTGCTTGAGCCCGACCATACAGAAGGCAACGAGATCGAAACCCAGTTTCGGGCTGTTCAGCATCGCGTGGTAGCCCTCGATGATGCCGGCTTCCTCGAGCTTGCGCACCCTCCTCAGGCAGGGCGGTGCCGAGATTCCGACGCGGTCGGCCAATTCTACGTTGGTCATGCGTCCATCGCGCTGTAGCTCGCGCAGGATCTTGATGTCGATGGCGTCGAGTTCAGCCCTTTGCACTGGTCGGCCTTTCTTTAATTCCATCGCGGCAGTTTCTATATAAAGCGGCGCGATACGCAAGAATCTTTCTCAAAGGCAACCGAAAATTACATATGAGCCGATTTGCCCTGTTGGTAATGCAAGGCTGCCCTTGAATAAATGCATACGGCAATCATAAATGGGCCAGCGGATCGCGAAACCGCCTGAATGCCCGCTTAGGGCGCCGGTTTCCCGAAGCGCTTTCATCGAAAGGACGTCTCCATGCCAGCCCGCCATACCAAGGTGCTCATCATCGGTTCAGGACCCGCCGGCTACACAGCCGCCGTCTATGCCGCACGCGCCATGCTGAAACCGGTCCTAATCGCCGGCCTCGAACAGGGCGGACAGTTGATGATCACTACCGATGTCGAAAATTACCCGGGCTTTGCCGATCCGATCCAGGGCCCGTGGCTGATGGAGCAGATGCTGCAGCAGGCGACCCATGTCGGCGCGGAAATCGTCAACGATCTTGTGACCGAGGTCGACGTGAACCAGCGCCCGTTCGTAATCCGCACAGATAGCGGTACCGTCTGGACCGCCGATACACTGATCATTTCGACCGGTGCCAAGGCCAAATGGCTCGGGATCGAAAGCGAACAGCATTTCCAGGGTTTTGGCGTTTCGGCCTGCGCCACATGCGACGGCTTCTTTTATCGCAACAAGGACGTGATCGTCGTTGGCGGCGGCAACAGCGCCGTCGAGGAAGCGCTCTATTTGTCGAACATCGCAAAGAGCGTCACGGTTGTTCATCGCCGCGATTTCTTCCGCGCCGAGAAGATCCTGCAGGAGCGCCTCTTCGCCAAGGAAAATATCAAGCTGCTCTGGAACACCGAAGTCGCCGAGATCACCGGCACGCCGGCCAAGCCGCCGATGCCGCCGTCGGTATCCGGCGTACGCCTGCGCGACACTCGCAACGGTACGATCACCGATGTGCCGATCGACGGCGTCTTCGTCGCGATCGGCCACGCGCCTGCGACCGAACTTTTCAAGGGCAAGCTGAAGCTCAAGGACAATGGCTATCTCTGGACCGCTCCGGATTCGACCGCGACCAGCCTCGAAGGCATCTATGCCGCCGGCGATGTCACGGACGACATCTTCCGTCAGGCGATCACGGCGGCCGGAATGGGCTGCATGGCAGCACTTGAGGCAGAACGGTATCTGACGGGCGCCATGCCTGTCGCCGTGGCGGCGGAGTGATCCGCCGATGAGGGGGAGCGGAATGCCTTTGGATTGGGACAAGCTGCGGATTTTCCACGCAGCTGCGGAAGCAGGCTCGTTCACGCATGCGGCCGATAAGTTGCATCTGTCCCAATCGGCCATCAGCCGCCAGGTCAGCGCGCTGGAACAGGACGTCGGCATCAAGCTCTTCCACCGCCACGCCCGCGGCCTGATCCTGACGGAACAGGGCGAGCTGCTCTACCGCACCGCCCATGACGTGCTGCTGAAGCTCGAAACCGTCAAGATGCAGCTCACCGAGACAACCGAGAAGCCAAGCGGCAAGCTGCGCGTCACCACGACGGTCGGCCTCGGCCAGGGCTGGCTTACCGACAAGATCCAGGAATTCCTTCAGCTCTACCCCGACATGCAGATACAGCTGATCCTCGACAACGAGGAGCTGGACGTGAACATGCGTCACGCCGATTGCGCCATCCGCCTGCGCCAGCCGCAGCAATCGGACCTGATCCAGCGCAAGCTCTTTACAGTGCATATGCACGTCTACGCCGCGCCCTCCTATATCAACCGCTATGGCGAACCGCAGTCGGTCGAGGATCTCGACGATCACCGCATCATCAGTTTCGGCGAACCTGCGCCGATGTACCTTCTGGATGTCAACTGGCTGGAGATCGCCGGACGGTCGTCCGACAACAAGCGGCCGCCTCATCTCCAGATCAACAGCCAAACCTCGATCAAGCGCGCCTGCCTGCTTGGGATCGGCATCGCCGTGCTTCCGGATTATATCGTTGGCCGAGATCCTGGCCTCATTCAGCTTGCGATCAATGCGGATGTGCCGTCGTTCGACACCTATTTCTGCTATCCGGATGAAATGAAGAACGCCGCGAAGTTGAAGGTTTTCAGGGACTTCGTTGTCGCCAAGGCGCGGAACTGGAATTTCTGAGCTAGCTCCAGTGCCTACGAAATATCCGCTCATGCATAGCGCGCATAGCAGATATGCACAATAACGAGTTGCCGAATGCACATTTAAACACCATATCGCACTCAGCTGATGCACATGGTGGCTTTTCCTCCCAGTTCCACCGCAGCAGCTGTTCCCCTCTGGAGGTTTTTAACCTTCATACCTATAAGGGCCTCGGATTTTCCGATGGCCCTTTTTTTTGTCTTTTCTCCGCCTGCAAACCCAACTGCACAAACGCATAGCTGCCCTGCACAAAAAATCATTGCGCACTGCACAATAAAATACCATCTTGTCCACAGCTGATGCACATGGTGGCTTTTCCTCCCAGTTCCACCGCAGCAGCTGTTCCCCTCTGGAGGTTTTTAACCTTCATACCTTAAAGGGCCCTGGCTAACGCCGGTGGCCCTCTTTTTTTGCTTAAAATTTAATCGCAACGATATGCGGCTATGCTCACGGAGATGTGACCTCCTCCGCCTTGATGTATCGAAAATAAGCGATACATAAATCGCCAACGATCAATATTCGATGGCAATTCGATGGACCGAGACGAAATCCTCAAGGCGCTCTCACATCCGAAGCGCATAGAAATACTCAACTGGCTGAAGAAGCCGGAGGAGCATTTCGCTGGCCAGGATCACCCGTTGGAGATGGGTGTCTGCGCCGGGCAATTCGAGCGCTGCGGCCTGTCGCAATCCACGGTCTCGGCCCATCTCGGGACCCTTCATCGCGCCGGGCTTGTAACGACGAAGCGCATCGGCCAGTGGGTTTTCTACAAGCGCAACGAAGACGTCATCGCCGAATTCTGCGACTGCCTCAGGCAGGAGCTTTGAGACCCACTTACGCCTCAGCTTCTGCTTTCGGCAGCAGTCTAAATTCCCTCCCACTTCCCAGCAGCCGCAAAGGCACAATAGCCAAAAAGGAAAGCCTATGACCAAGCTCTTCGAACCGACGAAGCTAGGCGACATCGCCATTGCGAACCGCGTCATCATGGCGCCGTTAACCCGCAACCGCTCGCCGGGCGCCGTGCCGACAGACATCAACGCCACCTATTACAGGCAGCGCGCCACCGCCGGTCTAATCATCACCGAGGCCACCGCGATCTCCCATCAGGGACAGGGCTATGCCGACGTCCCGGGCCTTTATACGAAGGAAGCGATCGACGGCTGGAAGAAGGTGACCGATGCCGTTCATTCAGCAGGCGGCAAGATCGTCGTCCAGATGTGGCATGTGGGGCGCATCTCGCATAACAGCCTGCAACCGAATGGCGGCAAGCCGGTTTCTTCCACATCGAAAATCGCAGACGCCAAAACCTTTCTCGTCAAGCCGGATGGTACAGGCGAATATGTCCCGACATCAGAACCCCGCGCGCTCGAACTTTCGGAGATCCCCGGCATCATAGAGGACTACCGCAAGGCAGCGCGCGCCGCGATCGACGCAGGCTTCGACGGTGTCGAGATCCACGCAGCCAATGGCTACCTGATCGATCAGTTCCTCCGAGCGGGCGTCAACGACCGCACCGACAAGTATGGCGGCTCGATCGAGAACCGCGCCCGCTTCCTGTTTGAAGTCGTGGACGTCATCGTGAAGGAAATCGGTGCCGGCCGCACTGCAATCCGCCTCTCCCCGGTCACTCCCTCGGGCGACAGCACCGATCCCCAGCCGCAGCCGCTCTTTACCAACGTCGTCGAAGGCCTGGCCAAATATGGCCTTTCCTACATCCACATCGTCGAAGGCCAGACCGGCGGCCCGCGCGACTTCCAGCAGGGCGACCTGCCCTTCGACTATGATGCTCTGCGCGCCGCTTACGAAGTGGCCGGCGGCAAGGCTGCTTGGATGACCAATAACGGTTATGACAGGCAGATGGCGATTGATACGATCGATAGCGGCAAGGCCGACGTGGTCGCCTTCGGCAAGCCCTTCATTGCCAATCCCGATCTCGTCGAGCGCCTGAAGGTGAATGCGCCGCTGAACCCGCTGGATACCAGCAAGATCTACGGCAAGGGCGGCATCGGCTATACCGACTATCCGACGCTCGAAAAGGTTGCCTGATCGAACGTCGCAAAGTTGCGGTCGCGCCGAACCTCTCGAGGTCAGGCGCGACCTGCTTGACGCAAATTCCTAGCGGCAGTCGATCGAAGCCAGGGTCGCGCGCACCGCTTCGTTGATCGGCGTCCGTGGTTCCGCGCCAAGCGCCGAAACGAGCTTGTCGTTCCGCATTCGCAGCGGCTCCCTCCACAGATAGCTCATCTCGCGAAGCTCCCGCATGAAGGTGACAAATGGTGCCGCAACCGGCAGCAGCCACCAGGGGAAATTCCGTACCTTGAGCTTGCGACCGACGGCCCCCTCGATGGCGGCGATCATCTGCCGGCCGTTCGAATCCCAGAAGCCCTCCATGTGGTAGACGCCGAAGGCCGGCAATGTGTCACCTTTTTCGACAAGGCGGATCATTGTCTCGGCAACATCCGGAATATAGGCCCACTGATGGCCAAGCCCTGCCTTGCCCGGATACATCACCGACGTGACCTGCTTGCCTGCCTTGACCAGCCCCTGACTGAACCAATTGTTGGCCGCATCCGGCCCGAAATAATCACCGGCACGGACGATGATGACCGGCGTTCCGCCCTCGGCGGCCTGCTTTAGACGCCGCTCCATTTCCACGCGGATGCCGCCCTTTACCGTAGCGGCCCGCTGAGGGCTGCCTTCAGTCAGGATCGGAAAGGCGTCCGGCCCGAAATTGTAGACCGTGCCCGGCAGGACGATGCGCGCCCCGACGGTGCGGGCCGCTGCGATCGTATTGTCCAGCATCGGCAGCACAAGCTCGCCCCAGTTCCTGTAGCCGGGCGGATTGACTGCGTGGACGATAAGGCTTGCGCCCTCTGCTGCCTTGAGCACGTCGGCCGCGTTCATGGCGTCGCCCCCTACCCATTCGTACAAGGGCAGCGACCGCGAGGCCATCGCGACGTCGCGGTTCAACGCCCTGACATTCCAGCCCCGCGCTGCGAGACCTTTGGCAACCGCTCCGCCGATGCCGCCAGTGGCGCCAAGAACGAGGGCTGTGTTTCTGCTGTCTGTCTGTTTGATCATTGTCATCTCCATCTTTTCGATGAGGCGACAATGCCCGGGAAAGCCGATAAACAAAATTGCGTAAAAATGTGCATATGATATACAAATATTTATGACAACGACCGAACCGAGCTGGGACTTCTACAAGACATTTCTCGCCGTCCTTCAGCATGGCTCGCTGTCAGCGGCAGCGCGAGAACTCGGGCTGACGCAGCCGACGGTCGGCCGCCACATCGACGCACTGGAACAGGCTATCGGCGCGGAGCTTTTTACCAGATCGCAACTCGGCCTGTTGCCGACAGAGGCAGCGCTTGACCTGCGCCCTTACGCGGAGACCTTGGCCGCCACCTCGGCAGCGCTGCTGCGCGCTGCATCCGGTCAACGGGGCAATATCTCCGGAACTGTGCGCATCAGCGCCAGCGAAGTCATCGGCATAGAGGTGCTCCCGCCGATCCTTGCCGACCTGCAGGAGCGATATCCCGGCCTGACTGTCGAGCTCTCAGCCTCCGACGCGATAGAAGATCTTCTGCAGCGGGAAGCCGATATCGCAGTGCGCATGGCCGAACCGTCGCAGGATGCCCTCGTCGTGCGTCGCATCGGCACCATCCGACTCGGCTTCTTCGCACATCGCTGTTATCTGGACGGAAGGCAGCGGCCTGAACAGGTGGCCGATCTCGCTCGTCACCGAATTGTCGGCTTCGATCGCCAGAGCGCCTATATCCGCGTCATGTTGAAGCGCTATCCCGTCCTCGATCCGGCAAAATTTGCCTTCAAGGCCGATAGTGGGCTGGCGCAGATCGCCGCAATCCGCGCCGGCGTCGGCATCGGACTGTGCCAGTTGCCGCTCGCCAGGCGGGACGCAAATCTCGTCCGCCTGCTGCCTGAGTTCGAATTGCCGATGAACACATGGGTCGCGATGCACGAAAACCTGAAATCCTCGCCGCGCTGCCACGTAACCTTCGACGCGCTGGTGGCGGGACTGCTGGATTATGTCGCGTAAGATCTAAGGCAGCACTGCCTGCCTGCAAGTCAGTCGCTGCTCGACTTCACGCCTCAGGAGACGCCTCAGGAGACGCCTCCGCTGACCGCTTCATCCAACGGCCGTCTATGACCTCGGTCTCCGGACGATCGCCGCCGTCGGTATATTCCTCATGCCAGCGGCCATGCTCGTCCTGATAACTGATCTCGGCCGATTCGCCGCCGACCTGCTGTTCGGCAGCGACAATGCGGGCGGCCTGCAACGCATCCGAATGGGTTGGAAAAGCTTCCGAATAGACATCCGCAAGCTTGTAAGCCCACCCCCCGTCATGCGGAACCACTTCGTAAGTAACCTTGACCATTCAGATGTCTCCTCGTTCTTCTTCTGGCGCTCGAAAGCGCCGGCACGTTCCGGATTTCATCTCGTTCAATCATGAGCGTCCGGCAAAGTGCGTCGGGATCGGTGCATCTATCCGGGAGCGCGATTGCGGGGAGTATTCCACCAAAAGGGCGCAACTGCAAATTTTTGCTAGGTTGCAGCTTGCTTGATGTGAGAAATCATTGCCTTAGATTGCAAAACTGAATCGGGATCGGAGCCGCGGCCTGTGGGGATATCGAGCATTCTGAAAGAGGAGAGGTTTCTCTTAATCTCGCTTGCCGTGGCGGTTGTCGCTTTTTTTGGCGAACATTGGGTCCTGGAGATGGGCAGAGGTGCTGCGATCCTTGCAGCGATCGCGCTCATTGCAACCATCGTTCTCGCCTCGATGCGCGTCGCCCACCATGCCGAAGTACTGGCCGTCAAAGTCGGCGATCCCTACGGCACCATGATCCTGACGCTTGCAGCTGTCGCGGTCGAGGTCATCATCCTTGCCATCCTCATGAGCGGCGAAAGCTCGCCGACGCTGGTCCGCGACACGATATATTCGGCGGTCATGCTCGACATTAACGGCATCCTCGGCCTTGCAGCCCTGCTTGGCGGCTTGAAGCACGGCGAGCAACCCTACAACGACGACAGCGGCAAGACCTATGGCGTGATGATCCTGACCGCGATGGGCATCTCGATGATCGTGCCGGAATTCATCCCCGATGCCAAATGGCACTATTATTCCGCCTTCACCATCGGCGCCATGATCGCCCTCTATGCCCTCTTCCTCAGGATGCAGGTCGGCCAGCACAGTTATTTCTTCAGCTACAGCTATCCCCGCACGGAAAAGCGTAAGGAAAGCGCGCAGGAGGCCCATGAAGACGAGTCCTCGGCCGTCTCGATTGCCACCATTCTCGTCGGCGTCGTCATTATCGGCCTATTGGCCGAGTTCATGTCGGCGTTCATGAGCACCGGCCTGAGGGGCAGCGGCGCACCGCCTGCCATTGCCGCCATCATCGTCGCGGCAATCTCTGCCGCACCTGAGATCCTCACGGCACTAAGGGCCGCCCTTCGCAACCGCATGCAGGCAACAGTCAACATCGCCATGGGCGCCTCGCTATCGACGGTCATCCTGACCGTCCCGATGATGGAGGCGATAGCACTTTACACCGGCCAGCCCTTCATCATGGCGATGTCGCCGGTCCAGACGGTCATGGTCATCATCACCCTCATCGCCGCTGCGATAAACCTCAATGACGGCGAGACGAACGCCATCGAAGGCATGACCCATTTCATCCTCTTCGCCACATTCATCATGCTGACGGGATTGGGGCTTTGATCGTTATTTCAATGGGATGGAGGTAGGGGCGGAATCGGATCGGTAGGGCGTTGAAGCGGGATGTGAACGCGGCGTCGTTTCTACCCCTTAGAGGCCAAGTGATGGTCAACCAGCGCCCTATAGCCAGAATCAAACGACTTGCATCAATTCGATCCTGTTGCCGAACGGATCGCTCACGTATCGTCTGTTATAGCCACTCAACGGCTCGTCCGACAAAGTCGGAAATCCAACCGCTTCCGACGTTGCGACTATAGATGCCAGATCACTGAAAATGAGGCCTGGGTGCGCTTTTCGCGCGGGCGAGAAATTGGCGTCGACACCTAGATCAATCTTGACGCCATTTGCCTCGAACCAACACCCGCCCCTCCCGGCCAGGTTCGCAGGCTTGGGCACCTCGTTGAGACCAAGCAGTCGCTGATAGAAATCACGGGCAGCCCTCTCCTTTCCTGCCGGCATTGCGAGTTGAACATGATCAATCCCGATGACCGTCAACTTGGCCTCCCGAATAACAAATCCAAGGCAGTGTACGAAATTCTAACCGATGCAGTTTCAGGAATAACACCGACTTTCGATAGGTGCCCACCATCAAAAACGGGGAGAGCCCGCCATCGCTGACGGGCTCTCGATCATAACCAAACCATGCTTAGTTGCAGGCGTTGCAGAAGCGCTGGATACGGCGGCAGGCTTCTTCGAGCAGGTCTTCGGAGGTCGCGTAGGAGATGCGGAAGTTGGGGCCGAGGCCGAAGGCCGAACCGTGGACGACGGCGACGCCTTCCGATTCCAGCAGCTCGGACACGAAGTCCTCGTCGTTCTCGATGACCTTGCCGGAAGGCGAGGTCTTGCCGATCAGGCCGGCGCAGGACGGGTAGACGTAGAACGCCCCTTCCGGAACCGGGCAGGAAATGCCCTTGGCCTGGTTGAGCATCGAGACCACGAGATCGCGGCGGCCTTCGAAGATCTTCTTGTTCGCTGGGATGAAATCCTGCGGACCGTTCAACGCTTCGACGGCCGCCCATTGCGAGATCGATGCCGCACCCGAGGTCTGCTGGCCCTGGATCATGTCCATTGCCTTGATAAGTTGCAGCGGGCCGGCCGCATAGCCGATACGCCAGCCGGTCATCGCATAGGCCTTCGATACGCCGTTCATCGTCAAGGTGCGGTCGTAAAGCGCAGGCTCGACCTCAACGGGCGTGACGAACTTGAAGTCGCCATAGGTCAGGTGCTCATACATGTCGTCGGTCAGCACCCAGACATGCGGGTGCTTCATTAGCACGTCCGTTAGAGCCTTCAGCTCGGCATGGGTATAGGCAGCGCCCGACGGATTCGACGGCGAGTTGAAGATGAACCACTTGGTCTTCGCGGTGATCGCCTTGTCGAGATCGGCAGCGGTCAGCTTGAAGTTGTTTTCCTGTGTCGCCGAAACGAACACCGGCGTGCCGCCGCAAAGCGCCACCATTTCCGGGTAAGACACCCAGTAAGGCGCCGGGATGACGACTTCATCGCCTGCGTTCATCGTCGCCATGAAGGCGTTGAAAAGAATCTGCTTTCCGCCGGTGCCGACGATCGTCTGCTCCATTGCGTATTCGAGACCGTTTTCGCGCTTGAACTTGGCAACGATCGCCTTGCGCAATTCCGGAATACCGGAGACCGGCGTGTACTTCGTCTCGCCGCGGTTGATCGCGTCGATCGCAGCCTGCTTGATATTGTCCGGCGTATCGAAATCCGGCTCGCCGGCGCCAAGGCCGATCACGTCGCGTCCTTTTGCTTTCAGCTCGCGCGCTTTCTGGGAAACGGCGATGGTGGCAGAAGGCTTAACACGGGAAAGAGCGTCGGCAAGAAAGGCCATGGTGATCGGTCCTATTCGGTTGAAAACAGCAGAAACTGTGGACCAGATTTCTGCGGTAAGGTCTATGTCGAATGTGAGCCCGGGTTTCAAGCGCAAAGGCGTCACAGTGACGTTATTTATGAAGGCTGTGGCAAAGCGAGGGACGGCGTGGTCACACAAACGCGTTACCCGGCCGTCAATCCGCCTTGAACCGCCGCCGGCCTCCACCACCTTGCCTTGAGGAGGCCCAAAAGGAGGCGGATCTTGAACAGCATGCTCAGAGCAAAAACCTTGGCATTCGTCGCCATGGCACTCATTCCGGCAGCCTCTGAAGGACATGCCGCGACGACACAAACCGTCAAGACGCAGCTCGTGACAGTCAAGGTCGAAACGATAGCGACGGGGCTCTCCCATCCCTGGGCGGTCGAGGTGCTGCCCGATGGCGCTTATCTCGTCACCGAGCGCCCGGCCCGAATGCGGATCATCCGCGACGGCCACGTCCTCGAGCCCATTTCAGGCCTGCCCGATATCGCCGTCCGCGGCCAGGGCGGTCTGCTCGATGTCGCACTCGATCCGAAATTCACCGTGAACCGGACGATCTATTTTACCGCATCCGTGGCCGGCCCTGGCGGTATCGGTACGGCCGCTTTCAGTGCGAGTCTAGCAAGCGACGAAAAGCGGATCACCAACGTCAAGCGCATCTTCCAGATGAATCACCTCTCCGAGGGCGGACTGCAATTCGGCTCGCGTATCGCCATCGACAAGGACGGCAGTCTGTTCGTCAGCCTCGGCGATCGCGGCGAGATGGGCCGTGCCCAGGATTTCAAGGACGACGCCGGTTCGATCGTCCACATCAATGCCGACGGCAGTCTTCCCGCCGACAACCCGTTCAAGGATGGCGCAACGGCCCTGCCAGAGATATGGACGAAGGGCCACCGCAATCCCGAGGGCATGACGTTCGACAGCGCCGACGGCAAGCTCTACACCGTAGAACACGGCCCGATGGGCGGCGATGAGATCAACCTTATCGAGGCCGGCAAGAATTACGGCTGGCCCATCATCACCTACGGCCTCGACTATTCCGGCGCCAAGATCGGAATCGGTACCGCGAAGGCAGGGATGGAACAGCCCCTCTTTTACTGGGATCCGTCGATCGCGCCAGGCGGGCTTGCCATCTATCACGGCCGAATGTTTCCGGAATGGAGCGGTGATTTCCTGGTTGCCGCCCTGAAATTCAAGTTGCTGTCCCGCCTCGAGCGCGACGGCAACGGCAAGATCGTCGAACGGGAGCGGATGCTGACGGGCGATTTCGGCCGGCTGCGCGATGTGGTGGTCGCGCCCGATGGCGCCCTGCTGATCACCACAGACGCCGACAACGGCGCGTTGCTTCGGATCTCCCGGGCAGCGGATACGAAGTGAATTGGCCGCGCTGAGCGAGTTCCCGCGCGCCCTTGCCCAATGGAAAGGCAACTGCTAACCGTCGCGCCATCGACATCCCTCCTGATATCAAGGGCGAATATGACGCGCGTTCAGGCGAATCTGGTTCTATTGCTTGCGGCAGCGATATGGGGCGGCGGGTTCGTTGCCCAGTCAACGGCGATGCATGCGATCGGCCCGTTCTGGTTCATCGGACTGCGTTTTGCCGTTGCCGCCATCGTCGTGCTGCCCTTCGTCTGGCTTGAAGCCCGAAAGGCTGCAGCGCCTGTCACGCGCAAGAATGCGATGTCTTTCACACTTGTCGGAATTGCCCTCTTCGGCGGCGCGGCCACCCAGCAGGTCGGCCTTCAGACAACGACTGTCACCAATTCCAGCTTCATCACCGGCCTTTACGTCGTCTTCGTACCGATGATCGCGGTCGTCTTCCTGCGTCGCCCGCCGCACTGGGTAATCTGGCCCGCCGCCCTGATGGCGCTGACCGGGATCTACCTTCTCTCCGGTGGCTCGTTCTCCCACCTGACGGTTGGCGATCTGTTGACCGTTGTCTGCGCGATCTTCTGGGCGATCCAGATCACGCTTGCAGGATCGGCTGTCGCCGAGACCGGCCGTCCGCTTGCAATTTCCGCCGTGCAGTTCGCGGTGACGGCCGCAGCCGGTCTTGCTGCCGCCATCGTGACCGAGCCGATCAGCCTTGAGGCGATCAGCGACGCAATCTGGGAAATCCTCTATGTCGGCATTTTCTCGTCGGGCCTTGCCTTCGCCCTGCAAGTGATCGGTCAGCGCTATACGACGTCCTCCCAGGCCGCGATCTTCCTGTCATCCGAGGCCCTGTTCGGCGCTTCGCTCGCCGCCCTTATCCTCGGGGAAACGGTTTCGCCGCTCGGCTATGTCGGATGCGCATTGATGTTTGCAGCGATGCTGACGGTCGAACTGGTGCCCGAGATGGCGCGCCGTCGGGCGATTTCAGACTAGAACCAAGACGCGGCCGAAATCCTGAAGCGAGCGCCGCACCGCACAATTCTATCAACGCGACATAATCGCCTCCGCGCCATCGATTTGGGAAAATTTGGCGGGACTTATATCGCTGACGATGCGAAACGGGCAGCGATCCGGCATGGTGTAGAAAAATTTAACATGCCGCCCTTGACTTCCGCCGGAGACGAGAGAGCCAAGTGGAAACGTTAAAAAACTTTTGCTTGCCAACTCCCGATAAACCCAGCACTCTCAAAGGTGTTCGGGCATTTTACGAGCATGGGAAGTCCTTATAAGAATGCGCGCCGGAGACGCCAATACTCCGGTCAGCCTGATTTGAAATCGAACCGCGAGGTTTGGATTGAACATCACGGCCGAGGTAGAGGGACCCTTTCCTCAGACTGCGAGAACTGCCTGCAAGCGCCCGCAAGGGTAAAGACAGTGATGCCGCCCGCACGGACGGTGGGCGGAGAGAAAAGGGAACTGACGCATGGCCGAGACTGGCATTGTTAAATTCTTCAACACCGACAAGGGCTTCGGCTTTATCAAGCCAGATCGGGGCGGCGCCGACATTTTCGTTCATATCTCCGCTGTTCAGGCCTCGGGTCTTTCGGGCCTCACCGAAAATCAGAAGGTCAGCTTCGACACCGAGCCGGATCGTCGCGGCAAGGGACCAAAGGCGGTAAACCTCCAGGTTTCCGGCTGACTTCCAGCACGTCACCAGCAGATTTCAAGCCCGGCTGAATGCCGGGCTCTCATTCAGCCTGTATTCACCTTGCTGCCGTTAGTTTGGCGTAATCGAAGCCCATGAAACGGGTCTCCCGATTCTCTGCAAGGACAGGACAGATGAACACTTTAGGCAAATCCCTCATTATCTCAGCGGCAGCCGCGGCGATGACATTTGCGTCACTTTCGGCCGCATCAGCAGACGACGGCTGGCATCATCATCACGACAATAGTGGCTGGGTTGCTGGTGCCGCCGGCCTCGCGACCGGCCTGGTCGTTGGGTCTGTCATTGCCAACCAGCCGCGCTACGTCGAACCGGACCCCTACTACGACGCTCCTCCGCCCCCGCCGCCCTATTATTATCGCGCGCCTACCCGGGTCTACTACCCAGGTCCGGCAGTCGGCCTTCGCCCCTGGTCACCGCAGTGGATGCGTTATTGCTATGACCGTTACGGCAGCTTCGACGCCCGCACCGGCACCTATGTAGGTTATGACGGCGCTCGACACTTCTGCGTCGCCAACTGATCCTCAGCTATCGATAAAATTAAGACGCCGCTCTTTGGGCGGCGTCTTGCGTTTGTGGCATCATATTCCGCGAAGGAAGGGATTGGTCCGGCGCTCCTCGCCGATCTGCCCGCCAGGACCGTGGCCGCAGATGAAGCCGACATTGTCCCCAAGCGGTAGCACCTTGTCGCGGATCGAATCCAGCAACTGCTGGTGATTGCCGCCCGGAAGGTCGGTGCGGCCGATCGAGCCATGAAACAACACGTCGCCGAGATGGGCGAACCCCTGTTCCTTGTTGAAGAAGATCACGTGGCCCGGCGAGTGCCCCGGACAGTGGAACACCTCGAATTCGTGCTCCCCGAAGGAAACCTTGTCGCCGTCGTTCAGGAACCTGTCCGGGGTAACGTTGCGCACGCCCGGAATATTGAATGCCTTACCTCTGTCCTCGATCAGCTGAAGCAGCGGCAGATCGTCTTCATGCGGGCCGACAATCTCCAGGCCGAGCGCCTCTTTGACGTCCTTGGCGCCGCCCGCATGGTCGATATGCCCATGCGTCAGCCAGATCGCCTTCAGTGTCAGGCCGTTCTCCCGCACCGTCTCGAGGATGAGTTCGACGTCACCGCCCGGATCAACGATGACACCTTCCTTGGTATCCGGATCGAACAGGATCGTGCAATTCTGCTGGAACGGTGTCACCGGAATGATGCCGGCCTGAAGCATGCCCATAAGCGCCTCTTGCGTTGAGATATGAGCCTTCCCTATAGCTCCAAACACATCGATGTGCAGCCCCTGTCCTTTGAAAACGGCGGAACGGTTGAGCCTTAGGAAGATAAATCCTCAATCGGCATCGGCCGCAATTTCGAACTCATCGAAAAAAGACTTGGGTGGACGATATTCAAATATTTATTTGAATTTTCAATAGCTTGTTGGAAATGCCGAAAGCCTTCACAGGCGTCGTTTTCCTTAATTTTGGAACATCGGTCCGATCCATACGTTTTTGACCCACCAAGAGATCATCAACAAGGAGAGACCCTATGCGCTTCAAGAGAAACCTATTGGCGGCGGGCGTCATCTTCGCTGCAAGTGCGGGACTGGCCGAGGCGCAGATGTCGGCGACCACCATGTCGGACATCGATGTGCACACCGGCCCTGGCACTCAATATCCTACTGTGGGCACGGCAACACGGGGATCGGAGGCAATGCTCGACGGATGCGTCGCGGGTAGCCACTGGTGCCGCATCGACGTCAACGGCATGCGGGGCTGGGCCTACGCCCAATCACTGAGCGTCGAGCAGAATGGTGCCCCCGTCGTCGTCGAACAGCACAGCACGGATCTAGGAGTTCCGGTCGTGACCTATCAGCAGACAGACGAGGTCAACACCGGCAGCGTGAACGCTGCCCCCGCCCCCGGGGATGAACTTCTTGGAACGGTGGAAGATGTGGAGGCTGTCACGCCGCCAAGAACCATCCGTAACTACATCGATGAAAATCCCGTCGATGCCGTCCGACTGAAGGGCAGCGTCGTTGTCGGCACCGAATTGCCGCGCGACATCGCCGTTCGCACCATACCGGACTATCGCTATAGCTACGTGCGAATCAACGGCCAGCCCGTGCTGGTCGATCCCGGCACCCGCCGGGTGGTCTATGTTTACAACTAAAAACAACAAAAGCGGCCAAATGGCCGCTTTTCTCCTATAATTCGTCACCATCCAGCGCTCATTTCACTCGCGGCAGTTGCCTTTCTATCCCTTTGTACAATTGCGTGATAAACTCCGACCTTGTGAAGGGCGGTTCTCCTTCACCGTCCTGGACGGAGACGAGATAACGGGATCCGGTACGATTGTCGACCGGGGGAGAGAGGGGACTAGCATGGAATCTTTGATGCCAATCATCACTCAACTGATCGCCGGCGCGGTCGGCGGAAACCTGACGAGTGCCGTGCTGAAACAGGAAGCGGCCAGCGTTGTCGCCAGAACCATCGCCGGCGCAATCGGTGGTGTCGGCGGCGGCATCCTGCTGACGCTTGTCGGCGGTGAAGCCGGCCTGACCGGGCTCGTCGCCCAGGGCATTGGCGCACTGGTCGGCGGCGGCATCCTGTCCGGAATCGTCGGAGCGGTCATGAACCGCTCCAAGTAATATCCTAGCCTTCGAAAGCCGGGAGGCACGATGGAACCCGGCTTTCGATCATGAACTATTCGGCGGCGACTGCGGCCGATGGATAGACTTCCCTCATATAGTCGTTCATCAGTGTCTCCGAGATGGTCGCGGGCTTGAACGTGTAAGGCCCGATTTCGGAAACCGGGGTCACCTCGGCTGCCGAGCCTGTGAGGAAGCATTCACTGAAATCACGCAATTCTTCCGGCATGATCACCCGCTCCACGACCTCGATCCCGCGGCGTTTGGCCAGCGCGATCACCGTCTGCCGGGTGATGCCATTCAGGAAGCAATCGGGCGTAGGTGTGTGGATGACGCCATCCTTGACGAAAAAGATATTGGCGCCCGTCGCCTCGGCGACCTGGCCGCGATAGTCGAGCATCATTGCATCGGCATATCCCTTGGCTTCTGCCGCATGCTTTGAAATGGTGCAGATCATGTAAAGCCCAGCCGCCTTTGACGCGCAGGGTGCAGTGCGCGGATCGGGACGGCGATACTCCGCTATATCGAGCCTGATCCCCTTGAGCTTCTCGGCCGGATTGAAATAGCTTCCCCATTGCCAGATGGCGATGGCAACGTTGATGCGGTTGGATTGGGCCGAAACGCCCATCATCTCGCTGCCGCGCCAGGCGATGGGGCGAACATAGGCATCGGAAAAGCCCTGGCGCTTGAGGAGCTCGATAGTCGCCTTGTCGAGTTCCTCGACGCTGTAGGGGATCTTGAAGCCGAGGATGTCGGCAGACTTGTGAAGGCGCTGATTGTGCTCGGTCAGCCTAAAGACCTTGCCACCGTAGGCACGCTCGCCTTCGAACACCGCACTTGCATAGTGCAGGCCGTGGGTCAGCACATGAATCTTGGCATCCTTCCAGGCGACAAATTCGCCGTTGAACCAGATCTCGCCATCCAGTTGGTCAAAAGGAACTGATGCCATTCGTCTATCCTCCGGCGCCTATAGGCCAAGTCTGTTGATTGTTGCTCCGAATACACTCTATCCAGTGACGCAACTGGCAGAAAGTGTGTTCTATTGGAGTTTTGCGGAGCCAGGCTTATTTTGCCCGACAAGGTCGTCATCGTCCAGCCGCCGCAATCTTGCGGAAACTAGCATGGCATCATAATATGTCAACGATACTGACTTATTTCTACTGAAGTGTCCGGAACGCGGTGACACGGGAAAGGAAATGCCAAGGTGCCACGACAGACGAGCCAAAAGGCAGCAAGACCGGAACTGCTCGAAACGCCGATGGGAAACGCTGATATCGTCGACTTCGAAATCATCGAGCTGCTGTTCTTCGCCTATCGCGACTTCGTCTCCGATCCCGACGCAATCCTGAGCAAGAGCGGCTTCGGCCGGGCGCACCACCGTATCGTGCATTTCGTTAACCGCGAACCGGGCATGACCGTTGCAGACCTTTTGGAAACATTGAAGATCACCAAACAGAGTTTGGCGAGAGTCCTCAAACAATTGATCGATTCAGGCTATATTCACCAGGTGGCCGGGCCCGAGGACCGCAGACAGCGAAAACTCTACCCGACAAAGGCCGGACGGGACCTCGCCCTGGCGCTAGCGGAGCCGCAATCGCGCCGTATTGAGAAGGCATTCGGAAGCGCCTCTGACAACGAGCGCGAAAGCGTCAAGAGGTTTTTGAAGGGCATGCAGGACAGAAACAGAAATGAGATGGATTGAATGACGACCAAGACACCCATTTCGGACGACGCGGCCCATCTTCTGGTGGTCGATGACGACACCCGTATCCGGGCGTTGCTCAATCGCTATCTCATGGAAAAAGGTTTTCGGGTGACAGTCGCCGCCGATGGGGCCGAGGCTCGTCGCAAGCTCGAAGGGCTCGATTTCGATCTCATCATCATGGACGTCATGATGCCAGGCGAATCCGGCATCGCGCTGACGGCGGGCCTGCGCGATATCAAGAACATCCCGATTATCATGCTGACGGCGTTGGCCGAGGCCGACAGCAGGATAGCCGGCCTTGAAGCCGGCGCTGATGACTATCTCTCCAAGCCGTTCGATCCGCGCGAACTGGTCCTGCGCATCAGCAACATTCTCAGACGCAACACACCGGCAGACGCGCCAAAGATCGAGCAGGTCATGTTCGGCCCCTACACCTTCTCACTCTCGCGCAAGGAACTGAAGAAGTCTTCCGAGCTGATCCGGCTGACGGACCGCGAACAGGAAATCATGCTGCTCTTCGCAAAGCGCGCCGGCGACACCATTCCGCGCCACGAGCTGATCGGCGACGATGCCGAGGTCGGCGAGCGAACGATCGACGTGCAGATCAATCGTCTGCGCCGCAAGATCGAAGAGGATCCGGCCAATCCCGTCTGGCTTCAAACCGTGCGAGGCATCGGCTACCGCCTGAGCATCGACTGAGGCGGCTCATTCGCGATGAGGACGTTGCGCACAAAAACAAAGAGTTAACACCCGTTTCCGGAATCCTTTTTTGAAGCGGCGTGCGTTAATATATAAAAGCCGTTATCCCGGCAGCAGGATCAGCAGCAATGGCGACAATCGAGACGATCAGGCGCGATCACGATCAATCCTCGTCTTCCGGGCTGCGCTGGTTCGTACGCTGGCTGCGCCGGCAGCTGCCGACAGGCCTCTATGCGCGCTCGCTGCTGATCATCATCATTCCGATGGTGCTGTTGCAGGCAGTCGTCGCGGCGGTGTTCATGGAGCGGCACTGGCAGATGGTCACGCAGCGCCTATCCATGGCGACCACCCGTGATATTGCCGCCATCATCGACATCATCCAGACCTATCCGCAGGATGCCGACTATACGCAGGTGACCCGGATCGCCAACGACAAGCTCGACCTCAGCATCTCTATCGAGCCGGGCGGGGACCTGCCACCGCCGCGCGCCAAGCCCTTTTTCTCGATCCTCGACGGTATCCTCAGCGACGAGATCCGCGAGCAGATCGACCTGCCCTTCTGGGTCGACACGGTCGGCGATTCCAAGCTCGTGGAGATAAGGGTCAAGCTTCCCGACAAGGTGCTGCGTGTGTTTGCCCGGCGCAGCCAGACCTACGCCTCCAACACGCAGATTTTCATTTTCTGGATGCTTGGGACATCGCTTGTCCTCATCGGCATCGCGGTGCTCTTCCTTCGTGGACAGATCAGGCCGATCCAGGCGCTTGCCCGCGCGGCGGAAAGCTTTGGTAAGGGACAGCGGCTTGAGAACTTTCTGCCGCGCGGCGCCGACGAAGTCCGAAGAGCCGGCCTTGCCTTCATTCTCATGCGCGAGCGCATCGAGCGCCAGATCGAGCAGCGGACAGCAATGCTCTCCGGCGTCAGCCACGACCTGCGGACCGTTCTCACGCGTTTCAAATTGCAGCTCGCGCTCGTCGGTGACAATCCCGATCTCGCCGGTCTGAACGAAGACGTCGAGGACATGCAGAGCATGCTGGAAGGCTATATGGCTTTTGCTCGCGGCGAAGCGGAAGAGGATGTCGGCAAGGTAACCCTCAGCGATATCTTCGACCGGCTGGAAGCGGACTTTACCATGCACGGAAAGAAGCTCACCTACGCCATCGAGGGCGAGAACACCGTCGCCGTCAGGCCGAATGCCTTTACGCGGCTGGTGACCAACCTCGCGTCCAATGCCCGGCGCTATGCCGATACCCTCAAGATCGATGCCAAGCATAGCGCCAAATGGCTGACGTTGGTGTTCGACGATGACGGGCCTGGTATTCCGCCCGCCTACCGCGACGACGTATTCAAGCCCTTCTTCCGCCTCGACGAAGCACGCAACCTCGACAATTCAGGCACAGGGCTCGGCCTTGCCATTGCTCGAGACATCGCCCGCAGCCACGGCGGCAACGTCACGCTTGGCGATAGCCCGATGGGCGGCCTGCGCGCTACGATCCGCATTCCCGCCTAGGGGCTTCGCGCATTTCGACCTCATGCCCTGAAAGGAAACGTATGCCCATCGATCTCAAGGATATGACCTGGCTGAACCCGCCCCCCCTTGCCGAAATGCATGGCGAGCGGCTGGTCGTTCGCACCGGTCCGACGACCGATTTCTGGCAGGGAACCTATTACGGCTTTCACCGCGACAACGGTCATTTCCTCCAACAGCACCGCCGCGGCGATTTCACCGCCAACGTCACTTTCGTCGGCCGCTATGAAGAGCTCTACGACCAGGCCGGCCTGATGATCCGCCATGACGCGACGCACTGGATGAAATGCGGCATCGAATACACCGATGGAGCAAGGCACTTCAGCGTCGTGGTCACCAACGGCCATTCCGACTGGTCCGCCTTCAGGCTCGACGACGACTTCGAGACAATGTCGCTGCAGGTCACGCGCAACGGCGACGCGCTCTTCATCCAGTATCGCACGGATGAGATGGAAGCCTGGCGCATGGCGCGCCTTGCCTATTTCGACCCGGCGCTTGAAGACGTGGCCGTCGGTCCTGCCTTGTGCTCACCCCAGCGCGAAGGCTTCGAAGCGGAATTCCTCGATTTCAGCGTTACCAACCCGGTCTCGCGCGATATCCACTGAGGCAGGGCTCTTCCGCCATATTTACGAAATCAAATACGCGGTCCGACGTCAGCCTCGGACCAGCATCGCCGCTGCATAGTTGGCGTGATCCTTGGTTTTAGTGCGAGTCTCCGGGGTCTGTCCAAGTCATCCGATCGAAACTCGGCTCTAAACTGCGCGTCGCCGGCGCCTCATGGGGAACTCAATGGCCTTTTTTCATGCTTGTCCTGTTTGTCGAAACAGGATCCCGCATTTTGTCCCGCTTCCGTCGTATTATATCGACAAGAATGCCGAGCACGGCTTTGCCTATTCGCCGGACGACTTCGAGACCATAAACCATCGGGCCTACAGCTGCCCCAACTGCCACGCCTCCGACCGAGACCGGCTCTACGCACTGTTCTTTTCGCCGGTGTTTCAGCGGCTTAATCAAGCCCAGCCGTTCAGGTTTCTGGACATCGCGCCGGGCCGGGCGCTGAGCTACTGGCTGAAAAGCCACCCCCACGTCTTCTATCGCAGCTGTGACATGTACATGCCGGAAGCCGACGACAAGGCGGATATCCACAACTTGCCCTACGAAGACGGGACCTTCGACTTCGTCCTTTGTTCTCACGTGCTTGAACATGTGGATGACCCGGTTCGAGCAACGGCGGAAATCAAGCGTGTACTGAAACCGGATAGCATCGCCATGCTGATGGCGCCGATCTGCCTTGCGATCGAGGAGAACTACGAAAACCCGGCGATCACCACGCCGGAGGGTCGCTGGAAGCACTTCGGCCAGGACGATCACGTTCGCATGTTCTCAAGAAGCGGCTTTATCGACGTCATCAAGCAAGCCGGCCTTGCGGTACAGGAAATCCCCGTCGTCGAATTCCTGGCACCCGATGTGTGCGACACCTACGGCATCAGCCCGCGATCCGTGCTTTATCTCGGCGTCAAGCAAAGAGCTGAAGCCCAGCAACAGACGGACGAACGAAACGTCGCTTAAGGCGAATAAACGTGCAATCGCAAGGCGCCCCAGCGGGCGCTTTTTCGTTGGGCTGGAATGTGACTATCGCCGGTGTCTCGCAATAGCGACACGCAAAGGAGCCCCGCCATGGGAAAGACGGGGCCACTGACTTGTAGCTTCTATCGTCAATCGCACCGTAAGGGCCAAATTGACCGCCTTCATCGCCGGCGCGAACAATCCGCGGCATTTCGCCTAGATCACATCATTCTGCTGCCGTTCGGCGTCGGCCGTTCGACCGCTGCGAGCACAATGGCGCCTGCCTCGTCCTCGAACCCGAGGGTCAAGACCTCCGAGCGGAAGGGTCCGATCTGGCGCGGCGGGAAATTGACGACGGCAAGTACCTGCCGTCCGATCAGCGTCTCCAAACTATAGTGGACAGTGATCTGCGCCGAAGACTTCTTCACGCCGATGCCTGCTCCGAAATCTATCTTCAGCTTGAACGCGGGCTTGCGAGCTTCGGGAAAGGGTGCCGCCTCGACGATCGTTCCAACGCGAATGTCGACGCGCCCAAAATCGCCATAGGTGATTTCATCCGCCATCGACGCTTCCTCTGGTCAGCCGGCCAGCTCCTGGGCACGCTTGCGCGCTGCTTCCAGAGCCTCGTCAAACAGCGGCTGCATGCCGTTTTCGGCCATTAACACCGCAAGCGCCGCCGCCGTCGTGCCGCCTGGCGAAGTCACGTTCTGGCGCAGCCTCGAGGCGTCGTCGGGGGACTGGTGGAGAAGTTCGCCAGCCCCCGCGACGGTTTCCCGTGCGAGGCGCATGGCGAGGTCCGCCTGCAGGCCGAGTTTCCGGCCCGCTTCCGCCATGCACTCCACGAGATAAAAAACATAGGCCGGGCCGCTGCCGGAGAGCGCCGTGACCGAATCGATGTCGGTCTCGCCGGGTACCCATTCGACCGGCCCGGAAACCTTTAGGAGATTGTGGACAAGCTCTCTTTGCTGTTTGCCGACCCGCGAATTGGCAAAGGCGCCCGTAACGCCACGTCCGATCATCGCCGGAGTGTTCGGCATGGCTCGAACCATAGCCGCCTCGCCGAGATGGCTTTCAAGGAAGGCCAGCGTCTTGCCTGCAGCAACCGAAACCACCACTGTCTTTGGCCCGACCGCAACCTTCAGCGCCGGTAACACTGCTTCCATCACCTGCGGCTTGACCGCAAGAAAGAGAACACTGGCCTTGACGCCATCTGCAAGGCTTGTCGCGTGCGTGGCACCGGCATCGCCGATCAGCGTCAGCATCGCCGCGGAGGGACCCGGATCAACCACGATGACGGAGGCGCCCGGAATACCGCTCTTCAACCAGCCCGCCAGCATGGCGCCGCCCATATTCCCCGCTCCGACCAGAACGATCGGGCCAGAGAGCGTGGATGCCCCGGGCACTGCTGCCGATGTCATTTCAGGCCTCGCCTACGGTTTCAAAGAGAACGGCTTCCATCGCGCGGTTGGCTTCCATGCCGGACCAGACAACGAACTGGAACGCCTGATAATAGGCCTCGCAGGTGTCGAGCGCGTTGGACAGCAAAACCTCCACCTGCCGGTTCGTCGGCTCGGCACCGCCCGAAAGCAGCAGCGACTGGCGGAAGATCACGATGTCCTCCTGACGCCACAGATCGAAATGGCCCATCAACACCTGGCCGTTGACGCAGGAGAGCAGGCGGATGACTTCGTTGACACGAATATCGGGAATTTTGAGATCGAAGGCACAGGCGATGTGCAGCGCTTCAAATTCCTCCATCCAGGAAAAGGATACATGATAATCTGCCCAGTGTCCTGCGACAGTCATGGCAAGCTCGTCTTCGCCCGACCGCTCGAACGACCAGTCATTATTGGCGGCGACGAATTCGATCATATCGACCGGATTCGACTGTCGTTCAAATTCAATTTCCATCAGGCTCATGCAGCACCTTCTTGGCCGGAATGAATCTCGCTATTTCGTGTTTCGACACAAAACGACACAGATACGTTTACTCCGGAACAACCACTGGGAATGATGTCGAACCGATGCCAGGCTAATGCAATTACCATGCCTGAGGCTTACCAAGTCCGTTTCGAATCATCATTTAAAATCAGTGTATAGTGGCATGAACCCTGCGCCATCCCCTGAACCTGCAATTCGGCTGCAGCGCTGTGGATAGGCTCTCGGATTTAGATTCAGGAGCGAGTCATAACCGACTCTGCCGATTGGCTTTTTTGACAGTGTCCACAGGCATGATAAATTTGATTAATTTTTTGTGAAAAAGAGCGCGGTCGAGGTTCGCCGCGCTCCGTAAAGCCCGTTTGTTGCAGAGTTATTTGCTTTTCGACGCTAGACGCGCCTCCAATGCATCTATTCTCGCCAGCAATGCTTCGTTTTCGTCACGCGCCTTGATGGCCATCTCGCGCACAGCCTCGAATTCCTCGCGCTTGACGATGTCCATACTGTTCAGCCAGCGCTCGGCCTGGGCGTTGAAGGCCGTTTCTATTTCGCGGCGAACGCCCTGGGCAGCGCCCGCGGCATCGGTCATCAACTTTGCGAATTCGTCCATGATGCGGTTCGGTCCAGTGCTCATGTTGGCTCTCCCTTGCGGCCGTAGGCCCGACTGTATTGGGTCAGGTCTTTCACGTCCACGATAGTCTTGAGTTAGGATTTCGGAGGCCTCGATGCAAGCGCTTTAGCATGTCACAGGACGTCAGGCTGCGGGCTCTGTGCGGTAGTGTTACAATATTCAACTTGACCGATACCTGCTGCGACGGCATGTTCCCGCCAAATCAACGGACCGAACACATTGCCGACAGCCGCTAATCTTCTCGCCATATTGCCCTATCCGCAAATCGATCCGATCGCATTTTCGCTAGGACCGCTGGCGATCCATTGGTATGGCCTTGCCTATGTCGTCGGCATTCTTCTAGGCTGGGCCTATGCCCGCCGGCTCGTAAACCAGGGCCGGCTCTGGCGCGGGGACACAGCGCCTATGACGGTCGCCAATCTCGACGATTTCATCGTCTGGGTGGCGCTGGGCATCGTGCTCGGCGGCCGCATCGGCTATATCCTGTTCTACGATCTCCAAGCCGTCATCGAAAACCCGATCCGCGCCATCGAGATCTGGAACGGCGGCATGTCCTTCCATGGCGGCTTCATAGGCACGACGGTCGCGATGATCCTCTTTGCCCGCCGCAGCAAGATCCCCGTCTGGAGCCTGTTCGATATTGTTTCGGCTGTCGTCCCGATCGGCCTCTTCTTCGGCCGCATCGCCAATTTCATCAACGGCGAACTCTGGGGCCGTATCTCCGGCGTTCCCTGGGGCATGATCTTCCCGACAGGAGGGCCGTTTACGCGCCACCCGAGCCAGCTCTACGAGGCGGGACTTGAAGGCATCATCCTTTTCCTTGTCCTTGCCGCCATGACCTATTGGGTGAAGGCTCTGAAGATACCTGGGACTGTGACCGGCGTTTTTGTCATCGGTTACGCGCTCTCTCGTATTTTCGTCGAATTCTTCCGTGAACCTGACGCGCAACTCGGCTATCTCCTCGGCACCAACTGGTTGACCATGGGGATGGTCCTGTCGTCGCCGATGATCCTGCTTGGCATCTGGGCGATCTTCCGCGCCCGGCATGCCGCAGGCAAGCTGGCTTGATACTGGTCGGGGCGATTTGCGATGACGACAGCTCTTGGAGAAAAGATCAAAGCCATCATCCGCGCAACCGGACCGATTAGCGTGACCGACTACTTCTCGCTCTGCTTGGCAGATGCGGAATACGGCTACTACAAGACGCGCGAACCCTTCGGATCTTCCGGCGATTTCGTCACGGCTCCGGAAGTCAGCCAGCTCTTCGGCGAAATGATCGGCATCTTCATGGTGCATGCCTGGCAGCGCCACGGCAAGCCATCGAACGTCCGCCTCGTCGAGGTCGGCCCCGGCCGGGGCACGATGATGGCCGACATGCTGCGGGTGATCGCCCGCATAGCGCCCGGCCTGCATGAGACGCTCTGCGTTCATCTTGTCGAGACCAGCGAACGACTGCGCGATGTCCAGCAGCGAACGCTTGCCAACTACGAAGGCAAGATCGCCTGGCATTCCGGTTTCGATGAAGTCCCACCCGGATTCACGCTGCTTGCCGCCAACGAATTGTTCGATGCCATTCCGATCCGCCAGTTCGTGCGCACCGCGAACGGCTTTCGCGAACGGGTTATCGGCTTTGACATCGACGGCGAGCTAACCTTTGCAGCCGGCGTCGCAAGCCTCGATCCGGCATTGCTACCCGACACAAGTCGTCATCTGCCGCTTGGCACGACCTTCGAGATCGCCCCTGCCCGCCAGGCCGTCATGACGATGATCTGCGACCGGCTGGCGGCGTGCGGAGGCACCGCTGTAATCATCGACTACGGTCACATGATAACCGCGTTCGGCGATACACTGCAGGCCGTTCGAATGCATGAGTACGATCCGCCGCTGGAACACCCTGGGGAGGCGGACCTGACCAGCCATGTCGATTTCCAGCATCTGGCCGAAACCGCGCGCGCCTCCGGCGTCCATATCAACGGCTGCGCCCATCAGGGCGACTTTTTGATCGGTCTCGGCCTGATGGAACGCGCCGCAGCGCTCGGTCGCGACCAGGACGATCTGGTCCAGCAGAATATCCAGGCCGCGGTGGACCGCCTTGCCGGTGCCGGCGAAGGCAAGATGGGCGAACTCTTCAAGGTGCTGGCGATCTCAAGCCCGGCGATCGATCTGATGCCGTTCCGCCCGGTGGATTGACAGCAAGCGCGTCGGCGGGTCAACATTAGACAAAGAAAAGCGCTTCGCCGGAGAGGCGAGCGACGCGAGCGACGGCACCCCGATAACCATGGCCGGATGATGAAGGACGACGCATTGCCGAGCCCGATCGAAAGCACGCTGCTGAAAGATGCAGGCAAAGCCGGCATCCAGCACGGCTATTTCACCCGCAACGGCGGCGTCTCCAAAGGCATATACCGGGGTCTCAACGTCGGCCTTGGATCGAATGACGATCGCAACGACGTCAACGAGAATCGCCGGCGCGTCGCCGCCTGGTTCGGCGTGCCGGCATCAAAGCTCGCAACGGTTCATCAGCTTCACTCGCCCGACGTCGTCACGGTCGACGCTGCCTATAACGGCGCTCGCCCTGAGGCGGATGCGATGGTGACGGCGACGCCGGGAATAGCCCTTGGCGTGCTTGCCGCCGATTGCGGCCCCATCCTTTTTGCCGATCCCGAAAATCGCGTCATCGGCGCTGCGCATGCCGGCTGGAAGGGTGCGCTCAACGGCGTGCTTGAAAACACCGTCGAGGCCATGCTGGCGCTGGGCGCCCGGCGGGATGCCATCGTCGCCTGCCTTGGACCCTCGATCAGCCAAGCAAACTACGAGGTCGGGCCGGAATTCGTCGAACGCTTCATAGCCTACGATCCGGCCTATGCCAGATATTTCGCGCCGTCCGGGCGGCCGGGCCATTCCATGTTCGATCTCAAGGCATTGACGGTGGATCGCCTGGCAGCCACGGGCATTGCCGCCGAAAGCCTCGACCTCTGCACCTACCCCGACAGCGATCGTTTCTTCTCCTATCGCCGCACCACCCATGCGAAGGAGCCGGACTACGGACGCCAGATATCAGCCATCGCAATTGAGGATACCTTCTAATGGCACTTCATTTCGAAGCGAACGAATTCAGCGAACGACTCGGGCGCCTGACTGCAAAGATGCAGGAGGAAAAGCTCGACGCCATGCTGCTTTTCGCGCAGGAGAGCATGTTCTGGCTGACCGGCTACGACACGTTCGGCTACTGCTTCTTCCAGACGCTGGTCGTAAAGGCAGACGGGACGATGGCGCTTCTGACGCGCTCGGCCGATCTGAGGCAGGCACGCCAGACATCGGTCATCCAAGACATTCACATCTGGGTCGACCGCGTCAATGCCGATCCGACGCTCGACCTCAAGAACCTGCTTATCGAGATGGACCTTCTCGGCGCCCGCATCGGCGTTGAATATGACACGCATGGCATGACCGGTCGCGTCGCGCGCCTGCTCGACAGCCAGCTGACGAGCTTCGGCCAGTTGGTCGACGCCTCCTATCTCGTGAGCGGCCTTCGCCTTGTGAAGAGCCCGACCGAGATCGCCTATGTCGAGCGGGCGGCAGCCCTTGCCGACGACGCGCTCGACGCGGCACTCGCCCTCATCAAGCCCGGCGCCGACGAGGCCGACATCCTTGCCGCCATGCAGGGCGCCGTCTTTTCGGGCGGCGGCGACTACCCGGCAAACGAATATATCATCGGATCGGGCAGCGACGCCTTGCTCTGCCGCTACAAGGCTGGCCGCCGCAAGCTCGACGCCAATGACCAGCTGACGCTCGAATGGGCCGGCACCTATGCCCATTATCACGCAGCGATGATGCGCACCGTCGTCATCGGCGAGCCGACGCATCGCCACCGCGAGCTCTACAGCGCCTGCCTTGAAACCATCCAGGCAATCGAGACCGTGCTGCGTCCCGGCCATGTCTTCGGCGATGTCTTCGACATGCACGCAAAGATTATGGACGAACGCGGGCTGGCGCGGCATCGGCTGAACGCCTGCGGCTATTCGCTCGGCGCCCGCTTCTCTCCCTCCTGGATGGAGCACCAGATGTTCCATGTCGGCAATCAGCAGGAGATCCTCGAGGGCATGTCGCTGTTCGTCCACATGATCATCATGGATTCGGACACGGACACCGCGATGACGCTCGGACAAACCTATCTGACCACCTCGCAAGGACCGCAGACGCTTTCCAGGCATTCGCTCGACTTTCTTAACCGTTGATCCGCTACACTGCCCGGCACGATTGGAATTGAGAGCGCGGTGACCGCTCTCGCCAATCTCTCCGATATGCACGAGGAAAGGGCGGGTCGGGCGATGGGACTGGTCAGAACAACGTCGATATCGGTTGTCCTTTGCTTCCTGCTTGCGGCCTGTAACACGACCGACGCACTGACACCGCGCGTCGGGATCGGTGACGACATGGCCGGCGCCGGCTCCTCACCGGTGACCCAGCGCGACACCGAACGGATGGCAGCGGCTCAGCCGCAGCGGGTTCTCGGATCCGAGACCGAAAACACCTACCAGTCGGACACCAATCAGCAGGCATATCAGCCGAGCGGTGGCGGCGCATATGGAGGAACGCTCGACCAGCAGGCCGATGCCCTTCGAACCAGCGGCGTCAATCCCCAGGCCTCGCAGCCCCTGGACGACGGGCAATCGCCACAGCCCCACAGAAGCTACGGCGCCCCGCCCTCGACGCTCTCCGAACAGGAAGAAGCGGATCGCCGTCTCAACGAGCAACCAATGCCCAGGCGCCGCCAGCCTGTTCAGCAGGAAGAGCAGCAACAGGACGAGGCGCAACAGCCGGAGCAGCAGCAACAGCAGCCTGACCAACCGGCCGCCCAGCAGGCTTCATTGCCGCCCGCCTCTCCCGCCGACACCAATACGGTCCGCTTCCTGCCGATCATCGGCGCACCGCTCGAAGCGGTAACGCCGCTGTCTCGCCAGCTGGGCGCCGAGGCACGCGCCAACGGCCTTTCGATCAAAAGCTCGAGCGACACGACGAGCAGCTACATCCTGAAGGGCTACCTCTCGGCCTTCGCCGATGGCCCGGCGATCACAGTGTCCTATGTCTGGGACGTGCTCGACAATAGCGGCGCACGCCTGCACCGCATCCAGGGAACGCAGAGCGTACCCTTGAAGAAGGGCGATCCCTGGGCCGCCGTCCCTGCGTCCGTGATGCAGCAGATTGCCACCAAAACCATGGCCGAGTTCACTTCATGGCGCACAACGCGCGGTGGATAGCTGCCCTCCTTGACAGAAATGTTAAAGCGCATAGAGCCTAACCCCTTGCATTCGAGATCAGGCCCGTTAAAAGCGCGGCTATCAAGTTGGCAATAGGCGGACCACAATGAAGGTTTTCGCAGGCAATTCGAACCGGCACCTTGCCGAAGCGATCTGCAATTATCTCAATGTTCCCTTGGGTAGGGCGAGTGTCCGCCGGTTCGCCGACCAGGAGATCTTCGTCGAGATCCAGGAAAACGTCCGCGGCGAGGATGTTTTCCTCGTGCAGCCGACATCGTTTCCCGCCAACGACCACCTGATGGAACTGCTGATCATGATCGATGCGATGCGGCGCTCGTCCGCCCGCCGCATCACCGCAGTCCTCCCCTATTTCGGCTATGCCCGCCAGGACCGCAAACCGGGACCGCGCACGCCGATCTCCGCCAAGCTCGTCGCCAACCTGATCACCGAAGCCGGCGCCGATCGTGTGTTGACGCTCGACCTGCATGCAGGCCAGATCCAGGGCTTCTTCGATATCCCGACGGACAATCTCTACGCCCTGCCGATCCTGACCCGTGACATCAAGCAGAACTACGACATCAGCAACGTCATGGTGGTGTCGCCTGACGTCGGCGGCGTCGTGCGCGCGCGAGCACTTGCCAAGCGGCTGGACTGTCTGCTGGCAATCGTCGACAAGCGCCGCGATCGCCCAGGCGAGTCGGAAGTGATGAACATCATCGGTGAAGTCAGCGGCAAGGATTGCCTTTTGATCGACGACATCGTCGATAGCGGCGGAACGCTGGTCAACGCTGCCGAGGCACTGTTGAAGCACGGCGCCACCAGCGTCACCGCCTATATTACCCACGGCGTGCTGTCGGGCGGCGCGGTGACCCGTGTCACCTCATCGAAGCTGAAGGAGCTTGTCATCACCGACAGTATCCAGCCAACCACTGCCGTCCAGTCCGCCCACAATATCCGCGTCGTCAGCACCGCCAGCCTCATCGGCGAGGCGATCAACCGCACCAGCCAGGAAGAATCGGTCTCCAGCCTGTTCGACTGATAGGGCGCTGCATGCGCCCTCCCCAGCCCTCATGGTGAGGAGGCTCGCGGGCCGTATCGAACCACGATAGTTGGCCCCGAGGCTGCAGCACGACAGCAAGCCGAATCCGCTGAACAAGCGCCCGCGTACTCGAGGCAATTCTTCGAATTGCACTTCAGCATGAGGCTTGACGTCCCTGCCTCGGTTCATTCGCTCTTTATATGCCCTGACCTTGTGGAAGAGATCGGGAGGATACCACCTCCACCCCAGAAAATTACACCCGAGTGGCAACCAATGGAACTGCGCAGGCCTCGCCGCCGTTGAACAGGCGTGAGCGCGTCAGGAACCGCTTTTCGCGGCCATTGTCGAGGGAAAACATGCCGCCCCTCCCCGGCACGACGTCGATGATCAGCTGGGTGTGCCTCCAGGCTTCGAACTGGCTGCCGCTGATATAGACCGGCACGCCTCCGATCTCGCCGAGCTTCACATCATTGTCACCGAGCGGAAATTCGCCCGCGGGATAGCACATGGGCGACGAGCCGTCGCAGCAGCCGCCGGACTGATGGAACAGAATGTCGGGATGATCCCGCCGGATCTCCTCTATGAGCGCGAGTGCGGCATCCGTTGCCAATACCCGCGGCTCGCCATTGATCGTCTCGGTCATTAAAGCCTCCCCAAAAAGGGGCCCTTCGCCCGCCTGCTGGGGGACAGGTCGGGACGAAGGGCAATGGCAGGGAGAGGGACTCTCGACGGCCCCTCGTCCGGCCCTTCAATTCATCGATGGACCGGTAGCTTTCCCCTGCAAGCAGGAAAAGGAGTACGCCGTTCCGCCCGCTCAGAAGAATCCAAGCGCCTTCGGGCTGTAGCTTACCAGCATGTTCTTGGTCTGTTGATAATGGTCGAGCATCATCTTGTGGGTCTCGCGGCCGATGCCGGATTGCTTGTAGCCGCCAAATGCCGCATGCGCGGGATAGGCGTGATAGCAATTGGTCCAGACGCGGCCCGCCTGGATGCCGCGGCCAAAGCGGTAGCAACGGTTGGCATCACGGCTCCATACTCCGGCGCCGAGGCCATAGAGCGTGTCGTTGGCGATCTCCATTGCTTCGTTCTCGTCCTTGAAGGTCGTCACCGAGACCACCGGCCCGAAAATTTCCTCCTGGAAGACCCGCATCTTGTTATGGCCCTTGAAGATCGTCGGCTTGACGTAGTAGCCATTGGCAAGTTCGCCGCCGAGATCGTTGCGCGACCCGCCGGTCAAGACCTCGGCGCCTTCCTGCCTGCCGATGTCGAGATAGGCAAGGATCTTTTCCAGCTGCTCGCTGGAGGCCTGCGCTCCGATCATCGTCGCGGTGTCGAGCGGGTTACCCTGCTTGATCGCCTCGACGCGTTTGACAGCCTTTTCCATGAAGCGATCGTAAATGCTCTCCTGCACCAGCGCGCGGCTGGGGCATGTGCAGACCTCCCCCTGGTTCAGCGCGAACATCGCAAAGCCCTCAAGCGCCTTGTCGAGGAAATCGTCATCCTCGGCCATGACATCCGCAAAGAAGATGTTCGGCGATTTGCCGCCGAGCTCGAGCGTGACCGGAATGAGGTTCTGGCTGGCATATTGCATGATTAGACGGCCGGTCGTGGTCTCGCCGGTGAAGGCGATCTTGGCAATACGCGGGCTTGTTGCGAGCGGCTTGCCGGCTTCGAGCCCGAAGCCATTGACGATATTGAGCACGCCCTTCGGGAACAGGTCGCCGACGATTTCGGCCCAGACCAGCAACGAGGCAGGCGTCTGTTCGGCAGGCTTGATGACGACACAATTGCCGGCCGCAAGTGCTGGCGCCAGCTTCCACGCAGCCATCAGGATCGGGAAATTCCATGGAATGATCTGCCCGACCACCCCGAGCGGCTCATGAAAGTGATAGGCGACGGTATCGTGGTCGATCTCACCGATCGAGCCTTCCTGGGCGCGAATGCAGGCGGCGAAATAACGGAAATGATCGATTGCCAGCGGCATGTCGGCCGCCATTGTCTCACGGATCGGCTTGCCGTTGTCCCATGTCTCCGCCCTGGCAAGCAATTCGAGATTGTCCTCCATCCGCTGCGCCACCTTCATCAGGATGTTCGAGCGTTCGGTGGCCGACATCTTGCCCCAACCGTCCTTGGCCGCGTGGGCCGCATCGATGGCGGCGTTGATATCCTTTTCATCGGAACGCGGAATGTCGCAAAGCTTGCCACCTGTAACAGGGGTGACGTTCTCGAAATATTTGCCCGAGATCGGCTCGCGCCATTCGCCACCGATATAGTTGCCGTATTTCAGCTTGAATGGCGACTCGACGATTTTCTGGTGCAGCATGATATCCTCCCTTGTGGACTGGTCCCGCTACGGACCGATGGACGCAAGCTGCACCTGCTTGGTGTCGATAAGTAGAGCACCGGATCAATGCCGCACCGCACAGTGTTTCACATGTGCGACAACAATCGACCGCGTCGACGCACGGCTCGGTCTTTAGTGCAGCGACAGCTTTTTCATCTTGCGGTGCATCGTCGCGCGACTGATGCCGAGCAAGGTCGCGGCTTGCGAGACATTGCCGCTGGTGCGCGACAGTACGCGGCGAAGGGCCGCGCGCTCGGCCTCGACGAGGTCTGCCCCGCCTTCGCTGCGGTCCTCATGCAAGGCATCGGAGGCGGGCAAGCCCGCGGCAATATGAGCGTCATCGAGCTTGAGCGCCAACCGCGCCGCACGGGTTGCGCCAAGGACAAGGTCGTCCTTGTCGACGGCGAGCAGTGCCGCGGCAGGATTTGCGCCGGCCGGCACCATAATGAAGCGCGCGCCCGGAAAGGCACTGCGGAAGAGATTGGTTTCGATGCGCAAGGCAGCGTCCCGGACCGCCTGCGACAGGATTGCCAGTGCCATTTCGTTGACGTCTTCGCGGCAGGTGGAAATATCGAGTGCGGCGGCGATCTGGCCGCGATGGTCGCGGATCGGCGCGGTGGTGCAGCTCAGGCGGATGTTAGCCGACAGGAAATGCTGGTCGCGGAATATGGCGACTGGACGCTCGTCGGCAATTGCCGTACCGATACCATTCGTCCCCACGCTCGCCTCGGTCCAGACGGAGCCGGGCCACAGCCCGAGCCGATGAAAGTCCTTGTCGTCTGTGCTGGCACCACGTCGATCGAGAGCCACGCCGTCGCGATCGGTCAAGAGCACGCAGCAGCCTGCCTTGCCAACGGTTGAAAAAAGCCGGTCCAGCTCCTCGGTGGCTTCGGCGATCAGTCTCTCCGATTGCTGCCGAACAGCGCGAAATTCTTCCTCGGTCAACCGGAACGGCGACCGCGCCTCTTCCGGCGCCAGCATGTGCATGGTCATGCAACGATACCAGGAAGCAATGATCGGGGAACTGGCAGCGGCGGATTTCTGTTGCGCGCTTGCATAGACGCGCTCAGCGTGAGCGATCTCGTTTTGCATGTGCTCCTCCCAAAGCATGGGAGGCGAGTGTGTCGCGGAATGAGGACGGTTGCAAACGGTAAAGACCTGAAATCGGATGGGCACTGTCTCAAAGCTGAGACAGTGCCGTGTCAGCCGGTGCTATTTCGGCGCCTTGATGACTTGTCCGTTGACGATGAAGGTCCCGTCGTCCGTAGCGCTGACATCCCAACGCTGGCGTCCGTCGGGATCGGTCTTGGCAAAGCCCTTGGCCATCATCATAACGAACGACACCTGGTTGAGCTCAGCATCGGTCTTCGCGGCGTTCTGGATAAACGCAATCGTCTTGTCATAGTCGCGGGCAAGGATCGATGCCTGCAACGAATAACGGTCCTTCTGTTTCGGATACCCGGTGACGCTGCCGGAGACCTCGAAGTCATAGACGCTTGACGTCGCGCCGATCTTCGGGAAATCGACGGTGACCGAGCCTTTCGGAAACACTGCCTGGCCTATCCTGTCGCCCTGTTCCTTCGAAAGCGGCTCGGGCTTTGAAAAGTCGGCTTCTAGCAGAATATCCGTCGCAGCGGCAAGATCCATGTCAGGAACGCCAATTTCCAACACAGCCGTATCGGGCACCAGGGGCTGGTAATCGGCCGGGATGACGCCCGCATCGAGCTTCAGACCTTCCGCCTTCAGGCCGAAACCGACGCTCGACGCCTTGGTCACGCCATTCATATGAGCAGAGTAGTCAACCCTCTTCAGCGCGACCTTGCCCTTTTCGGTAACAATGGACAGGTTGTTGGCCGAGGCGGTTTCTTCAAGCGATTGGAATACCGGAAGCGCCTCGCGGATCAATGCCTTGAACTTGTCGCCGCCACTCTTGGAGAGGGTCTTTGCCTTGACATGAGCGAACACGAACCGCGCGAGTTCGCGCAGTTCCTTGATCGGAACGCTGGTTGCCTTGGCGTCGAAATCGATCGAATCGGCACGCACTTCGACGGTTGGGGTGGTCGGCGCGCTGATTTTCTCGTAAAAGCCCGGCATCGTGCCGGTGCTCAGGAAATCGACCGTTCCAGCCTTGCCGGTATCCGTGGCCGAAAACTTGGAGTTCATTCCGTCAAAGCTTGCCTCGACCGTCTGAGCCGCACTTTTCGACGACATCTTGATGGCCTTGGCCGTCACATCCATTGAGCGCAGGTAGCTGATCGCCGGATCGAAGACGCCAGTGTAGACTAACGACGCCAGCGAATAGGTGATGTCGGTCTCTGGCGCATCGCCGAGCTTGGAATGAGCTGATATCTCGAGCGAGTTGTCGCCATCGATGCTCCACAGCCCCTTGTCCATCGGCGCTGCGAACATCATCAAGGGTTTGAGGCCGGCGATTGAAAAATTGGACGAGCTGATCTTGTCGAAGAATTTCGACAGATCATAGGTGACCTCGTAGCGATTGGTCGCCGGTTTTACAGTTATGAACCCGCTGTCGGCCAGGTCGCGCGATAGATATTGGGTGAGCACACCGCGCAGTTCCTTTGCGCCCTGCTCGCTGACGTCTGCGGCCTTCGATGTAACAGCGAGGCCAAGGGTAAATACTGCGGCGGCGACTAGGACATTGGAACGCATGAAATCGAACTCTCTTTTTTAGCGGCAGCGTCGGCGGGAATGTGGAAGACTGGCGAGTCTTATGTCAACCGGCTAATGCCTGACAATGACAAGTTTGACCGGATCACGCCGCTGAATGCGATATTCGTCAGCTTTATCATGCCGCTCTGTGGCGCGTTCCGATAAATTCAAGTTTTCCGGTCTCTGTCGACCTGGTGGCTCCTCCGTCCGAACCGTTGACGATGTCCTCGATGCCCGACCGTGGTGTCGGTTTTCCGAACAGGAAGCCCTGCACCTGCAGGCAACCTTCGTTGCGAAGGAAATCCATATGTTCTTCACGCTCGACGCCCTCTGCAAGCACCGGTATGTCGAGACTTGCGGCAAGGATCAACGTGGAGCGGACAATTGCTGCTGACTGTTTGCTGGTGACGACGCCATCGATGAACGCGCGATCGATCTTGATCTTGTCGAACGGAAAACTCTGCAACGTGGACAACGAAGAATAGCCGGTCCCGTAGTCGTCCATCGCCACCTTCACTCCCAGCTTCTTCAACTCGCGGATCGCATGCAGCGCATAGCGGTGGTCGGAGATAATGCTTGATTCGGTGATCTCTATTTCAAGGCGCGGCGCGGACAAGCCGCTTTCGAGCAGGATCTGCTGAACGAGGTCCGGCAGCCGCGGGTCGGAGAGTTGTTGGGGCGCAACGTTGACTGCAATGCGCAGCGGCCGCTTCCAGGTCGCGGCCTCCGCGCAGGCAGCGCGCATCACCCATTCGCCAAGTTCGAAGATGAAGCCGGTCTTCTCGGCAATCGGGATGAACTCTACCGGAGAAACCATGCCGCGCTTTGGATGGCGCCAGCGAAGCAGAACCTCGAACCCGACAACCTCACGGCTGACGGTATCGTTCTGTTGTTGAAAATAGAGCTCGAATTCATTCCTCTTCAGACCGTCACGCATCTCAATTGCCAGCGCGTTACGCTCGCGCACCGCCTGGTCCATCGATGGATCGTAAAAGCAGACGGTGTTCGATGCCGTCGACTTGGCGCGATACATGGCGATGTCTGCCTGCGACAGCAGCTCGTCAATGGTCGAGGCCTGCCCGGGAAAGGTCGAAATGCCGACGCTGGTTCCGACGAAGAGCACATGTTCGCCCCACTCGATGGGCTTTGTAACTTCATCAAGGACCCGTTGCGCCAAGGATTTGGCATCGACCCGAATGAAGTAGTCCTGCATCACCGCCACAAATTCGTCTCCACCGACGCGCGCGACGAATTCACCCCGCTGCATCGCGCTGCCGAGACGCTCGGCCACGGTTCTAAGAACGTGGTCGCCTGCCGAATGACCATGGACGTCGTTGATCTCCTTGAACCGGTCGAGATCGAAGCAAAGCACGGCAATGTGGGCCGTCATGTCAACAGGTCGGTTCGTCAACCCGGCCAGATGCTCGTTGAAGGCTGCCCGGTTCGGCAGGTTCGTCAGCGGATCGTGAAGTGCAAGGTGGCGATAGCGCTCGACCGCAGCCTGGGTTGATTGCATGTCGATGACGTAGGTCGAGGCGCCAAGCAGAAGGATGATCACCATGGCGGCGCATACGATCCCGGTCATGACTGCGCCGGAGATGATTTCCGGCGATATCGCGATGCTGGGATCGAGATCGATCGTCAGCCCTGCCATGCCGATGAAGTGGGTCGAGACGATAGCAAGGACCAGCGCGATGGAGGAACCATATTTGCTGAACCTGGTCACCGGCCGGGCGATACGGTTCGTGGCGATCGCACCGAAAAAGGCGCCTGATAGGATCGAGACGATCACGTAGGACCGGTCCCATTCAAGATGTCCCGCCGCCTCATAGGCCGCAATGCCGATATAATGCATGAGGGCGATGCCGAAACCGACGATTGCACCGCCCGCCTCGACCAGCGGGCCCGTCTTGCTGGCGGAGGCGACGGAAAAGCCGGCAATGGTCACCACGATGCCAACCACCAGCGAGATCAACGTCAGTGTCGGATCGTAGCCGTTGACGACCGGCGTTCGGTAGCCGAGCATGGCCACGAAGTGCGTCGTCCAGATTGTCGAGCCGCCGACGAAGCCGGACAGGAAGAGCCAGTTGAGCCTTTGGAGACCCTGGGTCCTGCGCACCCTTGAAAACAGCCGCATCGCAAGCACTGACCCCAGCACGCAGATCGTCGCGGCGAAGAGCAGGTGGCTGAAGCTGTGCTGGACGGAGATGCAGGAAATCAATCTGAACATGATAGGAACCGCAATATTTGAAGTCACCCGCTTATGTTCGGTTGCAAGCTTAGCATCTATTAATTTCTCTGGAATTCGAGCTTAATGCTTAAGGCTTCCTGCAAATATGCACTCTTTGAATTTATATTGTGTAAGTAGGCACGTTGTGATTGTTTTTCCGCCTCTTTTGCCTACCCTTCGCGCCTTCAGCAAGCCAACTTGCGTTTCGAAGCTCTTTGTACTATAGGCACGCGTCCGCATAGACACCCTTGGAGGCAACGCGGATGAGGTGGACTTTGTCCTCCTCCAGTTTCGTCGGCTGCGGTTCGCCGTAACGGCAAAACTCTCCATACAACCTTGAAAAGGAATAGCCATGAGCCACGAAAGCTATGAGCTTAAGGCCGAGGCGCGCGAACGGGTCGGTAAGGGGTCCGCCCGTGAACTTCGCCGCAACGGATTGATTCCTGCTGTCATTTATGGTGACAAGCAGCCCCCAATCTCGATTACACTGAACACCAACGACGTGACGAAGCGTATCCACGCTGGTGGTTTCATGACCACCATCGTTACGATCGACATCGGTGGCAATAAGGTCAAGGTCCTGCCGAAGGACTACCACCTCGATCCGGTGCGCGACTTCACGATGCATGTCGATTTCCTGCGCGTATCTGGCAACACCCAGGTTACCGTTGAAATTCCGGTTCACTTCGTCAACGAAGACAAGTCCCCAGGCATCAAGGTCGGCGGCGTCGTGAACATTGTTCGCCACGAAGTCGAGGTTCATTGCCCGGCCGACGCGATCCCGGAAGCCTTCACCGTCGACCTCACCGGCGCGAAGATCGGCGATAGCATCCACATCTCCCAGATTACCCTGCCAAAGGGCGTGGTCCCTGTGATCACGGACCGCGATTTCACGATCGCGACCATCATTGCCCCGGCAGGCGGCATCAGCGAAGAAGGCGAAGCAGAAGCTTAATCCTGTGCAGTTATCCGCAAGGAGATGAACCCGCCGCCCTCTGGGCCGGCGGGTTTTTATGTCAGCTCGCAACCCTCGAAAATTGTGACAATTTCGCCAATTGCGGTTGTATTGAAGACCATTAACCCCGCCGTTTCAGCAACATTTAACAAATTCATGAAAGCTTGCTGCGCAGAGTTGTAGCACGCCCCGCTCCCGGTGCGCAGAGAAGCGGAACCATGAATAATTCCGTAGAAAACAGATTTTTCGCGATCGTCTGCGGCGCCTTGCTGGTCTTTGTGGCGCCGCTGTTCGTGCTGTTTCTGTTTCTCTCGTCTGAGCGTGCCGAAAAAGAGATCCGCGACCACATCACGGTCCTTCTCGTCGCCAATTCCCAGGCGCTCGCCAAGCCCCTCTGGGACCTGGACGAGGACAGCGTCACGCAGATCAGCGCCACGACGGTTGCCGAAGGCGCGATCGTCAGGGTCAATGTCCGCGACACATCAGGCCAGCTCGACGTCACCCAGTCGACGATCCCGAAATCCTATACCGGCGAACTCGAGCAGATCTCGCGGCCGATCATCTACACGACTGTCGACGGAAAGAGGAACCTCGGCAGCATCACAGTCTATTACCCGGCGCTTGGTCTCTTTGATGGCTTGAAGCACGAGGAGATCGTCTTCATCTCGATCTTCATCTTCGCGGTATTGACCGTTTTCGGCACCGCGCTGATCGGCAACCGCATCTTCGTCATCCAACCGCTGATGCGCCTGACCCATGCGATCGAGGCGACACGCCAGCTAGGCTCTCGCCACCATGTCGACTGGCAGTCGAACGACGAGATGGGACGGCTCGCCCGAAGCTTCAACGAAATGCAGAGCAAGCTGGAGCGCGAAGAGACCGAGCTTCGGCTAGCCCACCGCCGCGCGACAGACACCTATAACCTGACGCCGGCCATGCTGTTCTCGCTTGACGAGAGTGATTGCATCGTCGCCGTCAGCGACTACTGGCTTGTCGCGACCGGCTACGAACGCATCCATATGATTGGCCGCAAGTTCGCAAGCCTCGTGCTGCCGGAATCGCGTGAGGACTACGTGCTTCGCAAGGAAAATCGCCACGACGGCGGCGCGCGGCTGAATGTCACGGTTAAGTTCCTCTGCCGGGACGGCCACGTCATGGACGTACTGATCCTGGAATCCACCGCGATCCAGAATGGCCGCACGCTGTCCGTCATGACCGACGTAACCGACCTCAAGCAGTCCGAAGACCGCAACCTTCGCCAGGCGATCACCGATCACCTGACTGGGCTTCTCAACCGTCAGGGCTTCGAGACCGCACTCGACGCGAAGATCAACGAGGCGGATCTGCGCGGACGCGAGCTCGCCTGCCTCTTTGTCGACCTCGACCGCTTCAAGTGGATCAATGACAATCTGGGCCATGCCGCGGGTGATGCTGCCCTGCGCGAGCTGGTGGCGCGAATGCATGAACGCCTCGGCCCCGGAGACATCGCCGCCCGTCTCGGCGGCGACGAGTTCGCCATATTGTTGCTGTCGGAAGATGCGGAGAAGCGTGCCTTCGAAATGGCGGCCGGCATCGCCGAGATATTCGAGGTACCCTTCATCGGCGACGCGCGCCTCAGCGCCAGTATCGGCATCGCGATCTACCCCCTGCACGCCTCCAATGCCTCGGAATTGCTGCTGAAATCCGACATGGCCATGTATGCCAAGAAGCGTGACGGCAAGAACGGCGCGCAGGTCTTCAACAACGGCATGCTCGACGACGCCCGCCGTCGCGCCGACATCGAGGGCTATATCGAAAACGGACTGAACGAGGACTGGTTCGAGGCCCATCTCCAGCCGATCGTCAATATCGAAGATCGCTCCATCGCCGGCTTCGAAGCACTGATGCGCCTGCACCATCCGCAAAAGGGCATTTTGCCGCCGAAGGACATCATCGATGTCGCCGAGGAAACCGGCTCCATCATCCGTATCGGCAATCGTATCATGGAAAAGGCGATCAGCGGCCTTGCACGCATGCAGCATCTCGACGGCATGCAAGACGCCTATCTCGCCATCAACTTCTCGCCCATCCAGTTCGAGCCCGCGCTGCCTGCAAGGATCGTCAGCCTGCTTGCCCGCTACAACATTCGCCCCGAGCGTATCGTCGTCGAGATCACCGAGGCGGTGCTGATGGACGACAATCCGGAAATTCGCACAGTTATCAACGAGATCTGCCGCTTCGGCTGCCGCATCGCCCTTGACGACTTCGGCACCGGCTATTCGTCGCTAAGCTATATCAACCGCTTTCCGGTCGACATTATCAAGATCGATCAATCCTTCACCAGGGCGATCAACGACACCTCGCCAGATGTTCGTCGCAAGAGCCGCATGCTGATCGAGAGCATCACCACCCTGTCGCACAAGATGAACTGCACCGTTATCGCCGAAGGCATCGAGACTGAGGAAGAATGCGCCACGCTCGTCTCGATGGGCCTCGACTATGGCCAGGGCTTTCTGTTTCATCGACCGAAGCACCCCGACGCGCTCCTCGAGATCCTTACCGAGACCCAGTATCATATCCGCGGCGCGGTCGTCGCGCAGGCTTCATGAATTCAGCCCTGCTCTAGAGGAAAACCTATGCGCAAGTTCCCGGCTCTGGCCCTCCTCACTTTGCTCCCCCTAACCCATTCGTCCTTCGCGCAGGCCGAGAGCGTCGTGTTCACGACGGAGGAATATCCACCTTTCGTCTATCGCGACGGAAATGAGGTCAAGGGCGCTGCAACCGAACAGGTGCAGCAGGTGATGACGGCGATCGGGACCGACTACACGATCACGGTGATGCCGTGGGCCCGCGCCTACGCGGAAGCGCTCAAGACGCCGATGACCTGTGTCTTTGCAACGGCGCACAACGCCGAGCGCGACAAGCTCTTCAAATGGGTAGAACCGCTGCTGATCGATCGCAACGTGCTTATCAAGCATGCAGGCTCGCCCGTTGCCGCCGACAACCTGGACCAGGCCAAGAAGTATACGGTCGGTACGTGGCGTGAAGATTATACCGAGAAGCTGCTGCGACAATCCGCATTCCCCAGGATCGATGTCGCCACGGACTTCAAGGCAACGCTGAAGAAGCTGATGAGCGACCGCATCGACCTGATGCCGATCTCCGAGCTCTATTACCTGAAATTGAAGAAGGAAGGACAGGCGATCGAGAAGGTCGTGCCGTTCTCGCAGCAGTCCCTCGCCGTCGCGTGCCAGAAGGATTTCCCCGACGACCTGCAACGCCGGATGCAGGCAGCTCTTGACAAGCTCGTCGCCGACGGCACCCAGACAAGCATCTTGCACAAATATGGACTGAACCTCGACAACTGAAGGCGGCATGACCACCTCATCGTGATTCTGCCTTGACTTTGGCAGCCCTTCACGCCGATGAACGGCTACGTCATTTCACCAAGGACGGAGCGTATGCTTCTCATTGCGGGTCTCGGCAATCCCGGCGCCAAATACCGATATAACCGCCACAACATCGGCTTCATGGCGATCGATGCGATCCATCGCCGCAATAGTTTTGGACCGTGGTCGAAGAAATTCAAGGCGGAAATTGCCGAAGGCGAGCTTGACGGCCAGAAGGTCCTGTTGATCAAGCCGCAGACCTTCATGAACCTCTCCGGCGAATCCGTCAGCGAGGCGATGCGCTTCTACAAGCTCGAACCCGCCGATCTCGTCGTCGTCTACGACGAACTCGACCTGGCACCTGGAAGGGCACGGCTGAAGACCGGTGGCGGCCACGGCGGCCACAACGGCATTCGGTCGATCGACGCCCATTGCGGCCGCGAGTATCGCCGCCTCCGTCTCGGCATCGGCCATCCGGGCGTCAAGGAACTGGTGCAAAGTCACGTTCTCGGCGACTTCGCCAAGGTCGATCAGACATGGCTGGAGCCCCTGCTCGATGCGCTGGCCGACAATGCCGGTATGCTGACGCGCGGTGAGGATTCACAACTGATGAACAAGATGGCGCTCGCGCTCGATGGCAAGGCGGAGTTGAAGAAGGCCGAAGCCGAAAAGCCGAAGCAGGAAAATCGGCCATCCGGCCAATCGCACATCCACAAGGCTCGCGACCACAAGCCGAAGTTGCCGACAACAGGACCCATGGCCGAGATGTTGAAGAAGATGTTCGGCGCCAAGGACGATTGAGATGGAAAAGGTCGAAAGCCCCGACATACGCGCTGCCCGCGCTAAAGATTTGCCGGCCCTCCTTGCTCTTTATCGCCAACTCAATCCCGACGATCCCGTCCTGCCGGAAGCCGAAGCTGGTGCACGCTTCGCGGAAATCCTGGCGCATCCGGGAACGACGATATTCATCGCCTGCGTCGATGGTGTGGCCGTGTCATCGGTAAGCCTGGTGGTGATCCCCAACATGACACGCGGCGGGCAGCCCTACGCCCTGATCGAAAATGTCGTCACCCATGCCGACCATCGCCAGCGCGGCCATGGCAGGGCGCTGATCGACACGGCCGTTGCCTCCGCCTGGGATTTCGGCTGCTACAAGGTGATGTTGCTGACCGGTTCGACCGAACCGGCCACGCTTCGCTTCTATGCCAATTGCGGATTTTCACCGAACAAGACCGGCTTCCAGATCCGCAGGACGTGAACCGCTATTCCTCCGGCTCGGTGGTGAACATCAGCGGGAACCCCGCTTCGCGGCCATAGTCGGTCGCTTCCTTGGCCTTGGTCTCGGCAATATCCCTAGTACAGACGACGATGACGCAGGAACCGAGCTGATGCGCCGTCATCATCATCCGCAAGGCTGTCTCCTCACCCATCCGAAACACCGCCTTCAGCACCATGATGACGAATTCGCGCGGCGTGTAGTCGTCGTTGATGAGAATGACCTTGTGAAGCTTCGGCTGTTCGGTCTTCGGCTTGGTCGTCGTTTTCGGTTTTAAGGTCGTCCCGCTGCCACTCATGGAAAGTCCGTCTCCCAAAGACGCTGGAGCTTCAAGGAGCCCGCTTTGCGTCTATATTGCGCCGCACCCGCGGTGATTCAAGAAAGAGAGTGAGATTTTGATGGGTCGCCGGCCTAGTCAGCCTTTCTCAATTGCTTCGTTCATTTCTTCTATCGCGAAATGCAGATCGTGTTCGATTTTCAATGAACCGAAAAAATCTTCGATGCCTCGCTTCGACGATCCCTGTATATGAAGTCGACCTCTCGGCAAAAGATCGATGTCCACATAATCTCCCGGCTCGACGCCGAGATGATCCAGGACCTCCTTCTTCAAGGTCACCAGCCCTTTTGATGTCATTTTAAGTCTGACCATGGCCCCATCCGTTCGCGACATACGGTAAGGGAGTTTTGCTTTGCCGGTAAGATGGAAGCATGCCAAATGCCGAAAGACTTGACCGCCCTCCTCCTTTATCTCATACGCACTGCCAAACAATTCAAGTAAAGCAGGTGTCAGAGCCATGGGCTTCAAATGCGGTATCGTCGGGCTTCCGAATGTTGGAAAGTCCACCCTCTTCAATGCGCTGACCAAGACGGCGCAGGCGCAGGCAGCCAACTATCCGTTCTGCACCATCGAGCCGAACACTGGCGAAGTGGCCGTGCCCGATCCACGCATGCGCAAGCTTGCCGATATCGCCAAGTCGAAGGAACTGATCCCGACCCGCATCTCCTTCGTCGACATTGCCGGCCTCGTGCGCGGCGCGTCCAAGGGTGAAGGCCTCGGCAACCAGTTCCTGGCAAACATCCGCGAAGTCGACGCCATCGTCCATGTGCTGCGCTGCTTCGAGGATGACGACATCACCCATGTCGAAGGCCGCATCAACCCCGTCGGCGACGCCGACACGATCGAGACCGAGCTGATGCTCGCCGACCTCGAAAGCCTCGAGCGCCGTACCGAGCAGACCCGCAAGCGCGCCAAGAGCAACGACAAGGAATCCATGGCACTGCTGCCGATCATGGACGCCTCGCTGAAGCTTTTGAACGAAGGCAAGCCGGTCCGCACGATGCTGTCGAAGCTCGACGCCGAAGAAACCGCCATTCTGAAGAGCCTCAATCTCCTGACCTCGCACCCGGTCCTCTATGTCTGCAACGTCGCGGAAGAGGACGCGGTGTCCGGCAACGAGCACACCGCAGCCGTCGCGGTCATGGCCAAGGAACAGGGTGCTGAGACCGTCATCATCTCGGCAGCAATCGAATCCGAAGTGGCCCAGCTGCCGGAAGACGAAGCCAAGGAATTCCTGTCGGCGCTCGGTCTCGATGAGGCAGGCCTCGACCGGCTGATCCGCGCCGGCTACAAGCTATTGCACCTCATCACCTATTTCACCGTGGGCCCGAAGGAAACGCGAGCCTGGACGATCGAGCAGGGCACGAAGGCCCCGGCGGCTGCCGGCGTCATCCATTCGGATTTCGAACGCGGCTTCATCCGCGCCAACACCATCGCCTATGACGACTACATCGCCTTCAACGGCGAGACGGGCGCCAAGGATGCCGGCAAGGCCCGCGACGAAGGCAAGGAATATATCGTCCAGGACGGCGACGTCATCCATTTCCGCTTCAACACCTGAAACCCTTGGGCACCCGGCTCCTGACCGTGCCCAAGCCTTAAAGAGTAGGCGGCAACCTGCTCGACAGGCTTTGCGGCAGAAGACGCAGCGTCAGCCGGCGCAGCGGCACCCAGCCGACGCCGATGATGAGAACGATGACGCCGACGATCAGAAGCGTCAAATAAAGGTAGGTGTCGACGCTGGCGCCGCCAGTGCGGAACACCCCGAAGATCGCGGCACCCAAGGACATCAGCCCGGCCGTGACGAAGGCGCGCCGGTCGATCACAAGACCGATCAGCATAAGGACCACGACCGTTACCACCACCACGGATGTCCACCCATTTCTCGCCTGATCTGCCTCGGCGAACGAAATCTGGCCAATGAAGACGAATACGACGCTGTACAACAGCGCCGGCGCAGCACCCATGTGAAGCCAGAATGCGATGTCAGAGCGTAGGGTCTGGCGTCTGGTATCACGGAGGTCGAAATACAATGCCGTGGCAAAAAGCGTGAGCGCAGCTACTAGAAGAACGACTGAAAAAAGCCTCAGGTTATCGAGTGGAAAGGAAGGATCACTCCCAAAACTTTGCATGGCGCGGACAAACAGGTCCAACAGAAGCGCGAAGCCCGACATGACGGAAAGCGCAAACGACAACGGCACTCGATAGCGCAGATAATAAAGGCCGAGCGCGATTGGAAATGCAGCAAGCAAAGGGATCGCGAAATGCGTGGGCGCCAGGAAGTCGTATGATATCGGGAACCAGGCAGTCATGAACTTGCCAGTCCAGACGAAGACGGCAATCGTCAGAGCCACCGCTGGCAAGGCCAGTCGCTGACGTCTCACGAGCACTTCCGAAAGCAGAAGTATCGCAGGCAGGACGGCATAGAGCGTCGCGATGCCCCACAAGCCGCTCAGCAGAATGACCACGCCAATGGTGATCAGGATGTCATGGAAGCCGCGAACAAAGCGCGGCGTCTCCGTATCCGGCTCCACGGACAAAAGTTCCTCAGCCAGCGTATGGGGCCGTTCCGGTTGGGCGGCCTGGTATCCCTGCGCGATAACGACGCCGCGATCCATCAGAAAATACAGCAGTTTTTCGCTGGTTTCAGGTGAGATCAAAGCAGCATCGGTTGCCTCGTCGAGCACCGATCTCAGATCAGCCATGCAGTTTATCCCTCAGGAATCGTTGAGCCTTGTTCAAGGCTATTGTAAGCAGGCTCGCAAGGATAGGGAGGCACTGGACGAATGGACAAACAAAAATTGCAGTTCGAGGACTTTCAACCCGGAAGGATTTTCCTCCTCGGTCCGAAGGCCGTCACCGCAGCCGAAATCATAGAATTTGCCAGCGAATTCGATCCTCAGCCGATGCATATGGACGAGGAAGCCGGACGCGCCAGCATCCTTGGCGGCCTTGCCGCATCGGGCTGGCATACATCCTCGATGTTCATGCGGATGATGATCGACAGCTACCTCCTGAATTCGCAATCGGAAGGTGCGCCCGGCGTGGACTTCATGGAGTGGAAAAAACCGGTTCTCGCAGGTGACACGCTCTCCGGTCGGTCGATCGTGCTCGAAGCCCGGCCGATGCGCTCGCGGCCAGGCATCGGCATCGTCAAGTTCCGCCACGAGGTCGACAACCAGCGCGGTGAACTCGTCTGCCTCGGCGAGAACTCGACCATGTTTCGCATGAGAGCGGCGGAGGTCTCCCCATGAAAATGAAGGAGCTTTATGCCTTCGGCACCAGGACCATGATCGGGTCCTACACCTTCGACGAGGAACATATCATTCACTTTGCCGAGCGCTTCGATCCGCAACCCTTCCACGTCGACCCGGAGGCCGCAAAGAATTCGCTCTTCGGCGGGCTCTGCGCTTCTGGCTGGCATACATGTTCCGTCTGGATGAAGAGCTTCGTCACCTACTGGTCGAAAGAGACCGCGCGCCTTAAAAACGAAGGTATCGAGCCTCCGAAGCTCGGCCCTTCGGCAGGTTTCCAGACGCTGCAATGGCTGAAGCCTGTTTTTGCCGGCGATACCGTCACCTATTCCGTGACGCTGCTCTCAAGCCGCGCCCTCGCCTCCCGTCCGGGATGGACCCTCAACACCATCCTTTGCGAAGGCGAAAACCAGAATGGCGTTCCCGTCCTGCGCTTCGAAAGCACTGTGCTAGAATTCGAGTAGCGCTGGTGTGTCACTGTCCATTGCTCGTCGGGCAGCCCCTCATCCGCCGCTTTCACCTTCTACCCTTAGTGAGAAGGTTGGCCGAAGGGTCGGATGAAGGGTATCTGCCGGGACAGAGAAACGCAATCTGGGCCGCTAGTGCCCGCTGAATTCCACCAGCGTATGAACCGGAACGTTCAGCATCTCCAGCTTCTTGCGGCCGCCGAGATCCGGCAGGTCGATGACGAAGCAGGCGGCGACCACTTCGGCGCCGATCTGGCGCAGCAGCTGCGTGGCGCCGACGGCCGTGCCGCCGGTTGCGATCAGGTCGTCGACAAGGATCACTTTTTCGCCGGGGTTGACCGCATCGCGGTGCATCTCCATCTCGTCAACCCCGTATTCCAAGCTATAGGCGATCCGCACGATATCGTGCGGCAGCTTGCCCTTCTTACGGATCGGCACGAAACCGGCTGAAAGCTGGTGCGCAACCGCACCCCCCAGAATGAAGCCGCGCGCCTCCATGCCGGCGATCTTGTCAATCTTCGTTCCGGCGTAAGGCTGCACCAACGCATCGATGGCACGGCGAAAGGCACGCGGATTGCCGAGCAACGTGGTGATGTCACGAAAGATGATCCCTGGCTTGGGGTAATCCGGGATGGAGCGGATGCTGGCGGCAAGCTCAGAAGCGACGGTGTCCATGCGAAGTCCATAGTCTGAGGGGTCGATGTATCGGGCGCACCCTATCAACAGCCATGTTGGTTACCAACAAAAAAGGCGGCTTGTGAGCCGCCTTTTGATCTCGATGCGCTTTAGTCAAAGCGCTCAATGTTCGACCTTGGAGTAGATCGAGCGCTTGGTCAGATAGATCAGCACCGTAAAGATCAGAAGGAATATTATCACCATGAAGCCCATGTGCTTGCGATCTTCAAGATGGGGTTCTGCGGCCCACATCAGGAAGGAGGACACGTCCTTGGCGTACTGATCGACCGTCTGCGGCGCGCCGTCGTCATAGGTGACCTGGCCGTCGGAAAGCGGCTTCGGCATTGCGAATGATGGAGCCGCGTGGAAATACGGGTTGTAGTGCGAACCCGGCGGCAGCTGGAAGCCGGCTGGTGGTTCCTCGTAGCCCGTCAACAGCGAGTAGATATAGTCCGGTCCGTTTTCCTGATACTGCGTGAAGATATCGAAGACGAAACGCGGAAACCCACGCTCGACTTCGCGTGCCTTGGCAAGCAGCGACATGTCAGGCGGCACGGCCCCGTTGTTGGCGGCAGCCGCTGCTTCCGGATTGGGGAACGGTGCTGGGAAGTGGTCCGAAGGCAAGGCCTTGCGGGTATACATTTCGCCCTGCGGGTTCGGGCCGTCCTGGGTTTCGTATTTGGCCGCGAAAGTCTTTACCTGCGCCGGCGAATAGCCGAGGTCTCCCAACGTCCGGAACGGAACCAGGTTCATCGAATGACAGGCGGAACAGACTTCCGCATAGACCTTGAGGCCACGCTGCAGCTGCGCTTTGTCGTAGTGGCCGAACGGACCGGCGAAGGTCCAGCTCTGCTCGCGCGGTTCCTTGATCGGATAGGTTGGCGTTGCGGTTTCCGCGGCCGGCTTTTTTTCCTGGGCGACGGCGACAGCGGTCGTGAGACCGCCGATCACCGCGAGAGAGAGAAGGCTTGCAACAAGCTTGTTCATTGTTCTGTTCCTCTTGCCCGCTCTCACGCCTGCACCGGAACGGCAGCTTTGCCGTTTCGTTTTTCCAGCACCGCCTCCGTAATCGAATTCGGAATGCGCCGCGGAGTTTCGACCAGACCGAGAACCGGCATGATGACGAGGAAGAAGGCGTAATAATAGAGCGTCGAGAACTGCGAGATCGTCACATAGGTTCCCTCCGCCGGCTGCGAGCCGAGCCAGCCCAGCAGGATGGAATTGGCAACGAACAGCCAGAAGAACAGCTTGTACCAGGGGCGATAAACTGCCGAGCGCACCTTCGAAGTATCGAGCCAGGGCACGAAGAACAGGACGGCGATCGCGCCGAACATCGTCAATACGCCGGCAAGCTTCGAGTCGATCGGTCCGATGTTGAAGGTGATCGAACGCAGCATCGCGTAGAACGGCAGGAAGTACCATTCCGGAACGATATGGGCAGGTGTCTTCAGCGGGTCTGCCGGGATGTAGTTGTCGGCGTGGCCGAGATAGTTCGGCAGATAGAAGACAAAATAGGCATAGACCAGCAGGAACACCGAGACGCCAAGCGCATCCTTCATCGTCGCATAGGGCGTGAAGCGGACGGTATCGGTCTTCGACTTGATCTCGACGCCCGTTGGGTTGGTTTGGCCAGTGACGTGCAATGCCCAGATATGCAGGACGACGACTCCGGCGATCATGAAGGGCAGCAGATAATGCAGCGAGAAGAACCGGTTGAGCGTCGGATTGTCGACCGCAAAGCCACCGAGCAGGAACTGCTGGACCCACTCACCGACCCAGGGGAAGGCCGAGAAGAAGCCGGTGATGACGGTTGCACCCCAGAACGACATCTGGCCCCAGGGCAGCACGTAGCCCATGAAGCCGGCTGCCATCATCAGGAGGTAGATGATGACGCCGAGGATCCAGAGGATTTCCCGAGGTGCCTTGTAAGAGCCGTAGTAAAGGCCACGTGCAATATGAAGGTAGACCGCGACGAAGAAGAACGAGGCACCGTTGGCGTGCATATAGCGCAACAACCAGCCGTCGTTGACGTCGCGCATGATCTTTTCGACCGAGTTGAAAGCAACTGTCGTCTCGGCAGCGTAATGCATGGCCAGCACGACGCCAGTCAGGATCTGCAGCACGAGCATAACCGACAGCATCGCGCCGAAGGTATAGGCATAGTTGAGGTTGCGCGGAACTGGAAAGGCAACAAAACTATCATAGACAAGACGCGGCAGCGGAAGCCGCGAATCAATCCATTTTTCGAGCCCTGTGGAAGGCTCGTACGATGAATGACCACTCATGATTCAGTATCCCCCTCAACCGATCTTGATCACTTTGTCGGACGTAAATGAAAATTGCGGAATGGCGAGGTTCTGGGGCGCGGGACCCTTCCGGATACGACCGGCAGTGTCATAGACCGAGCCGTGGCACGGACAGAACCAGCCGCCATATTCACCCGCCGTGCCGAGCGGCACGCAACCGAGATGGGTGCATGAACCGATCATGACGATCCAGTTCTCCTTGCCCTCGCCTGCCGTGCGGGCGATGTCGGTCGCCGTCGCGTCAGGCGGCAAATTGGCGTTGCGAGCGATCGGATCCTTGAGATCGGTCAGCGCCGCCGCCTTCGCATCGGCGATTTCCTTCTCGGTGCGATTGCGGATGAAAATCGGCTTGCCGCGCCACTTGGCCGTCAGCGAACTGCCAGCGGTAAGGCTGGAAATGTCCACCTCGATCGAGGCAAGCGCCAAGGTCGACGCATCGGGGCGCATCTGGTCGATGAACGGCCATGCGACCGAAACGGCACCGACTGCGCCCGCCATCCCTGCTGTGAGATAAAGGAAATCGCGGCGAGTAGGCTCGCCGATGGTTTCACTATTGATGTCGTGTTCGCTCACGGCTGGACCATCCTCTTTGCGCAAAAACTGCAGTTTACCCGCAGACCCCCTCGACGCCCGGCGAATCGATATGGACACAATTCCGCCATAGATTCCTCCGTAACCCGCCGCGTTCTATGCTTGATCGCAAATTATGTCCAGTCTTGGCAAGGGGTGGAGGCACAATGTCGCGGGAAAAGCGCACCATTTCGCCGCTGCGATGCAACTTAAATTCACCCAGCGCGTGCGGCTCCGCTTAACCGCATGAAATATCGCAAGATTCCAGCAATATAATTCCACGTTGCGTCGTGACGCAAACGCCGCAAATCCTGTTGCGTTGCAACAGTTTCAGCCTCGTGCTACTCGCTCGACAGCGAACCGCACACAGGGGCCAGACCGCCGCCATGAGAGACACCGTCTATTGCGTGCTGTGTGTCCTCCTGACGCTGATGCTGGGCGTCCTCGCCGCCCGCTATGTCAGCGACACCTGGATGCTCGCCTTCTTCGAAAGCCTCCAGACCCATATCGCCCTTGCCTGCACGGGAGGCGCGGTGTTGGCGCTGATCGTCAGGCGGCATTGGTATGCCGGGGCTCTTCTCATCGCCAGCCTCCTGCTTGCCTGCCATTCGATTGTCATGTTGCGCGAGCATGCCGCCTCCCCGGTGTCGGCAGATGCTCAGCCTTCATTCCGCCTCCTCTCCTTCAACATCGACAACGATAACTTTGAAAACGGCGCGCGCATTGCCGACCTTATCGTGGGTTCCAAGGCCGACGTGGTCGAGATATTCGAGGCCTCCCCGGTCTTGTCCGAGATGTCCCGCATCTCGGTCGTCTACCCCTATCGCATCGGTTGCGGCGTGATGACGGAGGACTGCGATTCTCTTCTCTTGTCCAAGCGACCGCTATTGAAGCCCGATATGCGCGATCTCAGCGTGCTGTGGCGCAACCGCTTCATCCTGGCGACCATCGACATGGACGGCCAGCCGGTGGCGTTTGCGTCGGCGCATCTGAGCAAACCCTATTTCGACGACTTCCATAAGGGAGAGCTCTACTATCTCGGCGATATCCTGCAATCGGTGCAGCAGCCGCTGCTACTCGCCGGTGATTTCAACGCATCGGTCATCGAACCCGACATGCGCCGCTTCCTGAGAAGATCGGGCCTTACACACCTCTTTCCCGAACCTTCGACATGGCCGATCAGGGCCGGCCCGCTTGGCATCAGCATCGACCACGTTTTCGCGCGACCGCCGCTTCAACTAATATCAGTCAGGCGGATCGAAGACGCGATGGGATCGAACCACTACGGCCTGCTCACGGAATTCACGGTGGCAAAATAAGGCGTCTTACTGGCCGTCCGCTGCGATGAAGCCGCCCGACTGCCGCGCCCAGAGCTCCGAATAAAGACCGCCCCGTACAAGCAGCTCCGCGTGGGTGCCGTCCTCGATGATCCTGCCCTTGTCAACGACGATCAGGCGGTCGAGCGCTGCAATCGTTGACAGCCGATGGGCAATCGCAAGCACCGTCTTGCCCGCCATCATCTTCTCGAGGTTCGATTGCAGCGCCGCCTCCGCCTCGGAATCGAGCGCCGAGGTCGCCTCGTCGAGAATGAGTATGGGCGCGTCCTTCAGCATGACCCGGGCAATCGCGATGCGCTGGCGCTGGCCGCCTGAGAGCTTGACGCCGCGTTCACCCACATGCGCCGAAAACGCCTTGCGGCCCTTCTGGTCTTCCAAAGTGGAAATGAAGCGATCGGCTTCGGCTCGTTTGGCCGCCCGCCATACCTGCTCGCCGGAAGCATCCGGGCGCCCGAACAGGATATTGTCGCGAATGGATCGGTTCAGAAGCGCCGTATCCTGCGTCACCATGCCGATCTCGGCACGCAGAGATTCCTGTGTAACCTTCGAGATGTCCTGCCCGTCGATGAGGATACGACCGCCCTCGAGGTCGTAGAATCGCAGCAGGAGGTTGACGAGTGTCGTCTTGCCGGCACCGGACCGGCCGACGATGCCGACCTTTTCACCGGGGCGGATGGTAAGCGAGAAATCGTCGATCACCCCGCCCAGTCGGCCATAGTGGAAGGTCACATTCTCAAAGCGGATTTCCGGTCGCGCCACTTTAAGCATCCCAGCGTCGGGCGTATCGACGAGACCGATCGGCTCGGAGATCATCTCTGCGGCATTCTGGATCGTGCCGAGATTGCGCATGATGGCGTTGAACTGCGCCATCATGCGGCCGAAAAGCATGTTGAGCCGCAGAACCATGCTGAGCGTGAAGGCGACGCCGCCGGTCGATATCTCACCGGACAGCCAGAGCTGGATGGCCAGCGCCGCGATCGTCGTGATCATCACGCCGGAAAGCAGCGCCAGCGACGAACGCACGCCCGTCAGCAACCGCGTAAACGGCATGACGGCGGCCTGAAAACGGTCGAAGCCGTCACGAATATAGAGATCATTCTGGTCTTCGCGGCCGAACAGCTTCAATGTCTGGATGTTGGCATAGGCATCGACCATGCGACCGTTGAGCATCGAGGATGCCTCGGCAGCGTCGCGCGCATGCTGGCGGATGCGCGGGACGAAATAACGCGCGAGCAACGAGAAAATCACGATCCAGATGGCGATGCCCAGCGCCAGCCGCCAGTCCAGCCCGCCCACGAGCGCCACGGTCGAGACGGCGTAGATGACGATGAACCAAACGACCTGCAGCAGCGACACGACCAGATCGCCGGTCGACTGCCCCGCCGACCAGACCTTGGTCACGATCCGGCCTGAAAAATCGTTCTGGAAGAAGGTCAGCGATTGCCGCGCCACATGCGCATAGGCCTGCCAGCGCACCAGATTGAGAAAGCCCGGCACCACGACCTGTTCCTCGACCAGCGCGCCGAGGCTGACGACTGCAAAACGCACGATGAGGACGACGAACACCATGCCAAGAAGTGCCGCACCGTGGCCGGAAAGCAAACCACTCCATCCGGAACCCGGCGGCACCTTGTCGAGAATGTCCACGAGGTGGCCGACGAACCAGAACAGAGCGGCCTCGAGCACCGCCACAGCACCGCCAAGCGCCGCCATCGCCAAAAACGGTCCCTTCGCCTGGCCGACATAGTGCCAGATAAACCAATACAACGCCCGCGGCGGCCGCAAATCCCCCTTGCGATGGAAAGGATCAAGCCACGTTTCGAAGGCACGGAAGACCGAACGGATCAGCATCCCAGCGATATAGGTGGTTTTAAAGGGAGCGCAAAGGAAGAGCCGATGGGGTGGGGTTATATTCTCGCTGTTTTTCTGCCTTCATGATCAGCTCAAACATCTTCCTCTTCATCGGCGAATAGAAGATTCGCACAGCTTCGAAGCTCGTCACCGGCAACGAGCGCATTCCCGCAACTGCCGCATCATCGAAATATTTTGCAGCGACTGCATTCGGCGACAATGTCAATCGCTCTATCGACTGCCGAATGTTTGCCAGAAATCGTTCAGCCAAATCATTACGATCGAGATTAGCTCAGTACCGCATTTGAGCCAGGATATCGGATCGGGCAGCCGGCTGAATAACGACCCTCACCAAGCTTTCTTTCCGGACGTTCTTTTCGCAAGCAACTCGGCAGCTTCCGCATTTAGGTCGTTCCAGAACTCTTCTGCAACCACTTCGCCTTTCCCGCAGGTCAGCCCGTCAAGCAACAATTCCTCCAGACGATCGTCGTGCTCCCACGCCTGAGCCTCTCAAAGTAGACTTCGAACATTCGCTGACATTGCCGAAGCCTCGACTAGCGATCTGGCTCTCCATGAAGCTTTTCAAGCTTTCCGGCAGCGATATCGAAACTGCCACCATCGCGCTATATCTCCAGAGTGATCGCTTGAGGCTAGCATTCTGAATAACTGTTCTCAATAGACAGGGAGCTCTGCGACCAGCCTATCCAACGCCCCTCACTCCGCCGCAGCCTCCGCCTCTTCCGAGTGATCGGCGATGAAGCCGCCGGATTGGCGATTCCAGAGGTCGGCGTAGATGCCGCCCTTGGCGACGAGATCGTGGTGGCTGCCAGTCTCGATGATGCGACCCTTGTCGAGAACGACCAGCCTGTCCATTTCGGTCAGTGTCGACAGCCGATGCGCGATGGCGATGACGGTCTTGCCCTTCATCAGCGCGAACAGGTTTTCCTGGATCGCGGCCTCGACTTCGGAATCGAGCGCGGATGTCGCCTCGTCGAGGACGAGGATCGGCGCATCCTTGAGGAAGACGCGGGCGATGGCAACGCGCTGCCGCTGGCCACCCGACAGTTTGACGCCGCGTTCGCCGACCTGGGCGTCGAGCCCCTGGCGACCATGCAGGTCCGCCAGTCCTTCAATGAACTCCCAGGCGTTGGCGCGCCGGGCCGCCTCGATGATCTCTGCGTCGGTCGCGTCGGGACGGCCATAGGCGATGTTGTCGCGGATCGAGCGATGCAGCAGCGATGTGTCCTGCGTCACCACGCCGATCAGCGAACGCAGGCTCTCCTGCGTCACCTTCGAAATGTCCTGGCCGTCGATGCTGATTTTTCCCGCTTCCAGCTCGTAGAAGCGCAGCAGCAGGTTCATCAGCGTCGTCTTGCCGGCACCGGACCGGCCGACGAGGCCGACCTTTTCGCCTGCGCGGATGTTTAGCGTCAGGTCCTCGATGATCCCCTTGGCCTTGCCATAGTGAAAGCGGATGTGATCAAAGCCGATCCCACCCTGCTTGGCGGCAATCGCAGGTGCGGCAGCCGCATCGACAATGTCGTGCTGCTTGGTCATCATCTCCATGCCGTCATAGATCGTGCCGATGTTCTCAAACAGCGCCGAGACTTCCCACATGATCCACTGCGACATGCCGTTGACGCGCATCGCAAGGCCGATGGCAATGGCGATGGCGCCCACCGAGATCGCCCCGTTCAGCCAGAAGCCGATCGAGATCGCCGAGACCGCAAACAGCGCCACGCAGTTGTTGATGTAGACCGACGCCTGGAACAGGCTGACGAAGCGCATCTGCCGATAGACCGTCTGCAGGAATTCATTCATCCCGGCCTTGGCGTAGGTCTCCTCGCGCCCGGCATGAGAGAACAGTTTCACGGTCGCGATATTGGTGTAGCTGTCGACCACCCGCCCCGTCATCGAGGACCGCGCATCGGCCTGGGTCGCGGCAATTTTGCGCAGCTTCGGCACGAAGTAGCTGACGATGCCGATGTAGATTGAGAGCCAGATCAGGATCGGGATCATCAGGCGCCAGTCCGCAGCTGCAATCACCAGGATCATGGTGATGAAATAGGTGACGACATAGACGAAAACGTCGAGCACCTTCATGACTGTCTCGCGCACGGCAAGCGATGTCTGCATCACCTTGGTAGCGACGCGACCGGCAAACTCGTTGGCGAAAAACGTCATGCTATGACGCAGCAGGAACCGATGCATCTGCCACCGGGCAATCATCGGGTAATTGCCGAGCAGCACTTGATGCATGATGATGCTGTCGAGAACAGCGGCGACTGGCAGGCCGACGAGCACCATCATCGCCATCCAGAATAGCCTGGAGCCCTCTGTCTGAAGGAAGGTGGCCTTGTCCGTATGCGACAGCCAGTCGACGATCTGCCCGAGAAACTGGAACAGCGTCACTTCACCGATGGCAATGAGCATGGTGAGCGTCGCCATCGCCGCAAGCCAGGGAGCGGCCGGCCTCGTATAATGCCAGCAAAACGCAAAAAGACCGCGCGGAGGAACATTGGGTTCCTCGCTAGGAAAGGGATTGAGTTGCCGTTCAAACCAGCCAAACATGATTGCTCCAGAAACGTCGACGGTCTGACTGCCATCGTCACGCGCAAATGCCGCAGACAGATATGGGAGCCGAGTGCCGCAAGAACGAGGCCGTAGTAGCCACGCAATGAATTGAAAATGGGGAAACCGCTAAACCGCGGCGCAAAAAGCCTGGAAATTTACCACGGCATCACGCCAAGGAGGCGATTGTTCGAACTAATCTTCATTTCAACCTCCCTTTTCTAGTTGTGGAGCACCTGACCTATACACGCGATTTCATGAGCTGAAAAGTCGAAAAGCCGCAGAAAATAGCAATGTTTGTGATGAAAGGCATAACCGCAGTTGATAAGGAAGGGTGCAAGTGAGGGGCGATAGGGCCGGATTTCGGTTGAGCTATTCCACCTAAATGGCAGGAACTTCCGTATGAGAACCCGTGAAGTTGCGGCTGGACTTTGAGCCCTCATACTGAGGTGCAATTCGCAAGAATTGCCTCGAAGGACGAGGGCGCTTGCTCCTTTGCCCACGGCCTTGCTAAGACTTGCAGCCGCCGGGCCCTCGTGGTTCGAGGCCCACTGCCTCCGCCTTCGCTGTCGCCCGAGGAACCTCGCCATAAGGGTTGGAGCGGGCCGCCGCCGCTCCAACTAGCGTTAGAAAAAGCCATGACCCTTTTGCGCATTGCCCTCTATCAGCCCGATATCGCCGGCAACACCGGAACGATCCTCCGGCTTGCCGCCTGCCTCGGGCTCGGCGTCGACATCATCGAGCCCGCGGGCTTTGATATCTCCGACCGCAACCTGAAACGTGCCGGCATGGACTATATCGCCTCGGTCGATCTTGTGCGGCACGTCAACTGGGACCAGTTCGAGAAATGGCGCGCCGGCACAAAACGGCGGCTGATCCTTGCCTCGACCAAGGCGGCAGAGCGCTACACCAACATGGCATTCCGCAGCGACGACATTCTTCTCTTCGGCCGCGAAAGCGCCGGCGTGCCCGACCATGTGCATGACAGGGCCGATCGCCGCGCGCTCATTCCCATGGTCGAGGGTCAGCGCTCGATCAATATCGCCATGTCAGTCGCGATGATGACGGGTGAAGCACTGCGGCAGACCGCTTGGCGATAGGCCTTGTCCACGCCAAATTCGGGCGGTTCAAAGCTCGCCAAAAAATGTCGCGGATGGTGTTGAATCGCGATCAAATCTGGCCATATAATATTTAGCCGGCAAGCAAAAATGCGCGATCCGCGTCGCCCAGCCAACGGCCCTCCTTCACACTGAAATATATGCCTTTTCAGTGTCTCCGACAGGTTCGGAACACTCCGGCATGAAAAGGAAAAAACAAGAAATGGGCTCAACCATCGTCATGATCAACCTGTTCGGCGCCGTGGCATTGTTGCTGTTCGGCCTTGCGCAGGTGAAAGATGGCGTTTCGCGCGCGTTCGGCGCACGACTTCGAACTGGCCTTGCAAGCGGAACCCGCAGCGCCAGCCGTTCGTTCCTCTCAGGCTTCATCGCGACGATCGCGTTGCAGAGCTCCACGGCAACCGCGCTGATGATCGCCTCCTTTGTCGAGCGCGATCTCGTGCTGCCACGCATGGCCCAGATTGTCCTGCTCGGCGCCAATGTCGGCACCGCCGTCACCGCCTGGATCGTCGCGACCGGCATCGAGTGGCTCTCCCCGCTCATCATCCTGTCAGGCATCGTCCTCTACCGCCGCTCGTCCAGCACCCAGCAGGGAGCGGGAACGGCGCTGATCGGCATCGGCCTGATGCTGCTGTCGCTGCAGCTTCTCAGCATTGCGACCGCGCCGATGCGCGAATCCCCGGCGCTCGGCGCTTTCATCGGCCTGCTCGATGGCGCCCTGCCAGTGGCACTTATTTTCTCCGCGGTCCTTGCCTTCGTCTCCTCTTCAAGCCTTGCCGTCGTCGTGTTGATCCTGTCGCTCGCTTCGACGGGCATCCTGTCGCCGGCTCTTGCCATCGTTCTTGTCCTTGGCGCCAACCTCGGCGGCGCGGTACCGCCTGTTGTCGCGACGCTTTCGGGCCCAGCCACGGCGCGCCGGGTGACGCTCGGCAATCTGATCGTGCGCGGCATCGGCTGTCTGATCGCCCTGCCGCTTGCCGGCTATGCCGGAGAATTGCTGCAAAGCCTGCCCTTGTCACCGGCAAAGCTGCCTGTCGATGCGCATCTGTTTTTCAACATCGCGCTGGCGCTTGTGGCCTGGCCCTTCTCTCCCTTGATTTCGCGGCTCATGCTGCGGCTAGTGGCAGACGATCCGAAGACAGAGGATGGCGCGAAGTTCCTCGACCAGCAGGCTCTCGGCACGCCGGTCGTGGCGCTAGCGAGCGCCACCCGCGAAGTGCTGGGCGTCGGCGATCTGATCGAGCGTATGCTGATCCGGACCGAAAACGCCTTCATCAACAACGACCTGGCACCCCTTAGAGAAATAGCCGCGCTCGAGAAGCGGGTGGACCTCATCCAGCAGGAAATAAAGATCTACCTCTCCAAGTTGGGCCGCGAGGGATTGGACGAGGAAACGGGTCGTCGATCGATCGTCATCATCGACTACGCGATCAACCTCGAGCATATCGGCGATATCATCGAGAAGGGCCTGTGCGAACAGGTGACGAAGAAGATCACCAAGGGCCTGACCTTCTCGGAAGACGGTTATGGCGAGTTGAAGAGCCTGTTCAACATGACCATTGATAACCTTCGCGTTGCCCAGACCATTCTCGTGACGCGTGATTTCAAGCTCGCTTGCCAGATGATGGAGGTTAAGGTTGATGTTCGCAGGCTGGAGAAGCAGTCGTCGGAGCGCCATCTGGAGCGCCTTCGCGACGGGCGCATGGACAGCCTGCAAACAAGCTCGCTGCATCTCGACATGCTGCGCGACCTGAAACGCATCAACGCTCACATCGTATCGGTCGCCCACCCGATCCTCGACGAAAGCGGCCTCCTGATCGAAAGCCGCCTTCGCGACGTTCCTTAAGTCGGCCAACCCTCCTTCTGACAAATATATTCTCGTCACTTTGCGGGCGCATGGTATGGTCCGATCTTGCAAGAGGACATGGGAGGAGAACACCATGCAACTGACGCCATACCTCATTTTCGACGGCGATTGCCGCCAAGCATTCGAATTCTACCAGAAGGCGATCGGCGGCGAGATCGTGATGATGATCGATCACCGTATTCCGGAAATGGCCGGCCACGTCCCGCCAGGCTGGGACGACAAGATCATGCATGCCCGGCTGGTGGCCGGCAATGCAACGCTGATGGGCTCGGACAACATGCCCGGCGCAACCGGCACGAAATATGGATTTTCCGTCTCGCTGCAGGTCGATACGCCTGCCGAAGCGGAACGCTACTTCTCGGCGTTGTCTGATGGCGGCAATATCACCATGCCGATCGGCCAAACTTTCTGGGCCTTGCGCTTCGGCATGCTGGTCGATCGTTTCGGCGTGTCCTGGATGGTTAATTGCGAAGGTCCGAGATAACCGACACGCAGCACTGCCGCATCAATCGGCAGTGGGCAGGCGCCGCATCGTGAACTCGATGCGGTCGCCATCAATCTGGCGCCAGCTCTCGACTTCCGTCCAATAGGCAGCCTTCGGAAAACTGTCGAACCACTCACGCGCCTTTGCACGGGCATCCGGCAGGCTGAGACAATAGGTCTGGCGAACGAAGTCGCCTTTTCCCGTGGCAACCTGATCCTGGCGGTACTGGTGTATTCTACGCTTCAGCCCATCGAGGGGCGGCGGTCCCGGAATTTTTGTCATGAAACCTCGCCTAAAAACCAAAGATAATATTCCCCTTTGGAATTTGCTAGTCGAATCTCCGGTGCAAAATGACAATGGTTCGGGCTGGTGGCGACGGATATCTGCTGCTAGACACGAGCTAAAGTCGAAGCCGCGCCTTGCCGTGGCTTGTTGCGCAATGCCGGAGACCATCCATGGAAAGACCGCAGCTTCCGACGGGCCTGCCTGACGACATCGAGCAGAAGAAAATCGCCGCGCGTACCTGGTTTGAGAGCCTGCGCGACACGATCTGCGCCGGCTTCGAGGCGCTGGAGGACGAACTGTCCGGCCCGCGTTCAGATCGACCGGCCGGCCGCTTCGTGGCCAAGGACTGGCTGCGGGAAAACGGCGAAGGCGGCGGCGGCCGCATGTCAACGATGCAAGGCCGCGTGTTCGAAAAGGTCGGCGTCCACACCTCGACCGTATTCGGCGAATTCTCGCCCGATTTTCGCGCACAGATACCAGGCGCGAGCCAAGACCCACGCTTTTGGGCATCGGGCATCTCGCTGATCGCCCATCCCGTCAATCCCAATGTACCCGCCGTTCACATGAACACCCGCATGGTCGTCACGACCAGCCATTGGTTTGGCGGCGGAGCCGATCTGACGCCCGTGCTCGACCGTCGCCGCACCCAGGACGATCCCGACACCGTTCTTTTTCATCACAGCATGCAGGATGCCTGCGAAAGGCACGCCGTCGCGGATTACCCGCATTATAAGAATTGGTGCGACGAATATTTTCACCTGAAGCACCGGAACGAACCACGCGGCGTCGGCGGCATCTTTTTCGACTGGCTGCACTCGGACGACAAAGCCGGCGGCTGGGAGGCGGACTTCGCCTTCGTCCGCGATGTCGGCACCGCCTTTTCCAAGGTCTATCCCTCTATCGTCCGCTCCAACTTCAATAGCCCGTGGACAGAGGCGGATCGGGATGAACAATTGGTTCGCCGCGGCCGCTATGTCGAATTTAACCTTCTCTACGACCGCGGAACGATTTTCGGCCTCAAGACAGGCGGAAACGTCGAGTCGATCCTGTCGTCACTGCCGCCCGTTGTCCGTTGGCCTTGAGGTAAAGCCCGCCGGATTGTTTACAGCTGCTGCATTCTCGGAATAATTGTCTCTGATTTCAGATTCCAAAATTTATAGAGGCTGCCATTTTGAAGATTCTTATTCTCGGTGGATATGGCGTCTTCGGTGGACGCCTGGCCGTATTGCTGTCGAATCTCGCGCAAATCGAAATTATAGTGAGTGGGCGCAGCCTGGTTCGCGCCTCGGCGTTCTGTGCCGGATATTCCGGGCTGGCGCGTGTCCGCCCGCTGCGACTCGACCGAAACGACATCGCCCGGAGCCTTGAGACCGAACGACCCGACATGGTCGTGGATGCATCCGGCCCGTTTCAGGCCTACGGAGAAAACCGTTACGGTGTCATCGAGGCCTGCATTGCCGCTGGCGTTCACTATCTGGATTTCTCGGATGCCGCCGACTTTGTCTTCGGCGTGCAGCAATTCGACGGGCAGGCGAAGCAAGCCGGCGTGTTCGCACTGTCCGGTGCAAGCAGCTTTCCGGTCCTTACAGCCGCCGTTTTGCGGGAGATGGCCAAGACCATGGACATCGTATCGGTCAAGGGCGGCATCGCTCCCTCCCCCTATGCTGGAATCGGGCTGAACGTCATGCGGGCTGTCGTCAGCTACGCCGGTGGCCCGGTAAACTTGCTGAGAAACGGCATCAAGACGCAGGCGCGGGGTCTCACGGAAAGCATGCGGTATACGATCGCAGTGCCTGGACGATTGCCGCTGCGGAACGTCCATTTCTCCCTGGTGGATGTGCCCGATCTGCAGGTCATCCCGCCCGAGCACAAGAGCCTGAGGGACATCTGGATGGGGGCCGGGCCTGTTCCGGAGATACTGCACCGAGTGCTCAACATGCTGGCTAAGATGCGCGCTACACTCGGATTGCCATCGCTGGCACCTCTGTCCGGCCTGTTCTACCGGGTTCTGAACATGATGAAGTTCGGCGAACATCGCGGCGGCATGTTCGTCTGGGCGCGTGGGATGCGGGACGGTGTGGAATTGGAGGTAAGCTGGCACGTTCTGGCCGAAGGCGATGACGGCCCCTACATCCCCTCCATGGCCATTGAAGCCATCGTTCGAAAGCATCTGGCCGGGATAACGCCGCAAGCCGGAGCACGTCCGGCAACGCGGGCGCTGGAACTGGCGGACTACGACCTGCTTTTTGAAAACCGGGCAATCTATTCAGGGTTTCGCCGGGATGGGCAGTCGGCCGACCCGCTATATCGGCAGATCCTGGGCAGCGCCTTCGACGCGTTGCCGGCGCAGGTCAAGGCGCTGCATGATACCAGGGACGCCCGCAGTTGGACCGGGCAAGCGGAGGTTTGCCGAGGGGGTGGCGTCATGGCCCGCCTTGTTGCTCGGGTCATCGGTTTTCCCGACGCTGCAGCTGAAGTTCCGGTCAGCGTTACCCTTTCTCCCGAGAACGGCGGCGAACGTTGGACCCGAAATTTTGGAGGCAGAACGTTCTCGTCGCTTCAAAAGCGCGGGACCAAGAAGAACGACTATCTGCTGGTGGAGCGCTTCGGCGCTATCGACGTCAGCCTCGCCCTCGTTGTTGAAAAGGATCGGTTGCGGCTGATCCCGCGCAGATGGTCCCTTTGGGGTATCCTATTGCCTTCGTTTCTGCTGCCGGCAGGCCATGCCACCGAAACGGAGAGAAACGGGCGTTTCTGCTTTGACGTCGAGATTGCAGCACCTCTGGTCGGGCTGATTGTCGCTTACAAAGGCACGCTGGAGCCGGGCTCAATCATGTAGCTTCACAAAGATGGGGACCAAGAGTTTCCGTTGATGGCATCTGCGACAGAATGGCGTAAAATCCAGGTCTCGGCCCTTCAAGTTTTTCCAAGGAGTACCACATAAGCATTAGCATGCTTCAATCGGAGGAGGATTGTCATGTCTATGAACAGCGGCGCCGCCGTAAGAGTAGCAGAAGCCGAAGACCATCCCCGGGCAATCGGCACCCCGGATTTCATCACCCGGCTGGCTGAAGAGTTGAAAAACAGGAGCGGCTCGGACCTTCCGCTTTCCTGCTTTATCGAGCAGGTGAAAATGCAGCTTGCGGGAAATTCGCCCGTAGATCTCGCCCGCGCAGCGTCCGAACGCGCCAAGCGGACCACGGCCGCGGACTACGAATCATCCGATTGCTTTAAGGCCTGGGCAATGCCCGAATAGCTGATGACAGCACGTCAACGCAGCCCGGCCGCCGGAGGAGGCGATGTCAGGCTCCGAACCTTTCCGACTCTATCGCGTTTCTGGAACCATAAAGGGCCGAAGCGCACAGAATGAGGAGATAGATATGCGACTGTTCGAATGTGGTACCCTCGTGCCCGGCTGCGCCTGGCATACACGCGCCGACAATGATGCGGAAGTTGTGCGCCGCGCCGTCGATCACATGAAAAATGCCCATGGCGAGACGATCATCCGCGAAAACATGGTCGACAACATCAAGGCCCGCATCCGCAACGAAGCGAGTGCCGCCTGATCAACCTGCCATTTCCTTGAGCCGGGCGAGCAAGGCCGCCCGGTCCATCGCGAAGTTCCCTGCGATCCATTGCTGCTCTATCGCAGCGAGGATTTCGCCGACGCGTGGGCCGGGTCCGATGCCGACGTTGAGTGCGTCGGTGCCGCCGATGGGAAAGGTCGGCTTCTCCCAGCACTCCAGCCTTGCCATCAATTTTCCGAGCCTCGCCGAGCGCGCCATCTCGTCGAAATCGTCTTCAGCCTTGCCGCGCGCAACGGCGAGCGCCAGCTTGAGCCTCGTGGCGATGCCATCGGTTCCATTGACGTAAAGCAGCCGATCGAGTGTCGCTTCTGAAATGTCGTCCTTGACGACAGGCGCCGTTGCGAAAGCCTGCAGCCGCAGGGCCTCCGCCTTCGACAGCCGCAGCCTTTCGGCAAGCTTCACCAGCCTTTCCGCATCAGGAGGAACGATGGCGGCAAGCCGGAGCACCGCGTCGGGCCGCCAGCCGAGCGACTGTTCGGTCGCAACCAGCGACGGAATGGCGTCGATGCCCCATTTCTCGGTCTCCGGCAGCACCTCGCTCAACACGCTGACCTGGCGCATCCATAGCAGAGCCCGCCCGGGATCCCTGGCGCCGAGAAGCTTTTTCATCTCCGACCAGACGCGCTCTGCCGACAGCGACCCCAGTGTCGAGCGGGCGGCGGCACAAGCCCTTAACCCATCGGCATCGGGCCGCCCTGACCCGTAATAGGCAAAGAAGCGGAAAAACCGCAATATCCGCAGCCGATCCTCGGCAATTCGCGTCGCGGCATCGCCAATGAAACGGACGTTCCGCTTCTCGATGTCGGCAAGTCCGCCGACAAGATCGACCACCTCGCCGTCGCGTCCCGCATAAAGCGCGTTGATCGTCAGGTCGCGTCGTTCAGCGTCGGCCTGCCAGTCGGTGCTGAAGGCGACCTCCGCATGGCGGCCGTCTGTCTCGACGTCGCGGCGAAGCGTGGTGACTTCAAATGGCTTGCCGTCGACGACGAGCGTCACGGTGCCGTGCGCGATGCCGGTCGGAACCGCCTTGATCCCGGCGGCCTCCGCGCGCTTCGTCACCGCGTTCGGCAGCAACGTCGTCGCGATGTCGATATCGGCAACGGGAATGCCCATCAGGCTGTTGCGCACCGCGCCGCCGACGACGCGTCCTTCGCCGCCATCGGCGTTCAGCAATGCTAGTACCCGCGTCAGCGCTGCGTCCTTGAACCAACCCTTGCCGGCAACCGTGGTCATGCATAAAGCCTCTCATAAAGCGTGCGGACGATGCCCGCCGTGATGCCCCATATCATCCAGTCCTCATAGGGCATGCGATAAAAATGGCGGGTGCTTCCGCGCCAGTGCATGCTGTCGCGCAGATGATGGTCCGGGTCCATCAGAAACGACAGCGGCACTTCGAAGGCGTCTTCGACCTCGGTAGGGTTCAGCCTCAGCTCGAAGCCGGGCTTGACCACAGCCAACACCGGCGTGATCCGAAACCCCGTCGCCGCGAGGTAATGCGGAAGCCGCGCCACCGGTTCGACAAAGATATCCGCAAGCCCAATCTCCTCCTGCGCCTCCCGCATGGCCGCACGCTCCGGCGACGCATCGTCGGGATCTATGGCGCCGCCTGGAAAGGCGATCTGACCGGAATGCTTGCGCATCGTCGCGGTGCGCAGCGTGAAGATGACCTTGGCGTCGTCGCCTTCGTCGACCACAGGGACCAGCACGGCAGCATCGCGAAGCGGCTGCCCCTCGACCTGAAGAATGGTCGCCGGATTGAGCAGATGGTCGCCATGTTCGCGCCAGGAAAGTTCGGCAGGCCCGCCGGTCTGGTTCATGGCGCGGCGGCGAAACTCCGAGGCCGAGTAAAGCGGGAACTCACTCATTGCGCCAGGGCATCCAGCTCTGCGGCGCGCATGATCGGAAAGACCTCGCCACCGGCGCGAACGCAGAACATGGAGACACCTTCAATTTCAAGCGTCTCCCCGCGTTCGACGAGATCATACATCACAGCGCGCGAGACAAGAGCCTCAAGCCGACCGCGAATATGCAGATAGGGTTTCAGCTCATTGTTCTCGCCATGAACGACGAAGCGAAGCGGATGCTCGGCTCCCGCCTCGACGACATCGCCGACATTGGTACGAAACGTTAACACCGGCCCGCCGTGCTGCGTGGTCGCGGTCATCTCAACGGCGACGAAAGGCGCATCGACGATGCGTACCCCAACCTTTTCCACAGGCGTGACCAGATAGGTCTTTCCGTCCTCGTCCTTGCGCAAAACCGTCGAAAAAAGGCGTACGAGCGGCGCACGACCAATCGGTGTCCCCATGTAGAACCAGGTGCCGTCGCTACGGATTTCCATGTCGATATCGCCGCAAAACGGCGGATTCCATCTCTCAACCGGCGGTAATCCGCGTTTGCCGTCACCGGTATCGCCGGCTGCTCGCAAAATGAGCGCCGCCAGGGACGCTGCATCGCTTGTCGCGCTGATCTCTTCGGCTGCCATCGTTCCGTCCCGGTTTGCACTTAACAAACAATCCTCACGAGATAGTCATTCGAAACGCGCTTGTCAGCCATCTCAACGGGGATAAATTGCTTGAGTATGGGGCAAATGTGTATGAACTGCGAATCGACAATACCGCCTTTCAGCCGCTGGAGATGCACATGGGCATGATGAATTCGACTGAAACGAGCCTGGACGACAAGGCCATCATCGCATCAGCCGAACGTGCCCTTGCAGACATCGCCTCCATTCGCGCGGAAGTCTCCAAAGTGATTTTCGGCCAGGAAAGCGTTGTCGAGAAGACGCTTCTGGCGGTTCTGGCAGGCGGCCACGCACTCCTCGTCGGCGTTCCCGGCCTTGCAAAGACCAAGCTGGTGACCACGCTCGGCGACGTCCTTGGCCTTGCCGCAAATCGCGTGCAGTTCACCCCCGACCTTATGCCCTCCGATATCCTGGGCTCCGAAGTCATGGACCAGGACGAGAACGGCCGCCGCTCCTTCCGCTTCGTCAAGGGGCCAATCTTTGCGCAGCTGCTGATGGCCGACGAAATCAATCGCGCCTCGCCGCGAACCCAATCGGCTCTGCTGCAGTCGATGCAGGAATATCACGTCACCATCGCCGGCCAGCGCTTCGACCTGCCGGCGCCATTCCATGTGCTCGCGACCCAGAACCCGCTCGAGCAGGAAGGCACCTATCCGCTGCCGGAAGCGCAGCTCGACCGCTTTCTCCTGCAGGTCGATGTCGACTATCCAGAGCTTGCCGACGAGCGAAAGATCCTTTTAGAAACCACCGGCCTCGGCGAAGTAACGCCCCACGCCGTGATCAATGCTGCCCGCCTTGTGGAAATCCAGAAACTGATCCGCCAGATGCCGGTTTCCGACAGCGTTGTCGATGCCATTCTCTCGCTGGTGCGCTCGGCCCGTCCAGGACAGGGAAATGCATCGACGGACAAGCATGTCGCCTGGGGACCGGGTCCGCGTGCCGGACAGGCTATGATGCTCTGCAGTCGTGCCCGCGCTCTCTATGAAGGACGTCTCGCCCCGTCGCTCGACGACATCCATGCGCTGGCCGAGCCGATCCTGCAGCACCGCATGGCGCTGACATTTGCCGCTCGGGCGGAAGGCATGTCGGTTCGCGATGTGATTTCGGGGCTTGTGAAGCAGGCCAGGGCATGATCGCTAAAGGTGCAAGGCGCTTTTCGGGTAAGATTGTCCTGAATGAAATAGATGGAGCAAGACGGGCTTTCGATACGTCATCTTGTTCCAGGGCGTAAGGAGAGCGTACCGCGTGGCATCCATCGGACAGATCGTCAGCCCGACATCCGGCAATGATGCCCTCTCACGCGCCCGACAGCGGGCGGCACTGGTACCGGACTGCCTGGTGGAAGCAAAGCGCATCGCCAACACGGTGATTGCCGGCTGGCACGGCCGCCGAAAGCGCGGAATCGGCGAAAATTTCTGGCAGTTCCGGCCCTATAGCGAAGGCGAAAGCCTGTCGCGCATCGATTGGCGCCGCTCGGCCCGCGACGACCATACCTACATCCGCGATCACGAATGGGAAGCTGCCCACACCATATGGCTCTGGGCCGACATGTCCCCCTCGATGATGTTCAAGTCGAGCTATGGCCATGTCTCGAAGGAGAGCCGGGCGCTGGTAGTCATGCTGGCATTGGCGGAGATCCTTGCGCGATCCGGCGAGCGCATCGGCTGCCCCGGCATCATGGAGCCGATTTCGGCCCGCAATGCCTCGGAAAGGCTGGCGACCGCGCTGATCCACACCCCGCTTATTGGCGGCCTGCCGGAAACCGGCATGATACGCGGCTGGAGCGATGTCGTGCTTATCGGCGACTTCCTCGACGATGCCGACAACGTCATGGCCCGCCTCGGGCCGCTTGCCCGTCGCGGCCTTCGCGGCCATGTCGTCGAGATCGCCGATCCAGCGGAAGAGATCTTTCCCTATAGCGGCCGCACCCAGTTCACCGATCCCGAAACCGGATCTCAGCTGGTGGCCGGGCGGGCCGAGAGCGTCCGCGACGATTATCAACGCGCCTACCTTGCCCGCCGCGACAGCCTTGGCCAGTCTCTGCGCCATCTCGGCTGGAGTTTCGTTACCCACCGCACCGACCATCTGGCGTCAGAGGCGCTCGTCGCCGTCCACATCCATCTGTCCGGCATGCCGGCAAGGGCAACGCATGGGGGCAAGCTATGAGCGCCTTCGCATTTGCCTATCCTGCCGTTCTTGCCGCCCTTGTCGCCCTGCCGGTGATCTGGTGGCTGCTGCGGCTGACGCCGCCGCATCCAAAAGCGGAGGTCTTCCCGCCGCTGAAGATCCTTGCTGCAGTGATGAAGCGCGAGGAAACGCCGGCGCAGAGCCCCTGGTGGCTGACGCTGCTGCGGATGCTTCTGGCGACCGCCGTCATTCTCGCAATCGCCGACCCGATCTTCAACCCGCGCACCAACACGCTGGCCACAGGTGGCCCTTTGGTTCTGTTCATCGACAACGGCTGGGCGAGCGCTCCCGACTGGGACCGTCGCGTGCAGACTGCCGATGCTTTGATCAGCGATGCCGATGCCGATAGCACGCCAGTCATTGTGGCGTTCACGGCCGACCAGTCCAACGACGCGGTTCCCGGCACTGCCACTGCGGCGCGCGACAAGCTCCATGCCGCAGCGCCCCGCCCGCTCGTGCCGGATCGCGACCGGGCGTTCCAATCCCTGAAAGCTGCGCTTGGCGGCACGCATCCAGGCACCCTCGCCTTCCTGTCCGACGGCATAGCTGCTGCGGCCAAGGACAAGGAGACTGACGATACAGTCCGACAGCTTTCGACACTGCAGCCTGCCGAACTCCGATTGCTGGAAGGCGACGGCAGCGAGGCGATCGCCATCACATCAGCAGCCAACGCTGCCGACGACATGACAGTGACCGCGACGCGGCTGAACAGCAATGGCCCGGCGAGACTGACGCTGAGCGCGCAGGATACGCAAGGTCGCCCGATTGCAGCCGGCATACTGAGCTTCACCTCCGGCCAGCGGGTCGCAACCGGCTCAATCACCGCTCCCTTCGAGATGCGCAACGATTTCGCCCGGATCGGCATCGACCGGCATGCAACCACGGGCGCCGTCCATCTTCTCGACGACGGCTTCAAGCGACGCCGCGTCGGGCTTCTCTCTGGCCAGGCGGCCGATGAGTTCCAGCCGCTGCTTTCGCCGCTCTATTATATTCAGCGCGCGCTGCAGCCCTATGCCGATCTCGTCCAGCCCAATGCGTCGGACCTTGCCAAGTCGATCACTGAGCTGCTCGCTGGCAATCCCTCCGTCATCATCATGGCCGATATCGGCCGCCTGCCGCAGGAGAGCTATGAGCCGCTGCAGCACTGGATCGCCAACGGCGGCACGCTGATCCGCTTTGCCGGACCGCGGCTGGCCGCAGCTCCGGCCGAAGATCCACTGGTGCCGGTCATCCTTCGTCAGGGCGAGCGGGCGCTAGGCGGCGCGCTTTCCTGGGCAGAGCCGCAGCCGCTTGCCGACTTCCCGTCCTTCGGGCCTTTTGCCGGCATGCCCAAGCCCACCAATGTGCTGGTCAAACGGCAGGTGCTGGCCGAGCCGACGCCGGACCTTGCCGAGCGAACCTGGGCAAGCCTTGCCGACGGCACGCCGCTGGTGACCGAGAAAACCGACAATGCCGGCCGCATCGTCCTCTTCCATGTCAGCGCCGAGGCGACCTGGTCGGACCTGCCAATATCAGGCGATTTCGTCGAGATGCTGCGCCGTATCGTGCAGATGTCCCGTTCCGGCGGCGTCACCTCTGCAGCAAGTGCGCCGCGCACCGCCGAGGCCCTACCGCCCTTCCGCCTGCTGACGGCAAAGGGCGTCCTAGTCAGCGAGACCGGCAACGCCCGGCCGCTGGAAACAGGAAAGAAAGGGCCGCTGTTGTCGAATTTCGATAATCCGCCCGGTCTCTATGGTTCGGAAGAAGGCTTCACCGCGCTGAACCTGTTGCCAGCCGGTGCCGAACTCAGGCCGCTCGACACTTCGGCCGCCATAGCCGTTATTCGCGAGGGGTTGATCGGCGGCAAGGCCTGGTCGGCAAAGCCGGTGCTTTTCCTCATCGCCTTCCTTCTGCTGCTGGCCGACAGTCTCCTCGTGCTCTTCATCAACGGCGCTTTCACACGTATCGCCCGACCGGCGCGCTCTACTGCAAAGACTGCGGCCGCACTTGTCATCGCCCTTGCCGTTGGCACCTTTCTTCAGCCGACCGATAGCCGCGCCGACGATACCAAACCCGGCGACGAGACGATCTACAAGGAGCTCGACAAGACGCACCTCGCCTATGTGGTTACCGGCGAGAGCGAGGTCGACCGCATCTCGGAGCGCGGTCTCGAAGGGCTCTCCGAATATCTCACCTATCGCACCACGCTCGAGCCCGGAGCACCGATCGGCGTCGACCCCGCCAAGGATGAGCTGGCGTTTTATTCGTTGATCTACTGGCCGGTATCGGCAACCGCTCCGATGCCGTCGGCCGATGCGATCAACAAGATCGACGCCTATATGCGCAGTGGCGGCACAGTGCTGTTCGACACCCGCGACGCCATAAGCTCGATCGGCGACAACGGCACGCCCAGCGCCAACGGCGAGCGGCTGCAGGCGATCCTCTCCAACCTCGATATTCCGCCGCTGGAGCCCGTGCCCTCGCATCATGTGCTGACCAAGTCGTTCTATCTGCTGTCGAGTTTCCCGGGCCGCTACACCGGCAGCCCGCTATGGATCGAGGCACATCAGGACAGCCGTCCCGGCTCCGACGCCAGGCAGGCGGCAACTTCGGACGGCGTAACGCCGATCATGATCACCGGCAACGACCTTGCAGGCGCCTGGGCCGTCGACCAGAACGGCACCCCGCTTCTGCCGACCGTGCCGCAGGACGAAACCCAGCGTGAATATGCCTACCGCACCGGCGTCAACATCATGATGTACATGCTGACCGGCAATTACAAATCCGATCAGGTCCACGTCCCGGACCTGCTTCAGCGCCTGGGACAATGATGTGACCGTCGATTTCTCGCCATTCCTCCCCTGGCCGATCATCGCCATCTTCGCGGTGATCATGCTCGGCATCGCCGCCTATGCGATCTGGCGCGGCATGCGCGGCGCGTGGATCAGGCTCATTGCCGCCGCCGCATTGCTCGTCGCACTTGCCAACCCGTTGCTGTTGCAGGAAGATCGCGATCAGCTTTCGACCATCGTTCCTGTCATTGTCGACCGCAGCCAGAGCCAGCAAACGCCGGAACGCATCAAGATGACCGAGGATGCGCTTGCTCAATTGAAGGACCGGCTGGCGCAGTGGCCGCGCATCGAGCCGCGCTTCGTCGACGCCACGGAGCCGAGCGAATCCGATACGCCTTCGACACGCCTCTTCAGCGCGATGGCCTCGGCCATCGCAGACGTTCCGCCGGCCCGGATCGGCGGTGCGATTTTCCTCACCGACGGCCAGATCCATGATATTCCCGGCCTTAACCAGGCACTCGGCTTCAACGCGCCGATCCACGGGCTGATCACCGGCAAGGCCAACGAGTTTGATCGCCGCATCGAAGTGGTCCGCGGCCCGCGTTTCGGTATCGTCAACGAGGAGCAGCAGCTCTTCTTGCGCGTCGTCGACGACGGCCCGAGCCCGGGCGGCATGGCGACGGTCACCGTCAAGCTCAATGGCGACGAGATCGCCACGCTGCAGGCGACGCCCGGCCAGGAAACGCCCTTCAGCTTCAAGGTCCCGCGCGCCGGCAACAACGTCCTCGAATTCAGCGTCGCCGAATTGCCGGGCGAAATCACCACCGCAAACGATCGCGCCGTCCACCTGATCGAGGGTATCCGCCAGAACATGCGCGTCCTCCTGGTCTCAGGTGAACCGCATGCCGGCGAGCGCGCCTGGCGCAATCTGCTGAAATCCGACGCCTCGGTCGATCTCGTCCACTTCACCATCCTGCGGCCGCCGGAAAAGCAGGACGGCACGCCGATCAACGAGCTGTCGCTCATCGCCTTCCCGACGCGCGAGCTTTTCGTCGACAAGATCAACGATTTCGACCTGATCATCTTCGACCGCTACCAGCACCGCGGCGTGCTGCCGATCCTTTATTACGACTACATCGCCCAATATGTGCAAAATGGCGGCGCGCTGCTGATCGCCGCCGGTCCCGAACATGCGGGCGAGGATTCGATCGCGCTGACGCCGCTTGCCTCCGTCCTGCCGGCAGCGCCGACCGGCCAGATGATCGAGAAACCCTTCTATCCGCGCCTCTCTGAAGAAGGCCGCAAGCATCCCGTTACCCGCGGCCTTGACGGCTCCGACCAGGAGCCACCGCATTGGGGCCGCTGGTTCCGTACCGTCGACGTCGAGCAGCCGCAGGGCCAGACGGTGATGGTCGGCGCCGACAACCACCCGCTGCTGGTGCTCAATCGCGCCGGTCAGGGTCGCGTGGCGATGCTTCTGTCCGATCAAGGCTGGCTCTGGTCCCGCGGCTTCGAGGGCGGAGGCCCGAGCGTTTCGCTCTATCGCCGCATCGCCCATTGGCTGATGAAGGAACCGGCGCTCGAGGAAGAGGCGCTGACGGCAACGGCTTCAGGCCGAACGCTGCAGATCGCCCGCCAGACGATCGGCGACGATCCCGGCAACGCCATCGTCAAATATCCCTCGGGCAAGACCGTTTCCGTGAAGCTCGCCCAAAGTGAGCCCGGTCTTTTCCGCGCCGACAAGAAGACAGACGAGATCGGCCTCTTCGAGGTCAGCAACGGCAATCTGTCGACGCTTGTCCATGTCGGCGCCGTCGACGCCCCGGAATTCAAGGCGATGATCTCGACGACTGAGACGCTGAAGCCGTTGGCGGACAAGACCAAGGGGCTCGTTGCCCGCGTCGCATCGTCCGACGGCGGTGCCACCGTTCCGGCGATCCTGCCCGTGCGCGGTGCGGTGCGCGTTGCCGACAACCAGCGCATGACCATCCGTCTGACCGACGAAACCGTGCTCAAGGGCATCAATACCTTGCCGCTATTTTCAGGCTTCGTCGGCCTTGCAGCACTGCTCCTTGCCTTTAGCGCCACATGGTGGCGTGAAGGACGGTAGGCGCAGGCATGGTCGAACTCAGCCTCACCGACAAGCCCTTCGAAAGCGACCTTGCCGCCATCAGCAGCGGCTTGACGGATTTCAATGCTGCCGATGTCGGCCCGTCGGGGAGACGGCCGCTTGCCGTTTTTATCCACGACGCGACCGGCAACGCAATCGGCGGGATGTCCGGCTATACTGGCTGGGGCTGGCTCTTCACGCAATGGCTCTTCGTGCCGGAAAGTCTGCGCGGCCAGGGCATAGCCGGCAAGATGCTCGACATGGCCGAGGCAGAAGCCATCGCGAGAGGTTGCCACGGCGCCTGGATAGACACGTTCAACCCGCAAGCGCTTCGCGCCTATCAGCGGCAGGGATATCAGGTGTTCGGCGAGCTTCCCGACTTCCCGGTCGGGCGAAGCCGGTCGTTCCTGCAAAAGCAGCTGGTCGACCCGGCGCCCTAGGCCCTCAGGCGCACCAGCCGATCGTGCCTTTCAACCGCGGATGCACATTCTCGCCAATCGGCACGACCAGCACCCGGCCGGGATCGACAGGGCCGGGAAAGGCCAAGGCGTTATAGGCGACTTTCTCGAATCCCAACGGTCCATAGTAAGGTGGATCGCCGATGAGGATGACAGCTTCCGAGCCCTTGCGCCTTGCCGCTTCCACCGCGATCCGTACGAGCTCGCGACCGATACCCTGATTCTTGTGCGATGGCCGCACCGCTAGCGGCCCAAGCAGATGGCCCCGGACCCCGCCTGCCATGACGGGCGTCATCCGCACCGAGGCGATTGTCTCGCCGTCGTCGGCGCAGACGAAGGAAAGCGAACGGTCATGCGGACCTTGCTCGCGGATGCGCGCCGCCGCACGGACGTGCCGGCCGGGACCGAATGCTTCTTCGTTGATGTGTTCAATAACAGCGTCGTGCGACGCGTCCTCGGTGAGGTAGACCAGATCGTGCTTGTGCATGAAACGTAAAAAACCATATAGACATAAGGGGATGGCTCTCGAACACGCTCGTCGAGCGTTCGGGTCATCAGCGTCGTCGCAGGCTTCTCGTTACGTTCATCAACCGGTATCCTTCAAATGTGGGAAGGCCGATAGCAGGAAAATTTTCGGCCGTCCAACTTAAAATATCCGGCCTCTGCATAAATGCCCGATCGCCTGAACGACGCACTGTTCAACTTTTGCCCCCTCGAAATCCCCGCATAAGCGCGTATTTTCCAAAACCAAGCAATTTTGAAAGGATGACACATGGGCATGTTGGTTGACGGCGCCTGGCAGGACGTCTGGTACGACACCAGGGAAACGAAAGGCCATTTCAAGCGCGCGGCCTCCCAGTTCCGCAACTGGGTGACATCGGACGGCTCTCCCGGGCCGACCGGCACTGGCGGCTTCAAGGCCGAGGCCGGCCGCTATCATCTTTACGTGGCTCTGGCCTGCCCCTGGGCGCACCGCACTCTGATATTCCGCAAACTTAAGAAGCTGGAAGACCTGATCTCGGTCTCCATCGTCGATCCGCTGATGCTGGAAAACGGCTGGGAATTCAAGGATCGCGACGGCGGCACCGTCGATCATCTTTTCGGCGCAAAAGCGCTGTGGGAAATCTACGTCAAGGCCGATCCGCATTATTCCGGCCGCGTCACTGTCCCGGTTCTCTGGGATAAGCAGACCGGCACGATCGTCAACAATGAGTCCTCCGAGATTATCCGGATGTTCAACAGCGCCTTCGATGGCCTCACCGGCTCGAAGGACGACTACTATCCAGCGGCGCTGCGTGCCGAAATCGATCCGCTGAACGACATCATCTACGACACGGTCAACAACGGCGTCTACAAATCAGGCTTCGCCACGGCGCAGGAAGCCTATGACGAGAACGTCCGCAAGCTGTTTGAAACGCTGGACGTTCTGGACGAAAGGCTGGGCAGGAACCGCTATCTCCTCGGCGATCGCATCACCGAGGCGGATTGGCGACTGTTCACGACGCTCGTGCGCTTTGACGCAGTCTATGTCGGCCACTTCAAGTGCAACATCCGCCGCATCGAGGACTACGGGAACTTGTCAGCTTATCTCAGAGACCTGTATCAGACGCATGGCGTGCGCGAGACCGTGAACCTTCATCACATCAAGGATCACTATTACCGCAGCCACAAGACGATCAACCCGACAGGTGTCGTTCCGCTCGGCCCCGACCTCGACCTCGATCGCCCGCACGATCGCGACAATGTGAAGGCTGCAGCCTGACGGCTACCAATAGTGGGAGCGCGCAACGTCGCCCTCCATTTCTTTCAATCGGCGGATCGTCGCCTTGGAGGTGTCTTCCGGTAGCGCGTCGAGGGGAAAAAACCCGCATTCGACGATCTCCCAGTCGCCTTTGCGCGGTGCCGTCTGTTCGACCGTGACGCGATAGAAGACGACATGATCGCGATTGCTGGCCGCCTTGTTCAAATAGACATGGATGAGTTCCGGCCGGGCCGTCATGCGCAGGTTGCCCTCCTCGCGAAGTTCCTTTTCCAGCGCCTGCAGCACCGTTTCGTGGCGCTCGACGCCGCCGCCCGGCATATACCAGCCGGGCATATAGGAATGCCTGACCAGAAAGAGCCGCCCCTCCTTGTCGAAGCAGGCAGCGCGAACACCCATGGTCATGCCTCGGGCCAGTGCGAAATATACATGGACGAGGCGGCCGAACAGCTTCGCTTTCCAGCCGATGGCTTCAGGCGGCGGCGGTTGATCGCTCATCCAGTGGCTCCGATCGCGATTGCAGCCGAATTGAAGAGATCGAAACTTTTTGCTGTCACCAAGACCTGACAGAACTGTTTGATCTGACAATGGACTGGTCTATGTCTCTTCTCATGTTCAAGCTCGCGCATATTTCCGACATTCATCTCGGACCCCTTCCACGACTTTCGATTCGCGAACTCGCTTCGAAACGCATCACAGGATTTGTGAACTGGCATCGGAACAGGAGCAAGCACCTTTTCGGCGGCACGCTCGACATCCTGCTCGAAGATCTCAAGGAAAGAGGCCCCGACCACCTGGCGATCACGGGCGATCTGGTCAATCTGGCAAGCACGATCGAGATCCGCACGGCGGCGGAATGGCTGCGGACCGTCGGCGACCCGGCTTTCACTTCGGTCGTTCCCGGCAACCACGACGCCTATGTGCCCGGCGCCTACGAGAAATCGATGCGGGCCTGGTATCCTTACGTCCGCGGCGACCTCTCCCCGCCGGAGTGGGAAGAGGACCGGCACGTCTTCCCCTATCTGAGGGTCCGCGATCGGGTCGCCCTGATCGGCTGCTCCACGGCAGTGGCGACCCTCCCCTTTTCCGCCAGCGGCTTCTACAGTTCCCGCCAGGCGCGCGAGACCGTCAATATGTTGCGGGCGGCGGGCGAGGCCGGCCTTTTCCGCGTGCTGATGATCCATCATCCGCCTATCCGCAGCGCCACGTCCTTTCACAAGCGCATGATCGGCATTCGCCGTTTCGGCGCCGTGGTCTCCACCGGTGGTGCCGAGCTTGTGCTTCATGGACACACACATTTGAACACGGTCAAGTGGCTGCGCGGCCAGACTTCTCCGGTGCCGGTCGTCGGCATAGCCTCGGCGTCGCAAGGACCAGGCGGAATGAAGCCGCGCGCGGCGTATAATTACTTTACCATTTCCGGCTCGCCGGGGGCCTGGGAACTCAAGGGAGAGCGCTTCAGCCTCAATCAGCTGGGCGACGGCGTATCAGCTGAGGGAGCAAACATTTTCGGCCCGTGAAGAACGACGTTTATCCCTGCACTTATGCGTTCAACCAGCCTCGGCGCCATGGCGTTTGTGCCTATCTCGGACTATAATGAAAATGGTCTAATCTTGGAGGTGAATCGAGCATGGTCGTCGCATTAAAGGGTTCTTTCACGGCCGTGTTTGCGGCGGGTTTTCTCTTCGCTGCCGGGCTTCCAGCCTTCGCGGCAGGAACGCAGACCGACGACACCGCCCCACCCCCAAAAACCGAAACGACGACAAAATGCACTGACGGCAAGGTCTGGGACAAGGACAAGAAGGAATGCGTCGCGCCAAAGAAGAGCAGCTTCAACGACGACCAGCTTTTCCAGGCGGCACGCGAATTCGCCTATGCCGGCCAATATGAAAACGCCATCAAGGTTCTGCATCTCGCCCAGAACCAGGACGACCCGCGCATCCTGAATTATCTTGGCTATGCCAACCGCAAGGCCGGCCGGATGCAGCTTGGTATGAACTATTACCACAGAGCCCTGCAGAAGGACGAGAACTACATCCTCGCCCGTTCCTACATGGGCCAGGCCCTGCTTCAACAGGGCGACGAACAGGCGGCGCGCGTCCAATTGGTGGAAATTCGCGACCGTGGTGGCGAAGGAACTTGGGCCTACCGCTCGCTGTTGCAATCCCTCGACGGCTACCGGAAATATTGACCAGGCAGCCTCAATGTCGGTCGTCGGCGAATGATCAGGTGGACGTTTAACGCCGGTATTACCGATTTTTGGAGGGTTGCGAAGCGACAAGAAAATGGTTCATACCAAGAGAGAACATCTTTTCGCGTCGACCCCCCTGTCACGGCGAGTTACTTCCTCCCCGTCAAGACAAGACCGCCGCGGCAAGATCAGATTTCGTCCACGCCCGCTCGCCGCCAACATCCTTTGGAAAGACAATGCCCGCCCCGCTCGCAGCTCTTGATATCCGACGTGATCTTGTAGGCCTCCTGCCGAAGTTGCGTCGTTTTGCTGTGACGCTGACGGGGGATCTCGCAGAAGCCGACGAGCTGGTGCAGAATGTCTGCCATCGCGGCATCACCAAGATCCATCTCTGGAACAACGAGGGCCGGCTTGAAATCTGGCTCTATACCATCGCCCGACAGCAATTGGCCGATGAAGCCCGTCGGAACAAGCAGCGGGTGGCCGCGGCAAAAGCGATGGCAGCTGAACATCGCGAACCGGCCATGCATGCGCAGACGAGTTCGGTGGAAGCCAACGAGGGCCACCAGACAGTCATCTCGCTTCCCGAGGGTCTGGGCTCGGTCTTCCTGCTGGTGGATATCGAGCACCACAGCTACAAGCAGGCCGCCGATATCCTGGGAATTCCGCTATCGACCGTTGCATCGCGGCTTGTCAGCGCTCGCCAGCATCTGGCTGCCATCGGCGACAGCCGTTCTCTACGAAAGTTCTGAGTTTGCACGACATGAAGAAAACGCCTTTGGAAGCGCGCCTCTCAGCCTATATGGACGGCGAGATAAGCCGCGAAGAGAAAGAGGAACTGGAGCGCCTTCTGAGCAGCGACCCCGAAACGCGCAGGGTCTATGAAACACTGAGGCATGGCTCCGATGTCGGGCGCAAGGCATTTGACGAAGTCCTCAAGGAGCCCGTTCCGCTGGCTTTGGTGCGTGCGATCAAGAGTGCGCAGCCGCCGAAGGTTCGCGAAACGCCGCGTTTCACACCCCCTTCGCTCAAGCTTGCGCCGACCGGGCGGCAGGCGCTTGCGGCAGCGCTGATCCTGTTCTTCATCGGCGGCGGCATTGGCTATTTCTACGGTGCAGCGCCTGGCAGCCTCCCCGCAGCTCAGATCGCGCAGACGCCGGCGCATGGTTGGCTCGACGACATTGCGGCTTCCCACAGGATATATGCGCACCAACGGCATCTGGCGGAACTGCCGTCAACCCAGGTCGTCGAAATCGTCCAATGGCTTAGCGGCAGTGTCGGCGTGAAGTTCAACATCCCCGACCTGACTTCCGTCGGTCTTTCCTTCCAAGGGGCGCGATTGCTCGTTGCAGCAGGCAAGCCGGCCGGGCAATTGATCTACAAGAATGCAGACGGCGACGTCATCGCAGTCTGCTTCCTCAAGGATAATGTGACGAACGACAGCAATGACTTCAACGAGGTCATCAAGGATGATGTCGGCGTCGTTACCTGGCACAGGGACGGCACCGCCTACGCCGTGGTCGGGCCATCGGCAGACGCAACGCTCAACGACATCGCCGGCCGGGTATCGAGCGCAATCTGAAAACCCACGTATAAAATAGAAATGGCAGCGCTTGAGACGCTGCCATTATCCTTTTAGACTTTCCAGACGGACAGCAGCTGTCCTAAGTCTTGGCCTTCAGCTCGAGTACCCGGTTTGCAGCCGAGACGATCGCTTCGAGGGAAGCGGCAACGATGTTCGTGTTGACGCCGGCGCCGAACAGTTTTCCGCCTGGATGGGAGGTCTCGACATAGGAGATCGCCGCTGCGTTCGACCCATGCTGCAGCGAGTGTTCCGAATAGTCCTCGACGGACATTTCAATGCCAAGATAGGCCGACAACGCATTGATGAATCCATCGATCGGCCCGTTGCCCTTGCCCTCGATATGCATGAGCTCACCGTTGTCGGTGATTTCGGCGGCGATGATGCGTTGGCCCTTCTGTTCCGGGTCGGCGAAGGTGTGATGGTCAACGAAGCGGAGGCGAGCGTCCGGCTGCGCGACATAGACCTCCATGAAGCGGTCGTAGATCCGCCGCGACGGCAATTCCTTGCCCTCGACATCGGTAATCCGCTGGATTTCCTCGCGAAACTCCACCTGCAGATTTCGCGGCAGGTTTAGCCCGTAGTCCTGCTGCAGGATGTAGGCAATGCCGCCCTTGCCGGACTGTGAGTTGATGCGGATGATCGCCTCGTAGCTGCGCCCGACGTCCCGCGGATCGATTGGCAAGTAGGGAACTTCCCAGACCGAGGTATTGGCGATCTTGCTCGCCTTCATTCCCTTGTTGATCGCATCCTGGTGCGAGCCGGAGAAGGCCGTGTAGACCAGTTCGCCGACGTAAGGATGACGCTCGGCAATCGTCATCTGGTTGGAATATTCGTAGACTTCCTTAATCCGCTCGATGTCGGAGCAATCGATGCCCGGATCGACGCCTTGCGTGAACATGTTCAGCGCCATGGTGACGACATCGACGTTCCCTGTGCGCTCGCCATTGCCGAACAACGTTCCCTCGACGCGGTCGGCGCCGGCCAAAAGCGCCAGCTCGGCAGCGGCGATGCCCGTGCCGCGGTCGTTATGCGGATGCAGCGAGATGATCAGGTTTTCGCGATTGTCGAGATTGCGGCACATCCATTCGATCTGGTCGGCATAGATGTTCGGTGTCGCCATTTCGACAGTTGAGGGCAGATTGATGATCAGCTTATTGTCGGCAGTCGGCTTCACCACCTCGATCACGGCGTTGCAGATTTCCAGCGCCACTTCCAGTTCCGTGCCCGTGAAGCTCTCGGGCGAATATTCGAAGCGATAGCCACCACCGGCCTTCGCCGCCATATCGGTGATCATCTTGGCCGCATCGACGGCGATCTGCTTGATGCCGTGGACATCCTTGGCAAACACCACGCGCCGCTGCAATTCGCTGGTCGAATTGTAGAAATGCACAATCGGTCGGGTCGCGCCCTCCAGAGACTCGAACGTGCGCGTGATCAGCTCGGGGCGGCACTGCACCAACACCTGCAGCGACACGTCGTCGGGAACATTCCCCTCTTCGACACACCAGCGGGCAAAATCGAAATCCGTCTGCGAGGCCGATGGAAACCCGATCTCGATTTCCTTAAAACCCATTTCCAAAAGCAGCTGGAACATCCGTGCCTTGCGATCATGGCCCATGGGGTCGACCAGCGCCTGGTTGCCGTCGCGCAGGTCCACCGAGCACCAGACGGGAGCGTTCGTGAGCGTCTTCGACGGCCACGTACGATCGGGAATGTTCACCTGCGGATAGGCGCGATACTTGATCGCAGCCTCGGACATGCCTTTGAACCGGGAGTTGCCAGCCTGCGGTTTCGTGGCGGGGGCGTTCGTGGCGGGGGAATGGTTTTTCGCGTCCATTGTCTCTTCCTCTTGCCGTCGATTGTCCGCCTAATAGCCGATCGGATCCGGCTTGGCGATGACAAAAGCGGCTTTGAATACGGGCCTTGGGATATTTCGGAGAACTAGATCGAGGAGCAGTTGCCGGGCGGGCTGGTCGGCCGCCGGGCGCTCCTCAAAGAACCCGGCAACCGCGTGTAAGGCCGAGGAGAAGAAGCGAGGTGAAGGCACGCGAATTGTCACGCAGCGCAATGCGGCCGCGGACGATCTGTTCGGAAACTTGGGTGCCTATGGACTTCATAGCTCGGCTTATAGCCGGGCGCCAGACAAGACGCAACCCCCGGCCTACTTCTTGAGCATCTGCACGAAACGCTGCATCGCCAGCATGAGGCCACCGGCGACAAGACCCCAGAATGCCCCTGATATGCCGGCAAACGTCACGCCCGAGGCTGTGATGAGGAAAGTGATCGCCGCCGCTTCCCGCGTGTCGGCCCGCTGGAACGCCGCCATCGCAGAGCCAGAAAACGCGCCGACCAGCGCCAATCCCGCCACCGCTTCGATCAGTACCGGCGGAGCCAGCGCCACGAATGCGGTCACCACGCCGGCAAGCAGTCCAAGCACGATGTAGCCGAGACCGGCGACGACGGCCGCCCAGTATCGCCTTGCCGGATCGGCATGCGCATCTTGCCCCGCACACATAGCGGCGGTGATTGCCGCAAGGTTCACCGCGTGGCCGCCGAACGGTGCGCTCAGCAGCGAGAACAACCCGGTCACGGCAAAAAGCCGACCCGGCTTCGGATCGTAGTCATTGACCTTCAGCACCGCGATGCCGGGAATGTTCTGCGAGGCCATGGTGACGATGAACAGCGGCAGCGCGATCGAAACCAGGCCGGGGAAACTGAACACCGGCCGGATCAACTCCATCCTTGGCACCAGCGACTGCACCACCGACGATAGAGCACCGTCCGGAACGTGCACGCCGAGGGCCAGCACCAGGGCAAATGCCAAAAGAGCGGCTGGCACCGCCCACAGGCGCCTGAATGCGCCGACGACGATCCAGGCAAGCACGATCGGCAGGCCGAACAGCGGGTTGAAGGCGATCGCTTTGACCGGAGCAAAGCAGAGCCCGATCAAGACGCCGGCGAGCATGGCATTGGCAAGCGGCGCCGGGATCGACGCGACTGCGCGCCCGAGCGGCCGAAAGAGCCCGGCGATGATGATGAGGATCGCGCAAACGAGAAAGGCCCCGACCGCTGCTGGAAAACCGCCTACGACGGCGCCAGTGCTGGCAAGAAGTGCCGCGCCCGGCGTCGACCAGGCTATGCTGACCGGCATGCGCGTCGAAAGGCTGATCACGATCGCACAGACCCCCATCGAGATCGACAATGCCGTCAGCCCTGAGGCGGCCTGCGCATCCGACGCGCCCACCGCCTGCAGCCCATGCAGCACGACGGCAAAGGAACTGGCAAAGCCGACGAAGGCGGTCAGAACCCCCATGAACAGGCTTTGAACTGAGAATTCTTTGAGCATGATGCCGCCGGAAGGATTGATGAATGCGATTGAACGCATGGAGCATTATCACCAGCGGTCGTGCAAGTCCCGTTTGTGGGTAAACGGTTCTGTATCTCCAAGGCCAGCCCGCGCCCAGCCCCCACTGTCGGCCGGGCCGACATCTCCCCTATAGGTGGGCAGAACAATTCCAGGCACCCTCCTGTACTCCGCCACCAATTGTTTGGCGGAGCCGGTGCGGCAAATTCCAAATCTCCCCACCTGTGGGGGAGATGTCACCGAAGGTAACAGTGGGGAGGCCAGGCGCGAGGCTAACGACCGCAACTCGCAAACAAAAATGCGCCCTCACCCGTCTTCCGACGGGCAAGGGCGCTACGAAACGCAATAGAATCAGATCTCGGTCTGCGACGTCACGATCCGCGAAACCAGACCATAAGCCTTGGCGTCTTCTGCGGTCAGCCAATAGTCGCGGTCCGTATCCTTGGCGATCTTCTCGATCGGCTGGCCGGTGGCAGCCGAAAAGATCCTGTTGAGGCGCTCGTTCATCTTGATGATTTCGCGGGCCTGGATCTCGATATCCGATGCCATGCCGCGGGTGCCGCCCGAGGGTTGGTGCAGCAGGAAGCGGGTATTCGGCAGGCAGATGCGCCGCTCCTTGGGGACGCTCACGAAAATCAGCGCACCGGCCGAAGCCACCCAGCCCGTCCCGATCATCCAGACCTTCGGCTTGATGAACTTGACAACGTCGTGGATCGAATCACCAGATTCGACGTGACCGCCGGGCGAGTTCACGTAGATACGGATATCGTCATCGCTGGCGGCGGCAAGGGCGACGAGCTGCGAGCAAACCTTTTGGGCCAGTTCCTGTGTGATTCCGCCATAGATGAAGATCGAACGCGACTTGAAGAGATTCGCCTCCGTTTCCTTCCCCAAAGGCAGTTCCGTCTTTTTTTCTTCCTGTTCGTCGTCGTTCATTCGCAACTCTCCACCATGATTTGTCCTGTCCCGCACATAGTGCGACTCAATGCGTAAAACAATGCAGGAAAAAGACAAGCCGCCGAGCCGGTGAAGATATCCTTACGCCCCATCGTGAATTACCAAAATGTAAGCTGTCGAGGCTTTGAAAAGCCAACATCCATCCCTAAGTCAGGTCAGCGCGAAGCATGTCCGCGCCCCGTCTACCAAGGAGGCCATTATGTCGCCCGAAGAACGCCAATTGCTTAGCTCTCTTTTCGACCGGATCAAATCCGCAGCGGCGACGCCGCGCGATGCTGATGCCGAAGCTCTCATCAACCAGTCCGTTCGCGACCAGCCCTATGCGCCCTACCTACTGTCACAGGCCGTGATCATGCAGGAACAGGGCATGAAAGCAGCCGCCGATCGCATCCAGCAGCTGGAAGCGCGGGTACGGGAACTGGAACAAGGCGCCAGCACCCAGCAGCAGGGCGGCGGCAGCTTCCTTGGCGGTCTCGGTTCGCTTTTCGGCGGCAGCCAGCCGTCTCAACCCCAGCGCGCCCCCGCGCCACAGCAGAACTACGCACCTCAGCCGGGCTACGCACCTCAGCCGGGCTACGCTCCGCAGCCGCAAGGTGGCCCTTGGGGTGGCGGACAGCCACAGCCTGTCGGCCCCTGGAGCCAGCAGCCGGGCGCACCCTCTGCCGGCGGCAGCTTCCTGCGCGGCGCGCTCGGCACGGCGGCAGGTGTCGCCGGCGGCGTGATGCTGGCGGAATCTTTAAGCAGCCTGTTCAGCCCGCATCTCGGCGGCCTCGGTGGCGCATCGGCGCTCGGCGCTGCCGGCCTTGGCACTCCTGCCGCGGCCCCGGTCGAAGAGACCGTCATCAACAACAACTACTACGGCAATGACAGCAAGGATGGTCAAGGCGGCAACGACGCCAACGACCAAACACTCGTCAGCGACGATAACGACAACGACAACAATTTCGACGACAGCAACGACGGAAGCGACGACAGCTTCAACGTTTGAAGCCGTCAATATTCTTGCGACGAGCGGGCATGGCGAACGCCTCGCCATTGCCCGGTCTGGTTCATTGCCCGATCATGCTGCTTCGGAAATGGCAATCCGCACCGAAAAGGCCGGCCCGCGCGGCAAGGCTGACCGAGGCATCGAGACTGAAACTATTTACCCAACCTCGCATCAGATCACTAAGGCGAGGCTGGGTAGTCTCCAGCCGACGCGCCGCCTCTGCCTGAGTGAGCTTCCAGCCACGCACCTGCTCAGTCTCTGCGAGGAACATCAACCGCTTCATCGCAAGGCGCCACCAATTATATCGATACGCCCAGTCGCTCCGAAACTGCCACAAAAAATCACCCCCGCCCGCGATACGGCTGCACGCCCTGATCCGGCAGCCAGACGCCTTCCGGGGGCTTGCCGGTCTGCCAGAAGACATCAATCGGAATGCCGCCGCGGGGATACCAATAGGCCCCGATCCTCAGCCATTTAGGCTGAAGAAGCTCGACGAGGCGCTTGGCGATATAGATCGAGCAATCCTCATGGAAGGCGCCATGGTTGCGGAAGGAATGCAGGAAGAGCTTCAGTGACTTCGATTCGACCAGCCATTCCGACGGAATGTAGTCGATGACGATATGAGCAAAATCGGGCTGTCCCGTCATCGGGCAGAGCGACGTGAACTCCGGCGCGGTGAAGCGCACGACATAGTCGGTACCCTGATGGCCCGACGGTACCTTCTCGAGAACGGCGTCATCAGGGTTTGCAGCAGTCTCGGTGTGGCTCCCGAGCATGGATAGGCCGGAAACATCGGTACTTGGCATGGGTTAATGCTCCTTGATCACTCTGACGCGGATACCATGGGCTTTCTCGCCCTCGGGTTCCACGTGGATGGTTATTTCGGCGCCCGCATGGATCGCCCGAATGGCATCTTCAAGGCGGTCGCAGATCTTGTGCGCCTCGCCGACTGCCATGCTAGAGGGCACGACAAGGTGGAAATCGACGAAGGTGACAGAGCCTGCGATCCGGGTCTTGAGGTCGTGCACTCCGAGCGACCCGACCGCATGGGTGGCGATCGCCTCCTTGATTGCCGCTTCCTCGACAGGCAGCACAGCCTTGTCCATCAATCCATCGATCGAATGGGAAATGACTGCATAGCCCTGATAGAGGATATTCAGCGCCACCAGGATAGCAAGGATCGGGTCGAAGATCGGGTACCCGGTCCAGAGTGCCAGCAGCAGGCCGCCAAGAACGCCGATCGACGTTACAACGTCGGACATGATGTGCTGCCCGTCGGCGACGAGCGCCACCGACCGATGCGCCCGGCCCTCTCTGATCAAAATCCGCGCCCAGACCAGATTGAAGATGCCCGCCACAAAGTTGATCGCGAGACCCATCGCCGGCGCCTGCATGGGCTCCGGGTTGCTCAGATGGCCAACGGCCGCCTGGACGATCAAAAGCGCAGCGACGACGATCAGAACGCCCTCGGTAACCGCGGACAGGTATTCCGCCTTGTGATGGCCGAACGGATGGTCGGCATCCGCCGGCTTTTGCGCATAGCGGATGACGAAGAAAGCGATGAAGGCCGCAGCGACATTGACGAAGGATTCAAGTCCGTCCGAAAGCAGCGCCACCGAACCCGTCACCCACCACGCCGCCATCTTGATGGCCATGACGCCAAGCGAGACCGGGATCCCCCAGAACGCCAGTTGCTGGATGCTCTGTTTGCCGCTTGCGGCCATGCCTTTCTCCCATGCGGATGCGAATGAATTGCAGAAAATCGGCCCTTCAATGCAAAACCGCGTGCCCGAAATTTCGGGCACGCGGCTCATTGCGGTTGATATGGGGGATTAAGGCCGATTTGTCAAAGCTGATCTACTATCCTGGCTGAGCCACCGGTTGCCGCGGCGCCGCAAAAACCGCCGGATCATTGTGCAGCCAAAGCGACACCCGCAGCATCCATGGCAGGACCGTCCACCAGCCGGAAGTGAGACCGGCGTGGCGCAGGGCAGCCGCAGTCCAGGTGTTGCATCCCGCGAGCACGTTAAAGTAGCCCTCCCCTTCGAAAAAGGCATCGTGATGGCCGTAGGCGCTGCCCAAAAGCGGTATCGGTCCGTTTTCCCCCACGGTGAAACTGCCGCGAATGAAGGTCAGCAAGCGGTCGAACCCAGCCGCGTCGATGTCGATGATACTGACCTCGGGACGATCGAATGGAATATCGCCGGCAAGTTCGACATGCATGACGGCGCGATCAAGGGTTAGGCTTTTTAGCACCGGAACGGTCTTCAAATCCGCCCACGTCGGCGTCTGAGTGTAGAAGGCGCGTCCACCCCAGCCGAAAATCAGATAGCGAAGATTGGGATTGTCGAGATCGAGCCCGCCAGTGCTCAGGAAGCCGAACTGTGCCAGAACGTCGCCGTCTACCGGGATGGCGATATCGGTGTGGATTGGATTGCTCAGCACAAGAATACGCGACCGCCAATCTACAGGCTTTGAGGCAGCACTGACCCAGATCGGGCGCGGGACCAGTATGCCAGTTGTGACAATCACCAGGACAAACAGCGCTAGCGTCGACAGGGCTTTGAAGGCTTTGGCAAGCACACGGTGATCCGTCGGAATGAGAGCGCGAGAATTTGTGCGTCGATGGCGCGGCATCAAGGCACGTTCCACAGGTCGGGCTCAGTCGGCCAGAAAAATCTACCGACTGAGACAATGTGCGGCTCCTTACGCCGCCTTCGTCTTCACCCGTCTTGCCAGATGCGCCACCACGTTTTCGATCATGCGCATGCCGGCGTCGCCGCCGAGCGTCATGATCGATTCCGGGTGAAACTGCACGGCGGCGACCGGCTCCTTGACGTGCTCGATGCCCATGATCGTGCCGTCCTCGCTCTCAGCGGTGATCATGAAGTCGCGCGGCAAAGTCGACGGATCGGCAAAGATCGAATGATAGCGACCGACGGTGACTTCCTTGGCAAGGCCTGAAAACACGATGCCGGGCTCCAGCACGCGGATGCGCGACGGCTTGCCGTGCATCGGGATCGCCAGCTGGCGAAGGTCGCCGCCATAGGCCTCGGCCAGCGCCTGGAGACCGAGGCAAACGCCGAAGATCGGCAGGTTGCGGGCCCTGGCCTTCTTGATCGTCGCCTTGCAGTCGAAATCCTTGGGATTTCCAGGGCCGGGAGACAAGACGACAAGATCCGGATCGAGCCGTTCGAAAATCTCTTCCGACACAGGCGAGCGCACCGTCGACACCGTCGCACCGGTCTGGCGGAAATAGTTGGCGAGCGTATGGACGAAACTGTCCTCGTGATCCACCAGGAGGATCTTAACGCCATGGCCGACTGCTGCGACGTCGCGGGACGTCTTGCTGGAGTTGGCGGCCTTGGCATCGCGAATTGCGGAGAGCATGGCAGACGCTTTCAATTCGGTTTCGGCTTCTTCGTCTTCCGGAATGGAGTCGTTCAACAGCGTAGCACCGGCACGCACTTCGGCAATGCCATCCTTGATGCGCACAGTGCGAAGCGTCAGCCCAGTGTTCATGTCGCCGTTGAAGCCGACCATGCCGATCGCGCCGCCATACCAGGCGCGCGGGCTCTTCTCGCGCGATTCGATGAAACGCATCGCCCAGAGTTTTGGTGCGCCGGTGACCGTCACTGCCCAGGCATGGCTTAGGAAGCCGTCGAAGGCATCCATGTCGTCGCGCAGCCGCCCCTCGATATGATCGACGGTATGGATGAGACGCGAATACATTTCGATCTGGCGGCGGCCGATTACCTTGACCGAGCCCGGCTCGCAGACGCGGCTCTTGTCGTTTCGGTCGACGTCAGAGCACATGGTAAGCTCAGACTCGTCCTTCTTGGAATTCAAGAGCTTGAGGATCTGTTCGCTGTCGGCGATCGGATCGTCGCCACGCTTGATCGTGCCGGAGATCGGGCAGGTCTCGATGCGGCGGCCGGATACCCGGACGAACATTTCAGGCGAGGCCCCGACCAGATATTCCTGGTTGCCGAGATTGATGAAGAAGGAATAGGGCGAAGGGTTGATCGCTTTGAGCCGTTTGGAAATATCCGATGGCTTGCTGTCGCAGCGCTCCATGAACTTCTGCCCGGGCACCACTTCGAAGAGATCGCCCTTGCGGAAGCTCTCCTTGGCCTTGGTCACCAGTTCGGCAAATTCGCCCGGCCGGTGATCACTCTTCGGCGGAATGGCGTCGGTGTGCTCGAAAGGCTCAGGTGCAATATCCCCGGCCTTGCCTTCGGTGGTCGCGCCAGCCTTTGCAAAGTCGTAGCGGTCGATCCAGGCCTTGGCGGAGTAGTTGTCGACGACGAGGATTTCGTCCGGCAGGTAGAGCACCATGTCGCGCTGGTCCGACGGGCGTGTAAGCTTCAGGTCGATGGCGTCGAACTGGAAGGCAAGATCGTAGCCGAAGGCGCCATAAAGGCCGAGGCTTGCATCCGCCTGAGAATAAAACAGATCGGTGACGGCGCGCAGAACCGTGAAAACCGTCGGCATCTTCGAGCGCTCTTCCTCGGTAAAGACGCGATCGGGCGTCTTCACGGTCAGGTCGAGACGGCGCGCCGCCGAACCGCTGATCGAAATCTCGGAAACCGCCGTCAGCCGTTCGGCAATGAAGCCAAGGATCACCTCGCCGCGCTCGTTATAGGCTTCGATCCAGACGTTGCGGCCAAAGCAGGAAATGCCGATCGGCGGATCGACGATCGCGGTATCCCAACGGGTATAGCGGCCGGGATATTCGTAGTTCGACGAAAACACCGCACCGCGACGTTCGTCGAGCTTGTCGATATAGGACGAAACGGCATCGGCATAGGGGATAGGCCGACGCTGACGCGTGACCGTGATCCCGCCGCGCGTTTCGTAGATTTCCGCACCGTCATCCCGAAGGATCGTTACCATGATTTGTCTCTCCGCTCTCTCCATGCCCGGATGACAGGCGCTTTAAAAACAAAAAAAGCCGCCTGAAAGTTTCGGGCGGCTTACTCGTCGTCTGTGAACACGATTGATCGAGGCCGCTTTAGCGTGCCCACCACCAGGATGCATTGTTCAAAGACGTGCTCATGGCCGAATTGTTACCGTGAGATGTGACGATGCGCAAGCGGCAATTCTGAGGGAATGTCTCGAGCAGCAGATGCGCCTAAAGTCGGGCTGAGGCAAAGAAATTTTCCGGCCCGTCGATTTCCACGAGACGCCGTTTGTCGATCAGCCAGAAGCGATTGCCGATTGCCCTGACAAAACTGCGATCATGCGAGACGAGCAAGCAACTTGCCTCCTGTGCCAGAAGCTCGGACTCCAGGGTTTCCTGACCGTTGATGTCCAAATGGTTGGTCGGCTCGTCCAGCAGATAGAAATTGGGAGCCCGAAGGCGCAGAACCAGCATCGCAAGTCTCGCCTTCTGTCCGCCGGACAACCTGCCGATAGGCTGGTTCTGCATATCGACGCCGATGCCGGCACCTGCAAGGAGTGTGCGAGCGCGTTGCTCGGCAAGTTCGAACAGGCGCGTCGTGACGCCGAGCGGCGTCTCGCCGTCGGCAAGGCTGGAGAGCGTCTGGTCGCCGTAACCGAGCACCAGCGACGGCGTCGCCCTGATGGCCTCCGGCACCGCATTCTGGTCGACAATCGCTTGCCTAATCATCTCGACAAGACGCGATTTGCCGACGCCATTCCGGCCGAGCAGCACGATGCGATGGCCCTGGCAAATCCATTGTTTGCCGGTCTTGAAGAGCAATGCCCCATCCGGGGTTGTGACCGAAACATCGTCAAGAGTGATCACCACCTTCGCGTTGATGCCGCGGTTGGCAAGCCGGATCGCGCCGGCCGAGCGCTCCAGAAAACCCGGCCGCGCCTCATCTTCCAGGCGGTCGGCCCGCTGCTTCAATTGCTTCGTCTTGACGGTCAAGAGGTCACTGCCGGAATTGACGGCAATATTGTTGAGCTTGGCCGCCTGACGCCGCAACTGCTGCGCCGCCTTCATATCCCTTTGATATCGGCGCTGGTCGGAGGCATCCGCGTGGTCAAGCGCCTCCCGCGCCCGGCCGTAGGGCAGTGAGAAAACCTGGGAATGTTCGGATCGCAGGAACAGCGTCCGGTTGGTTGTCGCGTCGAGAAATGCCCTGTCGTGGCTGGAGATCAGCACCGGGACATCCCGCGCAAGGGCATTGAGCCAATCCTCGAGCCGCGCAATCTTTGCAAGATCGAGATGGTTCGTCGGCTCGTCAAGCAGCAGCACGTCTGGTTCGGTCACCCAGACGCGGGCAAGAAGGGCAAGTCGCTGCCAGCCACCACTCAGTTCCGCAAGTGGCCTCTTGCGCAATGCTACCGGCACGTCGAGTTGATCGAGCACGACATCCGCGCGCCATCCTTCGCTCTCCGCTTGTGCGGCGGACAAGGCTTGACATACCGCATCTCGGAACGGCGTCTCCAGTAGCGAGGCCGGGACATTCTGCTCGACATAGCCAGCACGCAGGCCACGCGACCGCGTGATCTCGCCTACTGTCGGATCAAGCCTGCCGGCAATACAATTGAGAAGCGTCGACTTGCCCCTACCGTTTGCGGCAACAATGCCGACGCGGTCTCCGGCGTCGACGGTGAAATTGAGATCGGATATGAGCGGCGCACCCAGGGTGACGCCGAAATTACGCAAGGTGATCAGTGCCATAATCGTTCTCTGGTCTGCCGAGCAGACAGCATCAATCCGCAATCGTCGATCGCTATGGATATTGATGCTGAAGACCGAACTGCCGCCGAGGGCTGACGTCCGGTCATGTGTCACTCGGTGATTGTCAAGAAGCAGCCACGCGAACACGAACAGTTCGCAACTGCATGCCTTAAGGGGCAGACCAGGAAGGAGTTAAATGAGCTACAGCCTCTGATCAGCCCTGCAAACGCATCCGCAGGGCATTGTTCGGGCCGAACTGACGATTACGCCAGAGATAGATAATCATGATACGGCCCTCCTTTCTCGCTCGGTTATGTCATTCTACTAGCATCCAGCGCGGCGCGAAACAACGTCAAGTCTGAAGTCACACCACGATGTCACCCAAAGAAAAGGCGCCGCCGCAGCGCCGCCCAGCGGTGTCGAAAGACTTCGGGCAATCAGAAGGCCTGCGTCAAGGACACTTTGAAGGTGCGCCCAGGCTGCGAATAGTAGGCATAGGGCTGGGGCAGAGTGCCGGTGGTGTTGAGTGCGTTGTAGTAGGTCTTGTCGAAAATGTTGTAGACGCCTGCGCGCAAGGTCAGGCCTTTTACCTTTTTCGGCTGTGCCCAGGCCGTCAGGTCGAAGATGCCGTAGCCCGGCGTGCGGAATTTGTCTCCATCCCTCTTCGGCTCGCTCGCTGCCGTGATGAAGGTGAGGTCGGTTCCCCAGGTCTCTGTGGCGTAGCCGACGCCGAGGGCGGCCTTTGCCGGAACGTCCGAACTGATGTAGGCGCCCGAATCGCTGTCCTTGCCGTTCGAATAGGCGAACGCGCCGTTGATGTGGATGCCGTTGTCGAAGGTCTTGTGGACCTTGGCCTCGAGACCGTAGATGCGAACATTGGCGCGATTGAAGTATTCGGTAATGCCGAGCGGATAGGTGCCGGTCGGATCGGCGGAGCTTTCGGAATCGATGAAGTTCTTGTAGCGGTTATAGAAAACGCCGATATGGCCGCCGAAATCCTTGTCGCCAAGGTTCGTGCCTATCTCGATGCCGTTGCTAGTTTCCGGCTTGAGGTCGGGGTTGCCGTAGCTGACATATCCGCCGGGAACACCGTAGTTCTCATAGAGCTCCGTCACGTTCGGTGCGCGAAAAGCCATCGCCCACTGAGCATAAATCTCGACATCGTCCTGCGGTTGGTAGGACGCACGCAGCTTCGGGGAGAAGCGGCTGTCGGATTGGCCGACGGGCATGCCGCTGTAGTTGGCACTGCGGCTATAGGCATCAGTGCTCTCAGGCGAATAATCGTACCAGTCGAAGCGCAGACCCGGCGTCAGCGAAAAGGCGCTTGAACCAAACGTGATCTTGTCGTCGACGAATGCACCGACGCGCTTGCCGTCGATATCGGGCATGTCGGACTGGTTGGTATGCAAGAAGTTGCAGCTATAGGTGAAGCGGACGCTGCAGCTATCCTTGCCTGCGGAATACTGGCGCGTCTTGTCGAAGGAGACATTCAGGCCGGCTGTGACCTTGTGATTTAGGGCGCCGGTATCGAAGGACTTTTCAACGTCGCCGTTGAAGCCGATGGCCCGATCCTCGATCTCGTTTCGGCGCCAGTAATCGCCGATGACGGCGGTGTTGCGATAGCCGGCGCTTCCATTTTCGCGCAGCAGATGCTGCCAGTAGAACACCGCGTTGGCGCTGTCGAACAGCGCATCGTCATCGGCCGCCTCGAACTTGTAGTCGAGCGAGACGCGGTCGCGTGATGTATCGTTGCTGCCGTCGTAGTCACCGGGCCGGAAGTTTCCCTTAGGCGCCTGAAGGGTTCTTAGATCCGTGTCGACGTCCTTGGCGAAGTGCTCCGCCGTCAGGCCGAAGATGCTGCCTGAATCGGTGTATTGGCGGATCTTGAAGAGCAGGTTCTTCTGATTGTAGTCGGCCGGGTTCGCCTCGGTGCGCGTGGTCGAATAGCCGCCGACGTCGCCATTGCTGTCCGTCTCATGGCCGCGGCGGTAGCCACCCTGGAACAGGACAGCCGTATTCTCGATCCGCTTGGCAATGGCAGCCGACGCCCCGACGCTCCGGTCGTCGCCGTCATAGTCGAGCTTGAAGATGCCGCCAAAGGTCGCGCCGGGCTTGATCAAGTCCCCGGGTTCCAGCGTGCGCAGAACCACCGCACCGCCAAGCACACCCGAGCCGCCGCGACTCGAATCGGCACCGCGGACGATATCGATCGTCGAGAGCATGTTGAAATCGAAGCTGTTGGTGCCGCCGTCCGCATCGCGCGCGCCGTCCAGCAGGAACGGAATCTGAATACTGTCGATCGTGGTCAGCACCCGATCATCGCCGAGGCCGCGAATGTTGGTGCTGCCGTTTGTGGGATTGTAGCCGACGCCGACCTCCGTGCTGCGTCCCAGATCAGCGATGCTGTTGATCTGCTTGTCGTTGATGGTCTGCGCCGTGGTCTCGGAGGCAAGCGGCGTATCCGCCACCACATCCTTCGACGGCTTGTTGCCTTTGACTACAATTTTCTTCAAGGCCGTTGCTGTATCGTCCTTTGGGGAGGCAACATCTGTGGAGCTGCCCTGTTTTACCGTCTGCGCCTGGGAGGCAGTGCCCATTCCCAGAGCCAAAAATGCCGTGCACGCCAAGAGAACCGAGCGGGATCGCCGGACAACCATAACCATTCCTTTCGAGTGATGTCACCGGGCTGGCTGGTTGGCGCGCTTGATGCACCCAAGGGGCTGGCTAGGGTCGAAAGCCGCTCAATCGCCGCCTTCTTTCTGCCGCATAAAAAACATGACAATATTTGTCAATATATAGGCTGGACATAATCATGAATTCTTTAATCAAGTTTAACCGCTGGCGTCTTTCGTGACCGAATTGCAACGAATTGCACCCTGAGCGCGTTGTCCCCGACGAGATAACCGCAACGGGTGACACGCTTGATCGTATTTCGGATTGCCACGGCCACTGCCTGTCTATGCCTCCTGACAGCAGCCTCCCTTCCAAAAACCGGCCCTCTGCCGGAAACAAAGCCTGGACAGGAGCAGCCCGAGACACCCACCAATCTTCCAACGCCGACCCCGAAACCTGAGGAACCAGGAAACAAATCGGAAGCTCCCGATAGCAAGCAGCCACGGAGCGAAACGCCCAACCCCGGAAATCCTGTCGAACCGGAAGGCGCCAAGCCGCGCGAGCCCGGCGAGGCGCCGCAAGCAGCCCCATCCGAAGACAATGCCAAGCCGCCTGAACCTCCGCTGACCATCGAGCCCGAATCCGACGAGGACCATCAGTCCTGCATGAAGGACCTGCAGGCGATGGGCGCCGTCTTCAAGGACATACCACGCATCGACGACGGCAATGGCTGCGGCATCGACAAGCCGATCGCACTGTCGGAAGCCCTGCCCGGCATCAAGGTAAAGCCGGAAGGCACGATGCGCTGCGAGGCGGCGCTGGCGCTTGCCCATTGGATGAAGCAGAGCGTCATTCCGGACGCGGCAACCGCACTCAAGGATGCCGGGCCGATCGCCACGATCAACCAGGCATCGACATATATCTGCCGGCTGCGCAACAACGCCACTACGGGGAAAATCTCGGAACATGCCCGCGGCAACGCCATCGACGTCGCCAGCTTCACCTTTCAAAACGGCACGACGGTTGCCGTCGAGCCCAGACGCGAAGACCCGACGCTCACAGGCGCATTCCAACGCAGCGTCAGCGCCGCCGGATGCCTCTATTTCACGACCGTACTCGACCCCGAAAGCGACGCCGCCCACGAACATCACTTCCATCTAGACGTGATGAAACGCTCTGGTGGATTCCGGTATTGTCATTGAGAATAGGCATTAATTTCAACAAATTAAGATTTACGCTTGAATCAAATGGCCAAGCTCTTAAGCTTGTGCTTGAAACCAGCGCCGAGTGCCGCTGATGACGATATTCACCTTTGAAAGGCATGAAACGACGGCCTCGCCTAGCCAAGCGACGTTAGCTGTCATCTGTTGAAATGGTGGAACTCGCAATCGAGGAATTCGTCGAACGCGAGGAGTGGCAAATTGCGGAAATCGAAGCCGCAGACGCCGACAAAGCGATTGTGCCTCGGACGACGAAGTTGACGCCGACTTTGACAAGTATGTCCGTATCAGGCCGGCCCAATGAAGCTGCACGTTAAGGGGACGAAAAGGGCATCATCCCGGTTCGACGATATCGGCTGTTACATTGGCGCTCAAAACCCTTCGGCGGCTGACAATGTTCTCACTGATCTTTGCCAGATCATCGTCTAGCGCAGGCCGAAAATCGCATCGAAATCCTCACCTTCATGCACACGTCGCAGAGATGGCCTGCAAGGTTCTGAAGGCGTTGATGTCCCTCGTTAACTGCCGGATTCAACCTCTAAAACAACCCCTCTATATATCCGTCTTCATTGACGAAGATTCGCTCAGCCGACGGTGATCTCGGCAGGCCGGGCATGGTTCTCATATCGCCCGTGATAGCGACGACGAAGCCGGCGCCGGCCGAGAGGCGCACCTCGCGGACGTGAACGACATGTCCCGCCGGGGCGCCGAAAACGGTGGGATCGGTCGAGAAGGAATATTGCGTCTTGGCGATGCAGACCGGCAGGTTGCCATAGCCCTCCTTCTCCCACGCATCCAGCTGGTCGCGGACAGTCTTGTCAGCCGTTACCTCACCGGCATTGTAGATCTCGGAGGCGACGATTTCGATCTTCTCCATAAGGGGGATATCGTCGGGATAAAGCGGCGTGAAGCGTGCGACCCCCGAGCTTGCAAGCTGGACTACCTTGTGCGCCAGTTGTTCGATGCCGGCAGAGCCTTCCGCCCAATGACGGCACAGAATAGCCTCGGTGCCGAACTTTGACACATAGGCCTTGATGGCGGCGACTTCCGCCTGGGTATCCGAGGTGAAATGATTGATCGCGACCACCACGGGAACGCCGAACTTGCGGACATTGTCGATATGCCGCCCGAGGTTGACACAGCCCTCGACCAGCGCGCCGACATTCTCCTTGCCCAAATCCTCCCTTGCCACGCCGCCGTTCATCTTCAGCGCGCGTATGGTCGCGACGATAACGGCCGCGTCCGGCGAGAGACCGGCCTTGCGGCACTTAATGTCGAAGAATTTCTCGGCGCCGAGATCCGCCCCGAAGCCGGCCTCGGTCACTACGTAGTCGGCAAGCTTCAAGGCGGTGCGCGTGGCGACGACCGAATTGCAGCCATGGGCAATATTGGCAAACGGCCCGCCATGCACAAAGGCCGGATTGTTCTCCAGCGTCTGGACGAGATTGGGTTGCATTGCATTCTTGAGCAGCACCGCCATCGCGCCGTCCGCCTTGAGATCGCGGGCAAATACCGGCGTCTTGTCGAAGCGATATCCCACAATGATGGCGCCGAGCCTGCGCTCCAGGTCTTTGAGATCGGTCGCCAGGCAAAGGATCGCCATCACCTCCGATGCGACGGCGATGTCGAAGCCGCTTTCGCGCGGAAAGCCGTTGGCAGCACCGCCGAGCGAAACGACGACGTTGCGCAAGGCCCGATCGTTCATATCAAGCACCCGCCGCCAGGTGACGCGCCGCATGTCGATGTTCTGGGCGTTGCCCCAGTAGATGTGGTTGTCGATCAGCGCCGCCAGCAGATTATGGGCCGAGGTGATCGCATGGAAATCACCCGTAAAATGCAGGTTGATGTCTTCCATCGGAATGACCTGGGCATAGCCGCCACCCGCAGCTCCACCCTTTTGGCCGAAACAGGGCCCGAGCGAAGGCTCGCGGATGCAGACGACGGCCTTCTGTCCGATACGGTTGAGCCCGTCGCCAAGACCGACCGTCGTCGTGGTCTTGCCCTCGCCGGCCGGCGTCGGGTTAATCGCGGTGACGAGGATCAGCTTGCCATCTTTCCTGAGCATTTGCGCCTCGATGAATGCCGCGCTGATCTTCGCCTTGTCATGGCCGTAGGGGACCAACTCCTCCTGTGGGATACCGAGCCTTGCGCCGATCTCGACGATCGGCACCTTAATCGCCGCACGCGCTATTTCGATGTCGGATCTTGCAGTCCCCATTCGACCAGGCTCCCTCTTGCTCGGCACAACCGGCTGAGCGGGATTTACCGCAACGGCGGGGAACTGTGAATAGAACCGGCGCAAAGACACGACCGAATGTCGGATATCGCACCCCAACTCGAGCGGATCGTGACCAAGGCCAGGCAAGCCAAGGAAATTAGGCGGTCCGGGTAAATGTCCCCAGATGGCCAGCTTCTGGCATTGCCGCCTGCTGCACGGTCGGCGTCGGCATGCCGGGCTCCGGCGTATCCGGCAACGGTGGAGATTGGGGCGCAATGGTTGGCGCGGGCGGAGCAACAGGCGCCAACGGAGCAATCGGCGCAGTGCAGGTTGCAAGCGTCCTGCCAGCCGGGCACGCTTCCGCAAGCACAAGCTGGTCGGCGGTGGCCAGTTCGGTGGTCATCCCAAGATCGAGCGCCTCCGTCTGCGATAGAACGCGGATCGACTGAGGTGTCGCGCTCATCATCAGATCGAACAGTTTCGCATCGACACCCATCTTGCCGAGATAGGCGATGAGGGCTGCCTTCTGCCTTGCCCCCAGCTTCGTCGTATCGCGTTTACCGACCATCTTTCGGCCGACCTCCCGCTTGGACAGGATCCGCTTCTTGCCGTTGAGGACCTCGTATTCGGTGCGGTATTGAACCCGGACCTCGCGATAGGTCGTGGTGATCTGATGCACGCCGATCGCGGCCGAGGAACTGGCGATCCTTCTGATGCCACCGGCCAGAACCAGCGGACATGCAGAAAGACAGACGGCGCCATTCGAATAGACTTCACCGGCGAGCGAACCGTCTTTCTGCCGCGCCTCCTTGCAAAGAGGATCGCCATAGGGGCAATCACGAGCCCGGGTGCCGCCGACGGCAACCGACAGCCCCTGTCTGCGGATGATGGTTCCCATTTGCATCGCGGCAGCAACGTCGCCGCCGGGCGAACGCACCAGGATCGGCAGCTTCCTGTTGCCCAGGTGCTTGAGAAACTTCTGCAGTTTTCCCGGCGAATCGGCAAAGATCTGTCCCTCGGCAGAGATCCAGTCGGCGCAGTTGCCGTCGCTTCGACAATAGCTGCCGTCCCCATGAACCACCAGGAATTCCATCGGCCGATCGAGGACCGGCACCGCGGCGGCGTTTGCCGGCGCCATTGGCAGCAAGGCGACAAGGAACGCCGCGACCAATGGTGCCGCCAACGTCGCGCTCCGTAGCAAAAACTGTTTCAAGTACGCCCATACCATGAACTGGATAGTCCGAAAGTAACTGCAGATCCTGAATCGATAGCAACCGCCCGCGCCAATGGCAAGTAATCCGAGGCCCGGCCTCAGTCGTCTCCCATCGCGACTATGCCGGCATTGCCGCCGGCCGCCGCCGTGTTGATCGAGATCACCTGCTCGCGTGCGAAGCGTTGCAGGTAAGCCGGGCCGCCCGCCTGGAAGCCGGAGCCGGAAGGGTCCAATCCGCCGGAGGGCTGGGTGCCGACACCACGAGCTGGCGATGGGTGTCACCAGTCCGATCAATGCGACGCACGGCCAAAGGCTCGTCTTTTGGTTCCTAGGCAATCGCAGCGGCCTTACCCAGGTCGAGCTCAACGAGCTCTGGATGAACATGCTGCAGGCGCTCGATAGCTACATTTTCATCGTGCGCAGCGAAGGTGCCGTCCAGCAAGCGCTATCGCCGCGCGAATTTGAGATCGTTCGCTGGACGGCGCAGGGAAACATATCCATCGAGATCGGCCAGATCCTTTCCCTGTCGGATCAAACCGTCAACGCCTACATGACCAATGCGACCAAAAAAGCTCGACGGCGTGAACCGCACCCAGCTCGTCGCCAAGGCTATCAGGTTGAAACTGATAAACTGACGATCTCTCCAAGTCTGGTTGTCTTTGAGCCGGGACTATCTGCCGCCAAGAACCGCCCTTGTCTCCACCAGGTTGGAGCGCACCCTCAGAATATAAAAACCCATCGTCGCCAGATGGCTCGGCATGATCCAGCCGTCCTCGCGTCCGTTCGAGATGATCAGCGGCTGAATACGAAGCGCTGCCTGGAATTGCTTCATGGTATCGGTCCAGAGCGTGCCGACATTGCGCTCGGCCAGAACCTTGGAAAAATCCGATCCGGCGGCATCCAGTATCCCGTAATAACCGTAGAGCTGGCCATAGGCGAACCAGAACCGGTCGTCGGCGCGCATGTCGAACCAGCCGTAATTGTGCTTTTCCGAGCGCTCGGCCAAAACGTCCGACGTGGAACCGAGATCGTTGGTGATGCGGTCGATGAACTGGATCAGGTTGTCGGCGCGGCTGTCGAAGGTGGCACTGCACTTGCCAAGATCGGTATTGAACTTTCGAAGGCTGTTGATGGCGGCACGATAGTAGCTCGGCGTCGGCGTCTTCGGGCCAAAGGGCCGAAAACCGAAATACCAGCTGGACTCGTCGAACTGCAAATTGCCCCGGGCGCTCTGGAGATCGTTGTTGATCCCTGATGTGCCGCGAACACGACCGAGCGAATCCACCAGCTCGACCGCCGTCCGACGAACCGCCTGATTGACGCCACGCTGGAACGCGGCCTTGTTGTCGAAGAACGGTGTGCTGTCCCAGTCCATCCCGAAAAAGCCGAGCTTGAACATGAGCATGGACGAAATCCAAGCATTCTGGTTGACGTTGAAGTCGATAAGGTCCGCCGTCACGTCGACAAGTGCTGAGGGCTGACAGACCTTTGCAGCCGTCGCCTGGCTCGCGTCGACAGGTGGCAGCTCCTGCCCTGCCGGTTTGCGATCGGCGAGCTTGTAGCGGTCGATATAGTTGGGATCAAAGCCCGTCCAGGCCTGCGTCTGCCAGATGAAATAGACGTAAAGGCACCCTATCAACAGGACGAAGGCAGCAAGCGGAAGCTTGATGAACCAATTGCGCTGGCGATACCATCCATGCGCCGCGAGAAAGGGCCAGGTCGCCCAAACCACAAGCAAGCTCAAGGCGCGCCCGACGGCGCGCAACATGCGCCTGAGGAAGGCAACGATTGGATCAAGCATTAGGCATCTCCCTTTGCACGCTCGGACGGCGACGCGCTTTCGTGCAGGGGTCCGAAAATTGCGACACTTTCGGATGGAACCTGCTCCAGTGCAGATATGGGCACTCCCCGGTAAGAGCAACCAGCATTCGTGATATTTCGGGCGACAACCGCTCTCAAGCGCCGGCTATCGCTTCGTCCGCAGCGACCGCCTCCTCGGGCGGGTCATCCGGTTGCGCCCGCGCCTCCAGCCTTCGCGCAAAAGCCGCGTCGGCCGTTCGCTTGCGTTCCAACAGATCATGCCCCGCCAGCACATTGGCGTCGAACGCAGCGACAAGCGAGGCAACGGAGGCGATCGAGAGCGCCGTCGGATTGCTTAGCTGCACCTGCGCGGCCTTCAACAGTGCAATACGTTGCTCATTGTCGAGGGCAAGCTTGCCCATCATCGCGTTGACAACGCCAATATGCGTGTTCAGCGTATCGACAAAATCCTCGTAGATTGAAATCAGCCGCTGCAAGCTCTCGCGCTCCGGCTTGAATTCGAGCTCCTTTGCGTGGAGCACATCGCGATCCGCTACCAGCGCTTTCCGTTCCTCTTCGAGGGCAATGAGCGTCGCACGATTGCCGCCCGAGGCTATGCCGGCGCGTCGATCGGTTATCTGTAACGTGACCACGTCCGATTGGCGCTGAACATCCTCGATGTCGAAATCGACCCGCTGGCGCTGCTCGATGATACGCAAGAGGTGATCTTCACACTCTCTGTGACGCTTTCGCAGCTCCGGGCGGAATGCGTTCAGCATGCCGTCGAGAACGGCGCCGGCCGCCAGCTGATTTTCAAGCTCGGCTGCGATTGCTGCCGGATGAGGGTGCGTCAGGTGGACCTTGCGTTTGAGATAACCTCCGGACGGCTGCCCTGCGGTCTCGTCGAACAGCCGCGCGAATGCCAGCGTCGTATCGCCGGTCGCGGCATCAAGCCCGGTCAGCAGCGTCGCAACCTGCGACTTCCATCGCTCGAGCAGCCTGAGCGTCTCCTCGACCAGCGCCTCTTCCGCCGGGAAGTTGATCGCGCCGCGCCGAGCAGCGCCCCTCGAATGGCCCGCGAGCGCCGCATCGCTGGCGGCAAGCCCCTGCAGTGCGTTATCCAGCGTCTCGCGCGCCTTGACGGCATCGCTTTCCAACGACGGTGGCTTTGCCATAAACTCTCTCCGATTACCGACGCAGCTGAGACTAACCGCTTAAATGTGCAAAGAAAATGTTCCTCTGGTCTCGAGAAATAATTCTTATTGAGCGGCACCCGGATTTTTCAGATAGGCAATGATGTTGTCGAGATCCTTGTCGCTTTTCAGCCCCGGAAAGGTCATCCGCGTTCCCTTGACTAGAAATTGCGGGCTTGGGAGATATTTCCGCAGCAGTGCCTCGTCCCAGACCTTTCCGCCCTCGGCGAAGGCTTTCATGGCAGGCGAATAGCTGTAGGTCGCAACCGAGGCCACAGGGCGGCCGACAACGCCCATCAGCGACGGACCGACCCTGTTTACCGGCTCGGTCGCGGTATGGCAGGAGCCGCATTTCTTGAACACCTGGGCGCCTGCGACCGCATCTCCGTCAGCAAAGGCTGTCGCCGCGGACAGGACAAGGGCTGCCCCAGCCGCCAGACATTGCCATTTCATCGCGACCCCTCCCCGACCCAAAAAAAATGCGGCACCCCGCAACAACGACAGCATAGGACAGCCCGCGCACCTCTGGGCGATGACCTGATGACGCAGCCTGGCCTGTGTCAATTTTCCGTTATATCGCCCGGACGTCGCAATCGGGCCCTCGAAACCGCCGCAAATACACTGAGGTCGCTTGTAAATATAAGATATTGGTGATTGCTTGGGAACGTTAGACTGGGAGTCACGCAATGATAAAAATGAGTGCAATGACACTGACCCTGACGACAGCTCTTACCGCGCTGGCGCTAGGTATCTCCAATGTATCGGTTTCAGCTGCCGAACCGGCCAGCTGTAGCACCGTCCATTTCTCCGACGTCGGCTGGACCGACATCACCGCGACGACGGCAACTGCGTCGGTCATCCTGAAGAGCCTCGGCTACGAGCCGGACTCCAAGGTTCTTTCCGTACCGGTGACCTACACCTCGATGAAAAACAAGGACATCGACGTCTTCCTCGGCAACTGGATGCCGTCGATGGCGGCAGACATCAAGCCATTTGCCGACGACAAGTCGGTGGAGACGGTTCGCGCCAATCTCGAAGGCGCAAAGTACACGCTTGCCACCAATGAAAAGGGTGCTGCCCTTGGCATAAAGGACTTCAAGGACATCGCTGCCCACAAGGCGGACCTTGACGGCAAGATCTACGGCATCGAGCCGGGCAACGACGGCAACCGCCTGATCATCGGCATGGTCGACAAGGACCAGTTCAGCCTCAAGGGCTTCGACGTCGTCGAATCCTCGGAACAGGGCATGCTTGCCCAGGTTGCCCGCTCCAACAAGGACGGCAAGCCGATCGTCTTTCTCGGTTGGGAGCCGCATCCGATGAACACGAACTTCAAGCTGACCTATCTGTCGGGCGGCGACGACACGTTCGGCCCGAACTATGGCGGCGCAACCGTCTATACCAACGTTCGCGCCGGCTTCACGCAGCAATGCCCGAATGTCGGCACACTGCTGAAGAACCTGGTCTTCTCTCTGAAAATGGAGAACGAGATCATGGGCAAGATCCAGAACGATGGCGCCGAGCCGGACGCAGCAGCCACCGCATGGCTGAAGGCTAACCCGACCGTCGTTGCGCCCTGGCTTGCCGGCGTTACCACCAAGGACGGCGGCGACGCTGCCGCCGCGGTCAAGACAAAGCTTGGCCTCTGATCGCAACCAAGGGGGCGGACAACCGCCCCCTTTCGTTGTGACCTGCTGTTGCATGTCTCACTGGATCAAAGCAGGTCTGGTGACAAAAAATATGTTTCAGTTCAAAGTGCTACAGCATCCTCTGCCGGACCTCCTCCGGCGCTGTAACCGGTTCCTTCTAATCGCGGGCGAGAAATGTGACCTGGATAACCGATTATCGCATTCCCATCGGCGCATGGGCGAAACAATTCGTAGATTGGCTGACGACGAGCGGCGGATGGTTCTTCGACCGGCTGGCCTTTGTCCTGTCGCACGTGATCGCGGCGCTGCTGTACATTCTACAGGAGCCTAACCCGTTCATCGTCATCCTGGCCATCACAGCGGTTGCCTATTTGCTGCGGCGCTCGATCCTTGTTGCTGTGCTTACCTGTCTGGGCCTGCTCTTGATCATGAACCAGGGCTACTGGAAGGAAACGACCGAGACCCTGGCACTCGTGCTGGCCTCCACCTTCGTCAGCATGCTCGTCGGCGTGCCGCTCGGCATCGCCGCCGCGCGTCGCGCCTGGGTCTATTCCTTCATGCGACCGATCCTCGACCTGATGCAGACTATTCCGACATTCGTCTACCTCATTCCGGCGCTTATCCTTTTTGGGCTTGGCATGGTCCCGGGATTGATCGCCACCGTCATCTTCGCGATCCCCGCTCCCATCCGCCTGACCCGCCTCGGCATCATCTCGACGCCGCCATCCCTGGTCGAAGCCGCCGAATCCTTCGGCGCCACCCCGACGCAGGTGCTGCGCAAGGTCGAACTGCCGTTCGCGATGCCGCAGATCATGGCGGGGCTGACGCAGACGATCATGCTGTCGCTGTCGATGGTGGTCATTTCGGCACTCGTCGGCGCTGCCGGCCTCGGCGTCCCGGTCGTCCGGGCGCTGAACACGGTCAACGTCGCCAAGGGCTTTGAATCGGGCCTCTGCATCGTCATCTTGGCGATCATCCTAGATCGCATGTTCCGCACCTCGGCAGGAGATGGCGTATGAGCACTGCAGTCACCTTCAAGGACGTCAACATCATCTTCGGCGACCGTCCGGAAAATGCGCTGATGATGGTCGACCAGGGCAAGTCCCGCGACGAGATCGGCGCCGCGACCGGCAATGTGCTCGGCGTCGCCCATGCTTCGCTCGATATCGAGGAAGGCGAGATCCTGGTGCTGATGGGGCTTTCCGGATCGGGCAAGTCGACACTGCTGCGCGCCGTCAATGGTCTTGCACCCGTTGTGCGCGGCGAGGTTTCCGTCCAGACCGTCAACGGGGCCCAGAACCCATACAAATGCAACGCCAAAGCTCTGCGCGACCTGCGCATGCACACTGTCTCCATGGTGTTCCAGCAGTTTGCCTTGCTGCCATGGCGTACGGTCGCCGACAATGTCGGCTTTGGCCTCGAACTTGCCCGCGTTCCCGAGGCGGAACGCAAGAAGCGGGTCGGCGAACAGCTCGAGCTCGTCAACCTGACCCAATGGGCCAACCGCAAGGTCAACGAGCTTTCAGGCGGCATGCAGCAGCGCGTCGGCCTTGCCCGCGCGTTCGCAACAGGCGCGCCCATCCTGCTGATGGACGAGCCGTTCTCGGCTCTCGATCCACTGATCCGAACCCGCCTGCAAGACGAATTGCTGGAGTTCCAGCGCCGCCTGAAACGGACCATCCTGTTCGTCAGCCACGATCTTGACGAAGCCTTCCGCATCGGCAATCGCATCGCCATCATGGAAGGCGGCCGCATTATACAGTGCGGCACGCCGCAGGAGATCGTCAAGAACCCGGCCGACCAGTATGTCGCGGATTTCGTCCAGCATATGAACCCGATCAGCATGCTGACCGCACGCGATGTCATGCAGCCGGGTCTCGGCCACGCCGCCTCGGGCAATACGGTAACCGCCACGGCGCGCTCGACAACGCCGCTGATCGACATTCTCGACGCGCTCGCCCGCCAACCCGGCAGCATCGGCGTTGTCGACAATGGCGCTATCATCGGCACGATCTGCGCCCAGGACATCGTTGCCGGCCTCACCAGCCACCGGCGCAAGGAGCAGGCCTGACAGCAGTCAGGCCCGCCGCCTCTGGCTCCGTTTGATGAGACGGGGAAGGTCATGAGCGACAAACCCTCGGTGATACGCGAGACCGACGACGAGGCACGCAAGCTTGCGCGCGTGCTGCTGCGCACTGCAGGTTATGCGGCGCTTGCCGTCATCGATCCGGACAACGGATTTCCAGCGGCGAGCCGAGTTTTGCTCGGCACCGATATCGATGGCGTTCCGATCATCCTTGTGTCGGCGCTCTCCGCGCATACCAGGGCATTGTCCCGGGACCCGCGGGCATCCCTGCTGGTGGGAGAGCCCGGCAGGGGCGATCCCCTGGCGCACCCCCGGTTGACGGTTCAATGCATCGCGGAAAAAGTGGACCGCACGACGCCGACGCACGGCCGTCTCCGCGCCCGTTTCCTCAGCCGGCATCCGAAGGCAAAACTCTATATCGACTTTGCCGACTTCGCTTTCCTCCGCCTTCGTCCTCTGTCAGCCAGCCTCAACGGCGGCTTTGGAAAAGCCTATCTTTTGCCCGGCGAAGACCTGGAGATTCGTTCGCCTGCCAACGAGACCATTGCAAACGATGCCGACGCCATAGTGCGAGATTTAGTATTATGCCATTCGGACCTGCTCGCAGAATTCGCCGGCAAGTTGAATTCAGGTGCGCCGCAGAGGTGGCGTATATCGGGTGTAGATGCGGGTGGTTTCGACCTAATTACTGGAAACAAAGCCTTGAGATATGACTTTTGCTGTCATATCGAGCACTATGTTGACACAAAGTCCTACATGTCTAAAGTAACAACTTCGATACCTTAAATCTAGGTATATACAATCGTCAGGATATGTTGGCATTTTTTATCATCCGTTAAATCGCGAAGCAGCTCTGTTGTCGGCGATGGCCAATCCAAAGCGCTTGATGATTTTGTGCAGCCTCGTCCGGGGGGAAGTGCCGGTTGGCAATCTCGCCAACCATGTGGGGCTGAGCCAATCCGCTCTCTCGCAGCACGTATCCAAGCTTCGCGCTCAGAAGTTGGTGAAGACGCGCAGAGACGCCCAAGCCATTTACTATTCCAGTTCGTTCGAGCAGGTCATGATGATTCTGACGACCCTGGAAGTTATCTATTGCGACACCGAGAAAGCTAAGTCGGCGGCTTAGTAGGTCGCCAGCCCATGTTAAAAGGGCAAAAGGCTAATATTAATTACTGAGTATATTTCGACAGGCCGGGGAAGCCTCAGGTGATCGGTCAACTAAATTTTCATTCCGAAATGATTGCGCTGGAGAGGTAGGTAAACTTTAGGGTTTGCCGACCTTTCTTTTTGCACCTTCCAGTTCACATCGCTCCGGCATAATTTACGACCTTGTCTTGACGCCCCCTGATCGGCTGATAATTTGACCGGGCAGTAAATAATCAGGCGCCAAGCCGCGACCGGGAGCTGGCCCCCGCATGGCCATGGAGAAGATCATGTCCGACCGTTTGAATGCCACGCCCAACGATCTCAGGGCGTTCTGGATGCCGTTCACCGCGAACCGCCAGTTCAAAAAGGAACCGCGTCTGTTTGTCGGCGCCAAGGACATGCACTATACCACCCATGACGGCCGGCAGGTGCTGGACGGAACCGCTGGCCTCTGGTGCGTCAATGCCGGACACTGCCGTCCGAAGATCACCGAGGCGATCAGCAAACAGGCTGGCGAACTGGACTACGCGCCGGCGTTCCAGCTGGGCCACCCCAAGGCGTTCGAACTTGCGAACCGCCTCGTCGATATCGCGCCCGAAGGCATGAACCATGTCCTTTATACCAACTCCGGTTCGGAATCGGTCGAGACGGCGCTCAAGGTTGCGCTGGCCTACCACCGGGTCAAGGGCAATGGCTCGCGCTTCCGCCTGATCGGCCGCGAGCGCGGCTATCACGGCGTCAATTTCGGCGGCATTTCGGTCGGCGGCATCGTTTCCAATCGCAAGATGTTCGGCACGCTTCTGACCGGCGTCGATCACATGCCGCATACCCACATCCCCGGCAAGAACGCCTTCACCAGGGGCGAGCCGGAACACGGCGGCGATATCGCGACCGAGCTCGAGCGCATCGTCACGCTGCATGATGCCTCAACGATTGCAGCCGTCATCGTCGAACCCGTCTCGGGCTCAACCGGCGTGCTGATCCCGCCGAAGGGCTACCTGCAGAAGCTCCGCGAGATTTGCACCAAGCACGGCATCCTCCTGATCTTCGACGAGGTTATCACCGGCTTCGGACGCCTGGGCGCGCCTTTTGCCGCTCAATATTACGACGTCATTCCGGACATGATCACCACCGCCAAGGGCCTGACCAACGGCGTCATCCCGATGGGCGCCGTGTTCGTGACCTCGGAGATCCACGATGCCTTCATGCAGGGGCCGGAGCACATGATCGAATTCATGCACGGCTACACTTATTCCGGTAATCCCATAGCCTGCGCCGCAGCGCTGGCGACACTCGAAACCTATAAGGAAGAAGGCCTTCTCACGCGCGCCGCCGAGCTTTCCGACTACTGGGCTGACGGCCTGCATTCGTTGCGCGACTGCCCCAATGTCGTCGACATCCGCAACACCGGCCTCATCGGCGCCATCGAGCTCGAGCCGATCGCCGGCGAGCCGACCAAGCGCGCCTTCACCGCCTTCCTGAAAGCCTATGAAAAGGGCGTCCTCATCCGCACCACGGGCGACATCATCGCCCTGTCTCCGCCTCTCATCATCGAGAAGCACCATATCGACGAGCTGTTTGGCAAGCTCAGGGAGATTTTGCAGAACAATATCTAGGCTTACCCTCTCCTTGATGGCGAGGGTCGGCACGCAGTGCCGGGGTGGGGTGACCTCTTGCGACACCCAATGGTCACTCCCACCCGCGCGTTCCGCGCGACCTCCCCCATCAAGGGGGAGGTGGAGGGCTACGCCAATACCGCAATATCCGCAAATTCGAAGCAGTCCCCTCTCCCCGTAAAGCGAGGAGAGGGTTAGGGTGAGGGGCAACCCAGACTCACAGCGCGCCAAGGACACCCCATGACTGAAAAACTCGAGCGTCTGATCGATCAGGGTGTCGGACGCGAGCCTGCCGATATCGTCCTCAAGGGCGGGCGCTTTTTCGATCTGGTCACCGGCGAACTGGTTGCTTCCGACATCGCCATCTCAGGCGACCGCATCGTCGGCACCTGCGGCGAATATCTCGGCCGCGAGGTGATCGATATTTCCGGTAGGATCGTCGTTCCAGGTTTCATCGACACGCATCTCCACATCGAGTCCTCGCTGGTGACACCGCATGAGTTCGATCGCTGCGTCTTGCCCTATGGCGTTACCACGGTCATCTGCGATCCGCACGAGATCGCCAACGTGCTCGGCACCGAGGGGATCGAGTTCTTTCTCGACAGCGCTCGCGAGACGATCATGGACATCCGCGTCCAGCTCTCCTCCTGCGTGCCCGCAACGCATCTCGAGACTTCGGGCGCCGATCTGCCGATCGAGAAGCTGCTGCCGTATCGCCATCATGAGAAGGTCATCGGGCTGGCGGAATTCATGAATTTTCCCGGCGTGATCCACAAGGATCCGATCTGCATGGCAAAGCTCGATGCCTTCCAGGGCGGCCATATCGACGGCCACGCGCCGCTTTTGCGCGGCAACGATCTCAACGGCTATCTCTCAACCGGGATCCGCACCGAACACGAATGCACGACGGCGGAAGAAGCGCTGGAGAAAATCCGCAAGGGCATGCACATCCTGGTGCGCGAAGGTTCGGTCTCCAAGGACCTTCACGCGCTGATGCCGATCATCACAGAACGCCTGTCGCCCTTCATCGCGCTTTGCACCGATGACCGCAATCCGCTCGACATTGCCGAACAGGGCCACCTCGACTACATGATCCGTACCGCGATCGCCCATGGCATCGAGCCGCTGGCCATCTACCGAGCCGCCGCCATCTCCGCTGCCCGCGCCTTCGGCCTTCGCGACCGCGGCCTCGTGGCCCCTGGCTGGCGCGCCGACCTTGTCATTGTCGACAGCCTGGAAAACTGCAAGGCGGAGATGGTCTTTGCCGCCGGACGTCTTGTCACCGACGCTCTCTTTGCGACCCGAGGCCCGGTCGCACCCGTCGGGCTCGACAGTGTCAAGGCCCGCACGGTCAACGCCGCCGACTTTGGCGTGCCGGTGGCGGAAGGCGAAACATCAGTCATCGGCGTCATGCCGGGCAAGATCATCACCGAGCATCGGCGTTTCCGCCTGCCGGCAGAAGGCAACCAGACGACCGTCGATCTCGCCAACGACATCATCAAGGTCGCCGTCATCGAGCGCCATGGCAAAAACGGCAACCATGCCAACGGCTTCGTCCAGGGCTTCGGCCTGAAGAAGGGTGCCATCGCCTCGACCGTCGGCCATGACAGCCACAATATCTGCATCGTCGGCGTCAGCGAGGACGACATGGCCATGGCCGCCAATCGCCTCGGCGAGATCAAGGGCGGCTTCGTCGTCGTCGAGGACGGCAAGATAACAGGCGAGATTTCGCTGCCGGTCGCGGGCCTGATGAGCCTTGAGCCCTATGAAAGCGTTCGCGACACGCTGCACCGGCTGCGCAAGGCCGCATTCGCCCTCGGCTCGACGCTGGAAGAGCCATTCCTGCAACTGGCTTTCCTGCCGCTACCGGTCATCCCGCATCTGAAGATCTCGGACAAGGGCATGGTGGATGTGGATCGATTCATGCTGATTGGTTAGTGATCGGTGTCGCGATAGGATTATCCCACCCGCCCGCAAAACGCATCAAGCCCGTCGAGCTTGACGCTCCTCACCGCGGTCTGCGGGATGAAGCCGGGCATCGGCACGACCTCCTTGATCGTCACCCCCTTCGGCAACGGCACTACCACCGGTTTCCTCGCCAGGTTGAAAACGAAGAGCAGGGTCTCTCCATTTTTCTCACGAGTGAACGCAAGCACGTCCTCCTTGGTGTCGACGAAGACAAGATCGCCGTCGAAGAGGGCTGGATGATGTCTGCGGAAGGCCAGGGTATGGCGGTAGTGGTTGAGCACGGAATCAGGTTCAGCCTCCTGCTTGTCGACGGAAAGCACGGCGTGCAGATAGGGCACCGGCAGCCAGGATTTTTCAGCCGTGGTGAAGCCCGCATGTACCCTGCCCGCTTCCCAGGGCATTGGCGTGCGGCATCCGTCGCGCCCCTTGAAGGCCGGCCAGAAGCGGATGCCGTAGGGATCGCGCAGGTCCTCGAAGGCAAGATCGGCCTCGGGCAATCCGAGTTCTTCGCCCTGGTAGAGACAGATCGAACCGCGCAGCGTCGACAGCAGCGATATCGCAAGCTTGGCGACCCTCGGCCGCTCCTCTTCAGTCTTGGCAAAGCGGCTCACATGCCGATTGACGTCGTGGTTGGAGAATGCCCAGCAGACCCAGCCGTCGATGACGCTTTCCTGGAACGACCCGACGCATCGGCGGAAATGTGCAGGGGTGAATTCCGGGCCGAGCAGATCGAAGGTGTAGCACATATGCAGCTTGTCGCCGCCGCTGGTATAGGCGGCAAGCGTCTGCAGCGACCGCGCGCCGTCGCCGACCTCGCCGACGGTGGCGCGGTTCTCGTAGGTGTCGAGCAGCGCGCGCAGCCGCTTCAGGAAGCCGATGTTTTCCGGCTGCGTCTTGTCGTAGAGATGGTTCTGCATGCCATAGGGATTGCTGTCGGGCGCATCGAGCCCTCCGGCTTCTTCGCTCGGCTCGACCGGCGGATTGTCCCGCAAAAGCTTGTCGCAGAAATAATAGTTGACGGTGTCTAGCCGGAAGCCATCGACGCCCCGGTCAAGCCAGAACCGGATCGCAGACAGCACTGCATCCTGAACTTCGTGATTGTGAAAATTGAGATCAGGCTGCGAGATCAGGAAATTGTGCTGGTAATATTGCCGGCGGACGCCGTCCCATTCCCAGCCCGGTCCCCCGAAGATCGACAGCCAGTTGTTCGGCGCGGTGCCGTCGGGTTTCGGCTCGGCCCAGACATACCAGTCGGCTTTCGGATTGGTGCGGTTGGAGCGGCTTTCGACGAACCAGGGATGCTTGTCGGAGGTATGGGAAATCACCTGGTCGATGATAACCTTGAGCCCCAGCGCATGCGCGGCGGCAAGCATCTCGTCGAAATCGGCAAGCGTCCCGAAGATCGGATCGACATCGCAATAATTCGAAACGTCGTAGCCCATGTCCGCCATCGGCGACGTGAAGAATGGCGCCAACCAGATTGCGTCAACGCCGAGCGAGGCGATATGCACCAGGCGTCTGGTGATGCCCTTGATATCGCCGAGCCCATTGGCGTCGGTATCCTGAAACGATCGGGGATAGACCTGATAGATCACCGCACCACGCCACCAGTCGGCACCAACGGCCCTGCCCTCTGATTCCATGAAACAATCCGCCTTCTCTCGAATAATTCTCAAGGTGGCACACTAGCTGCCGGGCGCCAAATTACAATTCCAAAGGACGGGGTCCTCGGGTGCGTCAACACCGGCGCATGCCGTCACGGGAGGCGGTGGCGTTTGTGGACAAACCCGTGTCGCTTTGTCACTCGCTAATTTAGGGGGTTGAATGCACGGCGACTTTCAATAGGTTGCTAATTGACCTGCACGTACAGGTCATCTGCGGGAACATTGAACGACCTTGAAAACAAGGCGAACACTCCAGAAAGGTTGGGCTATCATGACATTTTTCACGAAGAGATCCCTGGCGCTAGCATTGGCCGGGACGCTGATTTCGGTCGCGGCGCACGCGACGACGCTTAATATTCACAACGGTGGCGATCCGACCTCACTTGATCCGCAGAAGGTCTCCGGCGACTGGGAAAACCGTATCGAAGGGTCGATCTTCGAGGGCCTCGTCACCGAAGACCCCAAGGACAATCCGATCCCCGGCCAGGCCGAAAGCTGGACTATCTCGCCTGATGGCAAGGTCTATACCTTCAAGCTGCGCGACGGCATCAAGTGGTCCGACGGCCAGCCGGTCACGGCGGGAGACTTCGTCTTCGCCTTCCAGCGGCTGATGGACCCGAAGACCGCGGCCAACTATGCCTATCTCCAGTTCACCATCAAGAATGCCGAAAAGATCAACAAAGGCGAAATCACGGATTTCAGCCAGCTCGGCGTCAAGGCGATCGATGACAAGACGCTCGAAATCACGCTCAACGAGTCGACGCCCTATTTCTTGAGCGCCCTCATGCACTACACGGCATATCCCTTGCCGAAGCATGTGGTTGAGGCCAAGGGCGACGACTGGGTCAAGATCGGCAATATCGTCACCAACGGCTCGTATAAGCCGACCGAATGGGTGCCCGGCTCGCACGTCACCGTCGTTAAGAGCGATCTGTACTGGGATGCGAAGAACGTCAAGATCGATACCGTTACCTTCTTTACGCTGGAAGATCAGGCGGCCGCGCTGAAGCGCTATCGCGCCGGCGAATTCGATATCCTGACGGAGTTCCCGGCCGACCAGTACGAATGGATGAAAACGAACTTGCCCGGTCAGGCGCATGTGGTGCCCTTCCTCGGCACCTATTATTACGTTGTCAACGCAACCAAGCCTCCCTTCAACGACAAGCGAGTGCGCCAGGCTCTTTCCATGGCCGTCAACCGCGAAGTCATCGGCCCGAAGATCCTCGGCACCGGCGAATTGCCAATGTATTCCTGGGTTCCGCCGGGCACCGCCAATTACGGCGAGCCCGCCTATGTGAGCTGGAAGGACGAGCCCTATGGCCAGAAGGTCGAGGAGGCAAAGAAGCTCCTGAAGGAAGCAGGGTTCGGACCGGACCATCCGCTAAAGGCCCAGCTTCGCTACAACACCAACGACAACCACAAGCGCATTGCTGCCGCGATCGCCTCGATGTGGAAGCCGCTCGGCGTGGAAATCGAACTCTACAACACCGAGACCAAGGTGCATTACGACGAAATGCAGCGCGGCAAGGTGGAGATCGGCCGCGCCGGCTGGCTTGCCGACTACAACGACCCGATCAACTTCCTGAACCTGCTATCGACCGGCGTCGACATGAACTACGGCCGGTGGAGCAATCCACAATATGACGCCCTGTTGAAAAAGGGCAGCGCAGAGACGGACCTCAAGAAGCGAGCCGAGCTGTTCAAGCAGGCGGAGCAACTTGCGCTGGACGATAGCGCCGCAATCCCGATCTACTATTACGTCTCGCGGAGCGTCGTCTCCCCGAAGATCGCCGGTTATGAGGACAACGTGCAGGATATCCACCGCATCCGTTGGCTTTCCTTCAAGCAGTAACTGGGAACAGGGACCCTTTCCAGCCATGCCGGAAAGGGTCCGTTCACGCTCATGATCAGCTATGCACTCCGTCGTCTCCTGTCGACAATCCCGGTCATATGGATTGCCCTGACAGTCTGCTTCTTCATTATGCGCCTTGCTCCCGGCGGTCCGTTCGATGGCGAAAGACCCTTGCCGCCGGCGGTTCTGCGGAACCTTGCAGCGCATTACAACCTCGACAAGCCGCTCCTCCAGCAATATGCCATCTACGTCTTCGATGTCCTGAAGGGTGATCTCGGCCCCTCTTTCGTCAACCAGGACTTCAGCGTCACGCAGCAGTTGCTAAGCGGCTTTCCCTACACGCTGACCATCGGCGGCTGGGCATTTGTGCTGGCTCTTGTAGTCGGCGTTGCCGTCGGCTGTCTTGGCGCGCTCTACCAGAACCGCAGTGCGGATTACTGGCTGGGCGGAACCCTGCTGATCGGCCTTGTCCTGCCGAGTTTCCTGATTGCGCCGATCCTCCAGCTGGTCTTTGGTATCGAGCTTGGCTGGCTGCCGGTCGGCGGCTGGGGCGATGGTTCGGCAAAATATATCGTCCTGCCAATCATCGTGCTGGCACTGCCGCATGCGGCACGCATCTCGCGCCTGATGCGCGGATCGATGATCGAAGTGATGAGCCAGAACTATATCCGCACTGCCAGGGCCAAGGGCATCGGCCCAAGGCTGACGGTCATGCGCCATGCAATGCGGCCAGCCCTTATGCCGGTTGTCTCCTATCTCGGCCCAGCGGCAAGCTATCTGCTCACCGGTTCACTGGTGGTCGAAAGCATCTTCGGCCTGCCGGGGGTTGGCCGCTATTTTATCGCCGCCGCCCTCAACCGCGATTACGGCATGGTGCTTGGAACGGTCATCTTCTATATGGGGCTCATCGTGTTCCTGAACCTGCTCGTCGACATCGCCTATGCGTGGCTTGACCCGAAAGTGAGAACGCGATGATCCTCAATCTTGCCAAACGGGAATTGCTCGAGGCGGAGCTGATCGCCGCTGAGGGGCTGGCTCCCGAAAGCCGGTCGCTCACTAAGGATGCGGTGCGACGCCTGTTGCGCAACAAGGCAGCGGCTTTAGCCCTCGTCGTCATGGCGCTGCTGCTGCTCGTTGCCATCGTAGGGCCGAGCCTCATTCCCTTCAACTACGAAGACCCGGACTGGGCAGCCTTCCGGGCAGCTCCGGATTTTGCAAGCGGCCACTATTTCGGCACGGATGCAAACGGTCGCGACTTGCTGGCACGCACCCTTTACGGCACCCGCGTCTCCCTGACCGTTGCTGCCGTTGCCACCTTCGTCGCGGTCGTCATCGGCGTCCTCTACGGCGCCGTCTCCGGATATTTCGGCGGCCGGATCGATACTGTCATGATGCGTTTCGTCGATATCATGTACGCTCTTCCCTATATCCTCTTCGTCATCCTGCTGATGGTGATCTTCGGGCGCAACGTCTATCTGCTCTTTGCCGCGATCGGTGCGCTAGAGTGGTTGACAATGGCCCGCATCGTGCGCGGCCAGACGCTCTCCCTCAAGCATCGCGAGTTCATCGAGGCGGCGCGTGCTTCCGGGCAGCGGCCGTTCAAGATCATCATCAAGCATATCGTCCCGAACCTCGTCGGCCCGGTGGTGATCTATGCGGCGCTGACGGTACCGGAAATCATCGCCACCGAAAGCTTCCTCTCCTATCTCGGCTTCGGCGTCCAAGAGCCATTGACCTCGCTCGGCACGTTGATCGCCGATGGCGCCAGCTCGATGGAGACCACGCCCTGGCTGCTGTTCTTCCCCGCGGGCTTTCTCGTCGCCATGCTGATGAGCCTGCTCTTCATCGGCGACGGTCTGCGCGACGCCTTCGACCCCAGGGATCGCTGACATGACCCAGGCACTGAAAAACGAAACTCTGCTTGAACTTAAGGACTACTCGATCACCTTCCGCACGCCCGAGGGCGAGGTCGCGGCGGTCTCGAAGATGAACCTCTCGGTCCGTCGTGGCGAACGCATCGCGATCGTCGGCGAATCCGGCTCCGGCAAGAGCCAAACCTTCCTGGGATTGATGGGCCTGCTGGCCAAGAACGGCCATACCAGCGGCCAAGCGCTGCTTGAGGGCCGCGACGTGCTGGCGCTGAAACCGCGCGAGCTCGACCAGGTCCGCGGCAAGGACATGGCAATGGTCTTCCAGGATCCGATGACGGCCTTGAATCCATCCCTGAGGATTTCCCGCCAACTGACTGAACAGCTTGAGGTTCATCGCGGGCTCACCGCACGCGCCGCCTCTGCAGCGGCGCTGGATATGCTGAAGCGCGTCGGCATTCCTGATCCTGACAGGCGCTTCAACCTCTATCCTCACGAGCTTTCAGGCGGCATGCGCCAGCGCATCGTCATCGCCATGGCGCTCCTGACCAAACCGAAGCTCTTGATCGCCGACGAGCCGACGACGGCGCTCGACGTCACGATCCAGGCGCAGATTCTCGATCTTTTCAATGACTTGACCGCGGAAATGAACACAGCACTGGTGATGATCACCCACGATCTCGGCGTTGTCGCCGGTCTCGCCGATCGCGTCGCCGTCATGTATGCCGGGCGGATCGTCGAGGAAGCGCCGGTCGACGAGCTGTTCGAAAACCCGGCGCATCCCTATACTGCAGCACTACACGCCTCGATCCCGCGCCCTGACCAGGATGTCGACGACCTCGCCGTCATCCCAGGCCGACCACCGAACCTCATGCATTTGCCGCGTGGCTGCAGCTTCTCGCCGCGTTGCGCGATAGCGCAGGACGATTGCATTGACGCCTCACCCGGGCTCGAGACGCTGGCACTTCGCCACAGTGCCGCCTGTTTCCATCCCTTTCCCCGCCGCGAGGAGGTGCTGACCCATGACTGAGCGGACGCTTCTCAAGGTCGAGCATCTGACCACCCAATTCGAGCTTCCCTCGAAATCCTTCTTCAAGCCGCCGACCTATCTGACAGCCGTCAACGATGTCAGCTTTGAGCTGAAGGAGGGGCGGACGCTCGGCATCGTCGGCGAATCCGGATGCGGCAAGTCGACGCTCGGACGCTCTATCCTGCGCCTTTTGCGGGCGCAGAAGGGCCGGATCATGTGGCAGGGCAGCGACCTTACGAAGCTCTCGGACGAAGAGATGCGCGCCGCCCGCCGCGACATGCAGATCATCTTCCAGGACCCTATCGCCTCGCTCGATCCGCGCATGACCGTCGGCGACATCATCGCCGAGCCGCTGACCGTATTCGAGCCGAAGCTGACGCGCGCTGAGCGCCAGGAGCGCGTTCGCGACATAATGACGGCCGTCGGCCTCGTGCCTGAAATGATCAATCGCTATCCGCACGAATTCTCTGGCGGGCAGGCACAGCGCATCGGCATTGCCCGCGCGGTCGTCACGAGGCCGAAGCTGATCGTCTGCGACGAACCGGTCTCCGCCCTCGATGTCTCGATCCAGGGCCAGGTGATCACGCTCCTGCGCAAACTACGCAAGGAGTTCGGCCTGACGCTGATCTTCATCAGCCACGACCTCTCGGTCGTTCGCTTGATCTCTGATGACGTGCTGGTGCTCTATCTCGGCAGGATCGTCGAGGCGGGCGATTGCGCCACCGTCTTCCAGCATCCGGCCCATCCCTATACCCAGGCGCTGTTTTCCGCTGCCCCTGTCCCTGACCCGAAGGCGGCGCGGGCGCGCCAGCGCATCCGGCTTCAGGGCGACCCGCCCTCGCCGCTCAACCCGCCGCCCGGCTGCGTCTTTTCACCTCGCTGCTGGAAGGCGACGGATATCTGTCGGACCGCGATGCCGGACATGGAGGACGTGCGTGCCGGGCAAAGGGCGGCATGCTATCATATGGACCGGCCTTAAAACTTGTCGATCGCGCGCAGCGCAAACCTTGTTTCCTTGGTTTGCATTGCGTATCACCGCATCACAGGCAGGCCTTGTGGGAGCGAACAGGTTGGGCGGGAAGTTTTTATCGATCGGCGAGTGCATGGTGGAGCTGTCGCAGGCCCATGACGGCTATCTGCGCAAGGGCTTTGCCGGCGACACGTTCAACACCGCCTGGTACGCGCGCGCCTGCCTGCCTGAGGAGTGGTCGATCGACTATTTCACCGCACTCGGCGACGATCCGATGTCAGATGAGATGCTGGCATTCATGGCCAAGGCAGGGATCGGCACCACGCAAATCCGCCGTATCCGCGGCAAGACGCCGGGTCTTTATATGATCAACCTGAAGAATGGCGAACGCTCCTTCAGCTATTGGCGCGACAGTTCTGCAGCCCGTCAGCTCGCCGTCGATGGCGATCGGCTTCGCGATGCCATCGAGGCTGCCGACGTCATTTATTTCTCGGGCATCACGCTTGCAATCCTCAGCCATGAAGACACCGAGACGTTGCTATCCGAGCTGCGGCGCGCAAGGGCCATCGGAAAGCTTGTCGTCTTCGACCCCAACCTCAGGCCGCGGCTGTGGTCCAGCTTCGATGCCATGCATTCGACGATCAGCGAAGGCGGCCGTGCATCGACGCTTGTCATGCCAAGCTTCGACGACGAGGCCAGTCATTTTGGTGACGACAGCGTCGGGGCGACCATCCATCGCTACCGCACCCTCGGCGCCCATATCGTCGTTGTCAAGAATGGCGCGGAAGGCGCAATCGTCAGCGCGGACGGAACCAGCACAGCGGTCCCGGCTGAAATGGTCGAACAGGTGGTCGATACCACCAGCGCCGGTGACAGCTTCAACGGCGCCTTCCTTGCCGAATATCTGAAGTCGCATGACCCGGTTGCCGCCGCTCATTTTGCAGCCAAGATCGCAGCCAAGGTCATCAGCGAGCATGGCGCGCTCGTGAAGCCGGAGCGGTTGGGCCTTCGCACGATCGCCCGGGCCTGACAACCCTGAACCTGAGGCCGCCGGACCACACGAGCCTTGCCAGGCAAGGTCTGTAATATTTCCATCATGGACCGCCATCACAATAGGCCGGGGTGAGAATCATTCTCGGCTGCCGCAAGGCGTTGCGCCTTCACATCAGGCGGCGTGGATGGAAGCGTTTGGACATGTTGCAACGTTTGTCGGACATCGACCACAGGACCTGGATGGAAGAGGCCACCGCGACGATTACATCAGAGCGGCTGCTCATCGTCACGGACGCCTGGCATCCGCAAGTCAACGGCGTCGTTCGCTCCATCGAAAATACCAATCGCGAGCTGGCGCGCATGGGCGTCGACGTCACGATGCTCACCCCCGAAGGCCTGCACAGCATCCCCTGCCCGACCTATCCCGAAATCCGCCTTTCGATCGCCAGCTACCGGCGCATCGCCAAGAAGATCGCCGAGGCCAAGCCGTCCTATGTCCACATCGCCACCGAAGGTCCGCTCGGCCTGACGGCGCGCCGGTGGTGCCAGAAAAACGGCATGCCGTTCTCGACGACCTATCACACCCGTTTTCCGGAATATGTTTCGGCAAGGCTGCCGATCCCCAAATCCTGGCTCTATGCCTTTGTCCGGTGGTTTCACAATGCGGGTTACGGCTGCATGGTGGCGACGCCAAGCCTTGCAAATGAGCTGAAAGCAAAAGGCATCCGCAATCTCCTGCCATGGACCCGCGGCATCGACCAGGAGCTGTTTCACCCGAGGCCGCTCGAAGACAGGCCTTTCGACCTGCCTCGGCCGATTTTCATGACCGTGGGTCGGGTGGCGCTCGAGAAGAACTTGCCTGCCTTCCTCAATCTCGACCTGCCGGGATCGAAGGTGGTTATCGGCGATGGCCCGGCCCTTGCCGAATTGAAGAAGCTCTACCCCGACGTGCTTTTCACCGGCGCCAAATACGGCGAGGAGCTGGCAAAGTCCTACGCCCAGGCGAATGTTTTCGTCTTCCCGTCAAGGACCGACACCTTCGGCAACACTATCCTCGAAGCGCTCGCAAGCGGTGTCCCGGTCGCCGCCTATCCGGTGACAGGCCCCGCCGATATTCTCGGCGGCCACGAGAAGTCCGGCGCCGTCCACCACGACCTCACGCAAGCCTGCCTGATGGCGCTGTCCTGCGATCGGGATGAAGCGAGAGCCCTTGCAATGACCTATTCGTGGGAAGCAGCAACCAAGCAGTTCATCGGCAACGTGCGCGTTGCCAATTATCGCGGACGGATGATACGCCGGACCTGAAACCCAACGTCCTTAAGTCCAAAGTCAGCGCTTCTTCTTGTTCTCGTACGGGTTTTCCGATGTCCGGAAATGGATACGGATTGGCACGCCCGGCATGGCGAAATCCTCGCGCAACCCGTTGGTGAGGTAGCGAACGTAGGACTCGGGCAAAGCATCCGAGCGTGTGCAGGAGATCATGAAGGCCGGCGGGCGGGCCTTCACCTGCGTCATGTATTTCAGCTTGATCCGGCGACCGGAGACTGCGGGTGGCGGATGCTGGATTTGCTGTGTCTCCAGCCAGCGATTGAGCTTGGCTGTCGCGATGCGCTTGTTCCACACCTTGTCGGTATCGACGATCGCCTGCATCAGACGGTCGAGCCCCTCGCCAGTCTGCCCGGCGATCGGGACGGCACGAATGCCGCGCGCCTGCGGCAGCAGCCGGTCGGTCTTTTCGCGCAGTTCGGCAAGGACGGGCTGCCGGTCGTCGATCATATCCCACTTGTTGAAGGCAAGCACAGCGGCGCGCCCTTCGCGAAGCACCAGATCGACGATCTGCAGGTCCTGCTTTTCAAACGGGATGGTGGCGTCGAAGACGATGACGACGGTTTCGGCAAACCGGATGGCGCGCAGCGCGTCGGCGACCGAAAGCTTCTCCAGCTTCTCCGTGACGCGCGCCTTGCGGCGCATGCCGGCCGTGTCGAACATCCGGACCATGCGGCCGCGCCACGTCCAATCGACCGAAATCGAGTCGCGGGTGATGCCCGCTTCCGGGCCGACCAGCAGACGATCCTCGCCCAGAAAGCGATTGATCATCGTCGACTTGCCGGCATTCGGTCGGCCGACGATGGCGATGCGCAATGGCTTGGTATCGTCGTAGGCGGGCTCTTCGTCGATCTCTTCGACGTCATCGCCGTCGGCGCGCGGAATACTGACATTGGTTTCCGCCACATCCTCGTCCTCAGGATAGGCGCGGTCCTCGCCGATTGCCTCGACGATGGCGTTGTGAAGATCAATCATTCCCTGGCCGTGTTCGGCCGAGATCGGGCATGGCTCGCCGAGACCGAGCGTAAAGGCGTCGTAGAAGCCGCCTTCGGAGCCCTTGGCTTCCGACTTGTTGGCAACGAGAACCACGGGCTTGCCGCTTCGACGCAGCAATTCGCCAAAGGTCTTGTCGAGCGGCGTCAGGCCGGATTTGGCATCAACGATGAAAAGCGTCAGGTCCGCCTCCTCGATCGCCGCTTCCGTCTGCGCCCGCATACGGCCTTCCAGCGTATCCTCGTGAGCCTCTTCGAGACCGGCGGTATCGATGATGCGGAACTTCAGACCCATCAGCCGGGCATCGCCCGGCCTGCGGTCGCGGGTGACGCCGGGCGTGTCGTCGACAAGCGCCAGCTTCTTGCCAACCAGACGGTTGAAAAGCGTGGACTTGCCGACATTCGGGCGACCGACGATGGCGACCGTGAAACTCATGGGATTGTTTTTCCTTTAGCCCTTGGCCAGTGGGGCTTTGCCGGAGGCGATGATGTTATCAAGCATCATCTGCGCGCGGTTGGCAACGTTGCGCGGCGACTGCTGGTCGTCGACGATGGCCTGATACCACTGACGAGCCTTGACGAAATCGCCCGCCTTGAAAGCGGCAAGACCGAGAACTTCACGGGCCGAATGGCGAAAGCCGTTTGCCGGCACGGCCAATTCCTCGACCTGCGCCGAGATCTGGTCGTAGGTTCCGGTATCGACCAGCAGGAATGCTGCGCGCACCCGCGCGGCATCGCGAATGACCGACGGCACGCCGGACTGTTTGCTGATTTCCGTGAAGGCGGCAACGGCGCCCGTAACATCGCCCTTCTGAGCCTGCAGCGTTGCAGCACGCATCTTGGCCAAAAGCGGATAGGAGCCGAGCCCATCCTTCTCGATGGCGCTCAACGCGGCAAGCGCTTCGTCGCTCTTGTTCTGGTCGGCAAGCGTCAGAGCGGCGATGAACTTGTCGCCGGTGCTGCCGGCCTGATTGCCGGCCCAGTAGCGGTAGGCGCTGAAGGCGGCGGTGGCAAAGACGATGAGCACGGCGATGCCAACGAAAATGCGCCCGAAGCGGCGCCATACGAACCGCAGCTGATCGGAACGAAGTTCCTCGTTGACTTCACGGATGAAGCTATCGTCGTTGAATGCCATTCTCGTCTCCGGCCCGGGCCTAACTCAATCTTTTCAAAACGGGATCACGCCAGCTGGATGCAGCGCGTGAAGGGGCCTTCTACTCCATTTTGCCGCCGATGTAAGGGGGAGTTGCCGAAATCATGTCATCGAAAGTGGCGAAACTCCGATAATCCACTCATGCAGCTTCCAGATGATCAACACCCAGAGCACAACGCCAAGGACGGCCGCGTAGAGATCGTATTTCGCAGATACGAACGGCCTCACATTGATCTCGCCGGCCCGGGCCCGCCGCTTCAACGAAATCCTGAGGATCACGCCCCAGGCGAGGAACGCCGTGAATAGCAGGACCGACGCGCTGTCGCCGTTGGCGATCAGATGTGCCAACGCCCAGATCTTTACCGAAAGCACCATCGGATGCTTCACCGCTGTCGCGATGCGGCCTGCTGGCAACAGGCTCGCGACAAGACAGATCATGGCGACGAGCATCAGGGCGATGGTGATGTGCGAAGCCCAGGCAGGCGGCGAATAGAGAACAGTCGTTGCAGTCCGCGCGACACTGAAGGCATAAACGAGGAAGACGAAAGTGACGAGGCTGGCAACCGAATAAATTCCCGTCCAGGTCGGCTTGCCAAGGCGATCGATCATCGATTGGCGAAAGCCGGGGGCAAGGGTTCGGATCAGATGGACGCCGAGAAAAAGTATGAGGCCGACGGCTAGCAATGTCATGAATGAGATCCTGTTCAAGGCTGTGTCAGCCATCAATGCCCGGTTTGGCTAAAAATTGCCACAGCGATCCCGGCTTCGCCACAATCGCAAGGCATCAAAACCCGAAGCAAATCGTCGCGGTGCCCATGTTTTCACATTCGTCTCCAATAAAGCTCTATTCTTCGGCCGTTGCCCTGTCTCTTTTGCTCTGCCCTGCGGCAAGGTCGGAAGACAAACCGAAGCAGATCGTCCTCATCTCCTTCGACGGCGCGCATGACAATGCGCTCTGGACGAAAAGCCGCGAGATCGCTACGCGCAACGGCGCCCACTTCACCTATTTCCTCTCCTGCACCTTTCTGATGAACCACGATCAGGCAAAGGCCTATCAGGGACCCGGACAGAAGCCTGGAAAGTCGAACGTCGGCTTTGCCAAGAGCGACGACGAGATCCGCACGCGCATCGCCAATATTTGGGGCGCGCATCAGGAAGGCGCCGATATTTCGAGCCACGCCTGCGGTCACTTCGACGGCAAGAAATGGACGGAGGCCGACTGGAAACAGGAGTTTATCTCCGCGCGCGTCGCATTGCGCGACGCCTGGAAGAATGCGGGCGCCGCAACCGAAGAGCCTGACGGCTGGGAGAAATTCGCCACCCACGACGTCAAGGGCTTCCGCGCGCCCTATCTCTCCACCAGCGACGGCCTGGTTCCGGCGGAGAAGGCGATTGGCTTCGAATATGACGCCAGCCTCGTAACCAGGGGGCCACAGCTGCCGCAAAGCGTCGGCGGGCTTGCCCGTTTCGGCCTGCCGCTGATTCCAGAAGGCCCGGACCACCATCTCGTGATCGGCATGGACTATAATTTCTATGTCCATCATTCGAAGGGCGTCGAGGACGCCCAGGATTCAAAATCGTTCGAAGACCGCACCTTCGATGCCTTCGAGGCTGCGTTCGACAAGGAATATGACGGCGACCGCATCCCGCTCCAGCTCGGCTTCCATTTCGTCGAGATGAATGCCGGCGCCTATTGGCACGCGCTCGACCGCTTCGTCAGCGACGTCTGCCACCGGCCGGAGGTCGCCTGCATCAGCTATTCGCAAGCCCTGCCGATGATTGCAGCCCGCGGAAAGCCGCAAGGGTCCGGGCTTTGATTGCGTCACGCTAGCTCTCGCCTTTACACCCCCTCTGTCGGCGAGGCCGACAGAGGGGGTGTCTGGCTCCGAACTTACAAAAAAGGCTCCGTCTCCGGAGCCTTCCATTTCATGTCAATCCAGGCCGCTCAAGCATCCACGTTGACGTTTTCCGCCTGCCGTTCGAGATAATACCGATCGATCGCCGGCAGTGGTTCGTCATCGATTGCAGCCTCGAAAGCCTTCAGACGCTTATGGATCGACAGCAATTCGATAATCGTTGTCCAGGAATTCACGAGATACTGGAACGAGTTGCTGACCTGTCCGAACGCGGTCGAGATCTGCTGGAATATCCCGTAAGTGATCACCCCGGCAACGATGGTCGGCACCAGCATGAAGATCACGAAAAGATTGTCGGCCTGGAGGTAGAAGTAGCGGGCAACGTTGAAATACATGTAGTGGAAATACATGCGGAAGTAGTTGCGGCGGACGTTGGAGAACAGTTCGACGACGGTGGCCGGCTGAGCCCGGTCTCCATGATCCTCACCATAGACCAGCTCCTTGCGATAGGCCGCCTCGACACGCTGGTTCTTGAAATTCAATCCTGGCAATTTGATACCCGCAAATGCCAGCAGGAACGTGCCGAACACCGACCAGAACAGTGCGAGCCAGAATAGCGAATTCGGCACCTTGCCGATAAAGGGTAGCTCGGTAACGTAGGTCGACAAGGCCAGAAGAATCGGCAGGAAGACGACCAGCGTCATGACAGAGTTGATCAGGCTGATACCGAGGCCTTCGAGCGTACTCGAAAAGCGCATCGTATCTTCCTGAACACGCTGGGAGGCGCCTTCGATATGCCGCAGCTTTTCCCACTTCGACATGTAGAAATCGTTCATCGCCGTGCGCCAGCGGAAGATGTAGTGGCTGGTGAAAAAGTCGGTCATGATCGATACGAACATGCTGAGGAAAGCGATCTGCGCAAAGACCAGCATCAAGTCGTAGAAATTCTCGACGGAAACGCCCGGCTTTTTTACCAGCGCGTTCTGCAAAAGATCCCCGAACGGACGGCGCCAGTTGTTGATCACGACTGAGATCTGCACGCCAAAATAGGTGACAAAGATGATCAGCGCCGAACCCCAGACCGACCATATTTTCCAGGGATGATTGACTGCCTTTATATGCCAGGCGCCGCAGAAGATTGCCGCGCTTAGCAGGAAGTAGCCGTAGAACCAGAGATTTTCGCGAAGCATGAAGAATGAAAGATCGATCGGCTGCTGCTCTTCCGAAACTGGCGCAAAACCATGCGCGGCGCCGAAACCGGCAGCGAACAGATACCAGCCAGCTATGGCAACCAAAGTCCAGACGATAAGCGAGGTAAAGAACAGCCTTGGCTGGGGAAAAAAGGAATGGAACACGGGCGGCGGGGCTTTCTTGGCTTGGTCGTTCGACCTTGGGCTTCGTCTTTCGACAGTGGCTGGCGACTTTTCGCGGCGAACCTAAGACAGTTCGAAAGACGCGGCAACCGGCTTCGTCCCATTGTTACGCAATTGTAACTGCGCGTGTTCGCCCGCCAACCCTCGCCACGGCCGGATAATCGACGACGCGTCATCTTCGCAATCCCCGCTCCGCCGAAAATTTTCGAACGCCAATCTTGCGGTTAATTATCTTACGATATATATCTTACGACATTACGAACGATACTGTTCGTACGAACACAAAGGATAAAAGTTATGAGAGGTTTCCATGGTGGCATGTTCGCTGGTGGCTTTCACCGAACCGAGGAGTATATCCTGCGACACGGCGAACATTACGATCAGCGCGGGTCGCGGGGGAGAGAATTCATGAGGGGTTTCAAGGGTGGCATGTTCGGCGGCGGTTTCCGCACAGGCCGGAAATTCGACGCAGCCGACCTGCAGCTCATCATTCTGGCCCTCCTTTCAGAGCAGCCGCGACACGGTTATGAATTGATCAAGATTCTCGAGGAGCGTTCCGGCGGCTTTTATGTGCCGAGCCCGGGCGTCATCTACCCAGCCCTTACCTATCTTGAGGAAACGGCGCTTGCCGAAGTCGAGGTCTCAGGCACGAAGAAGCTCTATCGCATCACCGAAGCCGGCCAGGCCCGCGTCGATGAAAACCGTGCGCTGATCGAGGTGACGCTCGCCAAGCTCGGCCACATCGGCGAGAAGATGGCCCATGTGCGGCGAATGTTCGGCTCGGAAGACGGCGGCGGCGAAGAGCGCGACGACAGCGCCTTTGATCGCGATGTCGGAGAGGTCCGGGCGGCGCGCCAGCTGCTGCGCTCGGCACTCAGGATGAAATATCCGTGGACGAAGGCCGAAGGCATCCGCATCGCCGCGATCCTCGAACAGGCAGCCGCCGACATCCTGCGGCCGAAGCCGGAAGCCTCGGAATAGGCCACGGTTTTTCGGAAAGTATCACTCGTCGGCAAGCGTCAGGATGATCGGCCCGTTGCGCGTGGCAACGACGGTGTGCTCGAACTGCACCGTCGGGGCGCGTGGGTCGCTGTAGAGCGTCCAGGCATCGTCGCCGCCTTCGGCCCAGGTGGCGCCGAGCGATAGAAAGGGCTCGACGGTAAAGACGAGCCCGTCCTGCATGACGCGCGTTTCGCTTGGATCGGCCCAGGTGGAAACCTCGGCCGGCTCCTCGTGCAGCGAGCGACCGATACCGTGGCTGGCGAGATTTGCAACGAGGGTATAGCGGTTCTTGGCCGCAAAGGCGCCGATTGCCTTGCCTATTTGCAAGAATGCGGCGTCGCTGCGCACCTGATTGAGCCCGATCCAAAGCGCCCGCTTGCCGTCGCGGCACAGGCGCTCCACCTTCGGCTTGACCGGCGGCACGGTGAAGGATGCGCCGGTGTCCGAAAAGAAACCGTCCTTTTCGGCCGACACATCGAGATTGACGAGATCGCCGGCAAGGATCACCCGCGGCCCGGGAATGCCGTGGGCCACCTCTTCATTGACGCTGATGCAGGTCGCACCCGGAAACCTGTAGCAGAATTCCGGCGCCGAGCGCGCGCCGGCATCCTCCAGCACCTTGCGACCGATCTGATCGAGCTCCAGCGTGGTCATGCCGGGCTCGAGAGCGGCGGCCATCGCCTTCAGCGCATTGGCGCAGATACGGCCGATTTCTCTGAGCTTTGTCAGTTCGTCGTCGTTGCAAATGATCATTCGCGGCTTCCGGCTCGTTCCCGGCAGCACCGGGCGGATAGGATCAAGCTGTCGCTTTCGCCTCTCCTTAGCCCTCAGTCAATGCCTTTCTAACCAGGGGCGCCACTTTCGTGCCGTAGAGTTCGATGCCACGCATGACTTGCGCATGCGGCATCAACCCGATCGCCATCTGCAGCAGGAAGCGGTCGTTCTTGAAGATGCGGTGATGCGCGACGATCTTCTCGGCCACCGTTTCGGGGTCGCCAAGGAACAAGGCGCCGTTCGGACCACGTGAAAGATCGAACTGCGCCCGGCTGGTCGGCCCCCAGCCTCGCTCCCGTCCGATCCGGTTCATCACCTCCGATTGCGGCCCGTAAAATTGATCGGCAGCCGCTTGCGTGGTGTCGGCGATAAAGCCATGCACGTTGATACTGGTCTTCAGCCTGGTCGCATCCTGATCGGCGCGGCGCGCAGCCTCGCGGTAGAGATCGAGCAAGGGCGCGAAACGGCGCGGTTCGCCGCCGATGATCGCGATCGCGACCGGTAGGCCGAAAGCACCAGCGCGCGCGACCGACTGCGGCGTCCCACCAACCGCGATCCAGACCGGCAACGGCTCCTGCAGCGGACGAGGATAGACGCCCTGGCCGTTGAGCGGCGGACGCATCGCGCCCGACCAGTTCACATGCTCACCGTCCCGGATCGCCAGCAGCAGATCGAGTTTTTCCTCGAACAGCTGGTCGTAGTCTTCCAGATTATAGCCGAACAGCGGAAACGATTCGATGAACGATCCGCGTCCCGCCATGATCTCGGCGCGACCGTTCGACAGCAGGTCGAGTGTCGAGAACTGCTGGAAGACACGAACGGGATCGTCGGAGCTCAGCACCGTGACCGCGCTGGTGAGCCGGATGTTTTTCGTTTTCACCGCCGCCGCAGCCAGGATCATCGCCGGTGCAGAGGCGGCATAGTCTGGCCGATGATGCTCGCCAAGCCCGAACACATCGAGCCCGACCTGATCGGCAAGCTCGACTTCCTCGACAAGGTCCCTGACCCGTCGCGCAGCTTCGGCACCCTTCCCGCCGGCAGGATTGGGATCGACGTCAGCGAATGTGTAAAGTCCGAGTTCCATGGTGTTTTCCCATCCTGTTATCGACAAGCAGATAAGCAGCCATGATCGGCTTCGCAAACGGGAATATTAGAAGAGTTCGTTCGAAAAAGTTGATGGGGGCAGCGATGAAGATCGGTAGGCCGCAGCCCCAACGGCATGCAATTCGATTCCAAAATCAATCACATCAGAGCTTGAACGGAATCATTCTACGAACCGCTTCATACCTTAGATAAAGGCCGCCCCAGGCGATGATGCCGAGGTAGGCGCCGAAGAGCAGATGCAAGAAGATCGGGCTGCCGCCACCCAGAAGGCCGGTCAGAAGGGTCGCTCCAAGCACCGAAGTCCTTGGAATGGCATAAAGCAGCGCGCAGGCGAGCGTAATGATACCAAGGCCGCGTGCAAGGATCGGATCGCTGGAATAGCCGAGCGCCGCCATCGTCTCGGTCACCGGCGAGATCGGGATCAGCTTGATTGCCCCGTCGAGGACCAGAAAGGCGACGATCAGGCCGCTAAAAATGCTGCCGGCATGCGCTGCGGGCGCGACACCCCGGTTGAATCGATTGGGTATGCCATGGCCGTATCCTCCTGAGCACCGATATGAAATCAGATCCTGGCGACGAGTGCCGCAAGCTGATCGGAGCACTGCCCCCAGCCCTGGTGGAAACCCATCTTTTCATGGGCCTGGCGGTCCTCTTCGCTCCAGTGCAGGACTGTTGCCGTATATCTGGTCTTGCCGCCGCCGAGGTCTTCGAGCGTGATCGTTGCGACCATGAATGGCTTTGCCGAGGGAACCCAGGCGCTGGTGAAGGCGTCGGTGAAGACGAGCTTCTCGTTCTCGACGACCTCGAGATAGACGCCGCGGTTCGGAAACTGATTGCCGTCGGGATCGCTCATGACGAAGAGGTTCGCGCCGCCCGGCCGAACATCCATTTCGACATGCGGCGTGCTCCAGGGCAGCGGAGCGAACCACTGCTTGACGAGATCGGGATTGGTCCAGGCCTTGAATATCTTGTCGCGCGGTGCATCGATCACGCGGGTGAGCGACAGTTCGAATTTCGGGGTAATGTCCTGTTCGGTCATGACTTTGGTGCTTCCTCTTGTTTGAAACGCAGCCTCTGCGGCCTGTATCCCAAGGACGCTGCGATGGCCCCCGTGTCGACAGGACTTAGGGGAAATTATCAAAAATTATTTCGCGAGAAATGCGACGGCGTCGCCTTCAAGGCGATCGAGCTGCTGGCGGATGTGTGCCGCCTCGGCGGTGGAATTTGCAAGCGCAATTGCCCGGTTGAAAGCCTCACGGGCTTCGCCATCGCGCTTGAGCTGCATCAGCAGACCGCCCCTGACGCCATGAAAATAGAAATAGGATGACAGGCGTTCTGCCAGCGGCTCGATCAGCGCCAGCGCTTCACCGGCCCCTTTGAGCTTGCAGACAGCCACGGCCCGATTGAGGGTGACGACCGGTGACGGCTGCAGGCGCTCGAGACCCTGATAGAGAAGGTCGATTTCTTCCCAGTCCGTGTCTTCGGCCCGAAGCGCCCGCGCGTGCAAAGCGGCGATGGCCGCCTGAAACTGATAGGGACCCGGCTGGCGGTGGCGGATAGCCTTGTCGAGCAGGGCTAATGCCTCGTTGATGATCTCGCGGTTCCAGCGCGAGCGATCCTGATCCTCAAGCAGGACCATCTGCCCTCGACCATCAAATCGCGCCGCCTTGCGCGAGTGCTGCAGAAGCATCAGCGCCAGAAGCCCCATCGTCTCGGGCTCAGAAGGAAAGATGCGTAGAAGCAGGCGCGCGAGCCGAATTGCCTCGTCGGTAAACGCGGATGTGTCACGCGAAACTTCGCCGCTGGAATAGCCCTCATTGAAGACGAGATAGATCATCGAGGAGACGACCGTCATGCGTTCGCTGCGCTCGACCGCACCGGGGATCTCGAAAGCAACGCCGGCTGCAGCAATCCGGGCCTTCGCCCGCGTGATACGTTGCTCCATGGCGCTTTCGCCGACCAGGAATGCCTTGGCGATCTGCGCAACCGAAAGACCGGAGACGATCCTGAGCGCCACCGCGATCTGCTGGGTCGCCGGCAGATCCGGATGGCAGCAGATGAACAGCAGCCTGAGGATATCGTCGCGATAGTTTGAGCCGTCGAGGCGTTCGGCCATCTCGGCCTCGGCGTCGCCGGTGTCCGAGAATGCGGCCTCTTCCGGCAACGCCTCGGTCTTGCTGCGGCGACGGACGACGTCGATGCCGCTGTTGCGACCAACGAGGATCAGCCAGGCGACCGTATCGCGCGGTGGCCCTTTGTCCGGCCAGGTTTTCAGCGCCCGGAGACAGGCCTCCTGGAACGCTTCCTCGGCAATGTCGAGATTTCGGAAGTAACGAAGCAATGCCCCGAGCGCCTGGGGCCTTGCCGATGTCAGTGCCTTGTCGATCCAGACAATATCGGTCATGTCGAAATAGTCCCCGGCCTGAAGACGTAAAGCGGCCGGATCTCATAGGCGCCGGCGCCAGGATTGGCGATCGCCAGCTCTCTCGAAAATTCGACAGCCTCGTCGAGCGTCTCGAAATCGGCAACGAAAAAGCCGAGAAACTGCTCCTTGGTCTCGGCAAACGGACCGTCAAGCACCAGCGGCTCGTCCTTGCCCTTGCGCAGGGTCGTCGCTGCCGTCGTCGGCATCAGCCGTGCGGTCGGCCCGAGCCTGCCTTTGTCGGCAAGCTTCTTCTCGACGGCGTGCAGCCGGGCCATGGTCGCCTCCTCCTCGTCCTTCGACCAGGCAAAGACGGCATTTTCGTCGTTGTAGCACAGGATTGCATAGAGCATCGGTAGCCTCCTCTTGATTTAAGACGAAGAAGTAGCGCCACAACCGACAGGACGCATCAAAAAATTGAGAGGCGGGCGATCAAACCGGGCGGCCCGGCAATTCAGGCTGCCGTCAGGAGCCATGGTCCATAATCCCGCCAGGTAGAATAGGGAAACGACATTCATGCGATCAGTACGACCGCTCGGCTACTCCGCCGCTCAGATATCGCTGCATTGGCTCATCGCCGCGCTTGTTATCTTCCAGCTCCTGCTTGGCGACAGCATGACCCACGTCGTCAGGGCGCGGATCCGCGACCGCATCGTCTCGTCGTTCGATGCATCGATGGGCACTGCCCACTACTGGGTCGGCATCGCAATCCTTGCCCTGGTCTGCCTCAGATTGGCCCTGCGACTGTTCGTCGGCACGCCGAAACCGGCTGGCGGGCCCGCACCGCTGGTTCTCCTCGCTCGATTTGCCCACTGGACCTTCTATGTGCTTCTGGTCGCAGTCCCGATCACCGGCCTGCTCGCCTATTATCAGCTCGGCCCTTTCGGAGGCATCCACAGCCTCGCCAAACCCATATTCATCATTCTGATCGGCCTGCATGCCGCAGCGGCGCTGTTCCACCAGTTCTTCCTGAAGGACGGTACGCTGTTGCGCATGCTGGTGCCGGCGCGCTAAATCATTCGCTCGCCAAGATCGCGTAGTCCGTTTCGCGAAGGCGTTCGGGGTCGGCAACGGCGTTTATCGCGTTGATCCGCCCGTTGTCGAACGTCAGGCGCAGCACGACGCGCAGCACACCGTGGAACGCGACGACAAGGCCCAATTCGCCGTTGACCATCGCAGCCTTCGCTCCCTGGGCTCTTCCCTTGAAGATGCCGGCCACAGCTGCCGCACCACGAACCTCGGCAAGGGCGCCCAACTGAACGCCCGCCGCATCGGACCGAAAGATCACGTCCGGATCGAGGATCGCCAGCAACCCCTCGAAATCCCCGCCTTTGGCCGCGGCAAGGAAAGCGTGGACGATTTTCCGCTGATGGGTCCGATCGGCAGCAACTGGCGGCTCACTTCCCTCGACGCGACGCCGGGCCCGGCTCGCAAGCTGCCTCACCGCCTCCGTCGAGCGCCCGACGATCGGCGCGATATCGTCGAAAGGCACGGCAAACATGTCATGCAGAACGAAGGCAAGCCGCTCAGCCGGCGCCAGCCTCTCCAGCACGACCAGCATTGCGGCGCCGACCTGATCTGCCATCGCCGCCTCCTGCTCTGCATTTTCGCCAGGAGCTACAGGCTCCGGCACGTCCGGACCCCACGGCGCCTCGCGCCGCGATCTGCGCGACCGCAACATGTCGAGGCACACCCGTCCGACGACGGTCGTCAGCCATCCGGTAAGGTTCGAGACCTCCATCGTATCGGCGCGGCTGAGGCGTAGCCATGCCTCCTGGACGGCATCGTCGGCCTCGCTTCGAGAGCCGAGCATGCGATAGGCCACCGCCCGCAAATGGCTACGATCAGCCTCGAACCGTTCAGCCAGAAATTTTTTCTCGTTCATCGGTCACATTTCCCCGTCGCGTTCCGTCATCCCTTTGACGAACGAGGCCGGCTTGATGTGACAGGAAAATCGTCCCGCCGGCCACGTCGTCAAGATTGCCGGATATCCAGCATCCGGAATTTGAAAACACACCGGAAGGAGATGAAACATGCAAGCAAGAATTAGCAACCCGGCGGTACTCGTTCCCGACGCGATGCAGGCGCTACAGGCCGTGGCGAACGTGACGAGAAACGGCGGCATTTCGACCCGCACGCTCGAGCTGATCAACCTACGGGCGAGCCAGATCAACGGCTGCGGCGTCTGTGTCGACGGGCATCCTCGCCTGGCGAAGAAGGCCGGTGAGACCGACGAACGCCTGTTCGCCGTCGCCGCCTGGCGGGACACCCCTTATTTCGACGAGGCGGAGCGCGCAGCACTCGCGCTCACCGAAGCCGTAACCCGCCTCAGCGATAGATCGGACCCCGTGCCTGACGACATATGGGAGCAGGCCGCGCGACATTATGGCGAAGCCGACCTCGCGCTCCTCGTTCTGGCAATCGCAAACATCAACCTCTGGAACCGCCTGAACGTCGCCACCCGCCAAATCGCCGGCGTCTGGAAGCCCTGAAAAGGCCGCCGGCTGGCGCAGCCGTCGCGATGACTGCGCCAGCCCCGCTCACCGGAAAGTCGACACAACCTGTTGCACGCCGTCTCGTAGCAGGCCAAGACTGCAGCAACGATTCGGGGCGTCAGGTGGGCGAGTGAACGGAAAACAGATTGCGATCATCGGCGGTGGCCCTTCGGGGCTGATGGCGGCTGAGTTCCTTGCCGAAACCGGTCATGCCGTCACGATCTACGACAGCATGCCGACAGTCGCTCGCAAGTTCCTGCTGGCCGGCAAATCCGGTCTCAACATCACCCATTCCGAGGATTACGCACTCTTTGTCAAGCGCTTCGGCGCAGCGTCGGAACACCTACGATCGGCGCTCGATGGTTTTCGACCGGAGGATATTCGCGGCTGGGCAAGAGCGCTTGACACAGAGACATTCGTCGGCTCTTCGGGTCGCGTCTTTCCAAAGGCAATGAAAGCATCGCCATTGCTGCGCGCCTGGCTGCGAAGGCTCGAGGTGCTAGGCGTCGAACTGCGTGTCCGCCATCGCTGGACCGGCTTTACTGAGGACGGCTATGTCTTCGCCACACCGGAGGGTTCGAAGATCGTTCGCTGCGATGGCGTGCTCCTGGCGCTTGGCGGCGCCAGCTGGCCAAGGCTCGGCTCGGATGCGACCTTGATGCCCTGCCTCCGCGCCAAGGGCGTCGGGATCGTGGATTTCAGGGCCGCGAATTGCGGCTTCGATGTCGACTGGAGCGCTCCGTTTCGCGAACGCTTTGCCGGTGCGCCGCTGAAATCGGTTATGGCCACCTCCGACGCCGGCAGCTTTCCGGGGGAGATGGTGGTGACGCAACATGGCATCGAGGGAAGTCTGGTCTATGCGCATTCCGCCGCCTTGCGCGATCGGCTCGAGGAGGAAGGTGCTGCCACGCTAACGCTCGACCTGATGCCCGGCCGGACGGAGAACCGGCTGTCGAAGGATCTCGCCCGCCAGACGGCGAAGGCAAGCCTTTCCACGCGCCTGCGCAAGGGCGCCGGCATCGAGGGCGTTAAGGCTGCCGTCCTGCGCGAATTGGCAGCGGCCGACCTCCACGATCCGGAGCAGCTTGCCCGCCTCATCAAGGCGCTTCCGGTTCCGCTGGTAAGGCCGCGGCCCATCGCCGAGGCGATCTCGTCGGCCGGCGGTATCGGCTGGGCGAGCGTTGACCGCAGTTACATGCTCAACGCCCTCCCCGGCGTTTTCGTCGCCGGCGAAATGCTCGACTGGGAAGCCCCGACCGGCGGCTATCTGCTCACAGCCTGCTTAGCCACCGGCCGAGCGGCCGCGCATGGGCTTAATGCCTGGTTGAATAGTTGAATGAACTTGTTGCCGCCATTGGTCAGCCCTTGACCCCAAGTCGCTGGAAAGACTCTCGATTAAGCCTCGCTCAGCGTCCTCTTCACGGCGTTCCTCCAGCCCTTCAGCTTGGCCGAGCGAAGCTTTTCATCCATCTGGGGCTCGAACCGCCGATCCCGCGCCCAGGCCTTGGCGAAAGCCTCGCGATCCGGCCAGACCCCTGCCCGACTGCCGGCAAGCCATGCGGCCCCGAGCGCGGTCGTTTCGAGGATCGTCGGCCGGTCCACCGGCGCGTCGAGCAGGTCCGCCAGCCGTTGCATCGTCCAGTCGGAGGCGACCATCCCGCCATCGACCCGAAGCACGGTGCCTTCGGCGCCGTTTCTCCAATCCTTGTGCATGGCGTCGAGAAGGTCCCGTGTCTGGTAGCAAACGGCCTCCAGCGCCGCCCGGGCAAATTCCGCCGGTCCCGTATTGCGAGTAAGGCCGAACATCGCCCCACGGGCATGGGCGTCCCAATACGGCGCGCCAAGCCCCGTGAACGCCGGCACCATATAGACCTCCTGCGTCGGGTCCGCCTGATCGGCAAGATCACCGCTGTCAGAGGCGCGCTTGATCAACCTCAGGCCGTCACGCAGCCATTGCACGGCGGCCCCGGCGATGAAGATCGAGCCTTCGAGCGCATAGGTCGTCTCGCCATCGAGGCGATAGGCGATTGTCGTCAACAGCCTGTTCTTCGAGCGCACGATATCGTCGCCGGTGTTGAGAAGCGCGAAGCACCCAGTGCCATAGGTCGATTTCATCATGCCCGGCTCAAAGCAGGCCTGGCCGATCATCGCCGCATGCTGGTCACCGGCAACACCTAGTATCGGGATCGCCGCCCCGAAGATGTCGGGCTCGGTCACACCGAAATCGGCGGCGCAATCCTTGACCTCAGGAAGTATGGCCGCAGGCACGCGCAGAATCTCGAGCAGGTCGGCATCCCATTCGTTGTCGGCGATATTGTACATAAGCGTCCGCGACGCGTTGGTGGCGTCGGTAACAAACGATTTGCCGCCCGTTAGCCGCCAGATCAGGAAGGTATCGATCGTCCCGAAGCAGAGATCGCCCTTGGCCGCCCTTGCCCGGGCACCTCTAACATTGGCGAGCATCCACGAAAGCTTGGTGCCGGAAAAATAGGGATCGAGCAGAAGGCCGGTGCGGCGTGTGAACAGTTTTTCGAGGTCCTGCCGTTTCAGCTTTTCGCAATAGTTCGCGGTACGGCGGTCCTGCCAGACGATGGCGTTCTGGATCGGCTTGCCGCTCTCGCGTTCCCAGACGACGACCGTCTCGCGCTGGTTGGTAATGCCGACCGAAGCAATATCTTTCGCCTCGATGCCGGCGGCCTTGATGGCCTTGCGGACGGTTGAGAGCACGCTCTGCCAGATATCTTCAGGATCGTGCTCGACCCAGCCGGATTGCGGATAGAGCTGCGCAAACTCCTTCTGCCCAACACCCGCGACCTTCATCCGATGATCGAAGACGATTGCCCGTGTCGACGTGGTCCCCTGGTCTATCGCCAAGACATAACCGCTCATCCCATCCTCCCCGCTGCTTGTGGCTGGCAAATCAATAGGACAGACAAACGAATGTGAAAAGAAACTAAAACGAAAATATCTTGAGAAGCATGCCGTCGGTCGGATCGCGAGCACAAAACAGAATTGCTCTTGCTCTCGATTTGGGACTAACCTTCAAGACAGTTTGCGCTGCAATAGAAGCCGGCGCGGAACATGGAGTTTCTCATGGCAAGAACAGTCGTCATCACCGGATCCACCAGCGGCATCGGCCTTGCGATCGCGACGGCCTTTGCCGCCAGGGGCGAAAATATCGTCCTCAACGGCTTCGGCAGTCCCGACGAGATCGGCACCATCAAGTCGAACCTTGAAGCCCTAGGCGGCAAGGTCATCCACCACCCGGCCGACATGACGAAACCCGCCGAAATCGCCGACCTGATCGCGACCGCGGCGAGCACCTTCGGCAGCGTCGACGTCCTCGTCAACAATGCCGGCATCCAGCATGTCGAGAAGATCGAGGATTTCCCGATCGACAAATGGGACCAGATCATCGCCATCAATCTGTCCAGTTCGTTTCATACCATGCGGGCTGCCATCCCGTTGATGAAAGAGAAGAAAGCCGGGCGGATCGTCAATATCGCCTCGGCGCATGCGCTGGTCGCCTCGCCCTTCAAGTCCGCCTATGTCGCGGCCAAGCACGGCATCCTCGGATTGACCAAGACAGCGGCTCTCGAGCTTGCCGAATTCGGCATCACCGTCAATGCGATCTGCCCCGGCTATGTGCTAACGCCGCTGGTCGCAAGGCAGATCCCGGATACCGCCAAGGCCCGCGGCATGACCGAGGAACAGGTGAAGACCGAGGTGCTGCTGAAAGCCCAGCCGACGCGCGAATTCGTCAAGGCAGAGGAAATTGCAGCGCTTGCGCTCTATCTGGCCAGCGACGATGCGAAACAGGTGACGGGCACCCATGTCTCGATTGACGGTGGCTGGACTGCGGCATAACGATTGACGGTTGAACCATAAGAATAAGCTAAGGGACCGACATGAACGACAGCATCCGCTTCATCCTGAACGGCGAGGACGTCTCGCTTTCGAGCCTGCGTCCGACGGAGACGCTGCTTGATTTCTTGCGGATCAACCGGCACCTGACGGGCACGAAGGAAGGATGCGCGGAAGGGGACTGCGGCGCCTGCACCGTGCTGGTCGGTCGCCTTATAGACGGCGGCCTGCACTACGAATCGGTCAATGCCTGCATCCGCTTTGTCGGCTCGCTGCATGCCACCCATGTCGTCACCGTCGAGCATCTCGCCGCCAAGGACGGCACTCTGCATCCAGTGCAGCAGGCGATGGTCGATTGCCATGGCTCGCAATGCGGCTTCTGCACGCCGGGCTTCGTCATGTCACTTTACGGCCTCTGGCTTTCGAACGAGAAGCCGAGCCGGGCCGAGATCGAAAAGGCCTTGCAAGGCAATCTCTGTCGGTGCACCGGCTATGAGCCGATCGTCAAAGCGGCCGAACAGGTGAGCCGGATAAGGCCGAGCACACTGTTCGACCCACTGGAGAAGACCCGTTCGAATATCAGCTCGCGCCTCTGGGCGATCGGCAATCGCGAAACCGTTACGGTTTCGTCGGGTGACGAACGGCTGATCGTGCCCGGATCGATGGCGGCACTTTCCCGGATCCTTCTCGACGAACCCACGGCGACGATCGTCGCCGGCTCTACCGATGTCGGGCTTTGGGTCACCAAGCAGATGCGGCCACTGAACCCGGTCGTCTTCATCAATCATCTGGCCGAGCTGCAGGCGATATCAGCCGGAGACAAGGGCTTTAATATCGGCGCCGGCGTCACCTATAGCCGCGCCTTCTCCGCCATGGCCGCAAAAATCCCCGCACTCGGCAACCTCATCAACCGCATCGGCGGCGAGCAGGTGCGCAACATGGGCACGATCGGCGGCAATATCGCCAACGGCTCGCCGATCGGCGACACGCCGCCGCCGCTGATCGCACTCGGAGCCACCGTCAAGCTGCGCTCCGCAAGCGGCGTTCGCAGCCTGTTGCTCGAGGATTTCTTCATCGAATATGGCAAGCAGGACCGCCGACCGGGCGAATTCGTCGAAAGCGTCTTTGTTCCCTATCCCGAAGATGGCGTGCATTTCGCGGTCTACAAGATCACCAAGCGCCGCGACGAGGATATCTCGGCGCTGTGTGGCGCTTTCCACCTGGCGCTCGATGACGCCGGCAAGGTCGCCGACATCCGCATCGCCTTCGGCGGCATGGCCGGAACCCCGAAGCGCGCCCGCACCGTCGAGGCCGAACTCATCGGCCAACCGTGGACGGAGCAGACCGCGGTTGCCGGCCGCGATGCCTTTGACGCGGACTATCAACCACTGACCGACTGGCGGGCTACGGCAGAATACCGACAGCTAACGGCGAAGAACCTGCTTCTCCGGTTCTATCTGGAAACGTCGGGCGCGCCTCAGGAGCTGAAGCGATTCGAGGAGCTGGTATGATGGTGGTGGCAATCGGCTACGAATTTGGCGCGATACCCCCCTGTGTCCTGTCGGACATCTGCCCCACAAGGGGGGAGATATCGGCCCGGCCGACAAAGCGGGGTAAGCTCTTCTGCGCAAAACCAGACAATGCCGGAGGTGCGCTCTGATGGACAAATCCACCTTCGAGGACCGCAAGAGCATCAACGGCTCGATGCATGCGTCGCTGAAGCATGATTCCGCACATAAGCACGTGACGGGTGCGGCCGACTATATCGACGACATTCCCGAACCGGCAAACCTGCTGCACGGAGCGCTGGGCTTATCCGACCGGCCACATGCCGACATTCTCGGCATGGATCTCGCAGCCGTCAGATCCTATCCCGGCGTCATCTGGGTCATCACCGGCAAGGACGTGCCCGGCATCAACGATGTCAGCTCCAACGGCAAGCATGACGAGCCGCTGCTTGCCGAGACCAAGGTCGAGTTTCACGGCCAGCCGATCTTTGCCGTCATTGCCACGACGCGCGACGCGGCCCGTCGCGCCGCCCGCCTTGCCAAGATCGACTATCGCGAGCTGCCCCATTGGAGCGACATCGACGGCGCGCTCGAAAATGGCGGGCCGCTGGTCTATGATCCGATGACGCTTCATCGCGGCGAACCGGAAACCGAGATGGAAAAGGCGCCGCGCCGGCTGAAGGGCCGGATGCGCATTGGCGGACAGGAGCATTTCTATCTCGAAAGCCATATCGCCATGGCGATCCCCGGCGAAGACGACGAGGTCACCGTCTGGTCTTCGACACAGCATCCAAGCGAAATCCAGCATATCGTCGGCCACGTGCTCAACATTCCGTCCAATGCCGTCACGGTGAACGTTCGCCGCATGGGCGGCGGCTTCGGCGGCAAGGAAACGCAGGGCAACCAGTTCGCAGCGCTGGCCGCAATCGCCGCCAAGAAGCTCAACCGCGCCGTCAAGTTCCGACCCGATCGCGACGAGGACATGGTTGCGACCGGCAAACGCCACGATTTCATGGTCGACTACGAGGTCGGCTTCGACGATGACGGCCGCATCCAGGCGGTTGATGCCACCTATGCGGCGCGCTGCGGTTTCTCCTCCGACCTCTCTGGCCCGGTCACCGATCGTGCGCTGTTCCATGCCGATTCGAGCTACTTCTACCCGCACGTCCATCTGGTTTCCAAGCCGCTGAAGACCCACACGGTCTCAAACACCGCCTTCCGCGGCTTCGGCGGCCCGCAGGGCATGGTCGGCGGCGAGCGCATCATCGAGGAGATCGGCTACGCGCTCGGCAAGGACCCGCTCGAAATCCGCAAGCTGAATTTCTACGGCCAGCCCGGCTCTGGGAGGACGCTGACGCCCTACCATCAGGAGGTCGAGGACAACATCATCGGCCGTATCGTCGAGGAGCTGGAAGCCTCGGCCGACTATCAGGCGCGACGCAACACCATCATCGAAATCAACCGCACCAGCCGCTTCATTCGCAAGGGCATAGCGCTCACTCCGGTCAAATTCGGCATCTCCTTCACCATGACGGCCTTCAACCAGGCGGGGGCGCTGGTCCATGTCTATCAGGACGGCTCGATCCACCTGAACCACGGCGGCACCGAGATGGGCCAGGGCCTCTACACCAAGGTGGCGCAGGTTCTGGCCGATGCGTTCCAGGTCGATATCGACCGCGTGAAGATCACCGCGACGACGACGGCCAAGGTGCCGAACACATCGGCCACCGCCGCCTCGTCAGGCTCAGACCTCAACGGCATGGCCGCCTTCGACGCCGCCCGACAGATCAAGGAACGTCTTGTCGCCTTTGCCGTGCAGAAATGGGATGTCGAACCCTCAGATGTCATGTTCCTGCCCAACCGCGTCCGCGTTCGAGACATCGAAATCCCCTTCCCGAATTTCATCAGGCAGGCCTATTTCGCCCGCGTGCAGCTTTCCGCCGCCGGCTTCTACAAGACGCCGAAGATCCACTGGGATCGCGCCGCCGGCCGCGGCACGCCGTTCTTCTACTTCTCCTACGGTGCCTCGGTTTCGGAAGTCTCGATCGACACGCTGACCGGCGAATACCTGATCGACCGCACCGATATCCTCCACGATGTCGGCCGTTCGCTGAACCCGGCGATCGATATCGGCCAAGTCGAGGGAGCCTTCGTCCAGGGCATGGGCTGGCTGACGACGGAGGAGCTCTGGTGGGACGCCAAGGGCCGGCTGCGCACCCATGCGCCCTCGACCTACAAGATCCCGCTCGCCTCCGACCGCCCGAAGATATTCAACGTTCGCCTTGCCGAATGGTCCGAGAACGCCGAAGCCACCATCGGCCGCTCCAAGGCGGTCGGCGAACCACCCTTCATGCTGGCGATCTCGGTGCTCGAAGCCCTCTCCATGGCCGTCGCCAGCGTTGCGGACTACAAGATCTGCCCCCGCCTCGATGCTCCGGCGACGCCGGAAAGGGTGCTGATGGCGGTCGAGCGGTTGAAGGGGATGTAATCCGTGCGGGGGGGCCTTTCACTCATAGTTCACTCCCCTTTGTCAGCTTCGCTGGAATCTCCCTCACGGCTAGGGCAATCACATACGGTGGGCGGATTGGCGGCTGGACGCTCCGGCCTTTATGGTGAGGAGGCCCGAAGGGCCGTCTCGAACCACGAGGGTTGGCCAAGATGCCCGTTGTCTGCACAGAGCAGCATTCACCGGGGCAAGCGCCCTCGCCCTTGGAGGCAATTCTTCGAATTGCACCTCAATATGCGGGCTCAACAGCCGAGCATCAACTTCCCTCACTCTTCCTATATTGGTGCTTTCCGACGGAGATCGGCTCATTGGAGCGCCGCCCGCGCCTGCGTATATCCGGGGCCACATCCATGACCCCTTCCCTCGACGCCTTCCTCAACCAAAATCTGCAAACCATCCTGATCGAGATCATCGGCACGCAGGGCTCGACCCCGCGGGAAACCGGAACCTTCATGCTTGTCACAGAGAAGGAGATCTGGGGTACTATCGGCGGTGGCCAGCTGGAGTTCATGGCGATCGGCAATGCCCGCAAGATGCATGCAGGCGGCGGCGTCGAGTTCATGGACATCCCGCTTGGCCCAGAGATCGGCCAGTGCTGCGGCGGGCGAACGCAGCTGCGGTGCCGGCCGGCAACTGCGGAAACCATTGCGGAGCTCAAGCGGCGGATGGAGGACGAAACGCGCGACTGGTCGGAAGTCTATCTGTTCGGCGCCGGCCATGTCGGCCGGGCTCTGGCCACCGCGCTGAAGCCGCTGCCCCTCGTCACCACAGTCGTCGAAACGCGACGGGAAGAGCTGAACGAGCTGCCCGTCGACACGAGAACGATGCTGATGGCCATGCCCGAGGCGCTTATTGCGGACATTCCGGCAGGCGCTGTCGTCCTCATTCTCACCCACGACCACGCGCTCGATTTCCTGATCGCCAAGGAGGCGCTTGCCCGCAGCGACCTTGCCTATGTTGGCATGATCGGCTCGGCGACCAAACGAGCGACGTTTGCCAGTTGGCTCGCCCGTGAAGGCGGCGAAAAGGCCTGGCTCGAGCATCTGACGCTGCCCATCGGCGGCGGCACCGTCAGGGACAAGCATCCCGAGGTCATCGCCGCCATGACGGCTGCCGACATCTTGACCGCGCTCGCAAACTACCGCGCCCGCTCGTCTTCGTAGCGCGGCTCGCGCCCGTCGAGAAATCCAAGATCGCGCTTCACCCTGTCCGGCATCCCATCGAGATCCAGTTTTGCAGCAGGCGCGACGCGTCTGGCAAGGAATACGAACAGCCCTTTCAAGATCGACGGATAGGCCTTCGACTTTAGTGCAGAGGGCTGCTCGGCAGCAGACATATCCATGACATCACCCGTGGCTGTTTGATCTTGTGGATTGCAGTTTCGCTCTGAAAGTGCTGAAATTCCAATCGAACAACCGTCTGCATGCATCAAGAGAGCTTATCCGTGAAGCTGTCGAAACAATTTCCGTTGAATGCCCTTCGCGTCTTCGACGCGGTCGCCAGGCATGGCAGTTTCACGAGAGCCGGCACCGAATTGGGCATGACCCAGACCGCCGTCAGCTACCAGATCAAGCTGCTGGAGGAGAATATCGGCGAACCTCTCTTTTTGCGCCGGCCGCGGCAGATCACGCTGACGGACGCCGGGGAGAAGCTGGCTCCGAAGGTCGCAGAAGCCTTCGAGATGCTAAACGAGGCCGTCGCGTCGGCAAGGCAGGCCACAGAGGAAATATTGACGATCCATTCGACCGGGACGTTCGCGCAGCAATGGCTGTCACGTCATCTCGGTTCGTTTCAATTGAAACATCCAAACATTGCCGTCAGGCTGAAAACCGCCGGAATAATCGTCGATTTCCACCGCGAGCCGGCGGATCTTGCAGTGCGCTGGGGTAAGGGCGATTGGCCGGGGCTCTTTTCTCAAAAGATCATGGAGTTGGATTTTTCACCTATGCTCAGCCCCAGGCTCGCTAAAAAGGCGGGCGGCATTCGCGAGCCGGCGGACCTGCTTAAGCTGCCGATCATCAGCGCGGGCGACCATTGGTGGCCGATATGGTTCAGTGCCGCCGGCATCGAAGACCCAGGTCTCGCAAAATTCCCGCGAAACGAACTGGAACTCCAGGTCATGGATGCAAACATCGCAATTGCCGGAGACGGCGTGGCGATCCTCAATCCCGGACATTTCAAGGAAGACGTCGCAGCAGGACGGCTCTACCAGCCCTTCGACATCATGTGCAACGACGGCCGCGACTACTGGCTCGTCTATCCGGAAAATCGGAAGAACGTCCCAAAGATCAAGGCCTTTCGAACATGGATCGTCGCCGAGATGCAAGCCGAGAATATCTGATTTCCGTCGCTTAGAAATCCATGTCCGGCGCATAGAAGCAGCGCGGCGTATCCTCATTTGGAAACAGGCAGAGATGGAAGGCACCGTCCGGCGAGCGCATCGTCTTTCGCTGCGGCATCATGAAGACATGGTTGCGGGTGATCTCCCGGTGATCGCCGGGCTCGAGCGTGATCAGGAAGCCGCCCTCGACCACCTTGACCGTCCGCGAAGGGATCATCTGACAATCGCCGGTCATGCCATCCCCGTTGCAGCAATAGGGATCGTATCTCCAACCGGTCGGTGCGTCATGCGCCTGAACGCCAAATGCAACGGCAATGACGGCAAGTATCAGAAGACTGCGCATCGGCAATTCTCCGCTGTTTGTGCCCTCACGGCGGAATTTCGTACAATTCCGACGCGCGCCGAGTGTAACCCAGTCGCCGGATTTCGCCTATCGCGCAGGAGTTGACCAAGTGAGCAGTGCGGCGCGGCGACGTAATCGCGCAGTTCCCCAGGGAAACGCCGCTTCGACCCAACTCTCCCCTTCCCTAGAAGACCAACATTTTGCAATGTCGCGAAGCGGAGGCAAAAAAAGGGGACGTGAATGTATGAATACGCCATAGCGTGGGAATGGCTGGCCTTTGCGGCCCGGTGGTTTCACGTCATCACCGCGATCGCCTGGATCGGCTCCTCCTTCTATTTCATCGCGCTCGATCTCGGCCTGGTGAAGCGTCCGCATCTTCCACCGGGAGCCTATGGCGAGGAATGGCAGGTTCACGGCGGCGGCTTCTACCACATCCAGAAATATCTGGTGGCGCCCGCTGCCATGCCGGAACACCTGACCTGGTTCAAATATGAGAGCTATTTCACCTGGCTCTCCGGCTTCCTGATGCTCTGCATCGTTTACTACGGCGGCGCAAACCTCTTCCTCATCGATCGGCATGTGCTCGATGTCGGCGTCCCGGTCGCCATCCTCATCTCGCTGGCCTCCCTTGCCATCGGCTGGATCGTCTACGACCTCTTGTGCAAATCGCCTCTCGGCAACAATACCTGGGGCTTGATGGCGGCGCTCTACGTCGTCCTCGTCTTCATGGCCTGGGGTTACACCCATCTCTTCACCGGCCGCGCCGCATTCCTGCATCTCGGCGCCTTCACCGCGACGATCATGTCGGCCAACGTCTTCTTCATCATCATGCCGAACCAGCGGATCGTCGTTGCCGACCTGATCGCCGGGCGCATGCCGGACGCGAAATACGGTGCCATCGCCAAGCAGCGCTCTCTGCACAACAACTACCTGACGCTGCCCGTCATTTTCTTCATGCTGTCGAACCACTATCCCTTGGCGTTCGGCACTGCCTTCAACTGGGTGATCGCCGCGCTCGTCATCCTGATGGGTGTCACCATCCGCCACTGGTTCAACACCATCCACGCCCGCAAGGGCCGCCCTACCTGGACCTGGATCGCCACCTTAATCCTCTTCATCCTGATCATGTGGCTATCGACAGTTCCGAAGGTACTGACCGGCGAAAGGGATGCGGAAGCTGTCGCTCCGGCCTTCCAGCAGTTTGCGTCAGACGCGCATTTTCCAGCCGTCAAGCAGGTGATTTCGACGCGCTGTTCGATGTGCCATGCAGCCGAGCCCGCCTACGAGGGTATCGCCCGACCGCCAAAGGAAGTGATGTTTGAAAACGACGCCGAAATCGCTATGCATGCGCGGGAGATCTATATTCAGGCCGGCCGCAGCCATGCGATGCCTCCTGGCAACATCACCGAGGTGACGCCACAGGAGCGCAAATTGCTGGTCGCCTGGTTCGAAAGCTCCGTCAATCAAGGCAAGCAACAATGACCATCACACTCCTGCGCGGCCGCCTGCTGTCCTTCAAGCGTGCCCCGCAAAGCGCCGCCGATGAAGACAGCTATTTCTATGAGAGCGACGGCGGTCTGCTGATCGAGGATGGCCGCATCGTTGCACGCGGCTCCTATTGGCAGATCAAGGCCGCAACACCCGCACAGGCCGTCGAAATCGATCACCGCCCGCATCTGATCATGCCCGGTTTCATCGACACGCATCTTCATTTCCCGCAGATGCAGGTGATCGCCTCCTACGCCGCCAACCTACTGGAATGGCTGAACACCTACACCTTTCCGGAAGAGTGCCGCTTCGTCGAGACCGCCCATGCCGAGCGCATCGCCGTCCATTTCTACGACGAGCTGATCCGCCACGGCACGACGACTGCCGTTGCCTATTGCTCCGTCCACAAGACTTCCGCCGATGCTTTTTTTGCAGAGGCGATGCGGCGCCACATGTGCATGGTTGGCGGCAAGGTGATGATGGACCGTCACGCGCCGCAGGGCCTGCTGGACACCCCACAGATGGGCTACGACGAGACCCGGCAGGTGATCGCAGACTGGCACGGCAAGGGCCGAAATCATGTCGCCATCACCCCCCGCTTCGCCATAACCTCGACGCCCGAGCAGATGGAGGCAACCGCAGCGCTCGTCCGCGAATTTCCGGATCTGCACATCCAGACGCATCTCTCCGAAAACCACGACGAGATCAAATTCACCTCGGAACTCTATCCGGGCGCCATCGACTATACCGACATCTACGCCCATTACGGCCTGCTCGGGAAAAAGAGCCTGTTCGGCCACTGCATTCACCTGTCCGGCCGCGAGGCGGACGCAATGAGCGATGCGGGCGCGGTAGCAGTCCATTGCCCGACCTCGAACCTGTTTCTCGGTTCCGGTCTGTTTCCGCTGAAGGCGCTGTCCCGCCGCGATAAGCCGGTGCGCATCGGCGTCGCCACCGACATCGGCGGCGGCTCCAGCTATTCCATGCTGCGCACCATGGACGAGGCCTACAAGATCCAGCAGCTGCTCGGCGAACGCCTCAACCCACTGGAGAGCTACTACCTGATGACGCTCGGCAATGCCGAAGCCCTCTTGCTCTCCGACCGGATCGGCACGCTGGAACCCGGCACCGATGCCGACCTCGTTGTGCTCCACGCCGGAGCAACGCCTGCCATGGCGCTGAAGATGGAGGTGGTCAAGACGCTTTCCGAAGAACTTTTCCTGCTGCAGACCATGGGCGACGACCGGGCAATCAGCGAGACCTATGTGGCGGGGGTGGCTCTCAAATCTGCACTCTCACACGCCCTGAAGTAGCTTCCGGAAGATAGAATTTCTCCCATTCGCCTCAAATCCATGTTATGGGCGAGTAAATCATTCACGTGTGAAGGCATTCATCAATGGCCACGCCGCTCACCATCGCAGACCTGAAAACACTAGCAAAGCGTCGCGTGCCGAAGATGTTCTTCGATTATGCCGATTCCGGCGCCTGGACCGAGTCCACCTACGACGCCAACGAGGCCGATTTCAAGAAGATCAAGCTACGCCAGCGCGTGCTCGTCGACATGACCAACCGCAGCCTGGAAACGACGATGGTCGGCCAGAAGGTCTCGATGCCCGTGGCTCTGGCGCCGACCGGCCTGACCGGCATGCAGCACGCCGATGGCGAGATGCTGGCAGCCCGCGCCGCGGAGGAATTCGGCGTCCCCTTCACGCTGTCGACAATGAGCATCTGCTCAATCGAAGACATCGCCGCAGTCACCAGCAAGCCGTTCTGGTTCCAGCTTTACGTGATGAAGGACAAGGACTTCGTCATGAACCTGATCAACCGTGCCAAGGCGGCCAATTGCTCGGCTCTGGTTCTGACCGCCGACCTTCAGATCCTCGGCCAGCGCCACAAGGACCTGCGCAACGGCCTTTCCGCGCCGCCGAAATTCACACCGAAGCACATCTGGCAGATGGCGACCTGCCCCGTCTGGTGCATGGGGATGTTGAAGACCAAGCGGCGCTCGTTCGGCAATATCGTCGGCCACGCCAAGAACGTCTCGGACCTCTCCTCGCTCGCTTCCTGGACCGCGGAACAGTTCGACCCCCGTCTGTCCTGGGATGACGTCGCCTGGATCAAGGAGCGCTGGGGCGGCAAGCTGATCATCAAGGGCATCCTCGACGTAGAAGACGCCAGGTCAGCAGCACAGACTGGAGCTGACGCCATCATCGTCTCCAACCACGGCGGGCGGCAGCTCGATGGCGCGCCCTCCTCTATCTCGATGCTGCCAAGGATTGTCGACGCGGTCGGCGACAAGATCGAGGTACACATGGACGGCGGCATCCGCTCCGGACAGGACGTATTGAAGGCCGTGGCGCTAGGCGCCAAAGGAACCTTCATTGGCCGCCCCTTCCTCTATGGCCTCGGCGCGATGGGCAAGGAAGGCGTCAGCCTGGCCCTTAGCATCATCCGCAAGGAGCTGGATATCACCATGGCGCTCTGCGGAAAACGTGACATCAACAGCGTGGATCGGAGTATTATCGCGGATGTGTAGGGCGTTGTGGCTTCTCGCCAACTCTTGCTTGTCAATACACACTCATGTGTATTATCATTGAAGATGAGGAGCGCCGATGTCATATCTACGCTGAAGCAAAATGGTTGGTATCAGGTCGGCCAGAAGGGAAGTCACGTCCAGTTGAAGAACCCCGACAAAACTGGACATGTGACTGTAGCCCATCACAAGCGCGACATTGCTTTCGGCACGATAAGCGGCACCGAAAGCAATCAGGGCTGAGGCTGGACTGAAATGCGCAATTATATCGGGTTGATCCACAAAGACGAAGATAGCGACTACGGCGTATCTTTCCCCGATTTCCCGGGGGCAATCACTGCAGGTTTGACGTTGGACGAAGCTCGCGAGATGGCGGAGGAAGCACTCGCGTTTCATGTCCAAGGTCTCATCGAAGACGGCGAAGCGCTCCCGCAGGCCTCAACGCTTGAAAGCGTCATGGCGGATCCCGCAAATCGGGACGGTGTGGCGATTCTCGTCAGCTTGAGGAGCCCGGCCCCGAAGGCCGTGCGCATCAATGTCACCCTTCCAGACGATGTTCTTTCCCGCATAGACGCCTACGCCGCGGAAAACGGACTATCCCGCTCCGGCTTCCTTGCCCGCGCTGCCCGCCACGAAATCGAGCGGGAAAACGCCGCCTGACCGGGGCCTACCGCAGCCAGCCGGTTGAAAGGCCGCTTGCCCATTCCTGCCGGCCGTTGCGCGCGGCAATATCTGCCATTGCCTGGAAATCATAGGCAACGTTGCGAAACGACGGCAGCCAGTGACCGGCTGACTTTTCAATGATCGCGTAAGAGGCAAACGGGTGCCCTGCCTCCATTTTGTGAAAATACGGAAGATCGTCGTCATAGGCCGGAGCGCCGACGCTACCGGGATTGACGACAAGGCGTCCGTCGCGCAGCCTGACCATACGCGCAACGTGGCTATGCCCGCACAGGATCAGGCGCTGATCGACACCTGCGGCAAACGCCTCGATTTCCTCGATCAACTTCAGATGCACCAAACCATCCCGAGAGACGGTTTCAAGCCAATAGGCGTTGTCATTTGTCGGAGTCGCGTGGCAGAGGTAGATCTCTTGCCTGTAGACCGCGCTGAAGGGAAGACCGCGGATCCAGTCGAGATGAGCTGGAGACAGTTGCGCGTGGGCGAAGGCGTCCGAAATGTGAAGCTTCACCGGCTCTATTTCGATCAGATAGCGATCATGATTGCCGCGAACTGTGACGGCATCGAGCCCCATCAGCAGGTCTGCCGTCTTCCCGGCTTCGAGCGGGCCGCTGAAGCAATCTCCGAGATTGACGATGTCCTCGATCCCCTGAGCGCGGATATCGGCAAGGACGGCCTCAAGCGCAAGGTGATTGCCATGGATATCAGCGATAGCGGCAAAACGCATGACTTCAGCTCCCGCGATAGGTCGAATAGCCATAGGGCGAAATCAGCAGCGGCACATGATAATGCGCCGTGACATCGGAAATGCCGAAGCGGATCGGCACGAGATCGAGAAACGCAGGATCGGTCAGAGGAGCACCGGTGCCCCTGAGATAGTCGCCGGCATAGAAAATTAGTTCGTAAGTGCCGATCCGGAAGCTCTCATCGACGAGGATCGGCCCGCCATCGACGCGGCCGTCGGCGTTGGTCGTGAGCGTCTTCAGATGCACGCGGGCGTCACCCTCAAGCCGATAGAGATCGATCTTCAAGCCTTCAGCCGGCTTGCCGATGGCGGTGTCGAGCACGTGCGTGGTGAGTCCGGTCATGACGTCGGCTTTCCGATGATATAGGGCTGGTCGAAATAGAACTCTTCAAGATTGTTGCCCGGCCCGTCGCGATCGACAACCAGAAAATCGCTGGGCGTGCCGAGCGACATCAGCGGATGATGCCAGACGTTGCGACGATAGTTCACTCCCTGATCGCCACGCGCTAGAAACACTTTCGGCCTGCCCGGCCTGCCGTCCTCATCCGCGGACACGACGACGAGAAACGGCGTTCCCAACAGCGGCGAAAAGCTCTGACTCCCCAGCGGATGCCGTTCCATCATGTTGATTTCATAGGGGAAAGCACGAGGCTGGCCACGAAACAGATTGATGATGACGCGCGCGCCATCGCCGAGCGCCTCAGTTGCCGCCAGGGCATGAAAACGCTCCGTCGTACCGCCATTGATGAAGCGCATCGACGCCGGATCGGCCTCGATGACATCGCCGAAAGGCGCGAAGACGGATTTTGTAAGGGGATGGATTTGAAGGCTGTGGGTCAAGGAATGCTACTCGCCTTCCGCCTGCCAATGACGGATGACATAGAGCTTCTCCAGGAGATCAGGAACAGCCTGTTTCGCGGTATCCCAAACAATGCCTAGATCAATGGCGAAATATCCATGAGCGATGCGATTTCGCATGCCGCGTATTTCGCGCCAGGGCAAATCGGAGTGCTCCTCGACAAATTCGGGATAGGCCTCCATAACCCGCGTTGCCACTTCCTCAACCATAAGGAGGTTCATGCCGACTGCGCGTTGTTTGACGACGTCCTTTAGGAATGCGTCCTTGTCCATTCCCTCGACAAATTGAGAGACTTCAGCGGCCGCTTGGTACATTCGATCGAGATAGCCCTTCAGGCTTTCGGGACTCATACGGGCTTTGCTTCAGCAAGGACACGTGTCCACACTTTTTCGGGAAAATCACCAGGAGTTACAAGATGAACAGGCGTGCCGCGAAGCAATTGCTCCAACTCCTCTAGCAATCCGCCGAGACTGAGGAGCGTCGACCCAGGCAGCGCATCGACAAGAATATCCAGATCGCTATCAGGTCGATCCTCACCCCGGGCGACAGATCCGAAGACGCACGGATTAGCCGCGTTGAAGCGTCCTGTCGCTTCGCAGATTGCCTGCCTGTTTTTGTCCAACGCTTCCGAGGATCTCATTGCCACGTCGCTCCTTGCGCCATGAAACTAGCTCAAGCCTTGTTTCCAAACAACCTCAGCCGCATGACGCCGCCGTCGGGGTGCATGGCAAAGCGGATATGCGTGACCGGACCGATATCGGCGAGCTCTGCGCTGCCATATTCGTGGATGTGGTCCATCTGCAGCTTCTGGCGAAAAAGCAGCGGCTTCCAGCTTTCGGATGCCGCGATTTCCGCCTCGCTGAAGCTGTCGCTATGGCCGGGCAGGTTCGCCGCGAGAATCTCGCAGGTGTCGGGGAAATTACCCTTGTAGAATGCGGTGTCGACGATGGCGCGCTTGATGATGCCGGGATGGCCGAGGCGGAAGATCGCCCAGTCGTGCCCGGGGCCGCGTCGGCGCTTGGTTTCCCAGCCGTCGCCCATGTTGAGGCCGCGGCCCGGCCCCAGCATCTTGTCGGGATGGCCGTAATGGGCGTCGGACCAGGCAAGCGACTTGGCGCCGTTGAAGATATAGGCAAGATCGATCTCGTCGGACGCCCCCACCTTCGACCAGTCGAAATAGGCAGCGCCATAGACCCTAAGGCGCGCAATGCCGCCGTCGGGATAGATGTGCAGGCGCAGATGCGTCCAGACCTTGTCCGATGCAGCCAGTTCGAAGAAATGGTGTTCGCTCGGCCCCAGCGCCGATTTTGCCAGAAGATCGCTCCATTGCGTTTCGTCAGTCGGATCACCATCCGCGACGAAGGCGGCCTCGATCGAGCAATGGGGCGGATAGTTGCCGGTGAAATAGCTGGTGTCGACGTCGAAGCCGAAGATGCGGCCGGGCATGGCGAGGCGGATGACGGACCAGTCGTGCCCCGGAACGCGCTTTCGCCGGCTTTCCCAGCCGTCCATGTACTTGCCATTGTCGTCATAGAGATCCGGATCGAAGCTCGCCGGTACGTCCTGCAGCATGCGGTCGAGCGGCGCGAAGAAATCGTCGGTCACGAAGACGCCCTTGGCGCCAAGGCGGGCCGACGCAAGGTTGATAGCGCCAACTGCGAAAGACGGCAGGGGCGAGGTATTGTCAGTCATTCAAGTCTCCGGAAGCATGGATTGCAGGCGCAGCAGGGCAATTTTCTCCACCTGCGCCATTGCGGTCGAAAATTCGGCGTCGCGGTCATTGTTGATCCGCGTTTCGAAGGCCTCGAGGATGTCATCCGTTGAAAGCCCCTTGACGGCAATGATGAAGGGAAATCCGAACTTGGCGACATAGGCCTTGTTGAGTTCAGTGAAGCGGGCGTGTTCCTGCGTGCTCAGACGATCAAGCCCGGCGCCGGCCTGCTCCAGCTTGCTGTCGGCGGTGAGCTTGCCAGCAATCGCGAGCTTGCCCGCAAGGTCCGGATGCGCCCGGAGCACTGCCAGCCGCTCGGCAGGGCTCGCGGCACGAAACATCGAGACCAGCGCGCCATGAATGCCTGTCGCCGTCAGCGGCTCGGGAATGATGCCGGCGTCGACTGCCCGCTCCGCCAGATAGGGTGAATGTTCGATGACGCCGCCAAAGCGCGTCACGAAATCGTATCGCGTGATCATCTCACAATACGTCCGGCTGATGGTGCTGGTGCCAATGCTGCGCGATTTCGATGCGCCTGGGTATCCAGACCTTGTCGTGTTTCTGCACATACTCGATAAAGCGCCTGAGCGCCGCGATCCGACCCGGACGACCAACAAGCCGGCAATGCAGTCCGACGGACATCATCTTCGGGCTTCCTTCCTTGCCTTCCTCATAGAGCGTGTCGAAGGCATCCTTCAGATAGGCAAAGAACTGGTCGCCGGAATTGAACCCCTGGGGCGTCGCGAAACGCATGTCGTTGGTATCAAGCGTATAAGGGATGATCAGGAAGGGCTTGTCGTCGACGCCCTTGACCCAATAGGGCAGATCATCGGCGTAGCTGTCGGACGAATAAAGGAAGCCTCCCTCCTCCATCACCAGGCGTAGCGTGTTGTCGGATGGCTTGCCCTGGTACATGCCAAAGGGCCGCTCGCCGGTCAGCTCGGTGTGGAGACGGACCGCTTCGAGGATGTGCTTGCGCTCGAGATCCTCAGGAAAATCCTTGTATTCCAGCCAGCGGTAACCGTGGCTGGCGATCTCCCAGCCCGCGTCTTTCATCGCGGCGACGGCTTCGGGATTGCGGGCCATTGCCAGAGTTACGCCATAGACGGTTGCCTGAACCTGCAGTCCGGTGAACAATCGATACAGCCGCCAGAAGCCGGCGCGAGAACCGTATTCATAGATCGATTCCATGTTGAGATTGCGCTGGTTCGGCCAGGGCTGCGCTCCGACGATTTCCGACAAAAGGTTTTCCGACGCCGGGTCGCCATCGAGGATGGAGCTTTCGCCGCCTTCCTCGTAATTGACGACGAACTGCACGGCAACGCGTGCATCGCCCGGCCATTTCGGGTCGGGACTGTTGCGGCCGTAGCCGACCAGATTGCGGGGATACGTATCGGACACCATGAAACCACCTTCTCGAATACGCAGAGACGGTAAGCATCGAGGGCTCTATTGTCGAGACGGAAAGTGCGCGAAGGCTCAGGCGATCTTGCGCGCGCTGACCTTGCCCATAGGATGAAGTGAATGGACGCGGAACGGGCCGCCATTGCCCTCTTCCATCATCAACGCGATGTTTGTCACCGCCACCGGCTCGCCAAGCACGGGTCCGAAGAAATCGTGCAACACCTGCTCCATCCGCGATATGTCAGCCGTTCCGACCGGCCCGGTCAGAAGCATCTGGAAACGAAACTCGTCCATCACATGGGCGCAACCCCAGCGATGCAGATTGGTAAATTGCGGAGCGGAAAGACCGTCCGGATCGCAGCGCTCAATCTCGGCTTCCGAAAGCGGCGCGCGAAAATGATCAAACTGCTGAACCAGCGCCGCAGCCAGGTAATTCAGCGACTGTGATGGGTGCGACGGCACCAGCCCAAAGACGTTGCCAAGCCTTGCGATCTCGAGCGGCGGCAGTTCGAATGGCGTAAAGGTGCCGGAATAGCGCATCAGGTCGCGAAGCAGGGCGGGCTCCGATGTCGGATCGGCAAGCCGGAACGGTGCCTTCAACACGGCGTGGAAACCATAGCGACGCGGCAGCGCCGTATGGAAGGCGACCTCGTGGATACCAAGCCCATGGATACGCGGCGGCTCGACCATCTCGCCGGAATAGACATTCCGCCCAAGCCAGTTCGCGGCAACGAGTGTCAACGGATCGCTCGGAGTAGGCGTAAAGCAGATGGCATATCGCATGTGACCTCCTCCGTGCGCGGCGCGGGTAATCCCTTCGGGTACCGTTCGGCAAGGGGATAGGTGATTTGCGTTACAGTTTCACGAAGCCCATTGAATATGCATTATATCGAATTCAACTTTTACGTGACGCCACGCCGATGTGATTGGCCAGGGTGAAGCCCTCGGGCATTTTTGCGGCAAATCTAGAACTGCCCGAAATGCCACCGATGGCAACCTCGGCCAGCCGATGCGCGAGGCCGAAGGTGATCTTGAAGCCGCCGGTCAGGGCAATCAGCGCCGGATGGTCCGGATGGGCACCAACCATCGGATCGCGGTCGATCGCCTTTGGCCTTAGCCCCGCCCAACGTTCGATCACTTCTGCCCCCGACAGCGCGGGCACCATATTCCCAACCGCTGACAGCAAGCCGTCGAGCAGCGAGTCGGTGGAAAACGCGTCGTCGAACCGGTTCTCGCTGGTGCTGCCAACCGCGACAAATCCGCCCTCATGTGCAACGACGTAGAGCCCGTCGCGAAACAGCACCGGCAAAGCAGGATCGACATCGGCGCGCAGCAAAGCAGCCTGCCCTTTGACCGGTTGGCCGAGCGGCTTTTGCAAATCCGCCGTCAGCCCCTCCAGTAACGGAAAGCAGCGGTGACCCGCGGAAAGGATGCAGTGGCCGAAGCGAATGTCGCCTTCGTCTGCAACCGCGACGCCGCGACCGGGATCGATGCCGGTGATTTCCCGACCTTCGATGATCCGAACATGCCGTGCGCCGCAAAGGAATGTCTGCAGGACATCAACCAATCCGCGCGGCGCCACGCGTGCCGCCAGCGAATCGTGCACGAAACCGCTCTCGCCGGCCGCCGGATCGATCCAGCCGGGGCCACCGACGGGCTCGTCGACGACATTCCAATGGAAGCGACTTTGGYCATGCCGCCAGTTGTTCTCGGCGTCGCGTTGATGACCAAGGGCGATTTTGCGCAGATGCGGCTTCGGCAATGGGATAAGCCGGCCTGTGCGCCGGTAGCCGGCAGACAGGTCAGTCGCGGCTTCCAGCTCGGCAATATCCGTCTCCAGCGAAACCAGAGCCTCCAGTTGGAATTGCTTCTTGTTGTCCCAGCGATCGGGCATATAGGGCATCAGCGCGCCGAGCACGCCGCCGCTGGCACCCTGCCCCAGACGCCCGGCCTCGACCAGCAACGTGTCTATCCCTCGCCGTTCGGCGTGGACCGCTGCCCACAGTCCCATGATGCCACCGCCGACGATCAGGAGATCGGCAGACAATGGACCGGAAACTGGCGATTGACCAAAAGGCCGTGCCGGACTATCGGCTTTTCCCATGAAAGATCCAGTTCACGAAGAGCAGCACCCATCGGCGAGCCAGCCGCTCGAATGGCGCGACGGCGATATGCCTTATTCCCAGGTCTTTGGCGATCACTTTTATTGCCAGACCGATGGTCGCCTCGAATGCGGCCATGTGTTCATGGACGGCAACGGCCTGCCAGCGCGATGGCAAGGATGCGACAATTTCCTGATCGGCGAGCTCGGTTTCGGCACCGGGCTTAATTTCTGCGAGACCTGGCGGCAGTGGAAGCTCCATCGCACCGCCGGCACCAAGCTACACTTCATGTCGTTCGAACTTTACCCGATGCGCGCCACGGACATCGATCGGGCGCTGTCCCATTGGCCGGAGATCGACATCGAACGGCAGGCGCTGGTCACAAGCTGGCCGACTGAGCCCAGCGGCGCCGTCACCCTTGATCTCGACGAGCAGACACGGCTAAGCGTCCTTTGCGGCCCGGCGATCGATGGAGTTCGAAATGCCGATCCGGACTTTGATGCGTGGTATCTCGACGGCTTTGCGCCATCGCGCAACGGCGACATGTGGTCGGAAGATCTGATGCGGCTGATCCACGACAAAAGCGCGCCCGATGGCACCTTCGCCACCTACGCCGCGGCCGGCTTCGTCCGTCGCAACCTTCAGGCTGCGGGCTATGTCGTCGAGCGTCGCAAGGGCTTTGCCGGCAAGAGGGAAATGCTCTGCGGCACTAAACAATCGTCAGGAACCTGAACGCCCTGCCTCGATAGCGATATCGCCGAGCCAGCGCTCCGTCTTTGCCTGCAGAAGCTCGGGGCTGATCGGCTTCGACATGTAGTCGTCCATCCCTGACGCCAGGCACATCTCCCGGTCGCTTTCGAGCGCGTGCGCCGTGACCCCGACGATCGGCACATGTGCACCGCTGCCTTTCTCGATTTCGCGCCGGCGAATGGCCCGAGTTGCCTGGAGGCCGTTCATGACGGGCATCGAAACGTCCATCAGGATTAGCGCGGGACGCAGATTGTCCCAGGCCTCCACGGCTTCCTCGCCGTTCTTGACGACTAGAAAACGGACATCCATCGACTGCAATATCTGGGTGAAGACGATCTGGTTTACCTCATTGTCCTCGGCAACCAGGATGTCGATCGCATTCTCGTCGCCCTGCACGGCGCGCTTTGCTGCTTCGATGGTCGCCTGCACCTCCGAGCCGAGGTCGGGCGCCTGTGGCGTTACCTTAGGCGCCACCTCTGGCTCGTCTGCCGTCGAGCCTTGCGGCTGGCGCGCCGTCCGCACCACCTCGATGATCGTGCTTCGCAGCACGTTGGCGCGCGCCGGCTTCATCAAATGCGCCTGTCCGTTGAGGGCGGCGAATTCCTTCTCGTTACCGGCGACATCCATGGAAGTGAGGAAAATCAGCGGCAAATCGACAAACCGGCTGTCGCTGCGAATGAGCCGAGCAACATCGGCACCGTTCATTTCCGGCATCTGGTAGTCGAGAATGACGGCATCGACAGGCAGCTGCATTTCGAATGCGGCCTCGAGCATCGCTATACCAGTTCGGCCGTCCTCGACTGCAACGCCGTCGAAACCCCACATCGCCAGTTGCTCGGTCAGAATGCGGCGGTTGATCTCGTTGTCGTCGATGACGAGGATATGCGCGCCCTTGACGTTGACCGGAACGAACTTCGGATCGCTGCGCACTGCGGCCGGCGGCAGCGGCAGATGCACGGTAAAGGCCGACCCCTTAGCCCACTCGCTTTCAACCTCGATATAACCTCCGAAGAGATCGACCAGTCCCGTCGTGATGGCAAGGCCGAGGCCGGTGCCTTCGTGACGCCGGGTCGAAGATGCATCCGCCTGGGAAAACTTCTCGAAGATCGTGTCGACCTTTTCCTCCGGAATGCCGATGCCGGTATCCTCGACACGCACGCTGATCATCGGCTCGCCGTCATTCGTCTTATAGGCGACATCAACGAGCACGTGCCCGCGTTCGGTGAACTTGACGGCATTGCCGACAAGGTTGGTGACCACCTGCCGGAAGCGGCCGGCATCGCCCAACACCATCGGGGGAATTGCCGGCGACACCCGCACCAGAAGTTCGATATCCTTCTCTGACGCATGCGAGGACAAAAGTGTCGCCACGTCCTCGATTGCCTCGACCGGATCGAAGGCCATCTTGCGAAGGCTCATCTGGCCCGCATCGATCTTCGAGAAGTCGAGGATATCGTTGATGATCGTCAAAAGCGCATTGCCTGACTTGACGATGATGTCGATGAAGGTCTTCTGGCGCGCATCGAGCCTGGTCTTGGCGAGAAGCTCGGCCATCCCCAGCACGCCGTTCATCGGCGTGCGGATCTCGTGGCTCATATTGGCGAGGAATTCCGACTTCGCCTTGTCGGCAGCTTCGCTGCGGGCAAGCAGCCTTTGAAGTTCCGCCTCGCGTTCCTTCATTTCTGTGACGTCGGTCAGCACCACCATCCACCGGTCACCGGCGCTGATCGTTGCTTCCAGCTGTATCCAGCGCTCATTGGCGACGCGGAACACCGTCGAGATCGGCCTTCGCGACTGGATGCTCTCGCCCCAGGCCATGCGGAGCGCTTCCGGATCGTCGCCGAAATCGCCGCGAGCAGCACAGTGCTCGAAGGCCCTGGCCCAACTTTCTCCCGCTTGCAGGTAGTCGGGTGGAACGCGCAGCATGTCGGGCAGGACGTCGTTGGTCAGCATGATGATGCCGTCCGCAACAATGAGAAGGCCCTGCGACATTGCGTGCGTCGCGTCCCTCATCAGCTCCCCAAGTTGCTCCAGCGCGTTCTGCGCCGCCGTGATCTCTTTTTCCTGCCGGCGCACGGAAGATATGTCGGAATAGACAAGCAGGAGACGGTCATTGGAGATGCGGCGGGAATCGAGGATGACGACCTTGCCGTCCCCAAATTTCAGCTCAGTCTGGCTATGTGTTCCGGCGGTCGAGAAAACCTCGAGTCGCGATTGGTAGATTGCCTCGGCGTCCCTGGCGTCGTCACCGTAGGTGCCGGCCTCCTTGTGCATTGCCACCAGCTCGCGCAGCGACCTGCCTTCCAGCCGGTGCTCCCTTGGAAGGCTCCAGATATCATAGAGAGCATGGTTGCAATATTCGACATGGTAGTCTGCGTCGAGGATCATCACGCCGGTCGGCATCGACCGCAGAATGCTGTCGAGATCCTGGTGCAGCGCCTCGGCGCGGGTCTGCGCCTCCATGAGCTGGACCTGCCTCAGCTTCAGGACCGACACATCGGTCATCGAGCCGACGATATAGCGTTTGCCATCAGATGTGACGACACGATTGGAGCGGGTCATGATGGAATGAACAGCGCGCGAAGGTTCGACAACCTCGTCCTCGAATTCCAGCTGCCTGCCTTCAACCAGAACTCGTTCGTTCTCAGCATAGAAATTGTCAGCACCTACGTCGAACATTTCGTGCTCGGTCTTGCCCAGCACGTCGTCGCGCACAAGGCCGGTCATATCGGCAAATGCTTCATTCGCATAGACCAGACGATGGTGTTCGTCGCGCACGAAGGCGGCAACCGGCAGATCCTCGAGGATGGTGCGGTAAAGTCCAGTTTCATCGACATGCTTGCGCAGGAGAAGTTCCTGCTCCTTCATCTCGGTGACATCGATACGAAGGCCGACCAAAAGGCCGTTCTGCATTCGTTTGTTGATGCTGCGCAACCAGCGACCGCTGAGCAGGCGCTCGACCGAGTCCTGATGCGGCTTGCCTGATGCCTCCAGCCGCCTGGCAACCCAGGTCTCGCGATCGATCCTTGCAGCAGTGATCTGCTCGGGATAGGTCAGCTGCCAGTGATCGAACACCCTCTCGCAGATCCACCGCAGCGTGACGCCGAGCGGCACTTCGCCGAGAACCGGGCGATAGAATTCCCGCCACGGCGCATTCTGGTAAATCAGTTCGTCGCGCTCATTGTAGATGCAGACCCCGACATCCATCAGGTCGAGCGCGCTTTCGGCGAGGATGGAATGTACGGTTGCATTGTCTTCGGCAGATGCCATGGTCGAACCGGCAACAGCCGGCGCTGCCTTCTGGGCGCGATAGGCAGCGTTGGCTACAAGTGCGCGACCGTCATCGGCAAAGATGCCGACGGGGTGGGGTGCATTCTCCAGGCGCTCGCGGATTCGCGCGATATCGCCGCCGGGGTCGGCTCCCTCGTAGGATGTCCGGGCAACTGTCGCCGGGGCGTCCAGGAACATTCCGAAGACGTAGGAACGATCTTCCGAGGGCACAAAGCTTTCTATCTGCAGCCGAAACGGGCTGCCGCGATGGGCATCGAAGCAGGTGGCGATTTCCTCAGTGCCGAAGACGATTGCCCGGCGTTCCCGGTCCTCACGGTCCCGGTCGTCGGCCGGATCGAACAGATCGCCGTCGCGCTGGCCGATGAAATCGGATATCTGGTGTCCGAAGTAGCGCGCATAGGCATCGTTGACTGCGACATAGCGCAGGTCGCTGTTCTTGATGTAGGCCGGACGATCCAGCTCCGCGATCCGGCGGCAGACGATCTCCAGCAGCTCTCCTCGCGCAGTCAACAATGTCTCACTTCTCGCGAACTCGCGTTGCAACGTTACAGTGGCTTATCACAGAGAGTTTTAATAAATCATTCACCATACCCACCCCCCTTGTTTCACCGTCCCAAATTGAGCGCTATCCCAGTAGGACCGAAGGTAAGTCGCAAATAACTACGGCATTCGGAGCTAAATTCTGCGAAGAATCATCGCCAGTGAACAGGGTGGAGCAGGACCATGAACGATACGACAAAACCGGGCTTGCACGAGACTGAAGCGACCGACATTCCGGTCGAACGCCGCCGCCGAACTGGCGGACGCGGCGGGGACAGGGTCCGCAAGTCGAACGGCTCCAAGTACCTCAATCTGGTCAACAACCTGTCGCACACCCAGATCCTGTCGCCGGAAGCGCTTGACGATATTCACAACGCATCGCTGACGATCCTTGAAGAGATCGGCATGGACATTATCCTGCCTGAGGCGCGTGAGCGCATGAAAGCGGCCGGCGCGGATGTCACCCCGGGCACCGAGCGGGTCCGCTTCGACCGCGGCCTGATCATGGAGATGATCGCGTCCGCACCCTCGACCTTTACGCTCCATGCCCGAAATCCGCTTCGAAACGCTCAGATCGGCGGCAGAAACCTTGTCTTCGCCCAGGTCGCTTCCGCGCCCTTCGTTGCCGACCGCGAAGGTGGACGCCGGGCAGGCAACCAGCAGGATTTTCGCAAGTTGATCAAGCTTGCCCAGTCCTTCGATATCATTCACATGACGGGCGGCTATCCGGTCGAACCGGTGGATATCCACGCCTCAGTCCGCCACCTCGATTGCCTCTCGGATATTGTCAAGCTGACCGACAAGGCCTTCCACTGCTACTCGCTCGGCCGGGAGCGAAATCTCGACGCCATCGAGATTTCGCGTATCGGTCGCGGCATTTCTATGGAGCAGATGGAGGCCGAGCCCTCCCTTTTCACCATTATCAATTCCTCCTCGCCGCTTCGCCTCGACGGCCCGATGCTTCAAGGCATCATCGAGATGTCGTCGCGCAACCAGGTCGTCGTGGTGACGCCCTTCACGCTCGCCGGCGCCATGGCCCCGGTGACGATTGCCGGCGCGGTCGTGCAACAGAACGCCGAGGCCCTTTGCGGCATCGCCTTCACCCAGATGGTGCGCAAGGGCGCACCGGTGATGTATGGCGGCTTCACTTCCAACGTCGATATGAAGACCGGAGCACCCGCCTTCGGCACGCCCGAATACATGAAGGCAGTGATGGCAGGCGGCCAGCTCGCCCGCCGCTACGGCCTGCCCTACCGCACATCGAACACCAACGCATCGAACACGCTTGACGCGCAGGCGGCCTATGAATCGGCACTCTCTCTCTGGGGCCTGACGCAGGGCGGCGGCAACTTCGTATTGCATGCGGCGGGATGGAGCGAAGGCGGCCTGACGGCATCGTTCGAGAAATTCATCCTCGATGTCGACATGCTGCAGATGGTCGCCGAGTTCCTGACGCCGCTTGATGTCAGCGAAGATGCGCTGGCGCTGGATGCCGTGCGCGACGTCGGCCCCGGCGGTCACTATTTCGGAACGGCACACACCCTTGCCCGCTACGAGACCGCCTTCTACTCCCCGATCTTGTCCGACTGGCGCAACTACGAGACCTGGACGGAGGCCGGCCGGCCAACGACCTACGACCACGCCAACCGGGTCTTCAAGGACGTGCTGAACCGCTACGAAAAGCCGCCGCTCGATCCCGCCATAGAAGAAGAACTCGACGCCTTCGTCGCCAAGCGAAAGGCGGAAGGCGGCGTGCCGACCGATTTCTGAGCTGCCTCGAACCCGGTCTGAAAGCGGAAAGGGTTATTATTTAAGCACCGGACCGCGGGCTATGCGTATTCGGAATGTCTTTTCGCAACGCCTATTGACTTTGGGCGCGAATAAGCCCAAATGCGGCTCAGCTTTCACCTTCCCGGCCGCCGCGTGAGCGTGCCCTGCGAAAAAAAGACGACCCGCAAGAGAAGGACAAAAGCGCTCTAAATACCGATTGCCCTGATGCGGCAATCCTATGCGCTGGAAAGCTTTTTTCCAACTTACAAGTTCCCACTTCACGCGGGGTTCTTGACGCCAGAAATCGACCGGACCGCAAAACGCAGTCCGGCGCTTATGTTTTTGGCGCCTCGAAAGGCAATTGAATTGACGAATTTTAGCGATCTTGGCTTGTCCACACAGATTGTTACCACTCTTACGCAGCAGGGCTACGAGGTTCCCACTCCGATCCAGGCTGAAGCTATCCCGCTCGTTCTGAAGGGCCACGACCTTATCGGTCTGGCGCAGACCGGCACCGGCAAGACGGCAGCCTTCGGCCTGCCGATCATCGAAATGCTCATGAAGGACGGCAAGGCGCCGCAGCACCGCAGCACCCGTACCCTCATTCTTGCTCCGACCCGCGAACTGGTGAACCAGATCGCCGCGAGCCTCAAGGACTACGTCCGCAAGACATCCCTCAAGATCGGCCTCGTCGTCGGCGGCGCATCGATCAACAAGCAGCAGATGCAGCTGGAACGCGGCGTCGACATTCTCGTCGCGACGCCCGGCCGCCTTCTCGACCTGATCGCCCGTCGCGCCGTGACGCTCGGCCATGTCTCCTACCTCGTCCTCGACGAAGCTGACCAGATGCTCGACCTCGGCTTCGTGCACGACCTTCGCAAGATCTCGAAGATGGTGCCGGCAAACCGCCAGACCCTGCTGTTCTCGGCCACCATGCCGAAGGCAATCGCCGATCTCGCAGCCGACTTCCTGCGCAATCCGGTCAAGGTCGCAGTCACGCCTCCAGGCAAGGCTGCCGACAAGGTCGAACAATATGTGCACTTCGTTTCCGGCCAGAACCACAAGACCGAGATCCTGAAGGAATCGATGACCGCCAACCCGGATGGTCGCGCCATGGTCTTCCTGCGCACCAAGCACGGTGCCGAGAAGCTGATGAAGCATCTGGAACATGTCGGTTTCGCCGTTGCCTCCATCCATGGCAACAAGAGCCAGGGTCAGCGCGAGCGTGCACTGAAGTCCTTCAAGGATGGTGAAGTCCGCGTCCTCGTCGCGACTGACGTTGCTGCCCGCGGCATCGACATCCCCGGCGTTTCGCACGTCTACAACTACGACCTGCCGGAAGTTCCCGACGCATATGTCCACCGCATCGGCCGCACGGCCCGTGCCGGTCGCGACGGTATCGCGATTGCCTTCTGCGCGCCTGACGAAGCTCGCCTCCTGCGCGATATCGAACGCCTGATGGGCATCGAGATCGCGGTTGCCAGCGGCGAAGCCCCTGCTGATCGTGGTCGTCCCGCGCGTGGCGGCGGTGGAAACCGCGGTGGTGCTGGCGCCGGCAATCGTGGCGGTGGCCAGGGTCGTGGCGCAGGTCCCGGCCAGGCACGCTCCGAAGGGCGCCCGGCCCGTCGTCCGCGGCCGGAAGGCGAAGCCCGCGAATTCCGTGCCGAACGTCATGACCGTCCGATTGACCGTCAGCCGCGCGAAAACAATCGCAACGCCGACTTCCGTGGTCAGCGCACCGCTGAGCGCGCCCCTCGCCCTGAGATCGACAACGATCTGAACTCGACCTCGGATTTCCGTCCCGCCAAGCAGCCGCAGCGTCACAGCCCGGCCGGCGGTGCAGCTCACGAGGCAGGCGCTCCGCGCAACGGTCGCAACGCCCACGGTCGCCCGCCGCACAAGTCAGGTGAAAACCGCGGTGGTCGCCATGAAGCAGGTGGCAACAACGGCCAGGCCCGCAAGCCGAACAACGGCCGCCCGGGTCCGCGCCGCGAACAGGCGTAAGCCGACGCTGATTGACGATCTGGAGAGCGGCGGCAGCAATCCCGCCGCTTTCGTTTTGTCGAAAATGCGACTACCCGCAAATATTCGCCCGGAGAGAAATACCGCTTTTCCAACACAACCTTTCAGCACGAAACCAACCATTTGCCTAGGATTTGGGCACGGCCGACATTCGATTTAAATCTCTGAAATTTCTTAGCCTCGTACATTGCCCAGAAAATCAGCGTTTTCCGGCATTTTTCGCCAACCAGCAAAATTCTCTCGTCGACTGCGCATGCTTCTTGCATTGCGGTAGGCGTTGTATTCAAATGAAGAAAAATCGGGGAACTTAGCTTTGGCATTCGATGAAATGATAACGACGGGTGAAAATCCGCGCGAGCCTTATCAAAAATACGCCGACTGGTATGCCAACCAAGACAGAGCACATCTGATAGCCAAGTCCCGCGATGCGGAAAACATTTTCCGGAAAACCGGCATCACTTTCGCGGTCTATGGCCACGCGGATAGTTCCGAAAAACTCATTCCCTTCGACATCATCCCCCGCATCATCTCCGGCCGCGAATGGCGCAAGCTTGCGCAGGGCATCGAACAGCGGGTGATCGCCCTCAATGCTTTCCTCGACGACATCTATCACAAGCAAGAAATCATCCGCGCCGGCCGCGTGCCGCGCGAGTTGATCGAAAAGAACATCGCCTTCCTGCCGGAAATGATCGGCTTCAGGCCTCCCGGCGGGGTCTACACCCATATCGTCGGCACCGATATCGTCCGCACCGGCGAGGACCAGTTCTACGTGCTGGAAGACAATGCCCGCACGCCGTCCGGCGTCAGCTACATGCTCGAAAACCGCGAAACCATGATGCAGATGTTTCCCGAGCTGTTTCACCTCAACAAGGTGCAGCGCGTCGAGGACTATCCGCTTCTGCTGCGCCAAAGCCTTGCCTCGCTCGCCCCTCCCGGCTGCAAGGGCAAGCCCCGCGTCGCGGTGCTCACCCCCGGCATCTACAATTCGGCCTTCTACGAGCATTCGTTCCTCGCCGACATGATGGGTGTCGAATTGGTCGAAGGCTCCGACCTGCGCGTCATCGACGGCAAGGTGAAGATGCGCACGACCCGCGGCTATGAGGCCATCGACGTGCTCTACCGCCGCGTCGACGATGATTTCCTCGATCCGCTGACCTTCAGGGCCGACTCGGCTCTCGGTATCCCCGGCATCATGGATGTCTATCGCGCCGGCCACATCACTATTGCCAACGCACCCGGCACCGGCATTTCAGACGACAAGGCGATCTATTCCTACATGCCCGAGATCGTCGAGTTCTACACCGGCCGCAAGCCGCTGCTGGAAAACGTGCCGACCTGGCGCTGCTCGGAGGCCGACAGCCTGAAATACGTGCTCGAACATCTGGCCGAACTGGTGGTCAAGGAGGTTCACGGCTCGGGCGGCTATGGCATGCTGGTCGGGCCGACGGCCTCGAAGAAGGAGCGCGCCGACTTCGCCGAAAAGCTCAAAGCCAGGCCGAACAACTACATCGCCCAGCCGACGCTATCGCTTTCGACGGTGCCGATCCTCGTCAACAAGGGCATCGCGCCCCGCCATGTTGATCTTCGCCCCTATGTACTCGTCTCCGACAAGGTCCAGATCATTCCCGGCGGGTTGACGCGCGTCGCGCTAAAGGAGGGTTCGCTGGTCGTCAATTCCAGCCAGGGCGGCGGCACCAAAGACACTTGGGTATTGGAGGACTAACCGATGCTCGGAAGAACTGCCAACGGCCTCTACTGGATGTTTCGTTACATCGAACGCGCCGAAAATATCGCCCGCCTCGTCGATGCCGGCTTGCGCATGGCGCTGACCCGCAGCGGGGCGGTCGAGGACGACTGGGACGGCGTGCTCCAGAGCGCCGGTGTCCGCGAGGAATATGATCTGGTTCACGACAAGCTCACAGGCGCCGACGCGATCGACTATCTGATGCGCGACCGCTCCAACCCGTCGAGCGTCATGTCCTGCATCGATTTCGGCCGCAACAATGCCCGTATGGTGCGCACGGCCCTGACACGCGAGACCTGGGAAGCGACGAACGAGTGCTGGATCGAACTGAAGGCGCTGCTCGGCAAGCGACTGAAGGCGGCCGAGATGCCTGATGTTATCGACGTCATCAAGCGCCGGGCGGGCCTGATCCGCGGTGCCTTCCATGGCTCGATGCTGCGAAACGAACTCTATAATTTTGCCCGCATCGGCACCTTCATCGAGCGGGCCGACAACACGGCGCGGATCCTCGACGTCAAATATTACGTGCTGCTCCCTTCGGTCTCCGCTGTCGGCTCCTCGCTCGACAATGTGCAGTGGGAATCCATCCTGCGCTCGGTTTCTGCCCATCGCTCCTACAGCTGGGTCTACGACGCGGAATACCGGCCCAGCAACATCGCCGACTTCCTCATCCTAAACGGCCAGATGCCGCGTTCTCTAGCCTATTGCTATGAAAAGATTGTCAGCAATCTCGGCTATCTCGGCAAGGAGCATGGTGAACGCAACGCCGCGCACGACACCGCCGATGCAGTCCGTACGACGCTGCAGACGCGCGCAGTCAAGGACATCATGGATCAGGGGCTGCACGAGTTTCTGGAGGACTTCGTCTCGCGCAACAACAAACTGGGCCAGGAAATTTCCGACGGCTACCGGTTCTATCAGTAGGCGGGTTTAAGCATGAGACTGAAGATTAATCACGTCACAGAATATCGCTACGACGAACCGTCGCAATTCTCTCTACAGCGGCTGAGGCTGACGCCGCTTTCGGCTGCCGGCCAGACCGTGATCGACTGGTCGCTGAAAGTGGAAGGCGCCAAGACCGAGGTCGAATATGACGATCAGTTCGGCAATCGCGTAAGCCTTGTCTCGCACGACGGCGATCAGGACAAGACCCGCATCGTCGCAATGGGTGAAGTCGAGACGCATGACCTCAACGGCGTAACGGGTGCGCATACCGGGTTTTGCCCGCTCTGGCTCTTCCTGCGCGACACGGCGCTTACCAAGGCCGGCAAGCTCACCAAGGACCTGATCCGCGGCCTTTCCGGAGAAAGCGACGTCGGCAAGATGCACTCGCTGATGGGCGCCATCCATCAAACCGTCGAATACAGGCCCGGTACCAGCGATACCGAAACCACGGCGGAACAGGCGCTGGAACGCAAATCCGGCGTCTGCCAGGACCACGCCCATATCCTCATTTCCGGCGCGCGCGCGATGCGCCTGCCGGCCCGGTACGTTTCCGGTTATCTGCTGATGGAAGGCGCCGTCGATCAGGCAGCGACACATGCCTGGGCGGAAGTCCACCTTGAAGGCCTCGGCTGGGTCGGCTTTGATCCCGCCAACGACGTCTGCCCCGACGATCGCTATGTCCGCATCGCCACCGGCCTATGCTACCGCGACGCCGCCCCCGTCTCCGGCATGCGTATCGGCAAGCCAGGTGAGAACCTGTCAGTCACAGTGAGCGTCGAGAACCAGGAGCAGAGCCAGACCCAGAGCTAGCGCTGGCGTCTCAAAGAAAAGCCGGATGGGCTGGTCAATGACCGTCCGGGCAGGTTAGCGCCCGTCTTCCACTTCACAAATATAAAAGCTCTGCGGCCGAATGCAAGCACAACCATTGGCCGCAGACCGTAACCGCTCGCGTCAGCTTGCCCCGATCGCGTTGACATGCCCAAGGGCCGCGTAGCTCAAAATGGCCTGATCGGCGGTTATGAGCGGTATCCGATGAAACCGCGCAGTTGCGACGATTAGCCGGTCTACCGGATCGGCATGAAATTCACCGGGAAGTCTGACGCTATCCACCGCGATCGAAGCTAAAAGCGGAGCAATCTCAAGGCCCGGCAACGCAAGCGCCGTGCGGAGCCAGCGATCCACGTCATCACCGAGAGAAATCCTCGCCTTCTCTGCAAGCATCGCAATTTCCCAAGGCGTAATGGCCGATACCAGGATACGGCTCCGCTGCGTGGTGTCATCGATGATTTGCCGTTCTTTTCGGCCTAGCCGTGCGTCTTCTTGAACCGCCCAGATCAAGACATGCATATCGATGACGATCAACGGGCTGCATCCCAATCTTGGAGATCGGAAACCGGCGAAAAGGAATCGTCATAGGCAGATACGCTGTCCTTCATCGCGCCAATGATGCTCTGGAGCTTGGCTGTCGAGGGCAAAGGAGAAAGCAACGGCAACCGGCTTACCGCGCTTGGTGATGAGCACCGGCTCACCGTCGTCGCTCACCTGCTCGATGATATTGAGGCATTTCGCCTTGAATTCAGCCGCTCCAACCGACTTTGTCATAGTGACTATACCTTCTGTACAGATGTACATCAAATAGTCACATTGCAGATGATTTCAATCTCTCAAAGACAGGAGGCGGAGCCTTCGCTCCGCCTCCTTCAATCTCAATGACTGTCGCGTTCGACGACGGAACCGCGTGATCCGACGAGAAAGTCGAGATCGGCGCCCGTGTCGGCCTGCATGACAGTCTTGACGTAGAGCCCGCCATATCCGCCCGACAGCGGCTTGACAGGGGAGACCCACTCCGCACGGCGCTTTGCCATTTCCTGGTCGGAGATGTCGAGATGAATGGTGCGCGCCGGCACGTCCACCGCGATCATGTCGCCGTTCTGAACCAGCGCCAGCGGTCCGCCGTCAGCGGCTTCCGGCGCGGTGTGCAGGATGACGGTGCCATAGGCGGTCCCCGACATGCGCGCATCCGAAATGCGGATCATATCGGTGATCCCCTTCTTCAGAACCTTCGGCGGCAGACCCATGTTGCCGACCTCGGCCATGCCGGGATAGCCCTTCGGGCCGCAATATTTCAGCACCATGATGCAGGTCTCGTCGATGTCGAGATCATCCTTGTTGATGCGGGCGTGATAGTCTTCGATGCTTTCGAAGACGACCGCCCTGCCCTTGTGCTGCATCAGATGCGGCGAGGCCGCCGATGGCTTCAGGACCGCGCCCTTCGGCGCGAGATTGCCACGCAAAACCGCGATGCCGCCGGACTGCGTTAGCGCCTTTTCGCGCGGGACGATAACATCGTCGTTGTAATTGACGACATCCTTGACGCCGTTCCAGATCGTGTCGCCGGTGACGGTGATGGCGTCCTTGTGCAGCAGGCCCATTTCGCCCACGGCCTTGATGACGACGGGCAGTCCGCCGGCATAGTAGAACTCTTCCATCAGGTGCTTGCCCGATGGCTGCAGGTTGACGATCGTCGGCACTTCGCGACCGAGCCGGTCCCAGTCGTCGAGCGAGAGTTCGACGCCGATACGGCCTGCAAGCGCCAAGAGGTGGAGAACGGCATTCGTTGACCCGCCGACGGCGCCATTGACGCGGATCGCGTTCTCGAAAGCTTCCTTGGTCAGGATGTCGGAGGGCTTCAGATCCTCCTTGACCATGTCGACGATGCGACGGCCAGAGAGCTGCGAAATCACGCGACGACGTGCATCGACGGCGGGGATTGCCGCATTGCCCGGGAGTGTCATGCCAAGCGCTTCCGCCATCGACGCCATCGTCGATGCCGTGCCCATGGTCATACAGCTGCCGGCGGAGCGCGCCATGCCCTGTTCTGCATCCATGAATTCGTCGAGCGACATTTCGCCGGACTTGACCATCTCCGAAAACTGCCAGATCGCCGTGCCGGAGCCGACATCCTTGCCGCGCCATTTGCCGTTGAGCATCGGGCCGCCGGAAACGAGTATGACAGGGATATCGACCGAGGCAGCGCCCATCAGCAGGCTCGGTGTGGTCTTGTCGCAGCCGCCGAGCAGAACGACGCCATCGACGGGATTTCCGCGGATCGCCTCTTCGACATCCATGGCGGCAAGATTACGGAACATCATGGCCGTCGGACGAAGCGTACTTTCACCGACCGAGAAGACGGGGAATTCGACAGGAAAGCCGCCGGCCTCGTAGACGCCGCGCTTGACGCGCTCGGCAAGGTCGCGCAGATGCGCATTGCAGGGCGTCAGCTCCGACCAGGTATTGCAGATGCCAATGATCGGCCGGCCGTCGAACGTGTCGGCGGGCAATCCCTGGTTCTTCATCCAGGAGCGGTGCATGATCGCATTCTTGCCGGTGCCGCCGAACCAATCATAGGAGCGCAGCTTCCGCGGCCATTCAGCTTTCTTCTTCATAGTTATTGCCCTTTGCGTCCCCGGAGCGCGCCCTTTGTTGGCAAGCCGGGACTGATAATCTTTCGTTATGCCAGCGTGTAGGCGGTCTTCACGGTCGTGAAAAATTCTGCCGCATATTTGCCCTGCTCGCGCGAACCGAAGGAGGAGCCCTTGCGTCCGCCGAAGGGCACATGGAAGTCGACGCCTGCCGTCGGCAGGTTGACCATGACCATGCCGGCCTCGGCATTGCGCTTGAAATGTGTGGCATGTTTCAGGCTGGTCGTCGCGATGCCGGAGGACAGGCCAAACGGCGTGTCGTTGGCAACCGCAAGCGCTTCGTCGTAGTCCTTGACGCGGATGACCGAGGCGACCGGGCCAAAGATTTCCTCGCGCGAAATCCGCATCTGGTTGGTGGCTTCGGTAAAAAGCGTCGGCTGCAAATAGAAGCCTGGCGTATCGCGGCTGACGATCTCGCCGCCAAAGGCAAGCTTGGCGCCTTCGCTTTTGCCGATCTCGATATAATCCGTGTCCGTCTTTAACTGCTTGGCGTCGACCACCGGGCCGATATGCGTGCCGGACTTCATGGCGTTGTCGACGTTGAGGCCCTTCAGCTTCTCCGTCAGCGCTGCGACGAACCGGTCGTGGATGCCTTCCGTGACGATCAAGCGGGATGACGCCGTGCAGCGCTGGCCGGTCGAGAAGAACGCCGAGTTGGCTGCAGCTTCCACCGCGACGTTCAGATCGGCGTCATCGAGGACGACCATCGGGTTCTTGCCGCCCATTTCGAGCTGGAACTTGCGGTTATGTTCGACCGAGGCGAGCGCGACGCGCTTGCCGGTGCCGGTGGAGCCGGTAAAGGTGATGCCGGAAATAGCCGGGCTGTCGAGCATGGCCTGGCCGACCACCGATCCCTTGCCCATGACGAGGTTGAGCACGCCCTTCGGCAGGCCGGCGCGGTTGAGAATATCGACAATCGCCCAGGAACAGCCCGGCACGAGATCGGCAGGCTTGAAGACGACCGTGTTGCCGTAGCAGAGCGCCGGCGCGATCTTCCAGGCCGGGATGGCGATCGGGAAGTTCCATGGCGTGATGATGCCGATGACGCCGAGCGGCTCGCGGGTGATCTCGACCCCGATATTCGGACGCACCGAGGGGAGCACTTCGCCTGCTAGGCGCAGCGCTTCGCCGGCAAAAAATTCAAAGATCTGTGCCGCGCGGATCGTCTCGCCGGTCGCCTCGGGAAGCGTCTTTCCCTCTTCGCGGGCAAGGAGTGCGCCAAGCTCGTCCTTGCGCGCAAGGATCTCCTCGCTTGCCTTCTTGAGGATCGTGTGGCGCTCGAGAATGCCCGAGCGCGACCAGGCCGGAAACGCAGCCTTGGCGGCAGCGATTGCGTCGGCCACGTCGGAAAGCGTCGCGCTGGCATAGAGCCCGACAACCTCGTTGGTGTCGGAAGGATTGATGTTTTCGGCTGCGGCAGAACCGGTCCATTCGCCGGCGATCAGATTCTGGTGGATGGTCATGGGCTTCAAAGCCTCCTTGAATCAACGGAGTGACCGACCGCAGCAGCGACCGGTCTTTATGCGACTACAGCTGGCGAACCGTCACGTCTTCCTCAACTGCCACGGCAAGCGGATTTCGCAGCGGCAGGCCAAAATCGGCGACCTCGATCTCGAAGACGTCGCCGGCCTCGGACTTGATGCCATCCGCGAAGGAGAGCGTCGCCGTGCCGAACATATGAACATGGACATCGCCGGGAATGCGGAACAAGCCGTATTTGAAGTGATGGTATTCGAGGTTGGCGAAGGTGTGCGACATGTTCGCCTCGCCCGACAGGAACGGCTTTTCGAAGATGACCTTGCCGCCGCGGGATATTTTCGACGTACCTCTGATATCGTCGGGTGCTGCGCCGATGCGGATTTCCGGGCCGAAGCTTGCGGGACGGAGCTTCGAATGCGCGAGATAGAGATAGTTGGTCCGCTCGGTCACATGGTCGGAAAACTCGTTCGACAAGGCAAAGCCGACGCGAAAGGGGGAACCGTCGGCTGATATCACGTAGATGCCGGCCATTTCTGGCTCTTCGCCGCCATCTAGCGCGAAGGATGGAGATACCAGTGCAGCACCTGGAGCAGCCGCACCGTAACCATTGCCCTTGTAGAACCATTCGGGCTGCACGCCCTTTTGGCCTGACTTTGGCTTACCGCCCTCAAGGCCCATCTTGAACATCTTCATCGAGTCGGTGAGCGTCTCCTCTGCCGCCTCGGTGGTCTTCTTATGCATCGAATCGCGCGTCGCCGCCGAGCCGAGATGGGTAAGGCCGGTGCCGGTCAGGTGGAGGTGTGCGGCATCTGGATGGGTGATCGGCGGCAGGAACAGACCGTCTGCATAGGCCTTGTCGAGATCGACGATTGCGCCGAGCCCGTGCGCCTCGATCACCGAGACCAGCGATTTGCCGCCGTTCGCCGCTTCCATCGCCAGCGCATAGACGCTGCCGGCGTTTTTGACGGCCTTGGCTTCAGTGCCAGGATCGTTTCTGACGACAACGACGATTGCGCCGTTTGAACCCTTGATCTGCGAGATAAGCACGGTCTTGATCCTCTTTTTCCTGTATGCGCGGAAAAAAGCTCCGCCCTTCCGGCTCGATCACGAGCCGGAATCAATACGTTCTTCGTCTGCGAATGCCGACTGACGCTACGCGCTCAGCCCTTGTTCTTGTTGTAGACGTCGATAAAGACGGCGGCGAGCAACACGGCGCCCTTGACCATCTGCTGGTAGTCGGTGCCGAGACCGTGGAGCGACATGCCGTTGTTCATCACGCCCATGATGAAGGCGCCGATGACAGCACCGGTGATCTTGCCGACGCCGCCGGAAGCCGATGCGCCGCCGATGAAGCAGGCCGCGATCACGTCGAGCTCGAGCCCGAGACCACCCTTGGCGGTTGCCGAGTTCAGGCGAAGTGCCACAATGATGCCGGCAAGGCCCGCAAGCGCGCCCATGTTGGCGAAGGTGTAGAAGCTCAGGCGCTGCGTGTTGATGCCAGAGAGCTTCGTCGCCTTTTCATTGCCGCCCATAGCATAGATGCGGCGACCGATCGTGGTGCGACGCGTGATGAAGGCATAGCCCGCAATCAGCACCAGCATCAATATAAGAACGTTCGGCAGGCCCTTGTAGGTCGACAGCATGTAGCCGAGGAACAGGGTCGCTGCAGCGATTACGAGGTTCTGGACGAGGAAGAAGCTCATTGGCTCGACGTCGATACCATGGCTTTCATTCACTTTCCGATGCCGCCAGGCGATGACCACGAGCACGATCGGGATGATGATCGACAGGATAAGCGAGGTCGAATGCAGCCCTTCGATGCCGAGGAAATCGGGGATGAAACCGGTGCTGATGACCTGGAACGCCGGAGGAAACGGACCGATGCTCGTGCCGCTGCCCGCTGCCGTCATGATCGACAGCGTCAGACCGCGGAAAATCAGCATGCCGGCCAAGGTAACGATGAACGACGGAATGCGGTGATAGGCAATGAAATAGCCCTGCGCGGCACCGACGAGAGCCCCGGTGATCAGGCAGATGACCGTCGCCAGCACGTAGTTCATGTGCCATTGAACCGTCAGGATCGCAGCAACCGCGCCGATGAAGCCGACGACGGAGCCGACCGACAGATCGATGTGGCCCGCAACGATCACCAAAAGCATGCCGAGCGCCATGATGACGATGAACGAGTTCTGCAGGATCAGGTTGGTAAGGTTCAGAGGCCTGAAGAGCACGCCGCCGGTCGAGATCTGAAAGAAGATCATAATGGCAACGAGGGCGATCAGCATGCCGTATTCGCGGATGTTGTTGCGAATGTATTCGCCGACGGAAACGACGTTACTCTCTTCGCCGGCTGCGTTGGTGGCCGTGGTCATTTTATTGTTTCTCCCCTGAACGCATGATGGCGCGCATGATCGTTTCCTGGCTCGCCTCGCCTTTCGGCAATTCGGCGACAATGCGCCCCTCGTTCATAACGTAAATGCGATCGCAAATGCCGAGCAGTTCAGGCATCTCCGAAGAGATCATCAGGACGCCTTTGCCATCAGCGGCAAGCTGGTTGATAATTGTGTAGATTTCGTACTTGGCACCGACGTCGATACCGCGTGTTGGCTCGTCGAGGATCAGGACCTCCGGATCGGAGAAGAGCCACTTCGACAGTACTACTTTCTGCTGATTTCCGCCGGAAAGATTGACCGTTTCCTGGAAAATGCTGGAGCTGCGAATGCGCAGTTTCGAGCGATAGTCGACGGCAACCTGCGTTTCCTTGATGTCGTCGATGACAGTGGAGTTCGATATGCCGTCGAGGTTGGCGAGCGTCGTGTTGTGCATAATGTTGTCACTGAGCACGAGGCCAAGCTGCTTGCGGTCTTCGGTCACATAGGCAAGGCCCGCATCGATCGCCTTGCGCACCGTGCTGACGTCGACCGGCTTGCCGTCGACGAAAACGTCGCCGCTAATCCTGTGGCCATAGGACTTGCCGAACACGCTCATGGCGAATTCCGTCCGGCCCGCGCCCATCAGGCCCGCGATACCGACCACTTCGCCCTTGCGCACGTTGACGTTGATGTCGTGCAGCATCTGCCGGTCGCGGTGATGCTGGTGGTAGGCATTCCAGTTCTTGACCTCGAAGATCGTCTCGCCGACCGGCACCGAGCGCGGCGGGTATCGGTCAGCAAGTTCACGACCCACCATGTTCTTGATGATGATGTCTTCGCTGATCTCGTCGACGTGACAATCCAGCGTCTTGACGGTCATGCCGTCGCGCAGCACCGTGATGTGGTCGGCGACTTTGCGCACTTCGTTGAGCTTGTGCGAAATGATGATCGACGTGATGCCCTGATTGCGGAATTCTATCAGCAGATTAAGCAGCGCATCGGAATCGCTTTCGTTGAGCGATGCCGTCGGCTCGTCGAGAATGAGCAGCTTGACGCTCTTTGACAGTGCCTTGGCAATTTCGACTAGCTGCTGCTTGCCAACGCCGATGTCGGTGATCAGCGTTTCGGGCGATTCCTTCAGGCCAACCTTGCGCAAAAGCTGCCTGGTGCGACTGAAGGTTTCCTGCCAGCTGATGACGCCGTTGGTGGCGACTTCATTTCCAAGGAAGATATTTTCGGCGATCGACAGGAGCGGCACGAGCGCCAGTTCCTGATGGATGATAATGATGCCGATCTCTTCGCTGTCGTTGATGAGCTTGAAGTTGCGGGCTTGCCCGTCGTAGTGAATCTCGCCTTCGTAGGATCCGGCCGGATAGACCCCGGAAAGAACCTTCATCAGGGTCGATTTGCCGGCGCCGTTTTCGCCGACCAATGCGTGTATCTCACCTTGGCGAACCTTGAGGTTCACGTTCTCGAGCGCTTTTACGCCCGGGAACGTCTTGGTGATGTTCCGCATTTCGAGAATTGTATTGTCCATACTAAAATATCCAGCGCCAGCAGCCGAAAGACAGCGCGGCGATCATAAAAGTGAAGACCGGAACCCGCAAGTACGGGCTCCGGCCAACCTATATTACTTCAGTTTGTCGGCCGTGTAATAGCCGCTGTCTACAAGAACCTTCTGGTAGTTGGTCTTGTCGACGGCCACAGGCGTCAGGAGGTAGGACGGAACGACCTTGACGCCGTTGTCGTAGGTCTTGGTGTCGTTGACTTCAGGCGTCTTGCCTTCCATCAGCGCGTTGACCATACCAACGGTAACCTTGGCGAGATCGCGGGTGTCCTTGAAGATCGTCGAATGCTGTTCGCCAGCAATGATCGACTTTACAGAAGGAACTTCCGAGTCCTGACCGGTGACGACTGGCAGCGGCTGGGCAGCCGTACCGTAGCCGACGCCCTTCAGCGACGAAAGAATGCCGATGGACAGACCGTCATAGGGAGACAGGACTGCATCGACCTTGGCGTCGGTGTAGTTGGCCGAGAGCAGGTTGTCCATGCGAGCCTGGGCCGTTGCAGGGTCCCAACGCAGCGTGCCGACCTTGTCCATGCCCATCTGGCCGGACTTCACGACGAGCTTCTTGCCGTCGATGTAAGGCTTCAGGACAGACATTGCGCCGTCATAGAAGAAGAAGGCGTTGTTGTCGTCAGGCGAACCGCCGAAGAGTTCGATGTTGAACGGACCCTTGCCATCCTTGAGGCCGAGTGCGTCGACGATCGAGCCGGCCTGCAGAACGCCGACCTTGAAGTTGTCGAACGTCGCATAGTAATCGACATTGGCCGAATCGCGGATCAGGCGGTCATAAGCAATGACTTTGATGCCAGCGTCGTGAGCCTTCTGGAGCACGTCGGAAAGCGTCGTGCCGTCGATAGCTGCGATAACGAGAACCTTGGAGCCCTTCGTGACCATGTTTTCGATCTGCGAAAGCTGGTTCGGAATATCGTCGTCAGCATATTGCAGGTCTGTGCCGTAGCCGGCAGCCTGGAGCTGCTTGACGATGTTGTTACCGTCGTCGATCCAGCGAGCGGAAGCCTTTGTCGGCATTGCAATGCCAACAGTACCCTTGTCCGCAGCCATCGCTGGCATCACGAATGAAGCGACGCCGAAGGCAGCCGCAGCCATCAATGAGATAATGGATTTCATTTCTCTCTCCCTTGTTAATAAATCGGCGGACAACAATGCGCCCACCCCGAAACTGTGGCAGGTTCCGTAGATTGGATAGTTACTTCAGATTGTGAGAAACGAAGTACGTCTCCTCCACGATCTCACACGTGCATGTTGAGCTAGATTCAGCGCAACGGCGGCAAACTGGAATCAATTCGTATAACTGTCAAATAGAATAAACGATGGATAATATATCATTTTTGGTATATCATTAAAAAATAGTACTTTTTGGTCCGCAAGTGGGAATAAATGCAATCATGGAGAAAATATATAACGATTATTCCCGCGATGGTATCGAAATACACACAGATAATTTTCGCGACGACAGTCTTTTGCGCGCGGGTCTCAAGCTAAATCATCTCCGAATGATCGTCACGATCGAGGATCATGGGCAGATTTCGGCCGCCGCGGAGGCGCTGAACATATCGCAGCCAGCGGCATCGCGCATGCTGTCCGAGATGGAATCGATTGCGAAAACGGCCCTTTACGAGCGAATCGCTAGAGGCGTCGTATTGACGCCCTTCGGCTCGGCGCTGGCCAAGCGGGCAAGAAAGATCCTTCTCGAGCTGCGCGAGGCCAGCCGCGAAATCGCGGAACTTCGCACCGGCAAGGGCGGCTCGGTCTATCTCGGCGCTGTTACCGCGCCGGCCATCAGCCTGGTGGTCCCCGCAATTCGCCGGATCACGCAGGCCTATCCCGGCATAGAGATCAACATCCAGGTCGAGACGAGCAATGTGCTCGCCCGTGAGCTGCTTGCCGCGCGCCACGACTTCATCATTTGCCGCATTCCCGACGAGCTCAACCCCCGCCTTTTCACCGCCCATGAGATCGGCGTCGAGAAAGCCTGCCTGATCGTCCGCCAGGGTCACCCCCTGCTTGAGAAAGGCGTGGTTGGCCTGCATGACCTGATCGGCCTCGACTGGGTGTTCCAGCCGCCCGGCACCCTGCTTCGAAGAAAGGTCGAGGACATCTTCATCAAGGCAGGCGTGCCACTGCCGGAAAACATCGTCAACACCTCGTCGCTTCTCCTGACGGTGGCGGTGGTCTGCAAGACCGACGCAATCGCCCCGATCGCGCTCGACATGGCCGACTTTGTCTGCGGCCAGAGTTCAAGGGCCGGCGAAGCCTGCATCCTGCCGATCGATTTCGAGATCGCCGTGAAGCCCTATAGCTTGATCACAGCCCGCGAACGCGCCATGCCTCCAAGCGCAAGCCTGCTGTACGACATGATCCTCGAGGGCAGCCGGGCCTTGCCGGCACCCTGATCAGCCCTGCTCCAACTTCAGAGCCTAGCGTGCGACGCTCGTGGAGGAACGCATGGTGTTTGGGCAATCGGTATTTCAATCAGTTCTGGAACGCCTGGACGCACAGGAGGCAGAGGCCAGCGAAAGCGACGGCTCCCGGTCGCACCGCATCCAGGGTCTGAACGCAAGCTTTGCCGCCGCAGTGCGCGAGGGCATCTCTGCAGCGTCAATGCGGCCGGACCAGGCCTATATCGACAATCTCGAATTCAACGACGTGCCTATTGTCGAGGTTACCCCTGCTGTCGAGTTGGCAGAGCCGGAACCGCCGCCGGTCATGCCGGCACATCTGGCGCGAACGGCGCCCGAGGAAGTGGCGGCGGAGCTGGCGATCTCTTCGGCAGACACGCCCCATAGTCTAAGCGACAAGCGCCGCTCGTTCGCCAAAGCCAATCATCCCGACGGCGTCGCGCCGGCCTTCAGGGACAACGCCACCGCGCGCATGATGATCGCCAATCTGTTGATCGACGAAGCCCTTTACCGCTTCAGCCGACAAAGTCGATGAACGTGGGCTATTCCTGATCCTTCTCCGGACCGGCACTTTCGTCATTGGCCGCAGTGGCCTCAGGTTCCTGCTTCAAAGGCTGAGGACTGAAGGTCAGGAGCAGCTTGTAGGCCGCATATATGCCGAGCGCGCCGACAATGATCGCCCAGAAAGGCTCCCTCGTCGACGCCTCGACGATCGCCCAGCCGAGGCAGAGCGCGACAATCACTAGCCGGATCCAAAGCGGCCGGTAGAACGGATGGTCCGGGTCGATCAGTTGCATGCTGGGTTGCTCGCTCTCATATGTCTGCTTGTCTTTAGGCTGAAATTCGGAATTGTGAAACCCCGGCGGCTTGACGCCGCGTCGAGAAAATGGAATGAAAATTCCACAAAAATCGTAATTCAGTTTATTTGTTCTGAATTTGGGAGGAATGAAAATGACAGTGAGATTCGCGCTTCTCGGAGCCGGCCGCATCGGCAAGGTGCATGCCAAGGCCGTCAGCGGCAATGCCAGCGCCAAGCTCATCGCCGTGGCGGACGCCTTTCCGGCAGCAGCCCAAGCGATCGCATCGGCCTATGGCTGCGAAGTCCGCACCATCGAGGCGATCGAGGCGGCAAAGGATATCGACGCAGTGGTGATCTGCACGCCGACCGACACCCATGCCGACCTGATCGAGCGCTTTGCCCGCGCCGGCAAGGCGATCTTCTGCGAAAAGCCCATCGACCTTGACGTCGATCGCGTCAAGGCATGCATCAAGGTCGTGTCGGAGACCAAGGGCAAGTTGATGGTTGGCTTCAACCGCCGCTTCGACCCGCATTTCATGGCCGTTCGTCAGGTCATCGATGACGGCAAGATCGGCTCGGTCGAAATGGTGACGATCACCTCGCGCGATCCAGGCGCCCCGCCGGTCGATTATATCAAGCGCTCCGGCGGCATCTTCCGGGACATGACCATCCACGATTTCGACATGGCCCGCTTCCTACTCGGCGAAGAGCCGGTCACCGTCAGCGCGACAGCCGCCGTCCTGGTCGACAAGGCGATCGGCGATGCCGGCGACTACGACAGCGTCTCGGTCCTGCTCCAGACCGCATCCGGCAAACAGGCGATGATTTCCAACTCCCGCCGCGCCACGTACGGCTACGATCAGCGTATTGAAATTCACGGCTCGATGGGCATGGTTGCTGCCGAGAACCAGCGTCCGTTCTCGATCGAGGTGGCAAACGGCGACGGCTATACCCGCCCGCCGCTGCATGATTTCTTCATGACCCGTTACACCGAGGCCTATGCCAACGAAATCGCCGCCTTTATCACCGCGATCGAACAGGGCACGGCCATCTCGCCGTCGGGCGCGGACGGCCTTGCCGCATTGAAGCTCGCCGACGCAGCCGTCCAATCGGTCAAGGAACGCAAGCAGATCAAGGTGGGCTGAGATCTCTCCCCTCTGCCGACCATGGAATTGCCGGGCATTGCCCGGCAATTTCGTTTTTGGAACCGAGAAACTCCAGCAAGACCGAACCACCGCTCGTCAGCTGGCGCGATTACTAAGTTCCATGCTCGCCGCAGCCCGCGACATGACGATATCGTTGTCCATGATGGAGAGCGCGCGGTTGAGATGGCCTTCGAAAACGAGAGCCTGCTCGTCGGGCACGACGCGCATCTCGGGCATTCCCTCCATGCGCACGATCTGCGACTGCGCCAGCCCGTCCTCGATGCCTTCGCGCAAGAGATCGTAATAGCGCGTACCGGGGCCGGTCAGCGCAATCGGCATCAGCTCATTGAGACTGAGTACGCGCGACAGTCCGTTTCCAAGCGCCAATCCTGCCTGGCGGAAGGCGAAGCGGTTGCGGCGGTGGCCCTGGCGGGCACTGGCTGCGATCTTGTCGAGTTCCGAGACAGGAACGAATTTCGCCGGGATCGTATCGAGCGGAACGGCGAAGGCATTGCGCAAGATGGCGTAAAAGCCGGCATAGGCCTCGATACAGCCGAACGATCCGCAGCGACACAGCGCACTATCAGGCACATGCAGCATATGGCCGAAATTCGGCGCTGAAACCTCGTGCTCCCCGCCGCTCCTGCGGCGCACGATCCCAAGGCCGATGCTGTGGCCGAGCGAAAGCGCCGCCAGCGCGCGAAAATCACGGCCCTTTTCGTTTTCCTCGCGCTGGCCGACGGCGGCGGCAACCAGCAGGGTTTCGTTGCCGAGAATGATCTTTGCCGACCACTCGGCGCCGAGCACGGCTGCAAAGTCGATTTGCTCGCGCCCGAAGATCGGCGACCAGCGCAACACAGGCTCGACGCCGTCGACCAACCCCTTACTGCTGATCGAGATGATCAGCACGTCGTCCCGATCGATTCGCGATCGTGAGACCAGCCGTAGCAGCCCTTCCCGCATCGCCGTGACGAAGGACTGGACACCACCGGCAGCCTGCGAACGCCCCTCGGCAAAACGGTCGAGCAACGTTCCCGCATAATCGACCAGCGAATACTGGACAGCATCGGAAGAGATGATGACGGTGATCAGATAGCCGCAATCGCGCCGCTGGGAAAACGCCACGCGCGGGCGTCCACGCCCCGAGGCCGCCTGCTGTTCGGTCTTTGCGATGATCTGCGCGCGCTCGAGATCCGCTGTTATCGCCGATATAGTCGCGGACGAAAGGCTGGTGAAATCGGAGAGTTCGGTGTGCGCGAGCGGGCCGTGGCGCCTGAGCGCCGTGAGCACGAGAGCGCTGTTCCTTTGGCGGACCAATTCGGTGCTCGATTTGATCTGCATCCAGCCGCCTCCCCAACGGATTCCCTCTCCTGCGCGTATCTTCACATCGGCTCTTTAGCAATGGCCGATTAAACCTGCGGATGCGCTGTTGACAGCTTTCAAAATCTCTGACACTAAATTTCTCGACTGTCGAGAAAAAACTCAAAACCTTTCTCGTCAGCATAATCGCGGCGACCGGCGGGAGCTTAGGGTACGTGCGGTCACATCACTCGGGAGGAAAATATGAGAGCTTTTATCAAGCTGGCTGCAGGCGCGGCTTTGGTCTTGACCATGCAGACCGCGGCCTTCGCCAAGGATCTGGTGGTTGGTGTTTCCTGGTCTAACTTCCAGGAAGAACGTTGGAAGACCGACGAAGCCGCCATCAAGAAGGCACTTGCTGCCGCCGGGGCCAAATACATTTCCGCTGACGCCCAGTCCTCCGCTTCCAAGCAGCTGACGGACGTCGAATCGTTGATTTCCCAGGGCGCCAACGCACTGATCATCCTCGCCCAGGACAGCGACGCCATCGGCCCGGCCATCGAAAAGGCTGCCGATGAAGGCATCCCAGTCGTCGGCTACGACCGCCTGATCGAAAATCCGTCTGCCTTCTACATCACCTTCGACAACAAGGAAGTCGGCCGCATGCAGGCACGTGGCGTTCTTGCCGCAAAACCGGCAGGCAACTACGTCTTCATTAAGGGCTCGTCGTCCGACCCGAATGCAGACTTCCTGTTCGCAGGCCAGTTGGAAGTGCTGAAGTCCGCCATGGACGCCGGCAAGATCAAGAAGGTCGGCGAAGCATACACCGACGGCTGGCTGCCCCAGAACGCACAGCGCAACATGGAGCAGATCCTGACCGCCAACAACAACAAGGTTGACGCGGTCGTCGCCTCCAACGACGGCACCGCCGGCGGCGCTATCGCTGCCCTCGACGCCCAGGGCCTCGCAGGCTCCGTTCCGGTTTCGGGCCAGGATGCCGACAAGGCCGCTCTCAACCGCATCGCGCTCGGCACCCAGACTGTTTCCGTCTGGAAGGACTCCCGTGAACTCGGCAAGCGCGCCGCAGAAATCGCTCTCAGCCTTGCCGGCGGCAAGAAGCTGAACGAGATCGAAGGCGTTAAGGTCTTCAAGGACGGCCCGAAGAAAGTCGAGATGCAGTCGGTCTTCCTGACGCCGCTTCCGATCACCAAGGACAATCTCAACGTCGTCATCGACGCCGGTTGGATTTCCAAGGCTGAAGCATGCCAGGGTGTGAAGGCCGGTAGCGTTGCTGCCTGCAAGTAAACATCACCTGACCAGCTAAATCTTCACGACGCCGCAACGGCTTTCCGGTGCGGCGTCGAATGCGGCTCAGGCACGATCCCGTCAAAGCGGAGATCCTGACCACCGTATTGGCACTGCGCCACCATCGCGACGTTTGATGCCCGTCCGGAAAACATAGGCCCAGGCGAAAAGCGGGTCCCGGAAGCATCCGCAGTGGCGTATCTTGATATCAGCGCGAAGACTGCCAGCGATAGCCGACAAGCCTCGCCAGCGCGCGCTCAACAGTGGAGAACGGCAAAGCGATGGCCGACATGACGCAGTCCACAACATCCAACAGCGCGCGCAATGCCGACGCCGGGGCGATCACGCGCTTTCTGCGCGCGACAGAGATCGACACCCGGCTCCTTGGCATGCTCGGGGCGCTGCTGATCATCTGGATCGGCTTCCATATCTATACCGGCGGCCTGTTCCTGACACCGAGAAACCTTTGGAACCTTTCGGTCCAGACCACTGAGATCGCGGTCCTTGCCTCCGGCATGGTCCTCATCATCGTCACGCGCAACATCGACCTGTCGATCGGCTCGATGCTCGGCTTCGTCGCCATGATCATGGGCGTGGTGCAGGCGAAGTACCTGCCGCAGTATCTCGGCTTCGACAGTTCGCTTACCTGGGTCATCACATTGCTCTGCGGCCTGGCGGTCGGCACGGCCATCGGCACCTTCCAGGGCGTCATCATCGCCTTTCTGAACGTCCCTTCCTTCATCGTCACGCTCGGCGGATTTCTCGCCTGGCGCGGCTTGGCCTGGTACGTTACCAGCGGCCAGACCGTGGCGCCGCTTGATGTCACGTTCCGCGTCATGGGCGGCGGCGCTGAAGGCTCTATCGGCGCGACCTGGAGCTGGGTTCTCGGCATCGTCGCCTGCCTGCTGGTCATGCTCAGCATCGTCCACTCGCGTGGCCAGAGAAAGCGCTTCGGCTTCCCGAGACGGCCGCTCTGGGCCGAATATCTCCTGTCTGCCTTGAGCTGCGTCCTTATTCTCGGGACCATCTGGGTCTTCAACAGCTACTATTGGCCGGTGGGCATCGCCAAGAAATATGCGGAGACACACAATATTCCCTGGCCCGAGACCGGGCTCGACATCTCCTACGGCATCTCGGTTCCGGTCCTGATCGCCCTCTTCGTCGGTATCATCGTGACCTTCGTTTCCACCCGCCTGCGCTTCGGCCGCTACGTCTTCGCAATCGGCGGCAATCCGGAGGCGGCCGAACTCGCCGGCATCAAGACGCGCTGGGTCACGGTGAAGATCTTCGCGCTGATGGGGCTTCTCGCCGCCGTCGCTGCCGCAATATCGACCGCACGCCTCAACGCCGCCGCCAATTCGCAGGGCACTACCTATGAGCTCTACACCATTGCCGCGGCAGTCATTGGCGGAACGTCGCTTGCCGGCGGCACGGGAACGGTCGCCGGCGCCATGATCGGCGCCTTGGTCATGCAGTCTCTGCAATCGGGCATGGGGCTGGCAAACGTCGACACGCCAATTCAAAACGTGGTCGTCGGCGCGGTACTGGTGATCGCCGTCTGGCTTGATACCGTCTACCGCTCGCGCGCCAAGTAAGAGGGAACTGAACAATGACGGATCAAACCACTCCGCTCGTGGAACTAAAGAACATTTCCATCTCCTTCGGCGGTATCCACGCGGTAGACAACGCGTCGGTGGACCTCTTCCCCGGCGAAGTCGTCGCCCTTCTCGGCCACAACGGCGCCGGCAAGTCGACACTGATCAAGATCCTCTCCGGCGCCTACAAGCGCGACAGCGGCGACATTCTGATCAACGGCGAACCGGTCGACATACGCACCCCGCGCGACGCCAAGAAATACGGCATCGAGACGATCTACCAGACGCTTGCCGTCGCCGACAATGTCGACGCGGCCGCCAACCTCTATCTCGGCCGCGAACTACAGACCCGCTGGGGCACGCTTGACGACGTGGCGATGGAAGCCTCGGCCCGCGAAGTCATGGGCCGGCTGAACCCGAACTTCAAGCGCTTCAAGGAGCCGGTGAAGGCACTTTCGGGCGGCCAGCGCCAATCGGTGGCGATTGCCCGCGCCATCCTCTTCAATGCCCGCATCCTGATCATGGACGAACCGACTGCGGCCCTCGGCCCCCAGGAGACCGCGCAGGTCGGCGAGCTCATCAAGCAACTGAAGAGAGAAGGCATCGGCATCTTCCTGATCAGCCACGACATCCACGATGTCTTCGATCTTGCCGACCGCGTCTCGGTCATGAAGAACGGCCAGGTCGTCGGCCACGCACGCACCGAGGACGTTACCAAGGACGAAGTGCTCGGCATGATCATCCTCGGCAAGGTGCCGCCAAAAGCCATCCCCGGCCCCGGCGCCATGAAGATGGCCTGAGCGTCAACAGCTCATGATATCCAATAGGCCGCGAACGCCAACGCTCGCGGCCTATTTGCGTCTCCCCGAAGAGATATGCACTTCTCCCCCGTTTCACGCATTTTCCGCATTGAAGCCAAACCCTTCCTAGGCTAAGAACCTCCCATCGGACAGGCGCTAACCCGCCTCAGGCATGCACCCGTAGCTCAGCTGGATAGAGTGTTGGATTCCGATTCCAAAGGTCACAGGTTCGAATCCTGTCGGGTGCGCCATTTTCTCCGCTCTGCATCGCCACATAAGCGTGGACTAGATAGCGCTATACGCTTTCCGCAAATCGTGGTCATAAAGTCTTAGGAATGGCCGAACGTATGGAATATCACGCGTCTGGGCGGCAATTCCACACGGATTCCCACGCTGACTATTGTCCGGAATCAATTTTCACTCCATTCTTGATCACTGGCAAGGAACGGCCCCATGAGCAAAAACGAATCCCTTCTCGCGCGTCTCGCTGCGTATGCAGAGGTGATGATGCGCGGCGAGGCGTTTGAACAATTCGGTGCCATTTGTTACCGCACAGGCTCGGATGCTCGCGCCGAAATCTTGCTTGTCACCACCCGCGAAACACGTCGCTGGACCATACCGAAAGGGTGGCCGATCAAGGGATTGGAGCCGCATGAGGTCGCCGAACGCGAGGCATGGGAGGAGGCCGGCGTCAAAGGCAGGGCAAAGAAAAAGCCTCTTGGCCATTACACCTATCTCAAGACACTCGATGATGGGAACAAAGCTCCCGCGGTTGTGGCGGTGCATTTACTTGCGGTCGAGAAAGTCTACGACAAGTTCCCTGAATGCAGCGAGCGCTCCCTAGAATGGATGTCGCCCGTCGAAGCAGCGACCCGAGTGGATGAACCCGAGCTCAAGGGACTGCTGGCGGCTCTCAACACCCGCTCGGCAGCCTAAAGATCAAGGTCGCGCTGGTGTTGGGTATTGATTGCTCAACGGATGGCGCATCTGCCAAACAGCGGCGCTCTTGGCCTGGGCAGCGATAGGATTCACTGCAGGCGCACAGATGGCCCGAGGGTGTGAAGAATCAAAGCCGCTATGATGAAAAGAAACGCATTAAGGAACGCGACCGCTAGGATCGACTCGGCGTGCGTGGGTCGCACTCTTGACGGCTAAGTCTGCTGTTATACGAGCGCTGCACCGTTCGGTTTCATGACGGATCAGTGTCCCAGCGACCTTCCCCAGAGGCAATGCTCGGCCGTCAAAACACCGCATTTCTGCGAACAGACGCGATCATCGATGAGTGTGAGCTATCTCCCTTTCCATCACGGCCTCGTGGTGGAGCGACTACGCAAGGGATGAGAGGTTATTGTTCCAAGGCAAGTAGTTGCGTGACAATCCGTCGGACGTGTGGAAAAAGCCAATGAAAATTCGCCATGTGAGGTAGCAACTGCGACACAGCTTCGCCTTTAGGACCGACGAAGTCCTTCACTATCGCTCGGAAAGTATATTTTCGCCGTATGAGTGCATCACCTGTGAATGCGGCGTATACTTGAACTGCAAGTGCATTCGTGCAGTCGCAAAGTCAAAATTCACCGAGGAGGAAAGTTATGCTCAAGGCTATCGCATTGACAACTGCTGCTCTTATTTTGGCGGCAGCTCCCGCGCTGGCGGCGTCCAGTTACTATGTTGTGCACGCCCCTCACAGCAAAAGCTGCAGCGTTGTTGAGAAAGCACCTGACGGGAAAAATCTGCTCATGGTCGGTAAGCACCACAGCAGCATGAGCGCTGCGACGCGCGCGATGCAAACATCCGTCTCCTGCATGCACAGGAAGAAGTAAGGCATCGAAGTATTGGTGCATCTCAATCGAATAGAGCACGCCGACGCCCATACCTTGCCTCTTGAAAAGCACGACATGGATGCCGGCGCAGTGTTCACGTAAGTTCACCTCTTAGTCGAACGTGAAGTCGACCCGCGAGAAGGCGCGGTCGATCCAGTTGGTCTTGTTCAATTCCGGGATGTGCAGTGTGATCTTCTTGTTCAAAACCAGCCACGCATGGCCTGGCGTTTCTCAGAGGCGGTCGGTCGAACAGAGCGCTGCTGCGTCACACGGACGTCAATCGCACAGAGGATGTCTTTGAAACCGGAAGTTCCATTGCTCCGGAGGCCGCCTCTAAAGGCTCGCCCTTCACCTACGCAGCCTTCTCGTCACTTCGGGAACAGGAATGTGACCGGCACCCTGAAGCCAAGACCGCACGGGCCGCTGTCGGGCGCGGTCGCCCAGTAACGCAACCCGGCCGTCGGGTTGATCGGAACGGCCCAGTTATGGGTTCCCCAGTTGTAGGTCGACTCGGTGTTCAACCCGAAGGTCCAGGCGTCCTTGGTCGAGTAGGAGGTGAACGGCTGCAGGAATGTCGAGCTGACGTCGGGACGATCGTCCTGTCCTGCGAACGACCAGACGTGATTGCCAGTTGCTCCGTAGGTGAAGGGCCGTCCTGCTTCAGCACGACGGATGTCGGACCCGCGCCCCATTTGCCGTTCCCGAGAAGCGTGTCCGTTGCCGTCGGCAACACGAACACCTCGGTGTCGCTCCGAAGCGCCGAGGGTTCGATCGTCACGGTGCCCTATGGCCAGATTGCCACCATCGAAAACTTCAGCCGTCACGCTCAGCAAGTCCAGATGCCGGGCATGAAGCCCTGCGACAAAACTTGGCTGGCGCCGTCGACGGTTTCCGTCACCGCATCGAGACTGAAGTCGGAGGGTAGCACCGCCCCGCGTCGCCTGGACCGCTCTCGCATTTGCCGTAGTGCTGGCATCCGCCTGGGCGTCGCTTGCCATCTGGTATCGCCTGCCCGACCCCGCCTTCGCCAGAGCATTAGTCGCAGGCCTGTTTGCCCTGCTCCGCCTTTGCACGATCGTCGCGCTATTTTCCCGCTGGCGTCTTCAGGCGGGCCTTGCATTCGCGTTCTTCTTTATCGTCACGATCGGATGGTGGAGCACGATCCACCCGTCTGCCTACGCGGAATGGGCACCCGATGTGGCAAGGCAGGTCACCGGAACAGTAACCGGGGATATGTTGACCCTCACGGACGTGCGCAATTTCGACTGGCGGAGCAACACGGATTTTACCGAACACTGGACGACGAGAACATACGACCTGCCATAAGAGCGGACTGCGGCGTATTTCTCAGGAAATCAACTGAGGCTAGAACGCAACGTTCGTGTCCGCGATGAGTCGAAGTGTCTTCACGCGATCCATGATTATCCGAGCGTGTTCGCCGGACAATGGGAGATCTTCCGTCATCTTGCCCCAGGTGTCGGCCGCCTTTTCGACTGTACGGGTGACTTCTTTCTTGACGACGTTCACGGGAGCGCCTGCCAAATCGGCTGCCTTCTGGAAACGTGCCAGTCCGACGATCAGCGAATCGAGGCTATCTCGAAATTTCAAGGCAAGCTCGTTGCTGCCGTCATAGACAATCGTGGCGACGATATCGTAGGCCGGGCTGAGAGCGCCGTTGATCCCATCCTCATAGATCAGCGAGTGGTTCTTGAGATGCGCATCGCCATTTCCGAGCAATATGTTGACCGTGGTGCGACGGACGATCTCCAGATAATCCTTCGTGCCTCGGCCGAAGCGTTTGGCAAGGTTCATGACCGTCTCTTCGTTGGCCGCGGTATATTTTCGCTCCTTTGGAGCCTGCATCACCTGACAAAAATCCTCCATATGAACGCGCGCGCCGTCGGCGGCACGGTCAAACCGTTTGACCGCCAGAACGTAATCCCCCTTTAATATCTCGGGTTTGATGCCCACAACCGAGCCGCGTTCAGGAGGAGCCGCGGCAAGCTCATCCTGAACGCGAACCACCACAGCTCCCGGCAGATCGTGGCCAAGATGGGCGAGCACGTCAAAATCTGTTGTGGCCCCAGTCGGAAGTCCCCGCAAAACGAGGTCGCGAAGCGCGCCTTCTGGCAGCAGGTTGGAGAACCAGGGATGCAGATCCCGTCCTGGCTGCATGATTGGACCGGAAGTCAGCATTCGAACCGTCCGCTCTTCGTCTCCGATGAAGCGGATTGACGAGCTGAGGATAGGTCTGTTCTCACCAAGCGCGATGTAGGCCCCTTCGACAATGAAGCGCATTAGCCCGCTTCGTTCCCTGATCAAGGTTCCAACATGAGTCTCTGCCTTGCCGGATCTCAGAGAGACGGACAGCGTATTGCTCATTGCTTTGCCGCTGTCGCGCCCCGTGTAGGTGTTTCATCGTCTTCCCCATCATAGCCATCAGGGATGAACACATCTTCCAGCACTGAACCCTCGTAGGGCTTGTGAGGGCCGGATGGCGGCGCCAAGTACTCGGAGATGATTGAATTGACGCGGCTGATTGCCCGGTTGGGTACGAATACGATCTGCATCTGCAGTGCTTCGGCCACAGCCTGTAGGGTGGCTGCTTCCGGGTTGATGGCTCCTCGCTCAAGGCGAGAGACATAACCCTGATCTAGGCCAATCAGCTCTCCCAGATCGCGCTGAGACAGCGACGCAGCCTTCCTCAAAGGCTTCACCTGTTTTAGAAACGACGCAAACATGCCTGGCTCATGGCTCATGATTCATATATGCGTCAGAATATGACTTATGATACATTTTGTCAAGTCAGGCAAAATTAGTTGGATGAATAGAGATACATGTATTGAGGTAAATATGAATTATATTTCATGTTTTAAGGCGCAGCGCTCGCCTGACGCGATCCCGCAAACTTCACCGCTTCATCTTCGCAAGGTGGCGCTCGTAACGCGCCTCAATCTCAGGAAACTGGGCAGCACCTCACTTCTGCGGTTAAATCGGCAATTTCGGCCGCCGATGGGATTTCATATTGACATGTGACCATATGGTCACCTATATATTGAGCGATGGATGACGAAGTTTTTAGGGCGCTTGCCGATCCGACACGCCGTAGCCTTCTGGACGCGCTGTTCGAGCGAGACGGCCAGACGCTCAGCGCGCTGGAACAGCACGTTCCAATGACGCGCTTTGGCGTCATGAAGCACCTGCGATTGCTTGAAAAAGCCGGACTGGTTGTGACCAAGCGAATGGGGCGCGAGAAGCTCCATTTCCTCAATCCGATTCCGATCCGCCGGATCTACGAGCGTTGGGTAAATAAATACACCGATCGCTGGGCCGTGACACTCACGAGCCTCAAGCGACAACTCGAGGAGGAACCAATGGAGCAGATTTACGTCCCTCACCAGGTGCCACTTGTGCCGTCTCCGGGCGGCGGGGCGATGGCAGTCTTCGAAATCTACATCAAGACGACGCCTGAACGTCTCTGGCAGGCGATCATCGATCCCAAGATGAGGGCGAAGTATAGCTTCGGGGTCGAGGTTCACTCGGAATGGACCCCCGGCTCACGCTACCTCGCGTCCGTTCCTGGCGGCATCGACTCCGCGAAACTCGACATCACTGAAGGAGAGAACCTGGAGGTCGATCCTCCTCGACGGCTCGTGCAGAGCTTTCGGGCGCTTTGGAGCGACGAAGTGAAGGCGGCCGGCTTCTCGCGTGTGACCTGGGAGATCATTCCTGTCGGCGATTCCTGTCGACTGACCGTCATCCACGACCGCCTGCCCGAAGACGCCAATCCCGAACTCTACGGCGGCTGGCCGATGGTCCTTTCCGGTCTAAAGACGCTGTTGGAAACCGGCGAGCGGCTCACGACACCCGGATCGCTGCTCTATTCTGAGCACAACGTGCAGATCGACAATCAGTCCTGAGATCAGGAGGATGAAACGGAGCAAGCGACCGGCAACAACATCACAGGCGTGAGGGCGATCGGAACCTCCCAGAACGCGCCACGTGTGGGCGTTGGGCTGGCAGTCACGCCGGCTCCTCGGGGTCAGCGCCGAATTCCGCAATGGCAAACGAAATGATGCTGCGCAAGCGTGGCGTCATGCGTCGATCACGGTAGTATATGAGTGACATGGGCCGTTCGCGCAAATGCCATTCAGGAAAAAGCTGGACGAGCTGGCCTGCTTGCACATCGGAAGCCAGCAGGATGGCCGGTTGCATGATAACGCCCAGCCCAGCACGAGCGGCAGTGCGTACGGCCTGGCCGTTGTTGACTGTGATCGACATGTGGGGAGCCACTTCCACCTCCTCATTGCCTTTCGACAACCTCCAAGGCGAGCGAGATGCCGGCGTAAAGCCGACGACTTCGTGACTTGAAAGCTCGCTAGGATGTTTAGGTGTACCCCTCCAAACAAGATAGTCGGGCGCGGCACAAATCATCATGCGGTAGGCAGTGAGACTACGCGCAATGAGGCGGCTGTCTGGGAGTTCGCCAATGCGAAAAGCAATGTCGAAGCCTTCTTCTACGATATCGACGTTGCGGTCCGTCAACGTGATGTCGAGCGTCACCTCAGGGGCAAGCGCACGATAGCGCTGCAAGGCTGGCATTAACACCTCGGCCCCGAAGGTCGTCGGTGCTGTCATCCTCAACTGCCCACGCGCCTTGGTTTGTGATGTTTCCGCGTCCCGATCCGCGACGGCCACGCGATCGAGAATGTCCCGGCATTGCTCGACATAACTCGTCCCGAAGTCTGTCAAGCTTTGGCGGCGTGTTGTCCTATTCAGAAGGCGCGTGCCAAGCCGCTCTTCTAGCGCCGCCACATGTTGCCCGACCATAGCCGGCGACATGCCCAGTCTTACGGCGGCGGCGCTCATCGAGCCTTCCTGCACCGCCATCACGAACACCTGCATGGAGCGAAACAAACCCATTCGATATTTCTACTTTCAGATAACGAAAGAATTTCCCCGATTATCGCTAGATGTCATTGCAATTACAACTGCCATGCCGGAATTCGTTCAAGGAGCACAACGTGGCACAAACACGATTTATAGACAAAACTGTCCTCATCACGGGCGCAGGAACAGGCATGGGACGCGCCGCTGCCCTTCGCTTAGTCGAGGAGGGTGCACAAGTTATTCTGGTGGGACGTCGCCCCCAACCGATCAATCAACTGCTGTCGGAAATCGAAGCGGGCGGCGGCGCGGCAATGGCTGTTGCATGCGATATTTCTGATTGCGATGCGGTTGCTGCAACTGTTGAGAAGGCAATTGCGCGCTTCGGGCGGTTGGACGCGGTCTTCGCCAATGCCGGAGTGCTTGGCGAATTCAAGCCTTTGGCTGCAACTGAATCAGGCGACTTTGACGTATTGATCAGCACGAACCTGCGTGGGACCTTCTTTACGATCAAGCATTGCCTGCCGTTTTTGGACGGCGGCAGCATTCTCATCAACGCCTCGTGGACGGCCGGCGGGGTGATGCCGGGTGCCGGGGCATATGCGAGTACGAAAGGCGCGCTGCTTGCCATGATGCGCACGCTCGCCGTGGAACAGGGTCCGCGGAACATCCGGATCAATGCCATCAATCCGGGCATCATTCTGACGCCGATGGCGGATGACGTGATCGACCCCGCTTTTGCCGCTCGCCTCGCCGAGCACACGCCCCTGCGCCGCAACGGCACACCAGAAGAGGTCGCCGGCACTGTCGCTTGGTTGCTTTCGGACGATGCCAACTTTGTCACGGGCCAAGAGATCACGGTAGATGGTGGCTACACAATCGGAGGCCTCCGGCCGTAATAGTCGAGGATAGACCACCAAGTGTGGTCGGATCGGAAATCGGATTCCGGTCCGTCTTCGTGTCAGGACAACAGCAGTTCTGGTTCTCGACAAATCCCATGAAGCCAATTGCGGGCGATCAGACAAAGGAAACAGACCGCAAAAGAGACATCACGTGTTTCTATCTGTCATCGCCCACGATAGCGTCGGTGCGACCTCGTTTCGTACATCGGCTTCCAACTCCGAACAGATGAGGTCGTACTCAGCGAGAAGACTGGGGTCGCCACCGCGTCGCAACAGATCACGATAGCCAATCGCCTCACTGTAACTTCCGCAAATGTCACGCAGATTTTCGCTGTCAATGAAGGCGCTGTCGAGATGCTCCCGCAGACGTGGAAACTTTATTTTCAACAAAGAAAGCCCAAGACGATCAGATTTCATGTGGCTCGCATCGGCCTTTCATGGAATACCTCGCGGGAGCCATTAGGGCACCCATTGGCATGCTGTTTAGCATACTTTTCATGGGCGGAAATGTTTGGAATAGATATCTGAGAGGATCAGATTTCATGAAAGCGCGAAGGCCCGTGCTTAGGGTGATCCTCTAGAGAAGCTTAAGGAGGCCTCTACGCCTCGCGTCTTGGAAGTTCAGAAAGTCAACCATATCGTCGGCCCTGTGACGGAAGCGCCGATCCATGGCCAACAGGCGGATCGCTTCAAAGGCGTCGGGCGAGAAACAACACCGCAACTCCGACCATCGCCGTCGTCGCGCCGCGATAAACCCATTTCGTCTCGTAAATCATGAAGCTGCTCGCCGGGTAGGGAAAGTAACCGTACCCTGCGCCGCCCAAATCAAACCCGGCATAATCAACAATGCTCCGAATATCGACAAAGCAAACTTGAGCGGTTTCATCGTACGTCCTTGGTTGGTTGTTTGCACAGGAATGCTGGGCCGCAGCACTTTCGTTGGACCGCATCATGACATCGACCTGCTCACACCGATACACGCGGCAGTTTGGCGAACCTCCCTTAGAGACCCTCGCGGCGCTGGGGACAGGTCAGGCGGTCGGCGCTAAGCTACATTGATTCCGCGCTCGCGGGCGGCCGGCAAGCAGGAATGGTGACCCCCATCCGCGCAGCCGTCGAGCGCGGTGTCACCTTCTTCGACACCGCGGAGGTCTACGCATGCAAGCGGTTGAAGTTGCTGATAGTTACGACCCGGTGCGCATCGCGAAATGGGCAGCGAAGCGAGCGACCGCAAATCAATTTGTCGGGGCCGACTCCTCGATTGCCTTTCCGAGCCGGTCCAGCTCGAGCGAATAGCAAAACAATCCGAACAGGATGGCGAAGAACACCGCGCCGGCGATCCACGGCGTTGTGAGCAATAGGACCGCAAGCGCGACCGGCAGCAACGATGCTGCATAGCCACCAGCCAGATCTGCGGGAGCCGTCCGCCGAATAGCATATTGATGAGGCGGCTGGCCACCTGAGTTCCCAGGCCGCACCCTCGCCAGACTAATTCACGCAGCGCCGTTACCTGAACTTACCATCTTCGGTCCCGATCGAAGAGGGTTCACATTCCGATCCGCCAGCCTCATCGATAGAAGACGTATTTGATAAGCGCGATAATCACCGCAACGATCAACAACATTGCGACGACGAGCAACAGGGCGGCTACGCCCATGCCCCACGTCGTTCCGCTTCCCATCATGCCATTCATCATCGCGGCCTCCAGTCACTCCGCGGCGACGTTGAGTATAGCAGCTTTGTCGATCGATGATGCGGCGACAAAGCAGGTGGAACGTCTACGTGTAACCGTGACTGCTTTTTCGCCAAGAGCACCGATGTAGTCGCCGGATGTTCAATGTCTTCGCCAAGAGCAGCCCTGCTCGCCCGTTCGTCGAACAAAGCATGGATTGCACCTGATCCAGCAAGAAACAGACCGGCGATAGAGGCTAGAGCGCTCCGCCAGCGATGCTCATTGCAGCTGCCAGCCCCGCAGCGGCTCCAGCGAGATCGGCGCGCACGGACAGCGCGCCCGTGTTGGCTGCGGGCATGGTCAGTCCGTTGCCTATACCGATGAACATGCAAGGTCCGAAGAAAGCCAGAGCGTGGGTCGCGCCCGACATCGACAGGACCAGGCCAACCAAAAGCCCGATGCACGTCAGGAGACGGAATGGCCGCTTGCGTCGCTCGAAAAAGAAGGAAGACGCCGATATTGCCAGCGAGAGCGCAGCCGACAGACGCCACGATGAAAATGGAAATGGCCGTCAATGCGACCGGCCTGCAACCGAGAGGTTGACGAGGGCGAAATCGGCTTGGAAGGTAGCGGCAATATTCGGCAGCGATGGCAAGATCATGTTCACCGGCAACGCCGAGAGCGCCGAAAGTAACATGAGGGGTGCCAGGCGCGGCTACGTATTCCATACGAGGCTGAAGGCTCGGTTGCGAGGTTTACGAATTATTCACGATAACCGAACAATGTCTGTCGATGCGATATGTTCTGCATTCGCGCCGTTCCCTCCATCAGCGAGCGATGGCTTTCGATGTCGATGAGCTTCTTGATCCTTGGTCCGAATGACGCACGCGTCACCATTTTGTTGGCCCACGGGGCTGGCGGCGCAATGGACTCGTCCGCGATGAACGATTCCGCTGAAGCTCTCGCCCATTTAGGCTTTCGGGTTGTGCGCTTCGAATTCGAATACATGGCAGCGCGCCGCGTTTCGGATGCCCGTCCACCGCCGCCGAGAGCGGAGACGCTTATTCCAGAATACCAGTCTGCGATCGCTGATCTCGCCGCGACCGGAGCGCTAATCATAGGCGGCAGATCCATGGGCGGCCGAATAGCAAGCATGATTGCCGACGGTTTATATTCGGCCGGAAAAATCAGTGGGCTTCTGTGCCTTGGCTATCCCTTCCACCCCATCGGTCAGCCAGACAAGCTTCGCACGCAGCACCTTGCAGAGTTGCGCACTCCGACCTTGATCTGCCAAGGAACCCGCGACCAGTTTGGAACGCAAGACGAGGTATCCTGCTACACGCTCTCTAAGCGCATCGAAATTCTTTGGCTCGAGGATGGCGATCATAGCCTGAAGCCGAGAAAGAAGGTCTCTGGTTTCACCGCAGCCGACCACCTGACAACTATGGCTACAGCAGTCAGAACGTGGGCTGACAAGACGGTGGCATAGAACGAGGGCTTGGTTGCTGGCGCTGGCTTTGTGCCGTTATCCGATTTGCACTGATGAGTTGGACGCCCCCTCCATCAGTGCAAATCGGCAACTAGGCGCTATATATGGATTGGTGATATCGACACCGTGCGCTTGGGAAGCACGGGAGGCAGTCCGCTCGAATATGAGGTCGAACGCGCGAAATATGATCGTCTATGCCGCGCTTCTGGCTGTTCAAACGCTGGTAGTTGGTCTCCTGTTGTGAATTGTATTCCCGATCTTCTATTCGCTCGTCACACACCTCGGCGAGCAGCAGGACATCCGCCCGTCCCGCCAGCTTGGCGTGTTGGCAGGCACCCTTCTACTTCAAACATGCTATTGGGCGAGGGTTCGCTGGGTGACCGTCCAGCCACCGTGCCACAACATGTTCATCGCCCATCTGGTATTCTTCGCAGCCCGGATGAGCTTCCTGTTCGGCGGCGCGCTCTTCTCGGCCGTATTCTTCAGACACCTGCCGGAATTGGGGTCGCTGCCTCCGTTCGGCGAGGCGCTTATCAGGGTGGTTTCGATCGTCGCAATATTGTTCGGATTGTTCTGTTATTCGCTCGAGCTGGACCGGCTGGGAAAAGCGATCGAGGAGCCAGCTCCGACGACCTGATTTTCGGTCACGTTGGCGTCGATCAGTGGCCAGCTCGGTTGGTATTGCCTCATTTCGCTGCCAATTTCTCACAGCACACCGATTCGTAACTATCAGCAATTTCAACCGTTTGCGTGCTCTTACTGAATCCCTTTCGGAACCGGTTGAATCGGCGTCTGAGGTATGACACTCGGTTCGGCATGAAGCTTTGCGTTCCTTCCTCGCTTGAACGCCTCGTATGTCTCGGAATAGACGATGCACAGGGGCAGCCACCGACCTTCGTATGTCGACGACCGATCGTTCGCCGAGCAACAGGTATGGGATATTCGGCGACGTATGGATCAGGTCATCCCGGATCTCCGCAATGCCCTCATTGTCATCGATTTCATCCTCAGAAAGGTCGAGAGCTAGCCGATCAAGCGCTGCTACCGCGGCGATGCCCGCGCGAAAAGCAGCGGCCCGCAGTTCGTCGAGAACGCGCGCGGCGGCCCCACGATTGAACCGCTGCTTTACCTTTGCCGTATCGAGAAGGACTTGCAGTCGTTGGAAGAGATTGGCTTCCGGCGTAACTATTCCGTCGCCGATCCAATGACGTGACCGCTCGATCTTTTCCGGCTTTCACGCATTTGCACGAATATGGTCATCGACAAGCTCCTATTTTGAACAACGCCGCATTGCAGTGGCGGGCGACAGCTCGCGCCGCCGGCCAATCGCTTATCCATTGGAAGGGGCGGGTCGGCAAAAACGGTTCGAAGTCAGTCCAGAATTGTCCCGTTGTGGGGTTTCCAGTCCAAAATTGTCGAAAGCGAGTCCAGATTTTTGCTGGCGGCATCGGCAGAAAAGATAATGAATTCAGTCAGGTGGCGTCCAGAATTATGAACGAACCGAGATCACTCCAGAACAAAGATGGCACCAGGGTCCGAATCCGTCACCCAGGGACCTTCTTCTTCCGCGCGACGAATGGTGACGTTTGGTTTGAGGCCGAACGTCAGCGCTTGCGGATCGGAGGAAGAGCGCGATGAGCCGGAGCCAGCCAAGAGCTACGCGTCGGCTTCCAGCTGAATAGCCCGGCAAAGCGATGGGAGCGTAGCGATGGAATCTGGCCGTTTCAAACTCGAGGCGGAACGTTCGATGGCTCCCCCCTGTGATTGCCGGCAATAGATCTATATGCTGGACAATGTAGGGTCGCGGCATGCAGAGTGTTGATCTCAATAACCTTGATTTCGATGCTAAAGGGTATCGCCATTCCCGCCGATCGGTTGCAAGCTAAGGATGTACTGGACTGTTCAGGAGGCTTCTGAGAGATGACCACCGAAGAAAACAAACAGTTGGTTCGAAACTTCGTAGAGATTGTCATCAATAATCGGAATCTTGATGCCGCCGGCGATTATATGGCGGAGGACATGGTCGAGTTGGTTCCGTTTCCTGGGCAAGGTCCTGGCCTTGCCGGGTTGAAGGACGTGCTTCGCGAAATGTTCGCTGCATTTCCGGATATGCACTGGACTATCGAGGAGCAGGTCGCCGAAGGCGCCAGTGTGCTGACCTGTTTTACATGGACAGGCACGCACAACGGCGAATTCTTTGGCGTCTCCGCTTCGGGCCGTAAAGTGTCGGTTTGGGGGATGGTGATTGATAGTTTGGAGCACGGCAAAATCAAGCGCTCGCGTATCCTGATGGACGCGCTTGGTCTCATGCAGCAGATCGGTAGCTAGCTGAAAGCGCGGGTTCCTTCCGAGCGAGCCCATCGGGGAACGCATTGGGCCGAACAGACGGAGCTCTTGGCTCCTTGCTCCGGCTCGAACAACTCGACCTCTCCGGCCCGCCATTTCTTGTCATATGATGGATACCCCCATATCCGCGAACTGAGACTGTAAACATTCCACCCGCTTGATTTTGAAGGAGGCGCAGCATGGACCGATTTACGGGCGGTTGCCTGTGCGGCAACGTCCAAATTGTAGCGTCAGGTGCCCCATACCGGGTCGGCCTTTGTCACTGTCTCGACTGCCGCAAGCATCACGGAGCGCTTTTTCACGCTTCCGCGATATTCCCTCAGGATGCGGTGACGATCAGTGGCGAAACGGGCGACTATGCCGGGCGGTTTTTCTGTCCCCGCTGCGGCTCGTCCGTTTTCGCACGCACCGCAGACGAAATCGAAGTGAACCTGGGATCCCTGGACGCCCCCGACCAACTGATGCCAACCTACGAAAGCTGGATCATCCGTCGCGAAACCTGGTTGCCGCCGTTTCCGCTCATGAGACGATACGACCGCGATCGGGGCGCCACGGACCGCTTTGAGGAGTAGGTTGCCGGAACGGCGCGAAGGCGCCGTTACGAGGTTCGATTGCGGCCCCTACTCTGCTACTTCAGCAGCCCGAGATTGAACAGCTGGACCCGGCGATTGACGGCATCGGTCGGGGTTCGTGCCGTCGATCGGATATTCCTGGAACGCTCCGACCGCGAAGAGACGCTCGGCGGGGACGGCGAAGGTGGTCGACAGGGGTTCCTTGATGGCGTTGGCGCGGGCTTCGCTCAGCTGGAGGTTATGCTTGGCGTCGCCCGTCGAACTCGTATGGCCGACGACGAGGAAGCTGTAGCGCGTCAGGTTCGGATAATGAAGCGCGTCGGCAATGAGGCCGAGCGTGCGGTAGGATTCCGGCTCCATGGCGACCGAGTCGTTGGCGAAGTTGATCTCGACGACCATCTGCGAAAGCTTGCCGAGATTGGCCCAGTTCGGCAGGGCAGCGTCGCTGCCGGCGGGGTTTTGTGCGGCCTGTTGCCTCAGAAGCTCGACATCGATCTTCGGCGCGACCTTGGAGGCATTGGCAAGACCGGTGACGATGCGCTCCTGCGTCACCTCCTGAGAGAAGGCTGCAGCGGGCGCAAGCAGAATGCCGGCCACGAGAGCGGCGCAAATTCGACGAACGGACACGTTATTTTCCCTGTTCCGACCATGGTTCACCGCCATCCCGCATCTGTGATGGCCTGGTTGCATGGACCGCTGACGATGCGATTGGACTTGACGAGGCATGACAGCATGTTGCCGTCACCCTTCACGCCCTTGCAGGTGGTGGCCATGTTGCGCTTGCTGATCTCGTAATAGGCGACCTGCTTCGCCTGACGCTGCTTGATGGATGCGGTGACTGTTCCAAGCGTAGAAGTGCAAGTCGGAGACACCTTGGCGGAGTTCTTCTGAAGGCAGTCGGCGATCTGGCCGTTGCCAAGATTGAGCCCGCTGCAGAGCTTCTTGATGTCGGCTCCGCAATCCTTGGCAAGCGACGTGACCGCATCGGCATAGCTGATCGTCTCGGCATGAGCGACGACCCCGAGCGCCAGGAAGGCCGTCATCGTCGAAGCCCATAATAGTCTGCGTCTGATTGGCATAGCTGCTCCCCATCTCTGAGTTAGGACCGATCGGCATTCGCACAGCAGTTCCCCTGCATGCGTCGCGCAACCGGAACAGGAATGGAAGTAGGTTACAGTTACATGCCTGCGGACAGGCTCGCGGAAATACTGGATTTTCAGGCGGAATCGAGCAGGTCTGGTCTGGCCTTGCGGGCGGAAGTATCTGAAAATCAAGGGAAGACAACCGCATGATACTGTAACATACTTCATGATGACGGAGATTTCGGCAAAGGTGCCGGACAACGGGTCGATTGCAGCGATCGGCGTAACGAGAGCGACACCAGCAATGCCAAAAATGCGGCCACACTCGTCGACGCTTCTTGCCCTGGCGGTCGCCTTGTCATCCTGCGCCGGTCATCCGAAGGGGGTCATGACGCCCATTGCGGTGTCTGCCCAGTCGCCGACTGCCTCCAAGGTCGACATGCTTGTGGCAACTAGCCGGCTTGCCTCCGACAATCCGGCAACGCTGTTTGGTGGCGAGCGCAGCCCGAAGCCGTCGCTGACCGATATCACCATTTCGATCCCGGCGGATTCGACGCGCAAGGCTGGCGATGTCCAGTGGCCGAAGCACCTGCCCCCCAATCCGAAGACAGATTTCGCCGTGACCTCCGTCAAGCCGATGACAACCGTCCAGGAAGGGTTTGCCTGGTTCAAGCAGCACGGCAATGGCGGACACGCGCTGGTCTTCATCCATGGGTTCAACAACACCTATGAGGATGCGGTGTTCAGATATGCCCAGATCGTCCATGATTCCGGGGCGCAGGTGACGCCGATCATGTTCACCTGGCCGTCGAGGGCAAGGCTTCGCGACTACGTTTACGACAAGGAGAGCACCAATTATTCCCGCACGGCGCTCGAGAACACGCTGCGCTATCTCGCAAAGGATCGCGACGTAAAGGATGTCACCGTCCTTGCCCATTCGATGGGAACCTGGCTGGCGATGGAATCCTTGCGACAAATGGCAATCCGGGATGGTCAGGTCGACCCGAAGATCACCAACGTCATTCTTGCCTCGCCCGACATCGACGTCGACGTCTTCGCGCGCCAGTTCACCGAGCTTGGCGATCACCGCCCGAAATTCACGATCTTCGTCTCGCAGGACGATCGCGCGCTTGCGGCATCGAGGATGATCTCGGGCGGCGTCATGCGCGTCGGCGCGATCAATCCGGCGGAGGAACCATACAAATCAAAGCTCGAGCGGGCAGGCATCACCGTGCTTGATCTCACCAAGGTCAAGACGGGTGACAGCATGAACCATGGCAAATTTGCGGAAAGCCCTGAAATCGTGCAGTTGATCGGCCAGCGGCTGGTCAAGGGCCAGACCTTGACGGGAACCGAAGTCGGGGCGCTCCAGGGCGTCACGGCGGTGGTCGCCGGTACCGCGATGACGATCAACAACGCGGCTGCGAACGCGATCACGGCTCCCTCGGACGCTATCAACGCCCCAAGGGAAAAACATCCGACCGACGACCAGAAACTCGATGGCATCCTCAAGAGCGGCGCGGCACCGTCGGGGATGACGAATTAGCGGAACTCCCGCCCGGCCTTTTTGCTAGAAGTGAATGATCAGGCTTGAGATGATACCGTGTTGGGTGACTTCATAACTGAAGCCGTTCTTGGAATAGTCGGTGTAGAGAACCCGGTAGCCGAGCGTCGACGATATCTTGTCGTTCCAATTGTAGCCGACTGCAATCGTATCCTGCGTCGTGAAGTGCGAGCTGACGCCGAAACCCCCGATATCGACCATGGTGTCGAGAAACCACTTCGGCGTGAAGTCGTAGTGCATCGACAGGCCGATGACCGGATCGACCCAGCCCTTCGAGGCGTCCCGGCTTCTCGACAGGAAGTGTTCAGGGTCGATTGACAGGTGGACCTTGTAGTCCTCGTATCGTGCCCCAACCGTTGCAGACAGCTGCAGGTTTTCGACATTGAGCGGGATGCGTCCTTCTTACGACCTGGTGGGCACCCCAACCCGATCGTCGCGCCTGTGAACGCCCACATTACGCGCGCGGATCGCATTCTTCCCGTAAGATGCAGCATGCTCTGTCGCCGAAAGCGGCGTCTCCCGCAGAGCATACTGTATGTTACTGGCGCTCCGGCCCCCCGCGACCTACTGCAGGAGCCTTCACGACGCCACGATTTGGATGCCGCTTTCCCGGAACTCCACCTGTACGGCCTTCAGGGCCGCGCGGCGGATGGCCGACTGCCGACCGGGCCTGGCGGTGAACTCCGCCTTGATGACCAGGCTGCCATTCTCGACGTCGGAAATACCGGTGCCCCTGAAAGGTTTCAGGAAGCCGAAAGCCAATTCCGGATCCGCTGCCATCTCGTCTCCGATCTTATTGAAGAGCTTCAGCACGAGTTCGACGTCGGTATCGAAGGCGACGCGGAAGGCCAGCGCCTGGACGACCCAGTCCCGGCTGAAGTTCTCGATCGTGCCGATCTGACCATAAGGGACGGTCACGATGGACCCTTCCGCGCTTCGCAGAGACACCGACCTCACGGAAATCTTCTCGACCGTCCCTTTTGCTCCGGCGGTCTCGATGTATTCGCCGAAACGGAAGGAATCGTCGATCAGGAAGAACGGGCCGCTGACGATGTCCTTGACGATAGCTTGGCAGCCGAAGCCGACAGCAAGGCCAAAGACGCTGAGCCCGGTGACCAAGGGCCAGACATTGAAACCGAGCGACACCAGGATCGACACGAAGGCCATTGCGACGATGCCCGACTTTCCGCCGGCGCTCAAGAGCGGCACGATGGTGCCGAGACGCGTGCGCGGCGAGCCGCTGGCGCCGGAGACGCCTGGGAGCCTCTGGCGCTCGTAGGATATCGCGCGGCTGACGAGCGTCCCCACAATATTCCACAGGAACGCCGCCACAAGCGCAATGAGCGCTATGCCGATGGCATCACGGGCGACGCTTCTGAGCTGGAGCCCGGAGCCAATGGCGAGGGGAGCTGCCCAGATTATTCCAAGCATCGAGAAGGTGACGATCAGCAACGCGAAGCGGGCTGTTTGCCGGGCAGCCGTTCTAAGGATCGGTATGGTTGCCATCGCAAGGCCCCGCTCCGCCCATGTCTCGATGATCGCATCGAGATGGGGGGTGGCAATGAACAGGAGAACCGTCATCACCACCGCAGTGCCGGGAAGCGGAGCTCCCATGGTCAAGGCGATCTGCGTGCTGACAAAGGTAACGGCAAGTAGGCTGATCACGACAGTCGGCCAGGATTTCGCAAAACGGCTTCGGAAATCACTTCTTGGGCGTGGGCCGGCGACGACGCAGGCCATGATGCGCCGATGCCTCAGGACCGCCGCTACGAACAGGGCATAGGCGGGCAACCCGACCACGAATGTTCGGCTCATTTCGTCGAGGCCGGGACCAGCACCCCAGAGCTGAAGGGTTCCGACGAGCGCGACGCCGGCCAGAGCCCATCCAATCGCGATCGAGACGTCTCTGCGAAGTGTCAGCAGACGCCAGGAGCGGCGAACGAGGCCGGGCCGATCTGGAGCAAGAAGGAATTTGGCGCCGGAAAGCACGAGGCAACCAACCGCTGCGGCGGCCGACCAAAGTCGCAATGTCCGGAAGGCAAGGCCCGACGCCATCAGCCACGAAAGCAGGATGCCGAGCACAAGGCCGACTATGGCCGCGACAAGCGCTATGAAGAGCCCGCGCCAGGCTCTTCCGTTGCTCGTTCCGAGGATGAATGTCGTGAGCAGAAAGAATACTGAAACCAGCACGACCGTCAGTATGGCTTGAAATACAAGAAGCCCCGACGACGTCCCCGCGGCAACAAACGACGATTGCAACGCGGCAAGTTCCGACCCCACGTTCAGGGAAGCGAGGTATCGGGAATGGACCCCGGCCGCAAGATTGTCGCCGGCGCGCTCAAGGGCCGCGGACAGCGCACCGAAATCAGCAATTGTCGAGGTCTCAGCCGACGAACTCACACTCATGCGAACCATCCTCTCCCCAGGCGCAAGGACCTGTTCCCGTCGGACACTCTACGACAAAGCAGGACGTGATGCCCGTAACATCCGGTATCTTCCACGCACGCGGCATGGGCGACTATTCCGCATTTCGGATAGTCACAGCAGTTGCACTCCGTATGTTACTGTAAGTTACGTTCCCTGCATCTTCGAAGATGCCATTCTCCGGCGTGGCATGCCGGCATGAGGACCTCGCACCGAGCCATAACCATTTACGCTTCGCTTTCAAACGAGGTCGCTACAAGGGAGAAAGAATTGCGTCGTATCGCTCGATCTGTCCTTTGCACATCGCTTGCGATCGTGGTCGTCCCCCTGTCCGCCTGGGCCTCGCTTGCCATCTGGTATCGCCTGCCGGACCCCGCCTTCGCCAGAGCATTAGTCGCAGGCCTGTTTGCCCTGCTCGGCCTTTGCACGATCGTCGCGCTATTTTCCCGCTGGCGTCTTCAGGCGGGCCTTGCATTCGCGTTCTTCTTTATCGTCACGATCGGATGGTGGAGCACGATCCACCCGTCTGCTTACGCGGAATGGGCACCCGATGTGGCAAGGCAGGTCACCGGAACAGTAACCGGGGATATGTTGACCCTGACGGACGTGCGCAATTTCGACTGGCGGAGCAATACGGACTTTACCGAACAGTGGACGACGAGAACATACGACCTTACCAAGCTGCGGACGGTCGATGTCTTCATGTCCTACTGGTCCGGGCCGCAGATAGCCCACATGATCTTGAGCTTCGGGTTCGAGGGCGGCGGGCAGCTTGCCTGGTCGGTCGAGGTCCGCCGGCGCGTGGGCGGCGAGTTCTCGCCGATCGCCGACCTCTTCAAGAGCAATCCGCTGGTGATCATCGCCGCCGACGAGCGGGACGTCGTCGGCGTACGCTCGAATGTCCGCGGCGAAGACGTGCAACTCTACCGCCTGAAGGCATCGCCCGAGCAGGCGCGTGCCCTGCTGCTTGAATACGTCGCCGATGCCAATGAGCTTGCAAGCTCGCCGCGGTTCTACAATTCCCTGACGACGAACTGCACGACGACGGTCGCCAAAATGATGCGCGCCGTCGGCGATATCGTGCCGTTCGACTGGCGGCTGATCGTCAACGGCTATCTCCCCGACTACGCCTATGACCGCGGCGCGCTCGACACCAGGCTGCCGCTTTCGCAACTGCGGTCGCTCTCCCACATCGATGAAAGAGCAAAGGCAATCGGCCTGTCCGCCGGCTTCTCCGAAGCCATCCGCGCCGGCGTTCCATCCCCTGGGTGACGTCGGCACCTAAGGACTGGCGATTGCACGCTCCAGCCCTCACGGGGAGGACGCCCGAAGGGTCGTCTCGAACCACGAGGGTTGCCCCCGAGGCTGCTTGCCTGCGCAAAACCGCACACATCGGCGCAGGCGCCCTCGTCCGTCGAGGTAATTCTTCGAATTCACCTCTGGATGAGGGCTCAACCTCTCAGCCCTGGTTCCAGTCGCCCAGCATATGCAATTCCCCTGCGCTAATGGGGAGGGTGGTTGCGCCGACGCATGAGGATCGCAGCTTAATAAGTCGTACATCCCCCACGCTCTCGCCGGTTCTCACAGCCGAAAATATTCGCTAGAAGATACCGCGTGACATTCGCCCTCCGCATTGATCCGCTGGGATGAGGATTTACGATGAGCTGTGTTCGAGCTTCTTCACGCCGTTCGGCAATCTGGATGGCTCTGTCGGCGGTGTTGCTAATCTCAACGGTTGCAAGTGCCGCAGCCCAGCCCGCGCCCTGCTGGTCCTTGCTTCAGAGCAAATTCGGCCCTGAGATCAAGCGCTCGGTCGACGAGGCCAATCCATGTGAGAAGATGCCCGGCGGCTTCAATCACAAGGACCGCTTCGACGTGACGGCCTTCGATCTCTGCACCGCGCCAAATGGCGTCGTGATCAACGCTCAGGCAAGCCTTGCCTGTAAATCCGGCCACGGGATCATTCAGGCAAGCGTCACCGGCAAGCTGGACGCTTCCATCACACTCGATATCGGTGCATGCAAGATTACCGACAGCCACATCGCCATCAGTGGCGATGTCGGCAAATATCTCGGCGAATTGGGACAGATGCAGGATCTGGCGCGCGCTTTCGCACAAAAGAAGATTTCGGAAATCTGCGCCCCGAAATAGGCGGCGACCCCAATGTCAAATGCGGCCTCAACCCGCCTTCGGCCGGTTCCTCAATGCCTCGGCTTCCGCATAGAATTTCTTTTCCCACTCCTTGTGGTTATCAAGACCCTCGCGGATGAAAGGAGTGAAGATCGCAAGGTTCATAAGCATCCAGTTGACGAAGCGCGCCGGGAATTTCAGCGGTTTGACGAAATCCACGAACAGCACGACCCGGGTCTTGTCGGTGTGGTTCCAGGCCTCGTGCTCGTAGGCGTCGTCAAACACCAGCGCCTTGCCCTCCTGCCAATGGCAGATCTGGTCCTTGACCCGAATGGCCAGCTTGTCGGCCGGCTCCGGCACGATCAGCCCCAGATGCAGCCGCAGCACGCCATTATAAGGCCCGCGATGCGCCGGCAGGTGCTTGCCTGGCTCGAAGATCGAGAACATCGCCGTCTTCAGGCCGGGAATTTTCTGGACCGCGCGCCACGTTTCCGGGCAGGCGCGAATATTCTGTTCGGACTTCACCCCGAAGCCGACAAGGAAGAATGTCTTCCAACGGGAATCGGTCGAGATCGTCTTCACATCGGTGGAAATTTCCTGGAACGTCGGCAACTCGCTCTGGCGGACAAGAACGCGATCAAGCTCAGCGCGGATGGCCGGCCACTCCTTCTCGACCTCTAAGACCCAGGGAAAGGTCACGTTGTCATAGACCGGCGGGTTGCCAAGCTTGGCATATTTGAGATTGAGGCCTTCGGCCCAGGCAACGATGCCCATGAAGAAGCGCGTCAGAGCGCTCGGGCGATCCATCGGCGCGATGCCGGTGGTACCGAAGTTCTGATCGGGAGAGGAAGACTTTGGGCTTGTGGGGGCAGAGGCATCCATGGGGCGTTCCGTCATGTTCTTTCGGTCGAAATGCAAATTGTCGTTTTCAGACAGAGGAGCCGAGCGAGGCATTCCTTGCTCGGCTCAGCAATCAATATGTATTGTCCAGGCTCGCTTCCGCAAGAAGCACCTCCTGAAATATCCATCGCCTGGCGAATCGACGATCAGACAAAGCGATCGAAACGCGGCGGCTTTCGCGAAAGGCGAACGCGAAACGGGCGGTATTATGGCAGGCGGGCTTTTGAGCCTCCAGCACGGCCGCAGAACGGCTCTTCGCTAGGACGGAGGGGGTGGAGAGATAGGCGTCAACTCATCCTGATCTTTGCAAGCAGCAAAGACAGTTCCGACTGCCGGTTGGTTTCGGTCTTTCGATAGACCGATTTAAGGTGGGCGCGGGCCGTCTCGTAGCTGATGCCGCGATGTGAGGCGATCTCCTGCACACTCATTCCCTGCGCCAGGAGCTGGGCGATTTCCGCCTCCGCACGGGTAAGGCCGAACAGCTTGTTGAGGGTGCCGGGTCGCTGCTGAACACGTTCTTCAGGGTCCTCGATGACGGCGAGCGCGCAAGAATGGGAGAAGATGTCCTGTACGTCGCCGCCGATCCGCTGGATGCGCGCAATCAGCGGCCGCTTGCCGGCTCTTCTCAACAACAACACGCCATCTTCATCAGCCTCGAACGAGACGGCCGTGCCGAGAACGGACTTGAGGCGGCGATTGAAGGCAGCAGCATCCTCCCCGCAGGCCGGACGCAACTCGCCATTTGTGATCTGCAGATCGGTCCCGAGCAAGGCCTTCGCCCTATCATTGATCGTCGTCACCCTTGCCAGCCTGTCAAAGAAAATACAGGCGACATTGGCAATCTCGAATGCAGCCGACATGCCGCCGACCGCGCTTGCCGATATGTCACGCATCATTGTCGCGGAGATCATGAGCTTCTGCCTTATGTGCTGCAGGATGGCCGCCTCCTCGCGGTCGAACGGACCATCGTGGATTTGGCGGTGGAGAGCGAAAACGAGCAGATCATCGCCGCTGGAAAAACCGATCATGGCCGTCCAACGCAGGCCGAATTCCACCTGCGCCTGGTAATAGTCGAGGGTATCGAACTGCTCCGCCGAGGCGAAATCCTGCTCCAGGACTACGCCATCCCGCACAAGCCGCGGCACCTGAAGGGCCCGGAAATCCCGTTGGTTCCATTCATCCTCGAAGTAGCGCGCCATTGCCGGCTTCAGGCTTTCCGTTTCGATGATGCTGTCCAGGACACGGCCGGCGATCGGCACGACGTTGATGCCGTAGGAGCCGCTGGCGACTGAGACCTTTTTAAGAACGGATGGCCATTGCAAAGGGTTCAGCGCCGCCGTCAAAAACTCATCGGACACACGATCGAGCGCCTCCACGTCAAAACGCATCAGCCTTGATCCCTCCGTGCCTGCCACGAGTGTCGCTTCATGCATGCCTTCCCAGTTGTTTCCGCCGATGTCGCTGTGCTCGCGCAACTCAGGCAAGAATGGTCCTGCTTTATCTCAGGACCATAACGGGAAATACTGGCCTTATGCATACGTATAATGACGTAAGTGCTCTGAGATTTGGAATATTCGCAGAAAGGCGAAGTTTCGACGTGGTCGGTTGCATCAATTGTGAAGCAAAACGGCCGCCAAATGGCGGCCGTTCGATGTTTTGACTTACGCAGGGGCAGGCACTGCGCTTAGACCTTGAGCTCGCGTCGCTCTCTTTCCGTGACCATCGCCAGGTCCAGGACCTTCTGCAGGTTTGCCGCGTGGCGAAAATTCGGATCCTGCGGAACGCCGGTCGCGACCGCATCGGCAAAACGCTGGTAGTTTGTTGGCACCGGCGGCACGTCGATCGTCGTCCAGATCCCGCTTTCCGCGTCCTCGCCAAGGCAGCCGCGGAGCTCGGACTCACCGGGCCGGTGGGTGATTTCGAGCCCGCCGCGTTCGCCGTAGATGCGCAACTTCAGTTCGTTCAGATGGCCGGTGGCCCAACGGCTGGCATGCACCACGCCAAGAGCGCCGTTGGCAAAATCGACCGACATGACAAAACTGTCATTGGCATCGAGCATATATTCGCCGATCTGGCCGCCCGGCGCCTTGTTGAAGGTCTTCAGCCGCGCAAAGACATGGTCGATATCGGTCGCCGCGCCATAGGCGGCAAAATCGAGGATGTGGATGCCGACATCACCGAGCACGCCGTTCGAGCCGTGGCCGGTCGACAGGCGCCACAACCAGGTGGATTCGCTACGCCAGTCGCCCCAGGCCTTCGAAACCAGCCAGCTCTGCAGGTAGGACGCCTCGACATGCTTGACGGTGCCGATCTCGCCAGCGATCACCATCTCACGCGCCCGCTGCAAGGGAGCGACATTGCGGTAGGTAAGGTTCACCATGTTGATGACACCAGTCCGCTCCGCAGCCTCAGTCATCTCGAGCGCCTTCTCGTAATTCTCCGCAAGCGGCTTTTCACAAAGCACATGCTTGCCGGCAGCAAGCAGCGGCAACGTCGTCGGATGGTGGGCGCGATCGGGAGTGACGTTGGATGCCGCGTCGAAATCGCCCCAGGCGATCGCCTCGTCAAGCGATAGAAACCGCTTCTCGATCTTGAACTTGTCGGCAAAGGCCGCAAGCCGGCTGGCATCCGTATCGACGGCGCCGACGATCTCGACCCCCTCGATATGGCTAAAGTGTTCGACCTGGTTCTTCGCCATGCCGCCGGTGCCGATGATAATGAGACGCATTCATGAACCTCAGCGATAACCGACTTCGCCGGCCTGGTGCAGTTTCGGGCCGCGCTCGACGATCGGCTCCAGCGCCTTTTCGACCGGGACATTCGGGGCATCGTGGATGGTCGCCTGTGTTCCCAGCGGATTGTGCGCCCATTTCACCGCGTTGATCAGCACCTTGCGGACATTGGCGTCGTGATAGGTCGGATAGGTCTCGTGACCGGGGCGGAAATAGAAGATGTTACCGGCGCCGCGGCGCCAGGTGAGACCCGAGCGGAACACCTCGCCGCCCTGGAACCAGGAAATGAACACCGTTTCCATCGGTTCGGGCACGGAGAATTGCTCGCCGTACATTTCCTCGTTCTCGATCACGAAACTCTCGTCCAGCCCGGCCGCGATCGGATGGCGGGGGTTGATAACCCAAAGGCGCTCGCGCTCCCCGGCCTCCCGCCATTTGAGCGCGCAGGGCGTGCCCATCAGCCGCTTGAATATCTTCGAGAAATGGCCGGAGTGCAGAACGATCAGCCCCATCCCTTCCCACACGCGCCTGGCGACGCGCTCGACGATCTCGTCATCGACGGCACCGTGATCCTTGTGACCCCACCAAAGAAGCACGTCGGTGTCCTTCAGCCTTGCCTCGGTCAACCCATGCTCCGGCTCCTGGAGCGTCGCGGTCGTCGCATGGATGCCCTGATCCCAATTCAGGGCCGTCGCAATGGTCGTGTGCATGCCTTCGGGATAGATTCCGGCGACGACCTCGTTGGTCTTCTCATGAATGTTCTCCCCCCAGACAACTGTGCGGATTGCCATGCTGATGCTCCTCTGAAAATCATGGCCACGTAATGGGTTAGGATCAACCAAAGCGCTTTGGGAAACGCTGGCACTAAGCGCTTTGTCCTGATGCTTCAGACGAAGACATAGAGCGGCCGCCGCGATTTGACAAAGGCAAAATTCGGCCGATGGAAATGCGGGCTTTTCTCAGTGCGAAACGGACCTCGAGAACAGGTTGACGATGAGAACGCCGGCTATGATCAGGGCCAGTCCGATGACGGCGGGAAGATCGAGCTTTTGGCGGAAGAAGACCAGACCGACGATTGAAATCAGTACAATTCCCAAGGCGCTCCAGATCGCATAGGCGATGCCCACGGGGATGCTGCGCAAGGTCAGCGACAGGCAATAGAACGCTGCCGAATAACAGACAAGCAAGACCGCGACAGGTCCGAACCTCGTGAACTGCTGCGACATCTGCAGCGCCGTCGTGCCGATCACCTCGAGCACGATCGCGACACAGAGCATCGCGTAGACGGAAACATTCGCCATTGAGGTATCTCCCGAAATGTTACTTGCTAGAGAGTTCGATCAGGCGCTCTACAAGACCCCTTCGGGCCTCGTCGCCACTCTCATGGCAGTCGAGAAGATCGGCAAGCCAAAGCCCGTCGGCAGCAAGCCGGACGAGCTGCGCATCGATCGAGGAATCGGTGCCGACATACTCTTCGCTGCGCTCACGAACCCAGTCGCGCCAGCGCTGGCGCAACCTCGGCTCCGTCAACAGCGCCATGGTGACCTGCGCCCAGCGCCGGCTCTCCTCCGGCTGGTCACGCAGAGCCAGGACTGCACCGAGATAGCCGCGGGTGAAGCGCCCATGTGGCAAGGGATCGCTCCGCATCCCCTCCTCGATCGACGCATCAAGTTGATTGAGAAGGCTATCGAGCAACCCTTCGAGCAGGGCATTCTTGTTGGGAAAATGATGCAGCAATCCGCCCTTGCTCACGCCCGAGGCGGCAGAGACGGCATCAAGCGTGACTGCCGCCATTCCCTGCTCGGAAGCAAGCCTCGCCGCGACCTCCAGCAACTGCTGGCGGACGAGAACGGGCTGCTTTCTTCTGTGGTGCGCGTCGGACATATCAACATAACATACCGTCCGGACGGTTTTGTCAATATACGTCTCTCCGGACATCATCCCCGTGTTGGGGAGCGCGAATTCCGCCGGCTAGCGGATATTGCTGGCCCACACCGGTTCACTCGGCCAGCATATGACAAGATCACCGTAATCCTGCAGTACCAGACAGGACCCAGGCCCTCCAAGCGTGTGCGACATCCAGCAGGGCCACTCTTTGGCATGGTAGAGAACCATATTGCCGTCGCGCGCTATTGCGATCCTATCTATGTCCCGGCCGCTTGTCGCTGTCGACCAGACTACCCTATGCCCGGGCACTTTATAAAGTACAGATTTCCGTCACGCTGAGGGAACAATTCCTATTGGCGATTGCTTGGGAGCAGCGTCTGGTTGTTCCCCAGCTCTTCGCCCGGTCCGAGCGTGTTCGGCATATCCAATTCCTCTCAATATCTCGAGAAAATAATCGAAAAGATAAGATCATCTAAGCGTGCATAAATTTAATATACACGTTAATTTCTATTAAACATTGCATCCGTGGTGGTTTATGCCGGCGACCGGGCGGCCCTGGCGCATAAGCCGGAGAGCGTAACGACCAGGCGGCAAATAGCAAACCCCTTGGTCAGTCTCGCGTCATATCCGTCTTTCGGTGACCACGTCGAACAGGTGAACCTGCTCCGGCCTGATCGAGAGCCCGATCGTGTCTCCGGCCCGCACCCGGTCACGCCCCGTCTCGACGATGGTGAGCTCGGGTCGCGTCGAGGTTGCAATGAACGTCGAGGAGCCGGTGGATTCGACGAAGCCGACTGGAACATCGAAGCTTCCCTGCCCCTGTCCGACGACCGCAACATGCTCCGGCCTTATCCCGGCCAGCACCTTTTGACCCGGCCTCAGCGTCTGGCTGATGGCAAGCGTCTGCTTGACCGTGCCGAAATCCAGCGCCAGGCTTTTCCCATCTTCGACAGCGATGGCCGGAACGAAATTCATCGCTGGCGACCCGATGAAGCCTGCAACGAACCTGTTAGCGGGCATGTCGTAGAGATCGAGAGGCGCGCCTTGCTGCTCGATGACCCCGTCCTTCATCACGACGACATGGTCGGCCATCGTCATCGCCTCGATCTGGTCGTGGGTGACGTAGACGAAAGTCGCGTGCAGCCGATCGTGCAGCGAACGGATTTCCTTGCGCATGTGGACGCGCAATGCCGCATCGAGATTGGACAGCGGCTCGTCGAACAGGAATGCCTTCGGATGGCGGATGATGGCGCGGCTCATCGCCACGCGCTGGCGCTGGCCGCCGGAGAGCTCACGCGGATAGCGCCTCATCAGCTGCGAAAGCCCGGTCGTCTCGGCCACCTCGGCTGCCGCCCTGCGTGCATCGGCCTTTTTGATGCCGCGGATACGCAGGCTGTAGGTCAGGTTCTCCTCGACCGTCATGTGCGGATAGAGGGCGTAGGACTGGAACACCATGGCGACATCGCGCTTGCGCGGCGGCACGTTGTTCATCAATTGCCCGGCGATCCGCATGTCGCCGCCCGAGATGGTCTCGAGCCCGGCAAGCGACCGCAGCAGCGTGGACTTGCCGCAGCCGGAGGGACCGACCAGCGCCACGAACGTGCCGTCCTCGATAGCGAGATCGATATTCTTCAGTGCATGAAAGGCACCGTAATATTTGTTGACGCCGGAAAGTTCGATTTGAAGGCTCATTTGAGGGCTCCCGAAGTGAGGCCGGAAACGATACGGCGCTGTAGAAGGACGAAGATCGCAAGAATGGGCGTCACGTAGATCGTGGAATAGGCCATGATCTTGTTCCAGTCGCTGGTGTTCGGCCCCATGAAGGTGTTCAGGCCGACGCTTGCAGGCTGCAGTTCCGCGGCCTGGATCATCGATTTGGAATAGACGAATTCACCGAAGGCCTGCATGAAAATCAGGATGGCGCTCACGAGGATGCCATTGCGGGCAAGCGGCAGGACGATATTGAAGAACGCGCCGATCCGCGAATTACCATCGACCAGCGCCGCCTCCTCCAGTTCCATCGGCACGCTCATGAACGTCGCGCGAACGAGCACGACGAAGAACGGCATCTTGTTGGCGGCAATCGCGATGACGACCGCCAGCCTTGGATAGTTGAGCAGGCCGATCTGCGAGAAGCCGACGAAAATCGGCGTCACCATGAGGGATGGCGGCAGGACTTGTAGAAGAAGGATGAGGAACAGCCCGACATCGACCCAGCGGCTTCGATACCGTGCAAGGACGTAGGCGCAGCCGGCCCCGAAGACCGAGATCAGCGCCACGGCGCTTACTGCGATCAGCAGCGAGTTCCAGAGATAGCGCGCCATGTTGCGGCCGGCCCAGACATCGCTGTAGGTGCTCCACTGCGGCTCGGACGGCCAGAAGCTCGGCGGCGTCGCATACATGGCCGAGCCGGTCTTCAGGCTGCTGACATACATCCAGTAGAGCGGGAACAGATAGACGACCGCGAGGCACAGCGCGACGAAGAACATCAATCGGTTGCGGAAGGTATCGCTCATCCTCTCACCTCATGACGGGTGGATCGCACATAGATCACCGACGCGGCCATGACGAAGATCAACATGATGACCGAGATCGTGGCGCCCTTGGCGAAATCGTACTGGCGGAACGAAAGATCCCAGGCCCAGAACTGCGCGACATTGGAGGAGTTGTTCGGACCGCCATCGGTGATCGCCGCGAACAGGTCGAATTGCTGCAGCGTAAAAATCAGCCCGAGGGAAATGACCGCGCCGATCGTCGAACGCATCATCGGCAGGGTAATCGTCCAGAACCGCTGGAAGACATTGGCGCCATCCAGTTCCGACGCCTCGAACAGGTCTTTGGGAATGCCCGAAAGGCCGACCGACAGCAGGATCATGTTGAACGACGTGCCGAGCCAGATATTGGCAAGTATGACCGCCCATAGCGAATAGTGCGGGTCCGATCGCCAGAAGATGTTGCTGCTGATGACACCGCTTTCCCTGAGGATGAAATTCAGCACTCCGAAATCGCCAGAGAGGATCCAGTTCCATACCGCACCGACGACGAGGCCGGGCATGACCCAGGAAACCAGGAACAGGCCGCGCAGCCAGGACGCGCCGGGAAACCCGACCCAGAAGAACAGTGCCAGCCCAAAGCCAATCAGGAACTGCCCGGCGATCGAGGCCGCCACGAAAGTCCCCGTATTCATCAGGATGCCGCGAGTCTCCGTCTGCTTGAACAGGTCGATATAGTTCTCGAAACCGACGAAGGGCCTGACGAAAGTCCCCATGCTGAACATGTCGACCTGCTGGAAACTCATCAACACGTTGTAGATCAACGGCAGGCCGGACAGCACGAACAGGAAGGCCAGCGGAAAGACGACGAGCACAATGTCGAAGCCGCGGCCGTCGGTCAGGCTGGACAGAATTCTTCTCATGGCTCCCCCCAATTGCCCGATCGGGGCCGCCTCTTGTTCGAAACGAGACAGCCCCTACCGGGAGGAAACGAAATACTGCGGTTCTTCACCTCCCCCTTGATGGGGGAGGTCGCAGCGAAGCTGCGGGTGGGGGTGACTTTTGGGTGTCACAAGGGATCACCCCACCCCGGCACTGCGTGCCGACCCTCCCCATCAAGGGGAGGGTAAAGCACAAGCGACCTTAGCCTTCCACGGCCTTGATCTTGTCCGCAGCCTGGTCGAGCGCATCCTTTGGAGACATCTGGCCGGTCAACGCCGCCTGGATGGCATCCTGGATCGCCTTCGAGATCTTCGCCCAGTTCGGCGAAGGACCGCGCGGTTGAGCATATTTCAACTGTTCGACAAAGACCTTCAGGGCATCGTCCTTGAGCTGGTTGCCTGTCGGCGGGATCGCGATGTCGGAGCGGGCCGGCAGCTGGCCGAAGTTCTTGAACATCTTGTCATCCTGCGAGGCGAAATATTCGAGCACCTTGAAGGCCTCTGCCGGATGCTTGCTGTTGGCGAAGATCGCCCAGTTGAAATCGCCCATGGCCGAGGAGCGCTTGGCCCCCTCTTGCGGCACTGGCAGAAGCGCGACGCCCCAGTCGAATTTCGCGTCCTTCAACATGCGGTCGAGTTCCCAAGGACCGGATATGACCATTGCAGCGTTGCCGGCATTGAAGGTCGCAGTGGAATCCCACTGTCCTCGCGTCAGCGTGTCGGGAGACGCCAGTTTCTCGTCCATGATCGTCTTCCAGATGCCCAGAGCTTTGACGGCGCCATCGGCATTGATGTTCTGGTATCCGCCGCCGCCCATCTGAGCCCAGGGCAGGAACTGGAAAGTACCTTCCTCGTTCGCCTTGGCGCTAAAAGCGATGCCGTAGACATTCTTTGCAGGATCCGTCAGCTTCTTCGCATCAGCGACAAGTTCGTCCCAGGTCTTCGGCGGTTTGTTTGGGTCTAGGCCCGCGGCCTTGAACAGGTTCTTGTTGTAGTAGAGCGCGATCGTGTTGGTCGCCTTCGGCACGCCGAAGTACTTGTCTTTCCACATCACCGATTTCAGCGGGCCGGGAAAATAATTGCTCGGCTTGATGACCGTCGATTTCGAGATCATGTCGGTGAGGTCGAGGAAGGCGCCGTGCGACGAAAACAGCGCATGGTCGGGATTGTCGACGGCGATGATGTCAGGCGCCTGGCCGGTCGAGTAGGCGCGCATCGCTTCGCTGACCACGTCGTCGAACTGGATCTCGCGATATTCGACCTTGATGCCGTTGTTAAGGGCGTTGAATTCCTTGACCAGGTTCGGCGCCGGCTGGATGTCCTTGTCCAGCGACCAGACCGTGATCGTCGTGTCTGCTGCCCTGGCCGAAAGCCCGAAAGCCGACACGCTTGCAAGGGCGACGACGCCCAGCATCATAAGTTTACGGATACCCATGGTTCTCCTCCTTCTTGGTTATCCAGTTCAAGTGGCCGGCGTTCCTCAATCCGGCCACAGGCATGCACTGCGAATGTTTCGTCAAGCCGGATCGGCAACGAACTCGCCGCCGCGGCTCTTCTTCAGATAATTGAGGCCGTGGATCTGGCCGGTCATTTCGAACGCATCGCGATAGACCGGATCATGCCAGCCCTCGATGTCGATCGAACCCGACCAACCGGCAAGGCGCAGCTCCGAGATGATGTCGGTCCAGTTGCTGTCGCCGAAACCGGGCGTGCGCATGAAGACGAACTTTTCCTTGCCGAAAATGCCGTGCTCCTTGATGACGTCCCAGCGGATCGTCGCGTCCTTGCCGTGGACATGGAATATCTTCGACGCCCATTTGCGGATCTGCGGCAGCGGCTCGATCAGGTAGACCATCTGATGGCAGGGTTCCCATTCAAGCCCGATATTGTCATCCGGCGTCTCGTTGAACATCAGTTCCCAGGCATCGGGGTTGTGGGCGATGTTCCAGTCGCCGGTCGCCCAGTTGCCGTCCATGGCGCAGTTCTCAAACGCAATCTTCACGCCCTTGTCGGCGGCCCGCTTGGCAAGCTCGCTCCACACCCGCTTGTAGCGCGGCAGGCTGTCGGTCAGCGGCTTGTTGCGGATGCGGCCGGTGAAGCCCGCAACGCAGGTCGCGCCGAAATGATGGGCATTGTCGATGCAATCCTTCCAACCCTGCAAGGTCTGCAAGTCCATCTCGGTTTCCTCGAGCGGATTGCCGAACATGCCGAGCGTCGAAATGGTGATGTCGCGGCCGCCGATCGCGTCGACGCAACGCTTGCCGAGCTGTTCCAGATCCTGACCATTGGTCGTCTGCCAGAAAAACGGCTCGAAGCTTTCAAAGCCCATGTCGGCGATCTTGGAAATACGGGCGGCGGCATCCTCGCTGGCTGCCTTGACCATGGTGCCGATACGAATGGAATTGGCGGATTTTGTCACGATCTCTATCCTCTTAGGCTGAAATTTCGATGCGCTTTCCGGTCCTGGCGCTTTCGATCGCGCCGAGAACCATGGCAAGGCTCCTGATATTGTCGCTGCTTGATGTCTCCGGCCGCTTGCCGGTCCGGATCGCCTCAATGAAGCTGGAAATGACGCTGGCATGGCCATGCGTTTCCGCGTCATACTCGGGCCCGGGAACCTCAACCGGCGTGAAGCCATGAAGGAGACCGGGCTCATTGCCGGCAACCGTTGCCTCGAAGGTCGCTTCGCCATCCCAGGTGAGCATGCCCTTGGTCCCGGTCAGCCGCCATGCGCTCTCCCAACTCGTCCGCCTGCCTTCCGCGCACCACGAGCCGCGATAGGTGAAGGCAACATCGTCGGAAAACTCGAAAATCGCGTCGGCGGAGGCACCGTGCCTGTACCAGGACCCCTTCGGATTCTGCTCCAGGCAATAAACCGCGAGCGGCCTCTTGCCCGAGACGAAACGAGCAGCGTCGAAGGTGTGGATCGCCATGTCAAGGAGAAGCACATTGTCCATCTCCTCGCGGAAGCCGCCAAAATGCGGGCCGAGGAAGAAGTCGCAATGAATGCCTGTAAGATCGCCGATCGCCCCGCTTTCGACGAAGCGACGCAGGCGGCGAATGCCTGAGATGAAGCGGCGGTTCTGGATGATCGCGTGAACCTTGCCGGTCTCAGCCGCAAGATCGATGAGCGCTGCGCCTTCGGCCAGCGATGTCGCCATCGGCTTTTCGCTGAGCACATGGCATCCGGCCTTCAGAGCGGTCGAAACGACGCCGAAGCGGGCGTTGGGAATGACGACGTCGAAGACCACGTCGGCCTTGGTCCTGTCGATGACGTCAAAAAGGTCGGAGCCGATAACGGCGCCCTCAAGACCGAACTCCTTGGCAAGGCTTTCGGCAGTCGCAGCGTTGAGGTCGACCAGACCGACAACGGTGATGGCATCTGCAAGAGCGGTGGTCGCAGCGATAGCGCGCAGCCAACCTTTCGACATAGCTCCGCACCCGCACAGAATGGCACTGAATTTCACGATTTCCTCCAGGTAATGGTGTCAACTCCGCATGACACGCATTCCGTAAACGTTTACGATCCTATGCGAAAACATTTTGCTGTGTCAATAGAGGGGAAATCAGGAAAGTGGCATCAGGAGGAAAATCGCCGCCGATGAAGGGAATTCGCCAGCTTGCCGAACACCTCGACATCTCGATCGGAACCGTTTCTCGCGCCCTGAACGGCAAGCCCGACGTCAACGAAGAAACACGCAAGCGCGTGCTCGCTGCCGCCGAGGAACTGGGCTACGTCGCCAATCAATCCGGCCGCAGCCTGAGACAGGGAACGACGAACGTCATTGGTCTGATGCTCGAAATGAGCAAGGAAACCACTGAGAATGGCGACAACTTCTTCCTTGGCCTGACCGGCGGCTTGCAGAACGTCCTTTCGCGTCACAAGCTCGACCTCATCATGCTCCCGTGCCCGAGCGACGAGGACCCGCACGAATATCTGAAGCGCATGGTGGCACGCCGCGTCGTCGACGCCATGATCATTTCCGCGACGCAACGCATCGACAAGCGCATCGACCTCCTGTCGCGAACCAAGATCCCCTTCGTCGCCCTCGGCCGCAGCACCTCCGGCAGCAACTATCCCTGGATCGACCTCGATTTCGACGGCGTCGCCAACAGTGCCGTCGATCGGCTGGTCGCTCACGGTCACCGCCGCATTGCCATCGCGGCACCCTCCAACGACATCAACCTTGGCTTCATCTTTCTCGACGGCTACCGTCGCGCGCTCGAGCGGCACGGCATCGCCTTCGATCCATCCCTGGTCATCCGGGTGAAATCGAGCGAACAGGGCGGCTATCAAGCCGCCCACGAAATCCTGCTCATCAAGGACCGGCCGACGGCCGTGATCCTGATCTACGAACTCATGGCGATCGGCCTTTATCGACGGCTGAACGAGGCGGGCGTCGTTCCCGGCCGCGACCTTGCCGTCATCGGCTTCCGCGAAGAGCCGCGCGCGAAATTCCTCCAGCCGACCCTGACCTGCTTCAGGATGTCCCTGCCCGACCTCGGTGTCGAGCTCGCCGAAACCCTGCTCGCCACAATGCCGGCCTATAGCCACTTTTATCCCGAAGGCGCACGCAGCCGCATCTGGCCGCTCGAACTCGTCCCCGGAGAGAGCGACGGCTTTCAGCTGGGGAAAGACGGATAGAGCCCGAGATGAGCGAAGACAGCATCACATTATACGAGGCGATTGGCGGGGAGCCTGTCGTTCGCGCCCTGACCACCCGCTTCTACGAGCTGATGGACACACTTCCCGAGGCCGCGCGTTGCCGCGCCGTTCATCCCCCGACGCTCGAGGGAAGCCGTGAGAAGCTTTACGAATACCTGACAGGCTATCTCGGCGGTCCGCCGCTCTATACCCAAAAACGCGGCCATCCCCGCCTACGCGGCCGTCATTTCGACGCCGCCATCGGACCCGCCGAGCGCGACGAATGGCTGCTTTGTTTCCGTCGCGCGATGGAAGATACAATTGCCAATGAAAAGCTGCGGGCAATCATCTGGGATCCGGTCGAACGCCTTGCCCACCATATGCAGAACAAGGAATAGAGCCGTCGTGAACCGCTATGTCAAACCGCTCATCCCACTGTTGTCCGGCATTTTCGGTTGTGCCGGTGTCGCCCTTTCCGCGGCCGCTGCTCATGCAGGCGGCGACACGCACCTGCTCGCCTCTGCATCCACAATGTGCCTGGCGCACGCCCCTGCACTCCTCGCGCTCTACACCTGCTTTGGAAAACTCAGGACTGCAGCTCCTGCCGCCATCCTGCTCGGATTGGGAAACCTGCTTTTCTCCGGCGACGTGATTACGCTGTACTTCCGGGGTTCCGGCCTTTTCCCGATGGCAGCGCCCATCGGCGGATTTGCAATGATGGCCGGCTGGTTGGCGATAGCGCTCGGCGCAGTCTTTGGGGAAAAGACCGAATCGACGGTTTAGGATCGAGTGTTTACGAATAGGAGCGTCGGGATCAGATCCCATCAACCGCGTTGAAGCCCTCGAACACGGGATGGCCCTTGTAGACCGCCTTATGATCACCGGCATTGCGGTGCGCCGCACGGAAGTCTTCGGATTTCGTCCAGTTCTGGAAATCCTCCTCGCTGCGCCAGACTGTATGCGAGGCAAAGAGTGTATATTCCTCCTCCTCATTGGTCTTGCTGCGCAGCAGACGGAATTCCACAAAGCCCGGAACCTCAGGAAGCCGCGACTTGCGATTTCTCCAGATGGTTTCGAATTCGCCTTCTGAGCCGACGGCGACTTTGAAGCGGTTCATGGCGATGAACATGTGCAGACCTTTCAATCCTTGCGGGAACGACCCGAAGTCTTGCGCGATGGCCGCGCAAAGGCAACCACATTCCTGCCGTCTGCGACACCCGGCCCGAGAGCGAGCGGGCAAGCGCCGTCGGGAAATCGCGCCGTCGCCAGCGGAAAAGCGATGACATTGGATGGGCGGGCCAGATCGTCGCGACGAGACAGGGACGCCTGAACCTCCGGCATTGAGCTCTGAGCCTTGTAGCCGTCAAGCCTGTGCAGCCCGATCATCGTGACGCCGTCCCTCTTTGCGTCGTCCCTCTTCAAGCTGTCCTGGCCGTCATCGCTCATAGCGCCGGATCCTGGTCATTCATGGTGTGAAGCGCCCGCTCGAGGCTTGACTTGCTGCCATTGCGCAGCGGAATAAAAGTCTTGCCGTGCCGCTTGCAGCCGGTTTTCACCCTGAGGCAGGCGTCGTGGCTGATGCAGTCGATCGGGCAAAAAACGCAGTCGACCGAAGGCAGGACGGTATCGATACGCGACACTGCCTCGCGCAGCCCGCCGTCATGGTGGATCAGTTCCGCGCCGAAATTGCTGGCTATCTGGCGCAGATGCGCGACCTGGCAATCGCGACCGCCAACGTAGAGGAAGCTTTGTCCGTCCAGCCGGGACTTGCCGGATGCTTCAGGCACGACTTCCTCCTGGCGGACTTCGCGTTGGAAGTCCCTCTTGCCCCTGCGCGCCATGCGTCACCCCATTTATTGGCCTGTTTTCTCAGCCGAATCGACCGGCTGCCAGCGACCGTATAAAACTTGATTTTTGAAGTCTAGTATAAAGTTGATTATTTTTATCATCTTTTAGACGTCGCTAATCCCCCGTCACCTGAACCTCCTGGGTAAACGACCAGCTTGGTTTGCCCCATTCGGGAGGAAGAGGCGGAAATGGTGCCGCGCGACGCACTCCGTCGATGACCGAACTGTCCAACTCGGGAACTCCAGAGCTGCGGGCAACGGAAAGCGCTGCAATTTCGCCGCCTGCGCCGATCGTCATACGAATCCGCACGTTCAACAATGCGGTCATTCGCTTGTATTCCTCCGGGACATGAAGGGAGCGACGGATTCGCGACCCGATCTTGCCGGGATAATTGGCAACCGCCGCACTGCCCGCGCCTGCGCTGCTGACAGCGCTTTGCGAATTCGCGTTCGATTGCCCGTCTTCTCGCCCATCGGACAAACCCTTGCGCTTGTCTTCGACGCCGCTGCCTTCCGACCCGGACTTCGCCTTGACCGATTTTGGCGGCTGCTTCTTCACCACATCAGGACGCCTCTCGACGATCTTGATCACGGGCTGCACCGGGGGCACTGCGGAATCGACGGCTCTTTCCATTGGTTGGACGGGGGACGGCGCGACCTGCGCCGGCGGCGTCTCAGCCGGCTGGACCTGCGCGGTCTGGGCCACGGTTGTCTCGGCCGGCACCTGCAAGGTCAACACCTCCGGCTCGGCAGAGGCGATGGTTTCCGGCAACACCTGTTGCACCGGCTCTGTAGCGGCCGCTTCCACAGAATCGGCCGCAAAGGGCGGAGCTTCGGTCGACTGGACCTCCGTCTCTGCCGTTTCGACCGGTTGCGTCACCTTAGATCGAACAGTCTCGGCGACGATTTTTTCCGGCTCCAGGTGTTTGTTCTTCTCGCCAGCGGCCGTCTGGCCGACATCGGAATCACCCAGCATGACAACGCTGATGGCTCCCCCAGCCTCTTCCTCGGGATCTTCAGGCACAGCACCCATGGTTGTCACCAATGTGGCAAACAACGCTGCGTGAAAAAGCAGGGAGCCGAAACAGGCGAAGGTGACGCGTCTTCCGGTCGGCCGGCTGGGCCTAACCTGGCGCTCTACCGAGGCGCCGATCGATGGGACCGACGCGGCTGTGTTCGCAGCCTGATGAATTGGAAAGGACGCGATCTCGGAGAGGTCCCCATCATCGACGACAGGCTCGGTGGACGGCTGGCATGCAATGCCATCGAGATCGGAAAGCGAGTGGCCCGGAATGATCCCGGGACTATTGTCGTTGACGACACGACCTATTCGCGGATCAACGGCAATCCTCCTCGATGTCGATTTCGCCGAAGGCGCCATGGTTGTGCATCCATTGGTGAGGGGGCTGTGGAGTTGACCGGGCCTCAGCCCTCGAAAGGCACTGAAGTCTCAGACCGCGTAGCGAGCCCAGCCTTGCATTCGCCAGCGGCCGGCCCGTCGCAAACGGTCGTATCGTTGATGATGACGCGGCTGATGCCCTCGCATTTCACGTTCGGCATATCGAATTGGCGCACACGCTTCTTGCCGACCGGCAGATCGCGAAAATCAAGCACCGTGATGCGGTCGACGGCATTCTTGTCGTTGAAGAGTGCCAGTTCGAAAGCGATCTTGGAAATCGGTGTCGCCAGATCGTTTTCCGCGACGAAAGTCATCATGCAGCCCTTGGCGGATGGCGCCAACGCATTCAGCGCTACGTTGAGCTTGTCACCGCCCTTATCGTTGCCGTTGGGGACAGGCTGTTGGGCAGACGCCGACGTCGCTACCAGAAGCCAGCCTGTCAACAAGGCAATCTCTCTCTTCCCGGCCATCCCATTCCCCTGAATTCGCTGTGAAAAACAAACTTGACAATTAAAGTCTCCTATTGCTTGTTTAGAAAAGCATGAGTATTGAAGTCAAGTTAATTTTGCCGGGAACGGCTTCGTTTCACCGGCGGGTCAGTGGGTAATGCGAAGCGAGATGATTGCTGAACAGCACAATGCAATGACGGAACAAGCCAAGAGACCCGAGCAACAGGTGACGCAGGTGAGGATCATCGAGAGCGCGGATGTCTTTCGCGGTCAGAGCGAGGTCGTGATCCGCCATGAAGGTGCAGTCTACCGGCTGAAAATCACCCGCCAGGGCAAACTCATTCTCAACAAGTAAGCAAACGATAGGCATGAAGACGATGACCGAGACGACGAGACCGACCCCCACCGAAATCCGCGCCTTCCGCGCCGAAAACAAAGGCCTGCGCGAGCGCGACATCGCCGCACGGCTCAACATTTCCGAGGCGGCATTGATCGCGGCGGAGGTTGGCATCACAGCCACTCGGATCGACGCCGATGCCAATCGTTTTCTTGCAAGGGTAGCCGAGCTCGGCGAGGTTCTTGCCCTGTCGCGCAACGAGAGCGCGGTGCATGAGAAGATCGGTGTCTACGAGAACATCAAGGCCGGTGTGCAGGCCGCCATCGTGCTTGGCGAGAACATCGACCTGCGCATTTTCCCGAAGCGCTGGGCCCATGCCTTCGCGGTCGCCAAGATCGAGGGCGTTGACGAGAAACTCAGCCTCCAATTCTTCGACAAGGCCGGCAGCGCCGTCCACAAGGTCCATCTGCGCCCTGCATCCGATGTCGCGGCCTATCGCTCGATCGTCGCGGAGCTGCGGCTCGATGACCAGTCGCAAGACTTCCTCGAGGATCGCTCCGGCTACGACAACGGCGAGATCGACGGCGACGTCAGCCGCGACGAGCTGCGCGACCACTGGGGCCGGATGACCGATACCCATCAATTCGTCGGTCTGTTGAAAAAGCTGAAAATCGGGCGACAGAGGGCGATCCGTTCCATCGGCAACGATTACGCCTGGAAGCTCGACAGCAGCGCGGTCGCAGAGATGATGCACGCATGCGCCGGCGAGGGCCTGCCGATCATGTGCTTCGTCGCCAATGACGGCATCGTCCAGATCCACTCCGGTCCGATTGTCAGCGTCAAAACCATGGGCCCGTGGATCAACGTCATGGACCCGACTTTCCACCTGCATCTGCGCCAAGACCATATCGTTGAAACCTGGGCCGTTCGCAAGCCGACCAATGACGGCCACGTGACCTCGCTCGAGGCCTATGGCGCCGACGGCGAGATGATCATCCAGTTCTTCGGCAAGCGGCAGGAAGGGTTCGACGAACGCCGCGATTGGCGGGGGATCATCGAAGATCTGTCGAAATTCGACGCCAGCGTCGCCGCTTGAGGATTGCGATCGTGAGAATGCTGGAAAATGCCAAGCGCATCCGACCCTTTGAGGTCGCCTTGACGGCCCTCGTCATGCTGCTGCCTCTGGCGCCGCTTGACGGCAAGAACGGCTACGGCCTGGTGCAACCCGCCCACGCGACGGAAGCGCCGCGGCTTGACACCTCCCGTCTGGTTTCGATCGGCGGCGACATCACCGAGATCATTTATGCGCTAGGCGAGGAGAAGCGGTTGATTGCCCGCGACAGCACCAGCCTCTATCCCGAGGCGGCGCGAAAGCTCCCCGATGTCGGTTATATGCGCGCGCTGACGGCGGAGGGCATACTCGCGGTCAACCCGAGCGCGATCATAGCAGTCGAAGGGTCCGGGCCGGCCGAGACCCTCAATGTCCTGCGCAACGCAAGCGTTCCCTTCGAAACCATTCAGCAGAGCTACGATCGCGACGGCATTCTGAAGAAGATCGATGCGGTCGGCGCGCTGCTCGGCGTCGCCGACAAGGCAAAGGCGCTTAAAGACAAGGTCGCAGCCGATCTCGACGCGGCGATCAACGCATCAGCCGCCCGCCCGGACAGCGAACGCAAGCGGGTGCTCTTTGTGCTGAGCGCGCAAGGCGGCAAGATCCTGGCATCGGGAACAGGCACGGCCGCCGACGGCGTCATCAAGCTCGCCGGCGCGGTCAACGCGGTCGGCACGTTTCCTGGCTATAAACCCTTGACCGACGAAGCGATCATCGAGGCAAAGCCCGATGTCATCCTGCTGATGAGCGGTGGCGGCGACCATCCGGTCACCGATGAACAGCTTCTGGCCCAACCGGCGCTGGCACTGACGCCGGCAGCGCAGAACAAGGCCATCATCCGCATGGACGGCTTGCATCTGCTCGGGTTTGGTCCGCGCACGGCCAGCGCCGTCCGTGAACTCAATGCCACGATCTACGGGGGCTGAGATGGCACTGAATGAGGCGGCGTCAGTGCTGCCCACCTTCGCAAGCCGCATCCTTGCACGACACCGTGCCGGCGATCGATCGCAGGTCGCCATGCTCTTCGTTGCAGCGCTCGTGGCAGGCGCCGTTTTCTCCCTGCTTTTCTCCGTGACGACAGGCGCCTCCGACGCTTCCGCATTCGAGGTGATCCGCGACCTGGCCACCTCCAAAGGCACTCAAGGCGCCCTCAGCGTGCGGGACCACATCATCATCTTCGATATCCGCCTGCCCCGCGCCATTCTCGGTTTCATGATCGGAGCTTCGCTCGCGGTCTCCGGCGCGATCATGCAAGGGCTGTTTCGCAATCCGCTCGCCGATCCGGGCCTCGTCGGCGTTTCCTCGGGCGCCGGCTTCGGTGCAGTGGTTATGATTGTGCTTGGAGGCACGCTGGCCGCGCCGCTCTATGTCGTGCTCGGCTTATACGCTCTGCCGATCGCCGCCTTCAGCGGCGGACTTGCAACCACGCTCGCGCTTTACCGCATCGCCACGCGAAACGGTCAGACATCGGTTGCGACAATGCTGCTTGCCGGCATCGCGCTTGGTGCCCTGTCGACGGCCATGACCGGCCTGCTGGTCTACATGGCCGACGACAAGCAGCTGCGGGACATGACCTTCTGGAGCATGGGCTCGCTTGCCGGTGCAACATGGATGAAGATCGCAGCGGCCGGCCCGATCATCCTCCTGTCGTTTGCGGCTATCCCCTTCTTGGCGCGCGGTCTCAACGCCATGACGCTTGGGGAAGCGGCAGCCTTTCACATGGGCGTCCCGGTCCAGCGGCTGAAGACGATCGCCATCCTCTCAGTGGCCGCCGGTACCGGCGCTTCGGTGGCGGTCAGCGGCGGCATCGGTTTCGTCGGCATCGTTGTGCCGCATATCCTGCGCATGGCGATCGGCCCCGATCATCGCTACCTGCTGCCGGCCTCCGCCTTGCTCGGCGGCTCGCTCCTGATCTTCGCTGATGTGCTGGCGCGCACCGTCGTCGTACCGGCGGAGCTGCCGATCGGCATCATCACAGCTGCGGTTGGGGGTCCCTTCTTCCTCTGGATATTGCTGCGCCATCGCACACGATTGAGCCTGTGACATGATCGAACTGACTGATCTATCCGTGCGGCTCTCCGGCAAGCCGGTCGTCGAGAACATTTCCTTCGCCGCGCGCGCCGGCGAGTTGACTGCGATCTGCGGCCCGAACGGCTCCGGCAAGACCACGACGATGAAAGCGATATCGGGCGAGATCGGCTATTTCGGGTCCGCACGCATCAACGGCGCCGAAATTGCCGCTCTCGAATCGTGGAAACTGGCCTCGATCCGCGGCGTCCTGCCCCAGGCAAGCACCATCTCCTTCCCTTACACCGTTCGCGAAATCGCCCGCATGGGCATGACGGCGGGGAGAAACAGGCAGCCGGAACTCGCCGATCGCATCATGGAAGGCGCGCTTGCAGCGGTCGACCTTGTCGGCTTCGAGGGGCGTTTGTATCAGGAACTCTCCGGCGGCGAGCAGCAGCGGGTCCAGCTGGCTCGTGTGCTCTGCCAGATCCGCGACCCGGTGGTCGATGGAAAGGCCTGCTGGCTGTTGCTGGACGAACCGGTGTCGAGCCTCGACATCAGCCACCAGCTGACAATCATGACGCTGGCGCGGGCATTCTGCCGATGCGGCGGCGGCGTTGTCGCCGTCATGCACGATCTCAATCTCACCGCCCTCTTCGCCGACCAGATGGCGTTGCTGAAATCCGGAAGGCTGGCGGCTTTCGGCCCGGTGAAAGACGTTCTGACCGACAGCCATCTCGAAAAGGTCTTCGGCTGCAGCCTCAAGGTGAACCAGCCGCCTGCCGATGAGACGCCCTTCGTGCTTGCTCACAGTGCACTTGCCGATTGAGCAAAGCCGCCGGTGTATCCCGGTTTCGGAACTTTCTTCCCTCCGTCGCGTTTAACCTGGCGACCGCATGGATCGATGCCGGAGGTATTTTCGCGTGCATCGATCCGGGCAAAAGCAAACCGGCGCGTTCCTGTGCCCAAACAGCGGAGTAACATCATGGCAGCTTCCATCCTAGACCAGGTACGCGGCAAGCGTAACGGCACGTTCCAGGACGTCGAAACAACGATCGAGGACCAGGTAGAAGCCCTGCGGGGCGAGATCGCGGCTTTGACAAAGCTGATCAGCAAGAACAGCGCCAGGCAGGGAAAGAAGGTTCGCGAACAGGCTCGATCGAGCTACGACGACCTCATCGCCCAAGGCGAAGATCTCATTCAGCAGCTTCAGGACGGCTATCTCAACGGCGCCAGTGAAGTGCGCGAGACCGTCCGTCGTCACCCGATCGCGACGATTGGCGCGGCTGCGGCTTTCGGATTGGTGATCGCCCTTCTCGCGCGCCGATAAGGAGACCAGATGCTGTTTCCCATTATCAGCTTTCTGATGTCGGGCTCTGTCCACCGCACCGTTGCGCGAACCAAGCGCAACGGTATTTTTGTGGCGGTCGCCGTGGTCCTTGTTCTCACCGCCTACGTCTTTGCCCTCGTGGCAGCAGCAGTGTGGCTTGGAACGGCCTACGGGGCCGTCGGCGCGGCGCTGTTGATTGCGGCAGGCGCCCTGCTGCTGGCCATTATCCTGCTGGTCGTCATGGCGATCCTCAACGCACAGGAACGGCGGCGCGCACGAGAGAGCCGCGCTGCGTTGGAATCTGTCGCAATCGTCGGCCTGGAACTGATCCGCTCCCAGCCCCTGCTGGCTGCGGCCGTTGCCGGCGCATTCTTGCTGAGCACCCTCACCGGCTCGCGCAAGGAACACGACTGACGGACAGGCTCGCTCATTTCCCGACATGCGCACAAATGAAAAACCGCCGGGCTTGCTTCCAAGCCCGGCGGTTTTTCATTTGGTCACGAGGTTGTCAGAAGGCAAATGCCCGCGATGTCAGCGGCGATGAGGTCGCGTCGGGGCCGAAATCCGCCTCGCCACTGATCTGCAGCAGTTCCTGCAGACGCTGGCGGGCGCGATTGACGCGGCTCTTGATAGTGCCCACCGCACAGCCGCAGATCTCGGCTGCTTCCTCATAGGAAAAGCCGGAGGCGCCGACGAGAATGATCGCCTCGCGCTGATCCGGCGGAAGCTGTTCCAGCGCCTTGCGAAAATCCTGGAGATCGAGAGCGCCGTATTGCGACGGATGCGTCGCCATGGATTCGGTAAAGAGACCGTCGCTATCCTGGACCTCACGACCGCTCTTGCGCATCTGGCTATAAAGTTCGTTGCGAAGGATCGTGAAGAGCCACGCCTTCATGTTGGTTCCCATTTCAAAATGGTCCTGCTTTGCCCAGGCCTTCATGATCGTGTCCTGGACAAGATCGTCAGCGCGATCGTGGCGTCCGGTCAAGGATATCGCGAATGCGCGCAGGCTCGGCAGGGCGGCAAGCAGCTCTCGCTTGAAACTCGGTTCCACTTTTTCCATCAAGGCTGATCCCTATTCGCCCATCTTTGCGGACGCCATGCGTTGCTCAACCTGATCAAGTTTCTCGAGCAAATCGAGGAAACGGTCAGGGATGGCCTCGTCCTGGGCGGCGGCATAAAGGGAACGCAGCTTAACTCCGATCTGGCTGTTAGGATCTAAAATGTCAGCAGCCTTGACGTCGGGGCGCCTCGGCTCTGCTTCTTCCGGCTTTTGCGTTGTCATATAAAAATTTCGCTCTCGCATGCTCTGTTTGAGGTCGTGGGCTGCGTCCGCTATCACTGTCGTCCAAGACGGTCCCGTCGGAGTTGCGCGATGCGCGCTCCATCCTCCGCTTCCATCCTTTAGAAAATCGGATATTAGAAAAGCCAACATCTGTCGGCACCATAATGCATAGAATTAAAAAAAGTTCCGGCAGCAGTGGAACTTTTTTACCGGCAAAGTGTTTCCTAGGCATTACAGGGCCAGAGCGGCCGACATACTGGGAGTTTTATATGACACTTTCCACCCGAATTGCGCCGCATCTTCCCTACTTGCGCCGCTATTCCCGCGCTTTGACAGGAACACAGACTTCTGGCGATGCCTATGTGGCGGCAGTATTGGAAGCGATCATCGCCGACATTTCGATCTTTCCCGATACATCGAACGATCGTGTTGCCCTATACAAACTGTTCACCGAGCTCTTTGGTTCCACCGCAGTCCAAATACCCGAGCCGACGTCACCCTATGCCTGGGAGCAACGGGCTTCCGTCAACCTCGCCCGCGTCTCGCCCGTCGCCCGTCAGGCTTTCATCCTCGCTTCCGTCGAGAACTTCCGCCTCGCTGAAATCGCCGACATCCTGGATGTCGAGGAAAAGGAAGTCGTCCGCCTGCTCGATAAGGCTTCGCAGGAAATTTCCCGACAGGTGGCAACGGACATCATGATTATCGAAGACGAACCGCTGATCGCGATGGACATCGAGCAGATGGTTGAAAGCCTCGGTCACCGTGTCACCGGTATTGCGCGCACCCACGCCGAAGCAGTGGCCCTCTACAACGCGACCAAGCCCAGCATGGTACTCGCCGACATCCAGCTTGCCGACGGAAGCTCCGGCATCGACGCTGTCAACGACATCCTGAAGAGCTCCAGCATCCCCGTCATCTTCATCACCGCCTTCCCCGAGCGCCTTTTGACGGGCGAGCGACCGGAGCCGACTTTCCTCGTGACCAAGCCTTTCAATCCGGACATGGTAAAGGCGCTGATCAGCCAGGCGCTGTTCTTCAACGAGACAACGCGAGCGGCGGCCTGATATCCTTTTGCATTTCATGAGGGAACAAAGATATGAAGCGGGCGTTCCGGCAATATCGGGACGCTCGTCTAGCGTCTGCGGAAAATAGTTGGGCGGACGATAACGACTTCTTGCAGATAGTTTATTGCCCGGGCTTTCTCGAAAGCCGAGAAGAAAGGCATCTTGGTGAACAAGGCTGAACCATTGTCCGGCGCAACCTTTGGCTTCGAAGGCAAGGCCGCCATGATGGAGCGGGCGCTTGGCAGCGCCGGTATTTCGCTCATTGTCCAGGATTCCAGCCTCGCAATCCGTTATGCCGAGAACCTTCCTGATCATTTGAAGCCATCACTGGTCATCGGCACCAACGACGTGCAGCTTTTGGGGGAAAAGGACGGGGATTATGTCCTGCACCTCAAGCGGGAAGTACTGAAGACAGGCAAGCCCTCCAGTGCGGAAGTCGAGTTTTCGACGACCGAGGGCACGAAGATCTATGAGATCAAGGTACAGCGCACCGGCGACAACAGTGCTCACGGACTTCTATCGGTGATCGCAGAGGTCACCGAGTCGCGTCATCGCGAAAAAGTCTTGAAGTCGTTGCTGCGCGAACTGTCCCATCGCTCCAAAAATCTGTTGGCGATAATTCAGGGTATCGCCACGCAGACGGCGCGCAATACGCTGTCGCTTGATAACTTCATCATCAAATTCCGCGGACGGCTGCAATCGCTGTCGAATTCACAGGATCTTATCACCGATAGCAGCTGGCGCGGCGCCTATCTCTTCGAACTCGCCGAAAAGCAATTTGCCCCCTATTGGCCGGATGCGACGGTGCCGATGCCGATCTACGGCATAAATGCGCACCTGACGCCCAATGCCGCCGTCCACCTGGGTCTTGCGCTGCACGAACTGATCGTGAACTCGGCATCGTTCGGCGCGATCGCCAACGGGTCGACCAGCATCACGTTGAATTGCCGGGAGACGGAACTCGACGGGCGCAAGGCGATCGAAGTGGCTTGGTCTGAAAGCATCGCCACGCCCGAGACGGCAGAGGAATTCGCGGAAAACAGCTTCAGCAAGACCGTGCTTGAGCGCGTCGTTCCGACCTCGATGAGCGGCAAGGCTCAATTCAGCGTCGATACATCCCGCATCGAATACAAGATCATCATTCCCGAGACCGAATACGAAATCTTTCGGCGAACTTAAGCGCCGTCAATCCGGCGGCCCCAATGAAAACAGCCAGTGCGAGGGCGGCGCACTGGCTGCTTTTACTCATCGGGAGGGGACCGTGAGTATAAGCCCGGAGATGGGTTGGGGGCGCGCATTGGGTATATGCGGTCATCTCTCGGACGATTTGATAACGACCAGTTTGATTGTTGGTTCCCCTCATTGGCAAAAATCTTCGAAAAAAGATCGAGCCGTTTCCTGCGGTTGCAGCGACCAGGATGAGGCCCGGAAGAATGAGCTTGAAGCCGAAAGCGCCTAACCCAGATCAACATGCAAGCAATATAAAGTTATATTTGTAATCAAAGGTTTATGCCGTAATTTACGCTTGGGCAGCCCACCAGCGCCAATCCTCTCCTCCCTCTCACAAATCACTCTAAAAATCTCAAAAATTTACCGTTTGATAAAATTTTTATCCTGAGTTACCGTTCGTTCCCTGGCCGTTTTAAATAAAAGAGGGAACTTAAATGGGACGCCTGGAAACCGGGATTCACAAAGGCAGGCTCACGCCCGCTGAATATGATGCCAATTTTTCCGATCTTCACCCGCGCCTGAACAATCACGAGGCGCTGGTTGCTTCCGACCGATGCTACTTCTGTTACGACGCGCCGTGCATGACGGCCTGTCCCACCTCGATCGACATTCCGCTTTTCATCCGCCAGATATCGACGGGCAACCCGATCGGATCGGCGAAAACGATCTTCGACCAGAACATCCTCGGCGGCATGTGCGCCCGCGTCTGTCCCACCGAACAGCTCTGCGAGGAAGCCTGCGTCCGCAACACGGCCGAAGAACGCCCCGTCGAGATCGGCCGGCTCCAGCGCTATGCGACCGACGCCGCCATGGCCGAGAACAAGCAATTCTACCAACGCCCTGCCCCAAGCGGCAAGACAATCGCCGTTGTCGGCGCTGGACCCGCGGGCCTTGCCTGCGCTCATCGCCTCGCGATGAAGGGTCATTCCGTCGTCATTCTCGATGCGCGACCGAAGGCCGGCGGCCTCAACGAATACGGCATCGCCACATACAAGACGGTCGACGACTTCGCCCAGAAGGAAGTCGACTATGTGCTGTCCATCGGCGGCATCGAGGTTCGCAACAACCAGGCGCTCGGCCGCGACTTCACTCTGGCTGAGCTTTCCTCCCAATATGATGCCGTCTTTCTCGGCCTCGGCCTTGCCGGCGTCAACGCCTTGCGCACTGAGGGCGAGGACCTCGAAGGCGTCGCCGACGCAGTGTCCTACATTGCCGACCTGCGCCAGGCAGGCGACAAGGCCGACATCGCGATCGGCCGCCGCGTCGTGGTGCTCGGCGGCGGCATGACCGCCATCGATGCCGCAGTGCAGGCAAAGCTGCTCGGCGCCGAAGAGGTGACGATCTGTTACCGCCGCGGCAAGGAACACATGAACGCCTCCGAATTCGAACAAGATCTTGCGGCCTCCAAGGGCGTCATCATCCGCCATTGGCTGGCGCCGAAGCGGATCGTCGAAAAGGATGGCAAGGTTGCCGGCATCGAGGTCGAATATACCGAGCTACGGGACGGCCGCCTGACCGGCACCGGCGACGTCGGCGTCATAGCTGCCGATCAGATCTTCAAGGCGATCGGCCAGACTTTCGAAGCCTCGGGCCTTGGCGCATTGCACATGGAAGCAGGTCGTATCGCCATCGACGCCGGGGGCCGGACATCGCTCGACGGCGTCTGGGCCGGCGGCGATTGCGTGCTTGGTGGCGACGACCTCACGGTCTCCGCCGTCGCGCAAGGCCGCGACGCGGCCGATAGCATCAACCTTGCACTGGCAGCGGCGCTTTCGCCCGCCGTCGCAGTTGCTTGAACGGGGAGAACTGACATGGCTGATCTGCGCAATGATTTCGTCGGCATCAAATCCCCAAACCCGTTCTGGCTTGCCTCCGCACCGCCAACCGACAAGGCCTATAATGTCGAACGCGCCTTCAAGGCGGGCTGGGGCGGCGTCGTCTGGAAGACGCTCGGCGAGGAAGGGCCGCCTGTCGTCAACGTCAACGGCCCTCGCTACGGAGCGATCTGGGGCGCCGACCGCCGGCTGCTGGGCCTGAACAATATCGAGCTCATCACCGACCGCGACCTCTACACCAACCTTCGCGAGATGAAGCAGGTGAAGATGAACTGGCCGGACAGGGCACTGATCGCCTCGATCATGGTGCCCTGCGAGGAGCAGGCCTGGAAGGCAATCCTTCCGCTGGTCGAAGAAACCGGCGCCGACGGGATCGAACTCAACTTCGGCTGTCCGCACGGAATGTCGGAGCGCGGCATGGGCGCCGCCGTCGGCCAGGTGCCGGAATATATCGAGATGGTCGTGCGCTGGTGCAAGCAATACACCCGCATGCCCGTCATCACCAAGCTGACGCCGAACGTCACCGACATCCGCAAGCCGGCGCGTGCTGCAAAGGCCGGCGGGACGGATGCCGTCTCGCTGATCAACACCATCAATTCGATCGTGTCGGTCGATCTCGACAATTTCGCTCCCAATCCGACCGTCGGCGGCAAGGGAACGCATGGCGGCTATTGCGGCCCGGCGGTGAAGCCTATCGCCCTCAATATGGTGGCCGAGATCGCGCGCGATCCGGATACCTACGGACTGCCGATCTCCGGCATCGGCGGCATCACCACCTGGCGCGACGCTGCCGAATTCATTGCCCTTGGCTCCGGCAATGTCCAGGTCTGCACAGCCGCGATGACCTACGGCTTCAAGATCGTCGAGGAGATGATCACCGGCCTGTCCGACTGGATGGACGAGAAGGGCCACCGCACGCTCGACGACATCACCGGGCGCGCCGTGCGCAACGTCACCGACTGGCAATATCTCGACCTCAACTACATTGCCAAGGCGCGCATCGATCAGGACGCCTGCATCAAGTGCGGACGCTGCCATATCGCCTGCGAGGACACATCGCACCAGGCAATCACCAACATGGTCGACGGGGTTAGGCATTTCGAGGTGATGGACGAGGAATGCGTCGGCTGCAATCTCTGCGTCAACGTCTGTCCCGTCGAGAACTGCATCACGCTCGAACAGCTCGCCCCAGGCGAACTCGACAAACGCACCGGCCGCATCGTCGAGGCGACCTACGCCAACTGGACCACCCACATCAACAACCCGGCAGCAAGACAAGCCGCGGAGTGAGGGGAACAACCGACGGCAGTCTCACCACGCTTGAGGGACTGCCGTCCTATGGGATTAAGTCGTTGGACATGATAGACGGCGCAGGCGGCCGACCGGCGCGCCGCAAGCAGGAGCCTATCATGTCACGCAAGCCCTTCAACGACGTGAGCTTTTGAAGTCACGTCCAAGCGACGCAAGTCGTTCCCGTCGGAAACCGGGGTCAAGACCGGCAACCGTTTCATTCATGGCGAGGTCGAACTGATCGAAAAGCTCGGACGCAAAGATCCCTGCCCCTGCGGTTCACGGAGCAGGTTTCAAGAACTGCTGCCTGAAATCGGGCTGCTATGAGGGCATCGAGCGGGATCACTACTTTTAGGGATCGGGATTGAACCGGGCCGCAAAGGCTGTGCCGATCTACACAAAGGCATTTCAAGAACGGACGTCGCGGCAATTTTCGCGACGTTCAGGAACTGAACGCAGCATCGGGCGAAGGATCCGGAACGCCCTCTTTCCCGCCAATCATCAGCCCGTCGACGAAAAGCTTTTCGAGATAGCGGGCAGCATCTTCGAAACGGCCGACGCCGGAATGTTCCTGGCCGAGCACCGCGCGCACCTGGACGTCGAAGTCGGCATAGTGCTGTGTCGTCGACCAGATGGAGAAGATCAGATGGTAGGGATCGCATTTGGCGATCTTGCCGGCCTTGGCCCAGGCACGGATCACCGCCGCCTTTTCATCCACGAGGCTCTTCAGCGGGCCTTTCAACTCATCTTCGATATGCGGCGCACCTTGCAGAACCTCGTTGGCAAAAAGCCTGCTTTCCCGGGGAAAGTCACGAGCCATCTCGAGCTTGCGCCTGATATAGCTGCGGATCTCGCTTTCGGGATTTCCATCGGCGTCGAAAGCCCGCAACGGCTCCAGCCAGGTGAACAACACCCGGTCGATCAGCGCCCTATGCATCGCGTCCTTGGTGCGGAAATAGTAGAGCAGATTGGGCTTCGACATGCCCGCAACCTCGGCGATCTGGTCGATGGTCGAACCGCGAAAACCATGGGCGGAAAAAACATCCAGAGCGGCCTCCAGTATCTGCTCTTCCTTTTCTTCCTGGATACGCGTGCGCCGCTGGGTCCTGGCGGCTCTTGGGATGGCCATGTCGGTTTTGTTTCCCCTTGAAATTCAACCGTTTCAGTCAACTCTGCATCAAACGCGCACCTGACGCTGTTTTAGGCATCCGCCTCAAATTTTGTCGGTGCTTTTCGTCTTTTTCGTCTTGAGCGTCGCCACGGAAGTTGTAATGTTTACCAATCGGTCAAATATCGATCAGTTGCCAGGCAAAGGCAACCGGCGATTTTCCGGAGCAAATAAAAACAAAGAAATGCTCCGGTCATTGATCTTGGGAACAACCGGCATGCACCTTGCATGACCGCGACGAAACAGGTGAGGGAAAGCATATGGTGGCCGCACCAGGCGAAAACATGCGTATCGATGGCGATCGCCTTTGGGACGCATTGATGGACATGGCAAAGATCGGCCCGGGGATCGCCGGCGGCAACAACCGCCAGACCTTGACCGACGCCGATGGCGAGGGTCGTCACCTCTTCAAATCCTGGTGCGAACAGGCCGGCATGACCATGGGCGTCGACAAGATGGGCACCATGTTCGCGACCCGCGCCGGAACCGACCCGGACGCCCTGCCCGTCTATGTCGGCTCCCATCTCGACACGCAGCCGACCGGCGGAAAGTATGACGGCGTCCTTGGCGTGCTTGCAGCCCTCGAGGTCGTGCGCACCTTAAACGATCTCGGCCTGAAGACGAAGCATCCGATCGTTGTGACCAACTGGGCAAATGAGGAAGGCGCGCGCTTTGCCCCCGCCATGCTTGCGTCAGGCGTCTTTGCCGGCGTCCACACGCTCGATCACGCCTATAGCCGCAAGGACCCCGACGGAAAGAGCTATGGCGACGAGCTGAAGCGGATCGGCTGGCTCGGCGACGAGGAAGTCGGCGCCCGCAAGATGCGCGCCTATTTCGAATACCACATCGAACAAGGCCCGATCCTCGAAGCCGAGAACAAGGCGATCGGCGTCGTCACCCACTGTCAGGGGCTGTGGTGGCTCGAATTCACATTGACCGGCCGCGAGGCGCATACGGGCTCGACGCCGATGAACCTCAGGGTCAATGCCGGCCTTGCCATGTCGCGGATCATCGAAATGGTCCAGGGCGTGGCGATGGAAAACCAGCCGGGTGCCGTCGGCGGCGTCGGCCAGGTCTTCTTCTCGCCGAATTCGCGCAACGTCCTGCCGGGCAAGGTGGTCTTCACCGTCGACATACGCACGCCCGACCAGGCAAAGCTCGACCGGATGCGGGCCAAGATCGAGACGGAGGCCGCAAAGATCGCCGAGGCGCTCGGCGTCGGCTGTTCGGTGGAAGCCGTCGGCCATTTCGATCCGGTCACGTTCGATCCGAAGCTCGTATCCGCCGTTCGCAACGCTGCCCAAAAGCTCGGCCTCAGCCACATGAACATCATCTCCGGCGCCGGCCACGACGCCTGCTGGGCCGCCAAGGTCGCCCCCGCCACGATGGTCATGTGCCCCTGCGTCGGCGGCCTGTCGCACAACGAGGCCGAAGAGATTTCCAAGGAATGGGCCGCAGCCGGCGCCGATGTGCTTTTCCACGCGGTCGTCGAGACGGCGGAGATCGTGGAGTGATGGCGGGATTGGCGCAAGCGGCCCCCTCATCCGCCCTTCGGGCACCTTCTCCCCAAGGCGAGAAGGAAGGTCGCAGCGGCTCGGCATATCTCCCCTTCTGCCCCGCGGGGAGAAGGGGGACCGCAGGGTCGGATGAAAGGGAAACGCCATATCTGAAATTCGTAAATCGGGAGCAGACCCAATGAGCACTGTCATCAAGGGTGGAACGATCGTCACCGCCGATCTGACCTACAAGGCGGATGTAAAGATCAAGGCCGGCAAGATCGTCGAGATCGGGCCGAACCTTTCGGGCAACGAGGTTCTTGACGCTGCCGGCTGCTATGTGATGCCTGGCGGTATCGATCCGCATACCCACCTCGAAATGCCGTTCATGGGCACCTATTCCTCGGACGATTTTGAAAGCGGCACCCGGGCAGCCCTTTCCGGCGGCACGACCATGGTCGTCGACTTCGCGCTTCCCGCGCCTGGCCAGTCGATGCTCGAGGCGCTGACCATGTGGGACAACAAGTCGACCCGGGCCAATTGCGACTATTCCTTTCACATGGCGGTCACCTGGTGGAGCGAGCAGGTCTTCAACGAAATGGAGACGGTCGTCCGGGAAAAAGGCATCAACACGTTCAAGCACTTCATGGCCTACAAGGGCGCGCTAATGGTGGACGACGACGAGATGTTCTCGTCCTTCCAGCGCTGCGCCGAGCTTGGCGCGCTGCCGCTCGTCCACGCCGAAAACGGTGACGTGGTGGCGCAGATGCAGGCAAAGCTGCTCGCCGAAGGCAATAGCGGCCCGGAAGCTCATGCCTATTCGCGCCCGGCCGAAGTCGAGGGTGAGGCAACCAACCGCGCCATCATGATCGCCGACATGGCGGGCTCCCCAGTCTATATCGTCCACACATCCTGCGAACAGGCGCATGAGGCGATCCGCCGCGCCCGCCAGAAGGGCATGCGCGTCTATGGCGAGCCGCTGATCCAGCACCTGACGCTCGACGAAAGCGAATATCTGAACAAGGACTGGGATCACGCTGCCCGCCGCGTGATGTCGCCGCCGTTTCGTAACAAGCAGCATCAGGATAGTCTCTGGGCGGGCCTTGCGTCTGGCTCGCTGCAGGTCGTCGCCACCGACCACTGCGCCTTTACCACGCAGCAGAAGCGTTTCGGCCTTGGTGATTTCACCAAGATCCCCAACGGCACCGGCGGCCTTGAAGACCGGTTGCCGATGCTCTGGACCCATGGCGTTGCCACCGGCCGGCTGACGATGAACGAGTTCGTAGCCGTCACCTCGACCAACATCGCCAAGATCCTCAACATCTACCCGAAAAAGGGCGCGATCCTCGTCGGCGCCGACGCCGACATCGTCGTCTGGGACCCGAAGCGCACGAAGACCATCGCCGCCAAGACCCAGCAGTCGGCCATCGACTACAATGTCTTCGAAGGCAAGCAGGTAACTGGCCTGCCGCGCTATACGCTGACCCGTGGCGTCGTTGCCATCGAGGAAGGCAGCATCAAGACCCAGCAGGGCCATGGCCAGTTCGTTGCTCGCGAGCCCTTCACCGCGGTCAACAAGGCGCTATCGACCTGGAAAGACATCACCGCACCTCGCAAGGTCGAGCGCACCGGTATACCGGCAAGTGGGGTCTAATTGAGCCAGATGCCCTTGCAGCCAAACGCACTAAATTCGCGCCAACCGATCCAGTTCCGGCAGCAGGACGACGCTCTCCTGTTCGTTGGGATCGGTGCGGGCAATTACCGCCGTGCTCGGCTCGGCGCTCAAATTGGCAGGCAGATGCGGCACGCCGGCCGGGATGTAGAACATGTCGCCGGCCTTGACGATGACATGCTCCTCCAGCCGATCGCCGAACCAGGTGTGCACCTCGCCGGAGAGAACATAGATCGCGGTTTCATGCGCTTCATGCAGATGCGCCTTGGCCCGCCCCCCCGGCGGAATGGTCAGAAGATGCAAGCAGATGCCCGTCGAGCCAACCGTCTCGGCGGCAATGCCCTGGAAATAGTTAAGCCCCTGCTTCCCGGCATAGGTGCTTCCGGGTCGAACAATCCTGCAGGTGGGCCTCGATGATACGCTCATGCAATTCCTCCTTTGAGTTCGCGCCGGTGGCGGCCTCTCCCCGTTTTCAGGCACATGGGCCTTCGCTACGAATAACACGCAAGACGCCCCGGCTGACCTGCGAAAACCAGACTGGGACGCATTGATGACATCACCCGCCAATTCCGTCGTTTCCGCGCGGAACCTCTGTCTCACCTACCAAACGAATGACGGGCCGGTCCATGCGCTGAGCAACGTCGACCTTGATGTCGGCAAGGGCGATTTCGTGTCCTTTATCGGGCCCTCCGGCTGCGGCAAAACCACGTTCCTCAGAGCCATCGCCGATCTGGAGCGGAAGACCTCCGGCGATCTCACCGTCAACGGCATGACGCCTGAACTGGCACGCGAAGCCCGATCCTACGGCTATGTCTTCCAGGCACCCGCACTCTATCCCTGGCGCACGATCGAGAAGAATATCGCTCTGCCGCTGGAGATTATGGGCCACTCGACCGAGGAACAGAAGAAGCGGGTTGCCCAGACGCTCGAGCTCGTAAATCTCACCGGCTTTGCACATAAATATCCCTGGCAGCTCTCCGGCGGCATGCAGCAGCGTGCCTCTATCGCCCGCGCGCTTGCCTTCGATGCCGACCTGCTCCTGATGGACGAACCCTTTGGGGCACTTGACGAGATCGTCCGTGACTATCTAAACGAGCAACTGCTGAAGCTCTGGGCGCGGACGAACAAGACCATCTGTTTCGTGACGCACTCGATCCCCGAAGCCGTCTACCTCTCGACGAGGATCGTCGTCATGTCGCCGCGCCCCGGCCGGGTCACCGACATCATCGAATCAACGCTCCCGACTGAGCGCCCCCTCGGCATCCGCGAAACCCCCGAATTCCTCGAAATCGCCCACCGCGTCCGCGAGGGTTTGAGAGCGGGACACAGCTATGAGGAGTGAGCCTTTGAGGACCGAGCCGAGACAGCCCCTCATCCCCCAAGGCCAGTTGCCTGCGCAAAGCCGCACAAACCGGCGCAAGCGCCCTCGCCCTTCGAGGCAATTCTTCCAATTGCACCTCAGGATGAGGGCTCGCCGTCTCAGCCTCGGTTCCAGTCGCTCTTTCTCGGACATCAGGAGCCGCCGCCCATGAACGCCCAGTTCCTCGTCTGGCTTGCCGGCGCGATGACGATCTTTATCTCGGGCGCCACGGCGTCGCGGGCCTATATCGCCACCAGCAACATCCTGGTCCTCGTGCTCTCGCTGACCCTCTATTGCATCGGAAATCTGATGATGGTGCGGCTGATGCGCGAGGGCGGGCTGGGGCTGGCGATTTCAGCCTCTGCCATCGTCCAGCTCATCGTTGTCAACATCATTGCCGTCGCCGTCTTCGGCGAACGCTTAAGCACGCCGCAGCTTGCCGGCGTTGGTCTTGGCGTCCTTGCAATGGCGCTGATGATGTTTCCGTTGCAAGGGAAAGTGTGACGATGGAAAAGGAGAAGTTCTTCAGGCACAAGTTCCTGCCGGTGATCACGATCGTCCTTGCGATCGTCGTCCTCTGGTACATCTTCGCCGTCATCCTCAACGCGCCCTTCCAGCGTGATCTGGACAGGCGCGCCAACGCCACGTCGGGCACGGTTGAATTCATCGGCAAGACATTGTCGCAGCCAAAGCCGATCCTGCCGGCGCCGCATCAGGTAGCCTCCAATGTCTTCGAGAACACGTTCCTTCGCAGCGTCACCAGCAATCGCAGCCTGGTCTACAATGCCTGGGTGACACTGTCGTCGACGGCGGTCGGCTTCCTGTTGGGCTCCATCCTCGGCATCGTGATCGCCGTCGGCATCGTTCACGTGAAGGTGCTGGAGCGCAGTCTGATGCCGTGGATCATCGCTTCGCAAATGGTGCCAGTCCTGGCGATCGCACCGATGGTGATCGTTGTGCTGGGAGCCCTCGGAATCTCCGGGCTGATGCCGAAGGCGCTGATCTGCGCCTACCTCTCGTTCTTTCCGGTCACGGTCGGCATGGTGAAGGGCCTGCGCTCGCCCGAAATCATCTATCTGGACCTCATGCGCACCTATAACGCCAGCCAGGCCCAGACTTTCTGGAAATTGCGGGTTCCGGCCTCCGTCCCGTTTCTCTTTACATCGATGAAGGTCGCAATCGCCGCGAGCCTCGTCGGCACCATAGTCGGCGAACTGCCGACCGGAGCAGTTGCCGGTATCGGCGCCAAATTGCTCGCCGGCTCCTATCAAAGCCAGACCATCGAGATCTGGGCGGCCCTGGTGGCCGGCTCTGTGTTGGCTTCCCTGTTGGTCGCCAGTGTCAGCATCGTCGCCCGCATTGTCGATCGTTCGATGGGAGGGAGGGCCGCGTGAAGGTTTTCCATCTTTCCTGGCAGGGCCTGCTTGCACTCTTGCTCTGCATCGCTGCTGCGCTTCTCCTGCCGCTGATCGCACCCGGGACGAGCGATCCTATTCCGCCTGCTGTCAGCGCGCTGGTTTTCTTCCTGATCGTCGTCTCGTCGATCCTGTCGCAAACCACCCTGCCCCCCGCCATCGCCGCTTCGATCCTGTTCATCGGAGCCCATGAGGCATCTTGGCTGCTCCTGACCGGAATCACCGGAAACGAGGGCGCCGCACAACCCTCGTTCTTCCTGCTGTTTGCCGCTGCCTGGCTGCTTGCCTGGCGCTGCGTCAGCCTGCTTGCTGACCTCAAGCCAAGTTCGACCTTCGCCCGCTCACTCCTTCACCTGGTCATTCCCGCGATCTTCGGCATGTGGATTCTGATCATCTGGGAGGCCGTCACCCGCGGCGCCGGCATTCCTTTCATCCTGCTTCCCCCGCCGAGCGCCATAGGCTTGAGGATCATCGATTCGATTCCGATCCTTGCCGCTGACGTCAGGCAGACGATCCTGAAAGCGGTGCTGGTCGGCTATGTGCTCGGTTGCGCCAGCGGCTTTGTCGTCGCCATCCTTGCCGATCGCGTCGGCTTCCTGCGCCGCGGCCTCATGCCGATCGGCAATCTCGTGTCCGCCTTGCCGATCATTGGCGTCGCTCCGATCATGGTCATGTGGTTCGGTTTCGACTGGCAGTCGAAGGCCGCCGTCGTTGTCATCATGACCTTCTTCCCGATGCTGGTGAACACCGTCGCGGGCCTTGCAGCCTCCGGGCCGATGGAACGCGACCTGATGCGAACCTATGCATCCAGCTACACCCAGACACTGCTGAAGCTTCGGCTTCCGGCGGCCGCGCCCTTCATCTTCAATGCCTTAAAGATCAACTCGACGCTGGCGCTGATCGGTGCCATCGTAGCGGAATTCTTCGGCACGCCAATCGTCGGCATGGGATTCCGGATCGCGATCGAAGGCGGCCGGATGAACGTCGACATGGTCTGGGCCGAGGTCGCGGTGGCGGCGGTGAGCGGTTCCGTCTTCTATGGCGTCATCTCTCTTGTCGAAAGGATGACGACATTCTGGCATCCGTCTATCCGTGGTGAATAGGGCATGACCTCCAGGATCATGCCAAATCGAATACCTGGAGCAAAATGACCGTTCGAAGAGAAGTCATTTCGCTCCCGGCGGCGCCCAAGACCCGGCAAAGGGCAAGGGCTTAACCTCAGAGGGAAAAAGGGAAGACTATGAAAAAACTGATGTTTACACTGATGGCGGGCGCAATGGCGCTGGCTGCGGCTCAATCCGCGCAGGCTGCCGACAAGGTGACGCTGCAGCTGAAATGGGTGACGCAGGCCCAGTTCGGCGGCTACTACGTCGCCAAGGACAAGGGCTTCTACAAGGCCGAAGGCCTCGACGTCGACATCAAGCCGGGCGGCCCCGACAGCGCACCGGAACAGATCATCGCCGGCGGCGGCGCCGATGTCATCGTCGACTGGATGGGTGGCGCGCTCGTTGCCCGCGAAAAGGGCGTTCCGCTCATCAACATCGCCCAGCCATTCGATAAATCCGGCCTCGAAATGATCTGCCCGAAGGACGGCCCGATCAAGTCTGAAGCCGATTTCAAGGGTCACACCCTCGGCGTTTGGTTCTTCGGCAACGAGTACCCGTTCTTCGCCTGGATGAACAAGCTGAAGATTCCGACGGAAGGCGGCAAGGACGGCGTCACCGTCCTCAAGCAGAGTTTTGACGTGCAGCCTCTCGTCCAAAAGCAGGCCGATTGCATTTCCGTTATGACCTACAACGAATATTGGCAGGCGATCGATGCCGGCTTCAAGGCTGAAGACCTCCTTGTCTTCAACTATACGAAGCTCGGCGTGAACCTTCTCGAAGACGGTCTCTATGTCAACGAGGAGAAGCTGAAGGACCCGGCCTTCAAGGAAAAGATGGTGAAGTTCGTCCGCGCTTCGATGAAGGGCTGGAAATATGCCGTCGAGCATCCTGACGAAGCCGCCGGAATCGTCGTCGACAATGGCGGCCAGGACGAAGCGCATCAGAAGCGCATGGCCGGAGAAGTCGCCAAGCTCATCGGCGACGGCAAGCTCGACAAGGCGCTTTACGAGCGCACCGAGAAAGCCCTGCTGGCACAGAAGATCATCAACAAGGAGCCGAAGGGCGCCTACACGCACGCGATTACCGACGCTGCGTTGAAATAGTCTTCTGTTGAACTGATTGCGAGGAGACGCGCGGGCTCGCCTGCGCGTCTCTTCATTTTATGACAGTTCCAATAAAGCTGGCGCCGGCGCAGCTCTTGTCGCAAAAGCGGCGCATATGTAGGCGATCAATCATCGGAATGGACGCATCACTTGGCTGTGATTGATTATGGCCGATGGTCCAAGTAGAATTACTAAGGTCGAAATCATTTTCTCGTGATCTTGTAGAGATTGGAAACCCATCCCACCTACAAGGTCGTCGTTAGGATGAGGGACCTGCTGGCATGACAGACGGACATTGATCCGCCGGAGAGCCGGCACGCGAACGTCGCTTCCGCACGATTGCAAGCGGACCGACAGCCGCAACTGACATAGCAGACATCGAACAATCGGATACGACGCATGGCCCGCACGCCGCATAGCCTCCTGAGCGCCACAGCAATGTTGCTTGCCGCCCTTTCATATCAAACGGCCTTCGCCGCCGAGCCGATCGTGACAGCGCCCAAGCAGAACCTGCCGGCGATCGTCGTCACCGAGGCAGTTGCCCGTACGCTGGTCGACAGAGTGGTCGCCACCGGCACCGTGAAGGCGGTGGAAGAGGTCTACATTCAGCCGCTGGTCGAGGGCTTGTCCATCAAGACCCTGAATGCCGACGTCGGCGACAAGGTGACTGCGGACAGCACGCTTGCGACCCTCAGCGATGACGCGCTGGTCTTGCAAAGGAGCCAGATGGAAGCGACCGAGGCCAAGGGCGAGGCATCGATCGCGCAGCTGAAGGCGCTTCTGATCGAGGCACAGGCCAACTACGCCGAGGCCGAACAACAGCACGCCCGCGCCCTCGCGATGGGTGAAAAAGGCACTGTCTCGACCTCGACGGTTGAGCAGGCAACCGCTGCTGCTGCGGCAAACAAAGCGCGCATGAACTCGGCCGAGCGGGCGATCACGGTGTCCGAAGCCGATCTAAAGGTCGTGGGCGCCCAGATCGCCGATATAGACCTGAAGCTTGCACGCACCGGCGTGAAAACCCCGGTGAGCGGCACGGTCGCCTCGCGCAATGCCCGCGTCGGCGCCATCGCCAGCGGCACCGGCGACCCGCTCTTCACCATCATCCGCGACAGCGATGTCGAGCTTGTGGTCGACGTTTCGGAAAGCGACATCACCAAGATGGCCCCTGGCCAGAAAGCCATTATTTCGGTGTCCGGCAGCCGCGACAAGCTGACGGGTTCCGTTCGCCTTGTCTCGCCGATCGTCGATCCCGTCACGCGCCTCGGCGCCGTGCATGTTTCGATTGACGATGACGCAAAGGCACGCGCCGGCATGTATGGCAGCGCTGAGATCATCACCCGCGAGGCGCAGGGAGTGGCGCTGCCGCTCACCGCCGTCTACAGCGATGAAAATGGCTCGTCCGCCCGCAAGGTCGTAGATGGCGTGGTCAAGTTCGTCAGCGTCGAGACCGGCATCCAGGACGGCTCCTATGTCGAGATTGTCAAAGGCCTGAAGGCCGGTGAACAGGTCGTTGCCAAAGCCGGCGCCTATGTCCGCGACGGCGATCATATCACGCCGGTACGCGACACGCCCGCCGCCACCAATTGAACGGGATAGACAGATGAACTTCTCCGCCTGGTCCATCCGAAACCCGATCGCGCCGCTGCTCGGATTTTTCCTGCTGATGTTCGTCGGCATACAGTCGTTCCACACACTGCCGATCACCCGCTTCCCGAATATCGACGTTCCTATCGTCAATGTGACAGTGACGCAGAGCGGCGCGTCTCCGGCCGAACTGGAAATGCAAGTCACCAAGGAAGTCGAGGATGCGGTTGCCAGCATCACCGGCGTCGATGAAATCCAGTCGACAGTCACCGACGGTCAGTCGCAGACGGTCATCCTGTTCCATCTGGAAGTACCGACCGAGCAAGCGGTGCAGGACACGAAGGACGCGATCGATCGCATTCGCGGCAGCCTTCCGTCCACGGTTGACGAACCGATCGTCTCCAAGATCGAGGCCGAAGGCCAGGCGATCCAGACATTCGCAGTCTCCTCGCCGAACATGTCGCTCGAGGAACTCTCCTGGTTCGTCGACGACACGGTCAAGCGCGCATTGCAGGGGCAGACCGGCATTGGCCGCGTCGACCGCTACGGCGGCGCCGATCGCGAAGTGCGCATCGAGCTCGATCCGAGCAAACTTAATTCCCATGGCATCACCGCAGCAAGCGTCAGCAAGCAGCTTCGCGGCACCAACGTCGATCTCGGCTCCGGCCGCGGCCAGGTTGCCGGCAGCGAGCAGGCGATCCGCGTTCTCGGCGACGCCCGCAATGTCGCCCAGCTTGCTGACACCACGATTGCACTCACCAACGGACGCTTCGTCAAGCTATCGGATCTTGGCGCCATCAAGGACACCTATCAGGAGCCGAAGTCCTTCTCACGCTTCAACAGCACGCCCGCCGTCACCTTTGCGGTCTTCCGCTCGAAGGGCGCCAGCGAAGTCAGCGTTGCCAAGACCGTTGCCGATAGCCTGAAAACGGTTCGCGCCGAAAATCCCGGCGTCTCCATCGAACTCATCGACGACAGCGTCTACTTCACCTACGGCAATTATGAAGCAGCTATGGACACCCTGATCGAGGGCGCCCTGCTCGCGATCATTGTCGTTTTCCTGTTCCTGAGGAACTGGCGCGCAACGCTTATTTCGGCGATTGCGCTGCCGCTTTCGGCGGTGCCGACGTTCTGGATCATGCACATGATGGGGTTCTCGCTGAACCTCGTCAGCTTCCTGGCGCTGACATTGGCGACTGGTATCCTCGTCGATGACGCCATCGTCGAGATCGAAAATATCGCCCGACATATCAAGATGGGCAAAACGCCCTATCGCGCCGCGATCGAAGCTGCCGACGAGATCGGCCTTGCCGTGATCGCAACGACGTTCACGATCATCGCGGTCTTCGTGCCGGTCTCCTTCATGCCGGGCATTCCAGGCCAGTATTTCATCCAGTTCGGACTGACGGTTGCCTTCTCGGTCTTCTTCTCGCTGATGGTAGCGCGCCTCATCACGCCGATGATGGCCGCATACCTGATGCGCGCCGAAGACGCGATGGATGACCACCACGGCAATGACAGCCGGGTGATGAAGGGCTATACGCGGCTTATCCGCGTGACGACCCGCTGGCGCTATACGACCATGCTTGCCGCTATCGGCTTCCTAGTCGGCTCGCTCTATTTCCTCTTCCAGGTGCCCGGCAGCTTCCTGCCCACGGAAGACGCATCGCGCATCGTCCTCTCGGTCGAACTGCCCCCGAATGCGCGGCTCAACGACACCGAACTGGTCACCAACGAGGTCTATAAGCGCCTCAAGGGCACCGATGGCATTGACACCATCTTCGTGCTCGGCGGCGCGGGGCCGAAGGGAGACCTCGAGTTGCGCCGTGCAACGATAACGCTCGCGCTCGACAAGCTGGACCAGTCGCTGGTCAAGAAGCTCGTCAACGATGTGCTGGGCTCGATCCCGATCATCGGCCCGCATCTTCCGAAAGTGGCCCTTTCCGGCCGTGTCAGGCCGCAGTGGCAGATCGAGCAGGAGGTCTTTTCCAGGCTCCGCTCGATACCCGACGTGCGCGTCACCAAGCTCAACGACCGTGGCGATCGTGACCTGTCGTTCAACTTCCTGTCGCGCAGCGAGAAGGATTTGAATACGGCAATCGGCATTCTGGAATCGAAGCTGCGCGCCGATCCGCTGCTTTCGAACGTCAGCGCTGACGGTGCCCTGCCCCGTCCCGAATTGCAGGTGCATCCACGCAAGGACGAGGCCGCCCGCCTCGGCATCACGCCGCAGCAGATTTCCGACACCATCCGCGTCGCCACCATCGGCGATATCGATGCGTCGCTCGCAAAGATCTCGCTCGATGATCGCCAGATACCAATCCGCGTCCAGACCCAGATCGGCATGCGCCGGGATCTCGCTGCCATCAGGGCAATGCGGATCCAGACGGCCGCCGGCACCACCGTGCCGCTCGCAAGCGTCGCCGACATCGACTATTCGGAGGGCTTGAGCTCGATCAAGCGCAACAATCGCTTCCGTGTCGTCGCCATCGGCGCGGACCTGCCGCAGGGTGTCGCCTTGGACTCCGCTTCGGAGCGCTTCCGCGAGATTGTCAGAGAAGCGAAAATTCCGGCGACCGTCCATCTGGCCGAAACCGGTGACACCAAGGTTCAGGGCGAAATGCAGCAGGGCTTCATCAACGCGATGCTGCTCGGGCTGCTTCTGGTCCTGACCGTACTGGTGCTGCTGTTTAAGGACGTGATCCAGCCCTTCACCATCCTGTTCTCGCTGCCGCTTGCCATCGGCGGCGTCGCGGCGGGGTTGATCATCACCAACAATCCGCTCTCGATGCCAGTGTTGATCGGCATCCTGATGCTGATGGGTATCGTCACCAAGAACGCGATCCTTCTCGTCGATTTCGCCATTGAGATGATGCACAAGGGCATGCCACGCATCGAAGCCATGGTCGAGGCAGGCCGCAAGCGTGCGCGGCCAATCATCATGACCTCGATCGCCATGTCGGCCGGCATGCTGCCCTCGGCGCTTGGCGTCGGCGAAGGCGGCTCGTTCCGCGCGCCAATGGCGATCGCCGTCATCGGCGGCATCATCGTCTCGACGGCACTGAGCCTGATCGTGGTGCCGTCGTTCTTCCTGATCATGGACGACCTGTCACGGCTTCTTGCCTGGATATTCGGCCGCCTCGTCGGCAAGAAGGACGTCGAGCGCGTACCGCTGTCCAAGGAAGAGATCGAAGCCTCTGTCGACGAAAACCGCAAATCGATTGCCGCGCTGGAAGACCGTGTCAATGCTATCGAGCCGAAGGAAACGCCGGTGCATGGCGGATCGAGCAAGCTGAACGTGGTAAAAATGCCGCCACTTGCGGCCGAATAGGTCGCGCAGCAGGCAACAAAAAGCCGGGTTCGTCCCGGCTTTTTGTTGCCTGCTGCGATCAATGTGCAGCGCTACAGCCCGCCATGAACTTTCAGAAAATCGACGATCGTCCCGATGCCGTCGCCGCGCTTCATATCGGAGAACACAAAGGGGCGGGTGGCGCGCATGCGGGTGGCGTCGCGGTCCATCACCTCGAGATCTGCGCCAACATACGGAGCAAGGTCCTTCTTGTTTATGACCAGTAGGTCCGATTTGGTGATCCCCGGACCGCCCTTGCGGGGGATTTCCTCGCCCTGGCACACCGAGATGACGTAAATGGTGATATCGGCGAGATCTGGCGAAAACGTCGCCGCGAGATTGTCGCCGCCCGATTCGATGAACACGACGTCGAGGTCCGGAATGCGCTCGTTGAGGCCGGCGATTGCCTGAAGATTGATCGTCGCATCCTCGCGGATCGCCGTATGCGGGCAGCCGCCCGTCTCGACACCGACAATACGATCAGACGGCAGCGCCTGCATCCGCACCAGTGCTTCCGCATCCTCCGTCGTGTAGATGTCGTTGGTGACGACCGCGACCGAAAAATCGTCGCGCATGGCCTTGCAGAGCTTCTCGGTCAGCGCCGTTTTCCCCGAGCCGACAGGTCCGCCGATGCCGACGCGCAAAGGTCCGTTTCTCGATTTCATGCCTGAAACTCCAGTAAAACAGTATGGTAGCGAAACCCGCACGGCGTGGACAGCGGCGAATGACGTAGGAACCGGTGGATAGGCAACAAATCCGCAAGTTCGGGATCGCTCATGATCTGAAGAGCCTTGTCCCCTGGGTCTCATGGAGCAGGGTCGCGATATCAGCCTGGATCGTCGCAGAGCCGAGGTCATCGAGACTTGACCGGGCAGCCTTCTTCGCCACGACAGCGATAAGGCGCTCAAGACCTGCAAGGATGGCAACGCCGTCTTTTTGACCTGATACCCCCAGGCGAATGCCGGCCGATATGCTTTGCGACGCCAGGGAATGCAGAAAGGCAGCGATTGCCTTTTCCGCCGCTACGCCATGCGCGCCCGCGACCGCGCCGACGGCGACCGGATAGGCCGCCTTTACAGGAAGCCGAGAAAATACTTCGTCCGGCCAAGCCATTGCAGCGGACAGAAAAGCCTCCCCAAGCAGCATGGTTTCCTGATGTCGCTCGCGCGAACCGGCCAATGCTTCGGCAAGTTCGGCAACCTCGCCAAGACGCGTCGCGTCATCGCTTGCCCTCAGCGCCTCCGCCAGAAGCAACGCGTCGTTCCAGACGGAACCATGCTCGACGACCGTCGCGATCCAATCGGCGAGGTCTTCCGCATTTGCCACCAGTCTGTCATGGACTACGCGCTCCAATCCGCCGGAATAGGCGAAGGAGCCGATCGGAAAGGCCGGCGAAAGCCACGCCATCAACCGCAAGAGAGCCTGAATATCCCCGTCTTCGGTCATCCGAGCTTTTTCGCGCTAGTGATGGTCATGTCCGTGATCGTGCCCATGCCCCCCGTGCCCATGGGCATCGCCACCGTGCGAATGATAGGCGCCGCGCACCGGCTGGAATGGTTCGGCAACCTCAGCGACCTTCGCTCCGAGGCCCTCGAGCATGGCGCGGATAACGTGATCGCGCAGAATGAGGATGCGGTTCTCCTCGATCTGAGCCGGCAGGTGGCGATTGCCGAGATGCCAGGCGAGCTCGGTCAGATGAATGCGGTCGCGCGGCGTAATTTCGAACAGCTTTTCCTCCGCCGCAACGATCTCGATCAATTCGCCGTCTTCGAGCACCAGCAGGTCGCCATTGGCAAACAGCACAGGCTCCTTCAGGTCGAGCATGACCATATCGCCATTTTGGAGATGCAGCAGTTTGCGGCGCAGATGCCGGAGATCGTGAGGCAGCACGACCTTGTCGATCGGGTTCGAAGATGGCGTTCCGGCCGGTAGATAGGAAGTAACGCGCTGCATGACATGTCCAATTCAAAGCTTCGACAGACCATGCAAAATAGTGACTTGCGATGCAAGGCCGAATGCGGCCTAGCGTCGAGTGCTATTATACTCCATAGCCGTGGCGTGGCCCCTCGCCGTTTGACACTAGGCCCTTGTGGTCGGGCGCATCAGTATCCTCTACCTGACGCTGCCAGGCGGGCTGAAGCCTCTCGCTCTCGTGGACAATGCGGTTGCGCCCGAGCGCCTTGGCCAGGTACAGCGCCTTGTCGGCAGCACCATAGACCGCTTCCTTCTTCCGTCCCGGCCAGATATCCGCGATACCGGCCGATATGGTGATCCTGACCTCTCCGCTGTCGATCGGAATGACGCTCTCGGCAACCAGCGCCTTTACTTCCTCGATACGAGCCAGCCGGTCCTCGACGCTGCCGCCGCAGACGATCACCGCGAATTCTTCGCCGCCCAATCGCGCCACGAGGTTCTTTCCGTCGAAAATGTCGGCGAGCATCCGTGAGATCGCGACGATAACGGCATCGCCGGATGCATGGCCGTGCTGGTCGTTGATCGCCTTGAATCGATCAAGATCGAAAATGACCAGCGAGGCGTTCTCCTCGACGCCGTCGAGCGCTTCGGTAAAGGCACGCCTGTTCAGCAGACCGGACAGGGCGTCGGTGCGGCTAAGCCGCTCGAACTCCGCGCGCGACAATGAGAGATCGTGAATGGCGGAACCGGAAAGGAGGGCAAGTGCTCCCGAAACCACGCCGCCGAGCAGCCACGACAGAAGGACGCCGTAGCGGATTGCGTCCGTCAACGGAAGCGGCAGCAGACCCAGCAAACGCAGAGCCGGAATGAGCGCTGCGAGCATGAGAAGCGAGAGGATGACAGCCAGAAAACTCATCTTTAGGGAGAAAACATAGACGCTCTCCCTCCGATGAAAGTTACCGAGCTCGGCCTGGAGCGAAATCCATTTCTTCATGTTTCGACCTTCCTCCGCCCGACATCCCGCGATTCCAGATAGGGGTCTAGGATCTTCCAAGTCCTTAACGGATTAGCTCAAATGCCAGTGATCGACGGGTTGTGAACAGACAAGAATGATCCTCTTCGAAGCAGCCGCAAATTGGCGAAAGCGCGTGATCGCCCTAGGATTGCGTCGAAGTCCACCAATATGTGAATGACATGTCGAGCGCCGACCCATGAGCCGCTAGATTGTGTTTCATTGCAGCTCACTTTAGGCAGAGTTGCATTTCTGCATCATCTCTAACACAATCTTTTGCACCCAGATTTGGGCCTTTCGGACCAAAAGAAAAAGGCTCCGAAATTCGGAGCCTTTCGTGATCGCCTATAACATTTTGGCCTGCTCAGGCGGCCTGCAGTTGCTTCAGGTTGTCCAGGATATTCTGCGGGGAGGAAACGCCGTAGGGGTCGCTATCGGCATTGTCACTATGGCCCTCTTCCTCGAACCACTGCTCGACGGTGCCGTTATCGATGACAGCCGCATAGCGCCAGGAGCGCATGCCGAAGCCGACATTGTCCTTCGAAACAAGCATGCCCATCTTGCGGGTGAACTCGCCGGAGCCGTCGGGGATGAGCTTGATGTTGACGAGACCCTGCGACTTTCCCCAGGCATTCATCACGAAAGCGTCGTTGACGGAGATGCAATAGATTTCGTCGATGCCTTCGGACTTGAATTCTTCATAGAGCTTCTCGAAGTCGGGAAGCTGGAAATTCGAGCAGGTCGGCGTGAATGCGCCGGGCAGCGAGAACAGCACGACGCGCCTGCCGCCGAAATAGTCCTGCGACGTCACATCCTGCCAACGGAACGGATTGGAGCCGCCAACTGATTCGTCTCTAACGCGGGTGCGGAAAGTGACGAAGGGTACTTTTTTGCCGATCATCCAAATATCTCCTTCGGGACAATGAGGCTACGGCAAGCTCTCGGGAAGAACCGCAGCCGCTCGTGAAACATCATCCCTAGCTAAGATTTTGCCGCAATGCAGCATGAAATGCGGGACTGACGGCCGTCGCATGGCAGACGTGCATCGGATGCATGGGACCCGATGCAATACAGCCCACCAACCGAGCATCAGGCTCTCAGGACGGCTTCGCGACCAGCTCAACGCTGTAAAACAGAATGCCGATGAGGGCGATCACCGGCGGCAATAGGAAACAGCCCATGCCGAGGAGGACGAAAAGCAGGGCGGCCGAGCCGCAGCCGAGCGCAAAACAGCAGACGGCAGTCCCCATGCGCAGCACCCGCGCCCGCCATGCCGCCTTTGCCCCAGCAGGTATGCCCAACATGAGGTCCGCCAGATCGATCATGATCTGCGTCGTCGTTCCGGTCATCAGCGTCGACGGCGGCGCACTGGAAAGATGGACACGGTGCACCGCGTTTTGAATGGCCATGGCCGAAACCAGCACTATGCCGGTCAAAATTGCCTGTGCACTATTGCCGTTGACGAAAGGGCCAAGCTGGATCGCCAGCACCGCACCCAGCGCAAGCAACAGGAATTTGAGAGACAGCAGCGTGCGCAGCACTGGCAAGCTGCGTCTCGAAAGCACGTGCGCCAGTAACCGGGAGAGGACAACGACAATGCAAAACGTCGGCAGTGCGAGCAGCTTGGCCACGGCGCCGGAGGTACCAAGCGCCATCGCCGCACCGAAGGTGACGAAGTTGCCGGTAACATGCGCCGTGAACAGCCCCTGGAGGGCGAGAAATCCGGCCGTGTCCACGTAGCCGCCATTGAAGCTCAACAAGATGGGCAGACTGATCTTCATCGTAACCTCGCTATAGCGAAACTTCCGCCGCCCAATGACCGTGCAGATCTGCCGATCGCGCTACAGCCTACCTGGCGACGATATCGTGGATCTCGGCAATGTAGCCGCCGGGAAACTGCACCATCGCCGCGTTGCGGCCGTCGGACGCATAGGGTTCGACGAGCACCTTCGCGCCGCTGGCCCGCGCTTTGTCGAGCGTATCCTTGAGGTTCGTCGTCTCGTAGCCCGTCGTCTCCAGACCGTAGGGAAACGGCAGATGGCCGTCTGTTACGAGCACCGTCATCCGCCCGAAGACGGATTCTATGCGAATGCGACGAAAGATCTCCTGCGACCGGCCGATCTCGATGCCTGGTGCGTGTCGCTCGTCTGAAACAACCTTGCCATGCGAAAAGGCGACGAAGTCTCGAACAAAGGCGGTGGGCCGATCAGAGGAGACGTACACCCTGTTTTCCGGCACGGTCTCGAGCGCCGGATAATTCGGCACCGTCGTATGCCAATAGAGCTGCATGTTAACGCCGCCCGGCCACTGGACGACTGCGTCGCGTCCGATCGGATCCGGAAACGGCGCAACGATGACGTCGGCGCCGGCAGACCGTGCGGCGGCCACCGCCTTGTCCATGTCGGTGACGAGATAACCGGTCCGCTCGGAGCCGAAGGGATAAGGAATGGGCGTGGTGAAGCCGAAGAGGGAAATCTTACCCGCCGGCGTCTGCAACAGCTGCGACGTCGTGCTGCTGGGCGTCGGCGTCACGGTCGTCACCACCTGCTTTGTGCTCGTGCCGCCGAAGGTCGCAAGGAAGCTTGCGACGAAGACATCGACATCGCTCGGCGCGACATAGACATGCGTCGTATCATATTGCGGCCCCACCCCGACCGCCGTTAGCGCCAGTGCAGGCTGCACCTCCGCCAGAGGCGACAAGGTGGCGAAAATGAACGCAAAGGCAAGAAATCCCCTACGCATCGAGCGATCAGACATCCACAATTCCAGTTTCAAACGAGCGACGCAGCAACGATCGCGCTTCTAGAACAGAAAATAGCGCTGTGCCATCGGCAGCACGGTAGCCGGTTCGCAGGTCAGCAGTTCACCGTCGGCGCGCACCTCGTAGGTTTCCGGATCGACCTCGATATGCGGCGTCAGGCTGTTCATCACCATCGACGCCTTGGAAATCCCGCCGCGGGTATTCTTGACAGCAACGAGGTTCTTGGCAACGCCAAGCCTGCCCTTCAGGCCGCCATCCAGGGAGGCCTGAGACACGAAGGTGACGGAGGAGTTCGTCAGGCTCTTGCCGTAGGCGGCAAACATCGGCCGGTAATGCACCGGCTGCGGCGTCGGGATGGAGGCATTCGGATCACCCATCGGCGCCGCCGCGATCGAGCCGCCGAGCAGGATCATGTCGGGCTTGACGCCGAAGAACGCCGGGCTCCAGAGGACGAGATCGGCACGCTTGCCAACTTCGATCGAGCCAATCTCATGGCTGAGGCCATGGGCGATTGCCGGATTGATGGTGTATTTGGCGATATAGCGCTTGACGCGGAAATTGTCGTTCTCGCCCTTTTCCTCCTTCAGTCGACCGCGCTGGCGCTTCATCTTGTCGGCTGTCTGCCAGGTGCGTATCGCCACTTCGCCGACGCGGCCCATGGCCTGGCTGTCCGACGAGATGATCGAGAATGCGCCGATATCGTGGAGAATATCTTCGGCCGCGATCGTCTCCTTGCGGATGCGGCTTTCGGCAAAGGCGATGTCCTCGGGGATCGACGAGGACAGGTGATGGCAGACCATCAGCATATCGAGATGCTCGGCGATGGTGTTGACCGTGTAGGGCCGGGTCGGGTTGGTCGAGGACGGTATGACGTTCGACTGGCCGCAGATTTTGATGATGTCGGGCGCGTGACCGCCGCCGGCGCCTTCGGTATGAAAGGCGTGGATCGTGCGGCCCTTGATGGCGTCGATCGTATCCTCGACGAAGCCGCTTTCGTTCAGCGTGTCCGTGTGGATCATCACCTGCACGTCATATTGGTCGGCAACCGTCAGGCAGCAGTCGATCGCAGCCGGCGTCGTGCCCCAATCCTCATGCAGCTTCAGCGACGTCGCGCCCGCAAGCACCATTTCCTCAAGCGCGCCTGGAAGCGAAGCATTGCCCTTGCCGGCAAAGGCAAGGTTCATCGGAAAGGCATCGGCAGCCTCGATCATCCGCGCCAGATGCCAGGGGCCGGGCGTGCAGGTGGTGGCAAGCGTGCCGTGTGCCGGACCCGTGCCGCCGCCGAGCATGGTGGTCAGCCCCGACATCAGCGCCTCCTCGATCTGCTGCGGGCAGATGAAGTGGATGTGGCTGTCCATGCCGCCGGCTGTGACAATCTTGCCCTCGGCCGCAATCGCCTCAGTGCCCGGGCCGACGATGATGTTGACGCCCGGCTGCATGTCGGGATTGCCCGCCTTGCCGATCGCGACGATCCGGCCGTCCTTGAGGCCGATATCGGCTTTGACGATGCCCCAGGTGTCGACGATCAGCGCATTGGTGATGACGGTGTCGACGGCACCATTTGCCCGCGTCACCTGGCTCTGGCCCATGCCGTCGCGAATGACCTTGCCGCCCCCGAACTTCACTTCCTCGCCATAGGTCGTCAAATCCTTCTCGACTTCGATGAACAGCTCGGTATCGGCAAGCCTAACCTTGTCGCCGGTGGTCGGACCAAACATGTTTGCATAGGCAGCGCGGGAAATCTTGTAGGGCATCGATCAGGCTCCTTGGGAGGAAGAAGAAAAAGAGAAATCGCTAGGATTGAAACGCCTCAATCGTCCGGCTGAAATAAAGGATTCAACAAGCCACCTCTCCGCTGAAAACGGGTGGCCGTTCCATCCGGCGTGGCCAAAGCCCGCGTTGGCGATGTCGTCGTCGAGATGGCGCGCGAGGATTTCAGCGATGACGATCAGGCCGCTGCTCGGGACGACATAGGGCTCGGGTTGGTGCAGCCCCCGCGCCGCATCGACCGCCTCGTGGACAGTCTCGTCGATGACGACATGTCGTTTGCCGGTCTCAGCGGCAAAGGCTGCGAACCCTTCCGTATAGTCGTCGCAGAAATCGTCGAGTTCCGGGTGAGATTGTGCCAGGGGTGCTCGCATCGCCTCGAATTTCTGCGGGTCACGGACGCTCCAGATTTCCGATGCATCCACGACGGCCTGCTTGTCGCGCCATTCGCTCGAAGTCAGCATGGATTTCGCCGGCCGGCCGGTGTTGCAGACGGCAACGACGTCGGTCCGACGCCCGCCCTTGCCGAAGGAGCCGCATTTGAAACGCACGACGAGATCGGCGGCATCGATCCTGTCGGCCGATCCGTCCGCGATCTCGCCATTGCCGACGATCATGATTGTCCGTTGTCCCTTCACGAGGCGCTCAATTCCCAGGCCCATCGGCCAGTTGCTTCAATTCCTTGGTCCGTGCGCGTGTCAGCGTCGCCTTGCAGCCGGACACAAGCATCGGCTCCATTGACCCACCACGGGCCTGAAATCCTTCCGCCTCACACTCGCCGTCGCGATAGTCGATCCAGGCGCGCTGGCCGGCGAGCAGCGCCTTCTCGGCACCCCTGAGGCTCGCATCAAGCCCCGTGTCGAGCTCGAGCATGGCGGCCCGCGTCTTCTTGTACTGCGCATTGAGCTCGGCGTCGGCCGCCTGATAATCCTGGTCCGAGCAGCTATTCATATCCATCTGCGTCGCCGCATTGCCACAATCTGCCGCGTCGTCGGCGCGAGCCGGGCCGAACGCGAAGAGGATCGACAGCGCAACCCCTGCCAGAAGCAATTGCAGCCGCATGAATATCCCTCCTCCTTTTTCGAGCTCGGCTCAGAGCTTGCCCATGATCTGCTGGCGGAAGCCATAGACCTCGCGCTTTCCCGACAAGGGGATCAGCGTCACGGAACGTGTTTGGCCCGGCTCGAAACGAACGGCGGTTCCGGCGGGAATATCCAGCCGCATGCCATTGGCCTTGTCGCGATCGAACGACAACCCGCCATTGGTCTCAGCAAAATGATAGTGACTGCCCACCTGCACAGGCCGGTCCCCGGTGTTTGAGACATCGAGCGACACGGTAGGCGCGCCGGCATTCAGTTCGATATCGCCGCTTGCGGCAATGATTTCGCCTGGGATCATGGTTGTGTCCTCGTCTTAGCAGGGCTTAGCGGATCGGTTCATGCACGGTGACGAGCTTGGTGCCATCGGGGAATGTCGCCTCGACCTGTACGTCGTGGATCATCTCAGCGATGCCCTCCATGACCTGGTCGCGGCTGATGACGCTGGCGCCTGCTGACATCAGATCGGCGACCGAACGGCCGTCGCGTGCGCCCTCGACGACAAAATCGCTGATCAGCGCGATCGCCTCTGGATAGTTCAGCTTGACGCCGCGCTCAAGCCGCCGCCGCGCCACCATCGCTGCCATGGAAATCAACAGCTTGTCTTTTTCTCTCGGAGTGAGGTTCATCGTCTGCCCATGTGTTTGATCGAAATTTGTTTTGCTACAGGTTCCAGACTTTCGGCACTGGCGCGCCGTTGCGCAAGACCGAAATGACCGGGATCAGAATTTTTCGAAGCGCGAAGCCGTCGGCTGCGGCAAGGCGCACGACGAGCTTATCCTTCCAGTGGCTGGCTCCGCCGATATGGCCCTCGAGCAACGGCCTGATCTTTGCCAGGTAGGCTTCGGCAGATGGCCCGGCATAGAGCACAGTGGCGAAGGCGACCTTCGCGCCGAGCACCGCGCCCCTGGCCGTCAGCTTCGCCACTTCGCCCTCGAACCGCAAATCCTCCGCATGGATCAACCGCCCGGCCCGTCGAATACGCCAACGGTCACGGAAGAGCCCCTTCACCATTGCTTCGCCCATCGCCTTGCGCCCAAGCAGGACTGCTTCGACCGCCAGAAATTCTCCCGTCTCGTCGAGATCGACATCCAGCCGCCTTGCAAGCGAAGCACGGTCGAACAAGATGGTCTCCTGCGGCAGCCAGTCGACCCGCGCGCCGGCACCGACCTTGATCACGGTCGAAATCTCCGCCGTGCCCACCGAGGCCTTGTAGATCTTCTCGCAAGCCTGCGTCGTCACGTCGATCCGGGTGCCGGGGGCCGCAGTGATGCTCCAATTCATCCGATCACCGCCGGTCAGCCCGCCGGCCGTATTGATGATCACTGCTTCCATGGAATTGTCGAACGTATCGGGAAGGCGGATCTTGGCTGCCCCCTCTTGAAAGAATTCGGCCAGACGCGTCCGCCCGTCGAGCATCTTGGCGGCCAGATGACCGCGACCCTCAGCCCGCTGCGGTCTGGTAGTCGCCACCGCTGTCGTCATTCCGCCATTCCCTCGCTCATTCCCCATTCAATCCGCCAAGCGATTGAAAGCAAGCATTTTTTGTGCCGTTCGGGAGGGCCTCGGCAGAAACCGGGCGGAGCGACATTTGCGTGTCCCCGTCGGCCCTTCGCGCTGCCTCAATTTTCGCCGGATGCCTTGAGATCGATCAGACGGTCAGGTGGCGGCGGGCTTCCGGCGTATCGAGCGTTTCCGCCAATCCCTCGTGCACGATCTCGCCGCGGTCCATGATATAGACATAGTCGGCAAGCTCGCGGCAAAAATCGAGATACTGCTCGACCAGCAGGATCGCCATTCCGGTGGAATCCCTCAGATACTGGATCGCCCGGCCGATATCCTTGATGATCGACGGCTGAATACCCTCGGTCGGCTCGTCGAGCACGAGGATCTTTGGCCGCGTCACCAGCGCCCGCCCGATGGCCAACTGCTGCTGCTGTCCGCCGGAGAGATCGCCGCCGCGGCGCGACAACATCGTATTCAACACCGGAAACAGGCTAAACACGTCATCTGGAACATACCGGTCCTTGCGAGGAATAGGCGCATAGCCGGTCTCAAGATTTTCCTTCACCGTCAACAACGGAAATATCTCACGGCCCTGCGGAACATAGCCGATGCCCTGCTTTGCTCGGGAGAACGGAGCCATGCCGTTAAGCTTCACATTGTTGAAACTGATATTGCCGGCGCTGAGCGCATGCTGCCCGGTGACCGCCCGCAGCAGCGAACTCTTGCCGACCCCGTTGCGCCCAAGCACACAGGTGATCTTCCCCATCTCCGCTTTCAGCGATACGCCCCGCAAAGCCTGGGCTGCGCCATAATGAAGATTTGCGTTTTCAACGGTCAGCATGTGTGTACCTCTGCAATTCTTTGCTCTTCACCTCCCCCTTGACGGGGGAGGTCGCAATGAAGCTGCGGGTGGAGGTGATCCCTGTTCTTCGCAAAATCACCCCCACCCCGGCCGTTCATCCGACCCTCCCCCTCAAGGCGAGGGTATTTAACGCCCCAGATAGTTCTCGATTACCTTCGGATCGCTGCTGACGAAATCGATCGAGCCCTCGGCGAGCACCGAACCTTCGGCAAGGCACGTCACCTTGACGCCAAGATCGCGGATGAAGCCCATGTCGTGCTCGACGACGACGACGGAACGCGTCTTGGCGATCTCCTTCAACAGCAGCGCCGTCTCCGAGGTTTCTGCGTCGGTCATCCCGGCGACGGGTTCGTCGACCAACAGCAGCTTCGGCTCCTGCGCCAGTAGCATGCCGATCTCCAGCCATTGCTTTTGCCCGTGCGAGAGATTGGCCGCGAACTCGTCGCGGCGATGATTGAGGCGAACCGTGTCGAGGATTTCGTAGATACGGTCCTGGTCGATCTTCGTGAGCCGGTAGAACAATGTCGAGAACACGCCGCGCGAGCGGTTCAGCGCCAGTTCCAGATTGTCCCAGACGGTATGGCTTTCAAAGACCGTCGGCTTTTGGAACTTTCGCCCGATGCCGAGCAGCGCGATATCGGCCTCGTCTTTCTTGGTGAGGTCGATCTGGCCGTTGAAGAAGACCTCGCCCGAATCCGGCCGCGTCTTGCCGGTGATGATGTCCATCATCGTCGTCTTGCCGGCGCCGTTCGGGCCGATGATGGCCCTGAGTTCGCCGGGCTCGATGACGATCGACAGCGAATTCAACGCCTTGAAGCCATCAAAGGAGACCGAGACGTTGTTGAGGTAGAGCATGCTGGTTGGCTTGCCGTCCGGGATCATGGTCTCACTCCGCAGCCTGAACTTCGTTGTCGGTCTTGCCCTCTTTCCCATCAGTCGAGACCGTGCGCGCAAAACGCCCGCTGGTGCCGTAATGAGCGATCGTGCCGACGACGCCACGCGGCAGGAACAGCGTCACGGCGACGAACAGACCACCGAGCGCAAACAGCCAGACTTCGGGAAACAGGCCGGTGAAGATGGTCTTGCCGCCGTTGACGAGAATCGCCCCGATGATCGGGCCGATCAGCGTCGCGCGGCCGCCGACCGCCGTCCAGATGACGACTTCGATCGAGTTGGCCGGCGCGAATTCGCCCGGGTTGATGATGCCGACCTGCGGCACATAAAGCGCGCCGGCAACGCCGGCCATCATGGCCGAGACGACGAAGGTGAAAAGCTTAACGTGCTCAACGCGGTAGCCGAGGAAACGCGTCCGGCTTTCCGCATCTCGCACCCCGACCAGCAGCTTGCCGAACTTCGAACGGACGATGGCGGAAGCGAGCAGCAACGAGAAGGCAAGGATGATCGCGGTCAACGAGAAGAGGGCAGCGCGCGTACCGTCTGCCTGGATGTTGTAGCCGAGGATGTCCTTGAAATCGGTAAGGCCGTTATTGCCGCCAAAACCCATGTCGTTGCGGAAGAAGGCGAGCAGCAGCGCATAGGTCATCGCCTGGGTAATGATCGAGAGGTAAACGCCGTTGACGCGGGAGCGGAAGGCGAACCAGCCGAAGACATAGGCAAGCAGGCCCGGCACCAGCAGCACCATGAGGGCGGCAAACCAGAAATTGTCGAAGCCATACCAGAACCAGGGCAGCGCCTTGTAGTTCAGGAACACCATGAAGTCGGGAAGGATCGGATTGCCGTAGCTACCGCGTGCGCCGATCTGGCGCATCAGGTACATGCCCATCGCATAGCCGCCGAGCGCGAAGAACGCGCCGTGTCCGAGCGAAAGAATGCCGCAGAAGCCCCACACGAGATCGAGTGCAAGCGCCAGCAGCGCATAGGTCAGGTATTTGCCGAACAGCGAGACGACATAGGTCGGGATGTGCAGCGCGCTTTGCGGCGACGTCAACAAGTTCGAGGCGGGGACGAGCACCGCAAGCGCCAGCAATACGGCGATAGCGACAATGATCTTGCGGTCGAGCGACCGGAGCAGGAAGGCCGTTATCATGCTTCCACCGCCCTTCCTTTAAGTGCGAAGAGCCCACGCGGTCGCTTCTGGATGAACAGGATGATGAGGACGAGCACCAGGATCTTGCCGAGCACAGCACCCGCATAGGGCTCGAGGAACTTGTTGAGGATGCCGAGCGACATGGCGCCGACGAGCGTTCCCCAGAGGTTGCCGACGCCGCCGAAGACAACGACCATGAAGCTGTCAATGATATAGGCCTGGCCGAGGTTCGGCGACACGTTGTCGATCTGGCTGAGCGCCACGCCCGCCATGCCGGCAACGCCGGAGCCGAGCGCGAAAGTGAATGCGTCGACCCAGGCGGTTCTGATGCCCATCGACGAGGCCATGCGCCGGTTCTGGGTCACGGCGCGCATCTGCAGGCCGAACGGGGTGCGCTTGAGCAGCATCAGCAGGGCAAAGAACACCACCAAAGCGAAGACGATGATCCAGAGCCGGTTCCAGGTGATATCAAGGCCGCCGAGGTCGAACGAGCCGGACATCCAGCTCGGGTTGCGAACCTCGCGGTTGGTCGGCCCGAAAATGGAGCGGACCGCCTGCTGCAGGATCAGCGAGATGCCCCAGGTGGCCAGCAACGTCTCGAGCGGCCGCTTGTATAAGAAGCGGATCACCGCGCGCTCGATAACGAAGCCAACGAAGCCGGTGAACAGGAAGGCCGCGGGAACGGCGAAAGCGAGCGAGTAGTCTGCGAGATTTGGAAGATGGGAGACCACCGCTTCCTGCACGACATATGTCGTATAGGCGCCGAGCATCACCATTTCGCCATGCGCCATGTTGACGACACCCATGACGCCGAAGGTGATCGACAGGCCGATCGCCGCCAGCATCAAGACAGAACTCAGCGACAGGCCGTACCAGATGTTCTGCGCCACGTCCCACAGGGCAAGCGAGGTATTGATCGAGTCCATGTGCCTCTGTAGGGCGGGCTTCAGATCGTCGGGCGCGGTCTGCATGGCGGTATTTAGAATTGCAAGGGCATCGCGGTCGCCGCGAGCGGCAATCGTGTCGATCGCATTCTTCTTGTCCTCGGGGCTGGCGTTGCTCTTCAGGAGCATGACGGCGCGGCCAGCCTCCATCGTCTTCTTGACTTCGCCGTCCTTTTCCTGGGTAAGGGCGGAGTTCAGAAGCTCAAGATTGGCCGGATCCGCATCCTTCAGCATGTCTTGGGCTGCCGAGAGGCGCGCAGATCGATCCGGGCTCAGAAGCGTCAGCTGGCTCAAAGAGGCGCTGAGGACACCCCGCAGTGTATTGTTTATCTTCACCTTCACCATCGCGTCCGAATCGATGTCGGAAACGGCATCCCCGGTGACGGGATCTGAGAACGTCGGCGCATCATCCGTGCCGCCGATAATTAGGACGGGGCCGCCGTCCTGGCTGACGAACAGCTTGCCGTCGCTCAGTTCCCGCAATATCCGGCCGACATTCGCATCTTTCGAGGCAACCAGCGCCTTGATCGCCACCTCCCGCTCGGGGAAATCGCCGACGCCGAGCGCATCGACCAGCGTGTGGATATTGTCGTCCGCCTTCACCACCGTCGCGAAGGCCGGCAAAGCAAGGCTGAGGGTCAGAAGGAAAATCTTGAGGGCGCGATACATCGGCTCTTTGCCTTGGTTATCATGAGGCCTTCCCAGTGCCTGGCTGGCGCCGACGCAATCGGGAAGGACGGGGCTTCCGCCCGGAATATCCGGACGGAAGTCATTGCAACGATCAGTCGATCAGAGGACGGTACTCACGAACCCTTGCCGCCGCACTTTCCGGTAGCGACATTGAAGTTGCCGCAGGACATCGGCTTGCGCCAATCGGAGATCAGGTCCTTGGAGTCCGGCAGGTAGTCGGACCATTCGTCGCCAACGACGGCCGGGGTCTGCTGGACGATTTCGAACTGGCCGTTCGCCTGGATTTCACCGATCAACACCGGCTTGGTGATGTGGTGGTTCGGCATGACGGTCGCATAGCCGCCGGAGAGGTTCGGAACGGTCGTGCCGATGATGGTGTCGAGAACCTTGTCGGTATCGGTCGTGCCGGCAGCCTGAACGGCCTTGACCCATGCGTTGAAGCCGATATAGGCGGCTTCCATCGGGTCGTTGGTTACGCGCTTGTCGTTCTTGGTGTAGGCGTGCCATTCCTTGATGAAGTTCTTGTTAGCAGGGCTTTCAACGGACTCGAAGTAGTTCCAGGCGGCCAGGTGGCCGACGAGCGGCTTGGTGTCGAGACCGGCAAGTTCTTCTTCGCCGACCGAGAACGCGATGACAGGGATATCGGTCGCCTTGATGCCCTTGTTGCCCAGTTCCTTGTAGAACGGAACGTTGGCGTCGCCGTTGATCGTCGAAACGACGGCGGTCTTTTTGCCGGCCGATCCGAAGTCCTTGATCTTCGACACTTCGGTCTGCCAATCGGAGAAGCCGAACGGCGTGTAGTTGACCATGATGTCTTCCTTCGGAATACCCTTCGAAATCAGGTATGCTTCAAGGATCTTGTTGGTCGTGCGCGGATAGACGTAGTCGGTGCCTTCCAGCACGAAGCGCTTTACGCCTTCCTTGTTCATCAGGTAGTCGACGGCCGGAATGGCCTGCTGGTTCGGCGCGGCACCCGTGTAGATGATGTTGCGCGAGGACTCTTCGCCTTCATACTGAACCGGGTAGAATAGCAGCGAGTTCAGCTCCTCGAATACGGGCAGAACCGACTTGCGCGACGACGAAGTCCAGCAACCGAAGACCGCAGCGACCTTGTCCTTCTGGATCAATTCCCTAGCCTTTTCGGCAAAAAGCGGCCAGTCCGAAGCCGGATCGACGACGACGGCCTCGAGCTTCTTGCCGAGAAGGCCGCCCTTCTTGTTCTGCTCATCGATGAGCATCAGCATGGCGTCCTTGAGCGTGGTCTCGGAGATGGCCATAGTGCCGGAAAGCGAGTGCAGGATGCCGACCTTGATCGTATCGTCCGCAGCGTAGGCCGTGCTGTGGAATACGGCTGACGTCGACATGACGGCGCCGAGCACGGCGCCTGTGACGTATGATTTGAAATTCATCTGATTGATCCCCTCTTCGAATTCTACAACGGCAAAACCTGAAGTTGGCCGTTGCTGCGGGGACTATCCGTTGCTGCGATGCAAAACCGTATACGCGAAATGACGTAGGCAATGGGGCGAATTGTGCAGAAACGCGCACGCAGCGCTCTTAAGCACGACGGCGATCCGTGTTACCAGATCCTAGACACGTCATATGGAAGGTCTCCGGAAGCGGCATGGCAGCGCGGCAACGCATCATCCCCGTCAGGCGCGAGTATAATCGCTGGGTCGCAAACCAGACGCTGGAGGATTATGCGCTCCGCTTCACGGCCAAGAGCGCCCGGCAGTTCTCCTCGCAACGCATCTCGCAGACGGCAATCGGCGCGATCTCCTTCCTGGCGCTGGAGGCAATCGGCGGCGCGATCACGCTGTCCTACGGCACGACCAACGCCTTCTTCGCCATCATCGTCGCAAGCATCGCCATGCTCGGCATCGGCCTGCCGATCAGCCGCTATGCCATCCGCCACGGCGTCGACATCGACCTGCTGACGCGTGGGGCGAGCTTCGGCTATATCGGCTCGACGATCACCTCGCTGATCTACGCCAGCTTCACCTTCATGCTGTTTGCGATCGAGGCTTCGATCATGTCCGGCGCGCTGGAGTTGACGCTCGGCATACCACTCTGGGTCGGCTATATCCTCAGCGCCGTCATGGTCATACCGCTCGTGACCCACGGCGTTCGGCTGATCAGCCGTTTCCAGCTCTTGACCCAGCCCTTCTGGATCGTCCTCAACGTTCTCCCTTTTGTCTTCATCGCCTTTTCGGACTGGGAAAAATTCGACTTGTGGCGGGCCTTTGCCGGGCTCCATGCCGCATCCGGCGCTCCGGGCACGATCGCTCCCTTCGACCTGATCGATTTCGGCGCCGCATCCGCGGTCATCCTCGCCTTGATGTCGCAGATCGGCGAACAGGCCGACTTCCTGCGCTTCCTGCCGCCCGAGGGTGGCCATCGCAAGCTTCGCCATCGGTTGGCGATCTTCCTGGCCGGTCCCGGCTGGGTCGTCATCGGCGCGCCGAAGCTGCTTGCCGGCTCGTTCCTCGTGGTGCTGACGCTGAGTGCCGGCGTGCCTGCCGATCGCGCCGCCGACCCGGCGCAGATGTACTTGACCGCCTTCGGCTACATGATCCCCTGGCACAATGCGGCGCTGCTGTTGATGGCAGCCTTCGTCATGATCTCGCAGCTGAAGATTAACGTCATGAACGCCTATGCCGGGTCGCTCGCCTGGTCGAATTTCTTCTCACGACTGACCCATAGCCATCCTGGCCGCGTCATCTGGCTTGTCTTCAACGTCGCCATCGCACTGCTCTTGATGGAACTGGGTATCTACAAGCTGCTCGAGGAGACGCTCGGCATCTTCTCCATCATCTCGATGGCTTGGCTCTGCACCATCTCGGCCGACCTGTTCATCAACAAGCCCCTCGGCCTTGCGCCTCCCGGCATCGAATTCAAGCGCGCCCATCTTTACGATATCAATCCGGTCGGCCTCGGCGCCATGACCTTGTCGGCGACCATTGCCCTCACCGCGCATTTCGGCGTTTTTGGCGCGGTTGCCGCCTCGCTTGCGCCCTACATCACACTGATTGTCGCGCTGATGGCCTCGCCGACGATCGCTTGGGCCACCGGGGGCAAATACTATCTCGCCCGCAAGCCGCGGCGGGCCTGGGAAAACCTGACCGATATCACCTGTTCGATCTGCGAACACCCGTTCGAGCCGGAGGACATGGCCTGGTGTCCAGCCTATGCCGCGCCGATCTGCTCGCTGTGCTGCTCGCTCGACAGCCGCTGCCACGACATGTGCAAGCCGAACGCCAATCTCAACGCCCAGATCGGCACCGTCGCCAAGGCGATCCTGCCCGAAATGGTCATCGCCAAGCTGGCGACCCGGCTTGGCCGCTATGGCATTGCTGTCGTGCTGGCGCTGGGTGCCGTTGGGTTCATCCTGGCGATGATCGCCCATCAGGTCGCCTCCGCCTCGCCGACCACCGCCGAAGTCGTCAACCGCACCATTCTCATCGTCTTCTTCGTCTTTGCCGTCATCGCCGGCGTCGTCTGCTGGTTCTATGTTCTTGCCCATGACAGCCGCGTGGTTGCCGAAGAGGAATCCTCCCGCCAGAATACGCTGCTCCTAAAGGAAATCGCCGCCCACAAGAAGACGGACGCAGCGCTGCAGACCGCCAAGGAAACCGCCGAGGCCGCCAACCGTGCCAAGAGCCGCTACGTCGTCGGCCTCAGCCACGAACTGCGCACGCCACTCAATGCCGTGCTCGGCTATGCCCAGATCCTCGAGCGCGACGACACCATCCCGGCGCCGCGCCAGACGTCGATCAAGGTCATCCGCCGCAGCGCCGAACATCTATCCGGCCTGATCGACGGTTTGCTGGACATTTCCAAGATCGAGGCCGGACGCCTGCAGGTCTATTCCAACGAGATCAACATCCGCGATTTCCTCGACCAGATCGTCGACATGTTTCGCCCCCAGGCGCAGGCCAAGGGCCTGAGCTTCATCCACGAGCGCAGCCCCTCGCTGCCCGATTATGTCCGGACCGACGAGAAACGCCTGCGCCAGATCCTCGTCAACCTGTTGTCCAACGCAATCAAGTTCACCGACGCCGGCACCGTCCGCTTCGATGTCGCCTACCGCAGCCAGGTCGCGACCTTCACCCTGTCGGACACCGGGCGCGGTATCGCCGAAAAGGACCTCTCCCGGATCTATGAGCCGTTCCAGCGTGGCGAGGCGGAAAGTGTGCGGCCCATGCCCGGCCTCGGGCTGGGGCTGACGATCACCCAACTGCTGACCAATACGCTCGGCGGTGAAATCTCGGTAGCGAGCGAGAAGGATATCGGCTCCACCTTCAAGGTGCGCCTGATGCTGTCTGCCGTTCAGCACCAGATGAAGCCGCCGCCGCAGGAGCGCAAGATCGTCGGCTATGACGGCCGGCGGCGGACGATCGTCGTCGTCGACGACAACGAGGATCATCGCGAGCTGATGCGCGAGGTGCTGGCGCCGCTCGATTTCGTCGTGCTTACCGCTGTCAGCGGCCCGGATTGCCTGACGCTGATCGAAGGCATCAAGCCCGATCTCTTCCTGGTCGACATTTCCATGCCGGGCATGAATGGCTGGCAACTCGTCTCGCGCCTCAGGGAAAGCGGCCAGCTATCGCCGATCCTGATGCTGTCGGCCAATATTGGCGACGGCGCGGCAACGCAGGAGAGCAAGGACAGCCACAACGACGCTATCGCCAAGCCGGTGGACATCCGCCAACTCCGCGACAAGCTCGCCCTGCATCTGGGCCTGAAGTGGATCTACGCCGACAATGTGCAGCAACCGGCGCTGAAGGCGCCCGCTCCGATGAAAAGTCCAGGATTGGAGCATGTCGAGGAGTTGATGCGGCTTGCGGAAATCGGCTATATCAGGGGCATAGATGCAAAACTCGCCGATCTCGCAAAACTCGATGATTTCAAACCCTTCACCGAGGCGTTGCGCGTCTATATCAGGGCGTTCGATCTGACCGGCTTCCTGAATTTCCTGCGTGAGTTCGACAATGAAAAGGTAGAACCGATTGGCTGAACCCGCCCTGCCCCGCGACATCGTTTTGCTCGTGGACGACTCGCCGGAGGCCCTCGGATTTCTGACCGACGCGCTGGAACAGTCCGGTTTTTCGGTTTTGATCGCAACCTCGGGACCGGCGGCGTTGAACATCGTCGAGCGCATCACGCCTGATCTTATACTGCTGGACGCAGTCATGCCCTCTATCGACGGTTTCGAGACCTGCCGGCGGTTGAAGGCCAACCCCGCCGTCAGCCAGGTGCCGGTGATCTTCATGACCGGGCTGACTGAGACGGAGCACGTGGTCCATGCTCTGGAATCAGGCGGGGTCGATTACCTCTCCAAGCCGATCAACATCGACGAGCTGCGCGCCCGCATCCGCGTTCACCTGAGAAATGCGCGTTCCGCACAGAGCGCTCGGGTGGCACTTGATGCCGCCGGACGTCATCTGCTTGCAGTCAAGGGCGACGGGACGATCCACTGGTCGACACCCCAAGCGACACGCCTCGTCAATGCGGCGACCGGCAGCGACGACGGCCTCGATATCGTCGTTAGGCACATTGCCAGCTTCATGGGCGCGCGCGGCAAGGCGCACCCGGTGCGGGACAACCTTCTGTCGATCAGCCATGGCGGGCAGCCTGCGCTGCAACTCGCCTTCCTTGGCACGATCGGTCCCGACGAGCATCTCTTCCGGCTGACGGCGGCCAGCCAGCGCGCCGACGATGGCGTGCTCAGGCAGCATTTCGGCCTGACGCAGCGTGAATCCGAAGTGCTTTTGTGGATCGCCAAGGGCAAGGCCAACCGCGATATCGGCGAAATCCTCGGCCTCTCAGCCCGCACCGTCAACAAGCATCTGGAGCAGATCTACGTAAAGCTCGGCGTCGAAAACCGCGCCTCGGCCGCCGTCAAGGCAGCGCATGTCCTCCACGAGATATGACGTCCTGCCCTCCCAGGTGAGAAGAGTTTACGCCACGCGATCTGGCGGTTCGCGGCCGTCGAAGAATGCCGTGATATTGTCGACGACCTTCATGCCCATTGCGGTGCGGGTTTCCTCCGTGGCGCTGCCAAGATGTGGAAGAACCACGACATTCTCCATCCCTCGCAATTTCTCCGGAACATTCGGCTCGGCCTCGTAGACATCGAGGCCGGCGCCGCGGATCGTGCCGCTCTCAAGCGCTGCAATCAGCGCCTGCTCGTCGACGACGTCGCCGCGAGCCGTGTTGATCAGGAAGGCGCCGGGCTTCATGGCGGTAAGCCGCGACGCATTTATCAGATGGTGGTTCTCGGTTCCACCAGGGCAGTGCAGCGAGACGAAGTCTGAAATCGCCAGCACGTCCTCGACGGTGTGCAACTGCTCCGCACCATAGCGAGCCGCCTCGTGTGGATCGATGGCCGAGCGATTGTAGAAGACCACGTCCATGCCGAAGCCGAAGTGGCAGCGTTGCGCGAATGCACGGCCAATACGGCCGAACCCGATGATGCCGACCATCTTTCCCGTAACCTTGGTGCCGACCAGATGCGTCGGGCTCCAGCCCACCCAATTGCCGGACCGCGCCTGCCGCTCCCCCTCGCCACCGCGGCGGGCAACCGATAGGAGCAGCAACATGGCGATATCGGCCGTGCAGTCGGTAAGGACACCCGGCGTGTTGGTGACGGCAATGCCGTGCGCCTTGGCGGCAGCTATATCGATATGATTGAAGCCGACGCCGAAGTTGCCAAGGATACGCGTGCGCAACGGGGCGGCTTCGAAAAGCGCCGCAGGTAGCTTGTCCGACACCGTCGGCAGCACCGCATCGTAGTCCCGAAGCGCCTTTCCAAGCTCGGCCGCACCCAGCGCGACATCCCTCGGATTGAGGGTGACGTCGAAGCGCTCGGAAAGCATTGCTTCGACGGCATGGGGCCAGCGGCGGGTAACGAGAATACGGGGTCTTGGCATCGGAATCTGTCCTGGTTGCGCCTGCCACCAGGGTTAGACCAAGCTCCGGATAAATTGAACTGGCGTTCAAGGAAAAAGAAAGCCCGGCTCAAGGCCGGGCTTCCATTTAAGTTGCATGTCGCGCTAAGCGCAAACCTTACTTGGCTGCTTCCTGCGGGAAGTAGCTGTACTTGCCATCAGCACCCTTCTTCCATTCGTACATGATGTAGCCAGGAATCTTCGGGTCACCCTTGCTGTCGAAGGACATGTCGCCGAGAACCGTCGGGAACGGACCCTTTTCCTTCATTGCCTTGGCAACGGTTTGAGGATCCGTCGAGCCGGCAGCCTTGGCTGCTGCTGCGATCGTCTGCATGGCAGCGTAGGAATAGAGCGTGTAGGCTTCAGGGTTGAAGCCGGCAGCCTTGAACTTCGCAACGAGGTCCTTGTTGGCCGGGTTCAGTGTCGGATCAGGGCCGAAGGTGTTCAGCGTACCGGCAACTGCGTCGCCGGCGATCGATGCCAGTTCGTTCGAAACGATGCCATCGCCCGAAACCAGCGTAGCCTTCAGACCCTGGTCCGCGCTCTGGCGGATGATGAGGCCGGCTTCCGTGTGCAGGCCGCCCCAATAGATGATCGAGACGCCGGCTTCCTTCATCTTGGCGACGAGGGCAGAGAAGTCCTTGTCGCCGACATTGACGCCTTCGTAGACGACTTCCTTGATACCAGCGGCATTCATTGCCTTCTTGGTTTCGTCAGCCAGGCCCTGGCCATAAGGCGTCTTGTCGTGAACGACGGCGATCTTCGCATCCTTGAAATGGGCAGCGAGATAAGCGCCGGCGACAGCGCCCTGTTGGTCGTCACGACCGCAGGTACGGAAGGTGTTCCACAGGCCACGCTCGGTGAACTTCGGGTTGGTCGCAGCCGGGGTGATTTCAAGAATGCCGTTTTCGGCATAGACTTCGGACGCCGGGATCGAAACACCGGAGTTGAAGTGACCGACAACGAACTTCACGCCATCGGCGACGAACTTGTTGGCGACCGAGATGCCCTGCTTCGGATCGGAAACGTCATCGCCGAGTTCGATCTTGATCTTTTCGCCGTTGATACCGCCGGCGGCATTGATATCGGCGGCAGCCTGTTCGGCACCCTTTTGAAGCTGAGCGCCGAACGCAGCGTTAGCACCGGTCAAGGGACCTGCCACTGCGACGATGATGTCGGCGCGAGCAGCACCGCTGAACGCAACCATGGCGGACAGCGCCACTGCCGACAAAAGATATTTCTTCATATTGCGACTCCCAATTTTTGGGCGGGTTTGTTCCACTCGAGCCGGCGCGATACCCACCATTATCGCACCGGAAAACGGTTTCTACTCTGGAGATAATCAGTCCCTAGATTCAACGCACTGTCAATTCTTCTTCTTCCACGAAAAAGCTGAGGTCCTATCATAAAGCCAGTAGTAGTTATTGACCATCTGGTTGGTCCGGCGATAGCGATAGCCGGCGGTCGCCACGATGAGAAGAAGCACCACGTCGATAACGTAGTAGAATGCGCTCAGCATCGGTCCGTCGAACAGCGCGTGATGCAGAAAACGCATCACCAGCGCCAGAAGCAGCGTGTAGACGATGACGCGCGAATAATCGCTCCAGCCGTCAGCTGCCGCCTTGCCGGCCCGCCAGGCGGTCCAGAAGCCGATCAGCACGACCAGAAGGCGGATGAAATAGCGCACGCCCGTGTCCTGTTCGAAGAAAAGTCCCTGCATGTCAAATGCTCCCCTTCGCGCGCATCAGTGACGCCCGCCTTCGAGATAGGCGGCGCGCACCTCAGGATTGGCCAGCAGCTCCTTGCCCGATCCGCTCATCGTCACCTTGCCGTTGACCATGACATAGGCGCGGTCGGAAAGCTTGAGTGCTGCGAACGCGTTCTGCTCGACCAGGAAGACCGTCAGCCCCTGCGTCTTGTTCAGCACCTTGATCGCCTCGAAGATCTGCTTGACGATCAGCGGGGCCAGGCCGAGCGACGGCTCGTCGAGCAACAGCAGCTTCGGGCGGGCCATCAGCGCGCGGCCGATCGACAGCATCTGCTGTTCGCCGCCCGACAGCGTTCCGCCGCGCTGCGCCTGGCGCTCCTTGAGGCGCGGGAAGAGCGTGAAGATCTTCTCGACGTCTTCCTTGAAAAATTTGAGCTTGTCGAGACCGGCGCCCATCTGCAGGTTTTCGAGAACGGTCATGCGCGGAAAGATGCGACGGCCTTCCGGCGACTGAGCGATGCGCAGCCGGGCGATCTCGTGGGTCGGCAGCTTGGTAATGTCGCGGCCTTCGAAGATAACGGCGCCGTTGCGGGCCTGCGGGCTGCCGCAGATCGTCATCATCAAGGTGGATTTACCAGCGCCGTTGGCGCCGATGAGACTGACGATCTCGCCGCTGTCGACATGGACATCGACGCCGGCCAGCGCCCGGATGTTGCCGTAGAATGTCTCGACATTCTGCACTTGAAGGAGTGGTTGGATTGTCATGTTAGTTTGCGCCCCCTTCGAGGTGCCCGACTTCGGCAATGACCTCGTGCACCTCGTCGTCCTCGACGCCGAGATAGGCAGCGATCACCCGCGGATCGTTCTTGACGTGGTCCGGGGTTCCGTCGGAAATCTTCTGGCCATATTCGAGAACGATAACGTGATCGGAAATCTGCATCACCACCGACATGTCGTGTTCGATCAAAAGGATCGACGTGCCCGTGTCAGCGCGGATGCTGCGCAGCAGTGCGTTGAGTGCGGCCGATTCACGCGGATTGAGACCGGCGGCCGGCTCGTCCAGGCAGAGAAGCTCTGGCCCCGTGCACATGGCGCGGGCAATCTCCAGCCGGCGCTGGGCGCCATAGGGCAGATCGCCGGCCGGATCGTCGGCGCGATCGATGAGATCGGCCTTGTTCAGCCAATAGCGCGCAAGCTCGACGGCAGCAGCGGCTTCCTTCTTATAGGGGCCGATGTTGAGAAGGCCGAGGATGGTATAGCCGGACGCCTTCATCAGCTTGTTGTGCTGGGCGACAAGCAGATTTTCGAGCACCGTCAGCCCGGAAAACAACCGGATGTTCTGGAAGGTGCGGGCGACCTTGGCATCCTTGGTGATGAGGAAGTCGGGCAGTCGCTCGAGAAGATGTTGCTTGCCGCTCTTCTGGTGCATGGTGATCATGCCCATCGTCGGCTTGTAGAAGCCGGTGATGCAGTTGAACACCGTGGTCTTGCCGGCACCGTTCGGGCCGATCAGCGCCGTGATGTCGCCGCGCTTGGCCTCGAACGAGAAATCGTTGATGGCCATCAGGCCGCCGAAGCGCATTGATAGGTGCTCGACCCTGAGCAGGACGTCGTCCGGCATTGCTTGTGAAGTTGAGGTGACGAAGGCCATCAGCCGTGACCCTCCTTGGTGAAGCTTCCTGAAATCGTCTTGCGCTCCTTGAGGAAGGCTGTTGGTTGTCGGGTGCCGACGAAGCCGCGCGGTTTAAACAGCATGACGACGATCATGGCGAGGCCGAACAGCAGCATGCGGTAGAGTTCCGGCGTGAAGTCAGGCCCGAACACGACTTTGAGGAAATCCATCTCGCGCAGCACCTCGGTGCCGCCGATCATGACGACGGCGGCAATGGCGATACCGGTCAGCGAGCCCATGCCGCCGAGAACGACGATGGCAAGGATGACGGCCGATTCCATGAAGACGAAGGATTCCGGCGAGACGAAGCCCTGGCGCGCAGCAAAGAAGGAGCCGGCGAAACCGCCAAACATCGCGCCTGTTGCGAAAGCCGTGAGCTTGGTCGTCACCGTGTTGATGCCGAGCGAACGGCAGGCGATCTCGTCTTCACGCAGCGCCTCCCAGGCGCGGCCCAGCGGCATGCGGCGCAGGCGGATCGTCACATAGGCGGTCAGCATGCACAGCAGAAGTGCCAGGTAGAACAGGAAGATCTTGTAATAGGCAGATGAACTCGGCAGCCCGAAGGCCTTGGTGAAATTATTGGCCGCGCTGACATCGAAGGAATAGATGCCGAACATCGAGGCCTTGGCGATGCCCGAAACGCCGAACGTGCCCTTGGTGACATCAGTCCAGTTGACCAGCACCAGACGGATGATCTCGCCGAAGGCAAGCGTGACGATGGCCAGATAGTCGCCGCGCAGCCTCAGCACCGGGAAGCCCAGAATGACGCCCCAGAGACCAGCGAAGATGCCAGAAAGCGGCAGCAGGATCCAGAACGACAGGCCGAAATAGGTCGACAGCAGCGCGTAACTATATGCCCCGACCGCATAGAAGGCGACATAGCCGAGGTCGAGCAGGCCGGCGAGGCCGACGACGATGTTGAGCCCCCAGGCAAGCATCACATAGATGAGGATCTGGATGCCGAAGTTGTCGACGAACTTCAGCGAGCCCTGCGGGCCATAGAGCCAGACGACCACAGGCGGATAGAGCACCATGGCAATCAGCGCGATCTTCAGGAAATGCGTGCGGAAGAAGCCCTTCTTGTCCGAGATGTCGAGTTCGCCACGCTTGGCCTTGTTGAGCTTGCGGGCATCGAGATGTGGACGAAGAAACACGATCGTCAGGAAGCGCCCGACGGCGGCGACAACAACGAAGATCGCAAGCAGCCCCCAGCGCTGGACGATGATCAATTCGTTGTTGATGTTCTGGTCGGTCTTCAGACCGATGTAGAGAACGAACATCCCAAACGAGATCAGGGCGGCAAAAAAAGCTTCGATTAACCCCTTGCGGACAAGTCCTGTCTCGGGCTTGCCAACAGCAGTGCTTGAATTTTCCATGGCGTTATACCTTCTCGACTTCCGGCCGCCCGAGAATACCGGTCGGCTTGAAGATCAGGACGAAAGCGAGGATGGCGAAGGTCGCTACATCCTTGTACGCAATGGTGAAATAGGCCGACCATAGCGACTCGATCAGCCCGATCATCAGCCCGCCGAGGACGGCGCCGGGCAGCGAGCCGATACCGCCGAGAACGGCTGCCGTAAAGGCCTTGACGCCTGGAACGAAACCATCCGTGAACGAGGCAACGCCATAATACATCAGGTACATCGTGCCGGCCACGGCGGCCAGTGCCGCACCCATGACGAAGGTGATCGAGATCGTCTTGTCGACATCGATGCCGAGCAGCGCCGCCATCTTGCGGTCCTGCTCGGTGGCGCGCTGGGCGCGGCCAAGGGCCGTGAAGTTGACGAGATACCAGAAGATCGTCAGCAGCACCGCGGTAATGGCGATGATGATGATCTGCTTTAAGGAAACCGATATGCCGGCGACGTTATAGACGTCGCGCACCAGCGCCGGGATCGGCTTGTTGCGCGGGCCCTGGGAAACCTGGATGAAGTTCGACAGCGTGATCGACATGCCGATCGCAGTGATCAGCGGCGCCAGCCGGAACGAGCCGCGCAGCGGCCTATAGGCAACCCGTTCGATCGTCCAGTTCCACAGGCTCGTCATCAGCATGGCGACCACGAGCATGACCAGAAGGATCACGGCAACCGGCAGGCCGATGAAGATGGAAGTGAGGACGAGATAGACGATGAGGGCGGCAAATCCGCCGAGCATGAAAACGTCGCCATGGGCAAAATTGATCATGCCGACAATGCCATAAACCATCGTATAGCCAATAGCGATCAAGCCATAGATGGATCCGAGAGTCAGCCCGTTAAGGAGCTGCTGGACGAAGTACTCCATATGTCATTTCCCCTGGACACGAATTTTTTCCGCATCTCTTATTAATTAACGTCTGCCCGTAATACAGGCATCCATTTTCACGATTCCATACCGGTTTCGAAGGAAATGTGAAGACAAAAAGGCTGCCAATTGAAAAATTCTTTTCAAAACGTGGAAAATGGCGAATTTCGAGCCATAAATTACAGAAAATCGGCAGCCTCTGACACAAAACTAGCCAGAATCGTCCTAAAAAAGAGTCAGCTCCTCAAGTGGGGCTAACAGAAACGGGCCCTGCAGGGCCCGTCGTCTCAACTTTTGCGGGTGCCCGCTCAGGAGCGCATGCGCGACCCATCGGCGTCGAACAGTGCCTGCGGTTGCAATGACGCCGGCAGCATCTCGCCGAGAAGTTCGATCGACCAGCCGTCAACCTCATCGGCGATCTCTTTCGGGATATAGCCGATCGCGACCGAAACGCCTGACGCATGCGCATAGCCGCCAGAGGTGACCCAGCCTTTGACCGCGCCCTTGTGATAGATCGGCTCGTCGCCGATGACGTCGGCATCTCTTGCCGACAGGATGAAGGTCTTCAGTCGCATTGTGCCGCCTTCGACCTGTTCCTTTTTGGCCGCTTCCTTGCCGATGAAATCCGCGTCCTTCGACAGTGCGACGAATCGGCCAAGTCCGGCCTCCAGCGGCCCATAGAGCGGGCGGAACTCGCGCGACCAACTGCCATAGGATTTGTCGAGGCGAAGCGCATTGAGCGCGCGCAGGCCAAACGGCTTGATGTCGAATTCGCTGCCCGCCTCCATCAATAGATCGAACAGGTAGCTCTGGTACTCCGGCTTCATCCAGAGCTCGAAGCCGAGATCGCCGGTGTAGGACACGCGACCGACAATCGCCGGCGCCATGCCGATATCCATCCGGCGGATCTGCATGAACGGAAACGCCTGATCGGACAGATCCTGATGTGTCAGTTTTTCCAGAAGCTTACGGGCATTCGGGCCGGCAATCGACAGCCCCAACAGCGATAGCCCGAGCGCCGTCAGCACCACAGAGCCATCCTTCGGCAGCAGATCCTCGAACCAGCGCATGTGGTAGGATTCGGCAATCCCCGAACCGATCAGCAGGAAATCGCCCTGCCCGAGTTTTGCAAGCGTGAAGTCGCCGATGAGTTTGCCGTCGTGCTTCAGCATCGGCGCCAGCGTCATTCGGCCCACCGCCGGGATGCGGCAGGTGACCAGCCGGTCGAGCCAGGCTTCCGCACCTGGACCTTTGACCGTGTACTTCGCAAAGCCCGAGGTTTCCATTAGGCCAACGCTTTCACGAACCGCCTTGGCCTCAGCGCCGACGACATCGAAGTCGTTGGAACGTCGCCAGGAGAACTTGTCCTCCTCGCCCTTGGGCGCAAACCACAGGGCCTGCTCAAGACCGTAGGATGCGCCGAAGATGCCGCCTGCCGCCTTGAGCTTGTCGTAGATCGGCGTGGTCAGCAGCGGCCGGCCTGCCGGCAATTCCTCGTTGGGATAGCGGATCGAGAAGCGGCGCTGATAGTTCTCGCGCACCTTGGCATTGGTGTAGCCGAGTGTCGCAAAATCGCCGTAGCGCGAAACGTCCATGGCAAACACGTCGAAGCCCGGATCGCCGTAGATCATCCAGTTGGCAAGCGCCAGACCGACGCCGCCGCCCTGGCTGAAGCCGGCCATGACGGCGCAGGCCGACCAATAGTTCGTCATGCCGCGAACCGGGCCGACCAGCGGATTTCCGTCGGGCGAGAAGGTGAAGGGACCGTTGATGATCTTCTTAATACCGGCATTGTTGAAGGCCGGGAAGTGGCGAAAGCCGACTTCGAGTTCAGGCGTGATGCGCTCGATATCTTCGGCAAGCAGCTCATGGCCGAAGTCCCAGGGCGTGTTCAGCGGCGACCAGGGGCGGCAGGCCTTCTCATAGGTGCCCATCAACATGCCTTGGCGTTCCTGGCGCAGATAGATTTCGCCGTCGAAATCGACGCAGTGCATCAGCTCCTTGCCGCTGGACCTGTTGAAGTCCATGACCTCCTGCATGTCCTCGGTGATGAGGTACATATGCTCCATGGCGAGCACCGGCAGCTCTAGCCCGACCATGCGACCGACCTCGCGTGCCCAGAGGCCGCCGCAGTTGACCACATGCTCGGCGATGATCTCGCCCTGATTGGTGATAACGCGCCAGGACCCGTCCTCGCGCTGCACCAGATCCTCGACCTTGGTATGCAGGTAGATGTCGGCGCCGTTCTTCTTTGCGGACTTGGCATAGGCGTGCGTCGTGCCATAGGGGTCGAGATGACCTTCGACCGGGTCGTAGAGAGCGCCGACGAACTGGTCGGGGTCGAGAAATGGCATCATTTCATGCGCTTCTTTTGGCGTCAGCAACGTCGCTTCCAGACCGTTGTAGCGGCCCTTGGCGAGAATCGATTTCAGCCAGTCGAAACGCTGAGGGGTCGCTGCCAGCATCAGGCCCGAGGTCATATGCAGGCCGACGTCCTGGCCGGAATATTCCTGGATCTCCTTGTAGAGCTCGACGGTATATTTCTGCAGCTTTGCGACGTTAGGATCGCCGTTGATAGTGTGCATGCCACCGGCTGCATGCCATGTCGAGCCCGACGTCAGTTCGGAGCGCTCAAGGAGAACCACGTCGGTCCAGCCGAACTTGGTCAGGTGGTAGAGCACCGAGCATCCGACGACACCGCCGCCAATGACGACGACCTTCGTATGGCTTTTCATGTAAAATCTCCGGTTGCATGCGTCTCTGCCGAGCGCAATCGAAATAGAGTGGAATCTGTCGCTTTTCGTTGGCTACGATGGATTTGCTGTGCCTATCAGTCAGGCAGAAAATCCGGGTCGACCCGTCGAATTGAGGATGAGCCTAGTGGCATTCCCGCCCATCAAATAGCCCGAACTGCGAAGCCAATCTGCTCATTTGCGCCATCGCGATTGTCCGGATCGCGCCATCCGCTTAAGCCGTGAAACCGGCCGTCAACGCGAATTCGCGCCCCATCTCCATCATCTCCTCGAAGACGGTGCCGGCGAAGGATCGCATGACCGCAATCTCGAATGTATCGGCGCCGGTGCGGGCGACATTGGCGCTGACATGGCAGCAAAGCATGGTGCCAGATTGGCCCTCGGCAAAGACTGAGGGATGCAGGTCGACCGGAACGCATTTGGCGAGAATCCGGCGCACGCTCGGGCCGGAAATGCGCAGCAGCGTGCGCCCGTCGCTCTGTTCGAAAAATGAAACGCGCTCCGTATCCAGCATCGCGAAATCGCGGGCAAGGCTTTCGACGCCGATTGTCTCCGCGACTGCCAGCCATTCGCCCGGACCGACGCTGCGCACCGAGACTTCGTCCATCGCCGTCAGCGCGGCGTGAACCCAGGCTTCGTGCCCCGCATGGGCAAGGACGCAGAAGATGACGGGCTGGCGGACGACGGCCACATGGTTCGGGTTCGGACGAGCCTCGAAGCCGGCGATATGATCTTCGAGCACATGCCGGTTCGTGAAAGCGACACTCATGACAGGCTCCTCAAACATTCAGCTTCTTGTTTTCGGCATCGACGAAGACCGGACTGCAAACCTCGGCAAGGATTTCCTCGCCGCGCAAACCGTCCCAGACGACAATCTTCTCGCCAATCCGTTCGCGCCCCGATTTCAGGAAGGCAAGCGCGATTGAATGGCCAAGTACCGGCGAAAAACAGACCGAGGAAACATGGCCCTGATCGTTCGCGGTCGAAGGCTTTGCGCCCTCTTTCAGGAGGTGTGCCCCGGCCTTGATTTCCTTGGCCGTATCGACCGGCTTCAGCCCGACAAGCTGGATCCGGTCGGCAGCCGTGAGGCCGAAGCGGGTGGACAGCCGCTTGCCGATGAAATCCACCTTCAGCGTCGACATCATCCGGCCGAGACCGACATCGTCGGGCGTCGTGCGGCCATCGAGTTCATTGTGGGTGACGTGGCCCTTCTCGATGCGCAGCACGTTCAGCGCCTCAACGCCATAGGGCGAGATGCCATGCGCCTTGCCCGCTTCCATGACAGCGTCCGCGACCGCTTCGCCGTAGCCTGCAGGAACCGCCAGCTCGAAGGCGAGCTCGCCCGAAAACGAAATGCGGAAAAGCCGGGCCTTGGGACCGCCCTTCAACGTCACCGTCGCAGCAGCAAGGAAGGGGAACGCCTCGTTGGAGATATCGTCCTCGATCAATTGCTGCAGCACCACGCGGGCTTTCGGTCCAGCCACCGACATCTGCGCCCATTGATCCGACGATGAAACGAAACGGACGTCGAGATCGGGCCACAAGGTCTGCGAGCAGAATTCCATATGGGTCATCACTTCGCCGGCATAGGCCGTGGTCGTTGTGACAAAGAAGTGGTTTTCGGAAAGCCGAGTGGTGGTGCCGTCGTCGTAGACATAGCCGTCCTCGCGCAGCATCAGCCCGTAGCGGGCCTTGCCGACCGGCAGCTTCAGGAAAGCATTGCTGTAGAGCCGGTTCAGAAATTCCGCCGCGTCCCGGCCGAAAACCTCGATCTTTCCGAGTGTCGAGACATCGCAGATGCCGACATTGGCGCGAACGTTCAGTACCTCGCGGTCGACGCTCTCGCGCCAGCCTTTCTCGCCATCGCGCGGGAACCAGGACGAACGGTACCAGGCGCCCGCCTCGACGAAGATCGCGCCGTTCTTCTTTGCCCAGCCGTGCAGCGGCGATTGCCGAACGGGGCGCGCATGCCTGCCGCGCGCCGCGCCGGCCATGACCCCGAAGGAGACAGGAGTGTAAAAGGGGCGGAAGGTCGTGGTGCCGACGGCAGCAGGGCTGACGCCGCGCATACCGGCGATGATGCCCGCAGCGTTGACGTTGCCAAGCTTGCCCTGGTCGGTTGCCATGCCGTTGGTCGTGTAGCGCTTTGCGTGTTCGATATGGCCGAAGCCTTCGCGCAGCGCCAGGCCGAGATCCTTGGCATGGACGTCGTTCTGGAAATCGATGAAGGCCTTGTCCTTGGCACCGGGCACATGCCAGACCGCTGCAAAAGACGGATCATATTCGCCTTCAACCTCGGGAAGATCGGCTTCTGCAGCCGAAAGGCCGAGGCTCGTCAAAACGGTCGAGGCCCTGCGTGCGCCGTCCGCCAGGCAGCCGGCAATGGTCTCGACGCCGGCAACTGAACCGGCAAGCTCCAGCTCGCCACCGACGGTCGGCGCCATAAAGGCCTGCTTCTCATCCGACCATACGGGCTTGGCACCGCGCTGGCAGGCCAGATGGATGATCGGCGACCAGCCGCCCGATACGGCAAGCGCGTCGCAGGCGACCAGCTCATCCAGGCCGCCCCGATCGACAATCAGCCCCTCGATCCGGTATTTGCCCTTGGTGGATATGACGCTGCCGCCGTGAATGACGCGAACGCCCCCGGGCGCAACCTCGTTGGTGCCCGCGCGCGTATCGACGATCGCCGCGATCTCGACGCCCTGCGCCGCGAGGTCCTGTGCCGTGCGGTAGCCGGAGCCGCCATTGGTGAAAACCGCGACCTTTTGCCCGACGGCGACACCGTATCGGTTGAGATAGCTGCGCATGGCGCCGGCCATCATCACGCCGGGACGATCATTGCCGCCGAAGACGAGCGGCCGCTCTTCGGCGCCCGTTGCAAGGATCGCCCGCTTGGCAGCAATGCGCCACATCCTCTCGACCGGCAGTTCCGGCGATGGCATCGCGACGTGCTTCTGGACCTTTTCGACCGCGCCGAATACGTTGTCGTCGTACCAGCCGAAAATCGTCGTGCGCGGCATCAGTGTCACGTTTTCGAAGCTGGCAAGCTCCTCGAGGATAGACTGAGCGAAGGCGTCGGCGCTAAGCCCGCCGATCGACAATTTCTCGCTCAGCAGCGATCCGCCGAGGCGAAAGCCTTCGTCGGCCAGAATGACGCGAAGACCGCCGCGGGCCGCCGTTAGCGCAGCCATCAGGCCGGCCGGGCCAGAGCCGACCACCAACAGATCGCAATGCGCCCAAGCCTTCTCATAGCGGTCGGGATCGGCCTGCATGACGACCTTGCCGAGACCCGCCGCGTGCCGGATGAAGGGCTCATAGACCTTCTCCCAGAAGGCCGCCGGCCACATGAAGGTCTTGTAGTAGAAGCCGGCCCCGAGAAATGGCGACAACAGGCTGTTGAGCGAGCCGATGTCATATTTCAGCGACGGCCAGCGGTTCTGGCTGACCGCGGCAAGACCTTGGTAGAGCTCGGCGACTGTCGCACGCGTATTCGGCTCGGTGCGGCCTCCTGAGCCGATCGAGACAAGCGCATTCGGCTCGGCTGAACCCGCCGTGACGACGCCGCGCGGCCGGTGATACTTGAAGCTGCGTCCGACGAGCAGCTGGTCGTTGGCAAGCAGCGCCGAGGCAAGCGTATCGCCGTCAAACCCCTTCATTGCCTTGCCGTCAAAGGTGAAGTTGAGCGGCTGGCTGCGATTGACAAGGCCGCCGGAGGCGAGACGATAGGCGCTCATCGGGCAACCTCCCTTGCCTTGTCGGCGGCATCGGTGACGGAAAACACTTCGTGCGTGACGTTGCTGCGGTCGACGACCAGCCAGCGGCGGCAACCGGAGGCGTGATGCCAATATTCGAGATAGCGGCCGCGCGGATTGTCGCGAATATGGACGTAGCGATGCCAGGCTTCGTCGGAGGCCGATGGAGACGGCCGCGTCACCGAGGCATCGCCACGGATCGTGAATTCTTCCTTCGGGCGGATGCCGCAATGCGGGCAGGTAATCAAGCTTGCCATGATATCTCAACGCTCGTGAAGGTTCGGGCTCAATGGAGGTTCGGCTGCGGGCCCTTGCCGCTTTCGTCGATCTCGAAACCGCGCTCGAAACGATCGAGGCGCAGCAGGCGGCTGACATCGTGGCTCTCGTTCTTGGCGATCAGATGCGCAAAGCAGAAACCCGAGGCAGGCGTCGCCTTGAAGCCGCCGTAACACCAGCCGCAATTCAGGTAGAGATTGTCGATCGGGGTGCGATCGATAATCGGAGAACCGTCCATGCTCATGTCCATCACGCCGCCCCAGGTCCTTAGGACGCGCACGCGTGACAGCCCCGGAATGAGCGCCACACCCTCTTCGATCGTATGTTCGACAGTCGCAAGGTTGCCGCGCTGCGCATAGGAAGCGTAGGAATCGAGGTCGGCACCGAAGACGAGACCGCCCTTGTCCGACTGCGAGATGTAGAAATGGCCGGCACCATAGGTGATGACGTTGTCGAGCACGGGCTTCAGCCCCTCGGAGACGAAGGCCTGCAGCACATGGCTTTCGATCGGCAAATCGAGTTCGGCCATGCGCCCGAGCGTCGATGTATTGCCGGCGCCGGCAAGGCCGAGCTTGCTGCAGCCGATGAAGCCGCGTGACGTCTCTACGCCGGTCACACGACCGTTTTCGCGGCGGATGCCGGTGACTTCGCATTGCTGGATCAGATCGACGCCGCGCATGTCGGCACCGCGCGCATAGCCCCAGGCGACTGCGTCGTGACGCGCCGTGCCGCCGCGCCGCTGCAGCAGACCGCCGAGGATCGGGAAGCGCGCATGGTCGAAATTGAGATAGGGCATCATCTTTCGGACCTGCTCGCGGTCGAGCAGCTCGGCGTCCACGCCGTGCATGCGCATCGCGTTGCCGCGCCGGGCATAGGCATCGCGCTGTCCGTCGGAATGGATCAGATTGACGATCCCGCGCTGCGACACCATCGCATTGTAGTTGAAATCCTGCTCCAGCCCTTCCCAGAGCTTCATCGAAAGCTCGTAAAGCGGTTCATTGCCCGGCAGCATGTAGTTGGAACGGATGATGGTCGTATTGCGCCCGACATTGCCGGAGCCGATGTAGTTTTTTTCAAGCACCGCAATATTGGTGATGCCGAATTCCTTGGCGAGATAGTAGGCCGTGGCCAGCCCATGCCCGCCGCCGCCGACAATGATCACGTCGTAATGCGGCTTCGGTTCAGGCGTGCGCCAGACCGGCTGCCAGTTGCGGTTTCCCGAAAATGCGTTCTTCAGGATCGAAAATGCTGAATAGCCCATGCGATGACCCAGGTCTCAAATCGAGCTGCACCTTCGCATATGCGATGGAAACGACAAGCCCGGATAGGACACAAAAATCGCCAAATGAGACATCGTCCGCTTTTCACCGGGGGATGGTGAGATCGACGGAAAGTGTATCCGAAAGAGCACGCCGCGACGAAGCCGAATGTGCACAAACCCGCCGCTTCGAAGCAGATCGATTGCGAGATCAAGTTGCAGCAGCTACAGCCAAAAAACGTGATGCAACCCGACCCTGAACATAGCTGTTAAGACTTCTTACCTATTGTATCATCAGCATCGAAACGTACCGGACGCGGAAATCCGGCGGAAAGACGATAGTAAATGCTCGCGACGTTCGAACAAGCGGCACTGGAAGCAGGAAAAGCAATCCTCGAAATCTACCGCGGCGGCTACGCAGTCGCGCTGAAGCAGGATCTTTCACCCGTGACGATCGCCGACGAGCGCGCCGAGGAAATCATTCTCGGTCATCTTCTGCGAGACTTTCCCGACATCCCTGTCATCGCCGAAGAATCCGTCGCAGCGGGGAGAATTCCTGATATTCGCGGCAAATCATTCTTTCTTGTCGACCCGCTCGATGGCACGCGTGAATTCGTCGAGCACCGCGACGAGTTCACCGTCAACATCGCCTATATTTACGAAGGCGTACCCGTCGCAGGCATCGTCTATGCGCCCGCCATTGGTCTCGCCTTTACAGGCGAAGCCGGCAACGCGGAGAAGCTGGTCATCGACGAGAACTTCCGCATTACCGATCGCGCGGTCATCCACGTACGCCTGCAGCAGGAAAATCTGCTCGCGCTTGCGAGCCGCTGCCATGGAAGCATCAGCACCGACGACTTCATGGCTGAAAATGCGGTGACTGCCTGCACGACGATCGGGTCGTCGCTAAAATTTTGCCTGCTGGCGGAGGGAAAGGCCGACGTCTATCCCCGCTTCACCCGCACCATGGAGTGGGATACCGCGGCCGGAGACGCCGTGCTGCGCGCTGCCGGCGGCACCACTGTGATGCTGGACGGTATGCCGCTCAACTACGGCAAGACGGATCAATCCCATGACAGCGATTTCGCCAACCCCAATTTCGTCAGCTGGGGCGGACGGCAAAGGCTCGCCGTCGCATAGCGACGCCTGAAACTGCAGTAAATCCAACAAAAGCGGTTGCTGACCGTCCCCGCTTGCCAGGCCCGGCATAGAGTCTCCCACAACCACATCGAGGGAGATGAGCCTTGTGCGACCAAACCACCAATCTTGCCCTGCCCTAGATCATGCCGCCGCAGGCGCAGAAGCATGTCACCCACAACGAGATCCTGCAGCTGCTTGACGCAGTCGCTCAGCTGACGATCGCTGGACTTGCCGCCGCACCGCCACAAAGCCAAGCCGAAGGCGCCTGCTACCTGATCGACGCGGCAGCCTCCGGCGCCTGGGCCGGAAAATCCGGCCCGATTGCGCTGCGCGTCGACTGGGCGTGGGTCTTCATACAGCTGCGCGACGGCTGGCGGGCCTGGTTTCAGTCCGACACCCACCCACGTAGCTATCAAGGAGGACAATGGCAGGAGCAGGCGTCCGCCGGCACCGTACTGATCTCGGCATCAACACGACCGCCGATGCGACCAACAGACTTGCGGTGAGCGCAGCAGTCACGCTCTTCAACAATGCCGGCACGGACACCAGATCAAGGTCAACAAGCAGGCCTTAGTCTACACCGCTTCATTGCTGTTCCAGACAGATTGGTCAGGCGGGGCCGAAATGGGAATTGCCGGCAGCGATGATTTCGTCGTCAAGGCCAGCCCGGATGGAAATAGCCGGCTGACGGGCCTTCAGGTTTCGTCCAAGGGCGTCGTCACGACGCCCAGTCTCCCGCAGGTTTGTCCCTCTCTCGTCGGAACAGCTTCGACGCCGGCAAATGGTACCAAGACAGGCTTCTGCCAGTTGACGATGACCCAGGGCGGCTTCGCGCTTGGCGATACGCTCGGTGGCACACTTGGAAACCGTCTCTCGGTGCCGGTCAGCGGAGACTATCTCCTGACGCTGAACGCCAGCCTCCCGTCATCAGCAGGTCATACCGTCAGTCTTGTCGCCAACGGCACGACCGTCTCGGCAACCACCGGCGCTCCGGCGACCACGGTTGCCCTCCGCCAGAGCGCCACAGGGATGGCAAGCCTTGCAGCCGGAGATCGCCTGAGCTTGCTTCATGGCGGTACGGCACAATTCGAATTCGGCAGCGGAAAGACGGAGATCGTCGCCCTTCTGCTATAACAGCCTGTAGCGATAGGCGCGCGCCACTGCCTGCATGCGATTGACCGAATTGAGCTTGCGCATCGCGCTCTTCAGATAGCTCGCCACGGTATGGGTCGAAAGCGCGAGGATGATGGCAATCTCCTCGCTGCTCTTGCCTGCTGCCGACCATCGAAGGCATTCGACTTCGCGATTGCTCAACCGCTCGACCGGCTGCTCGACGGCTTTGCCATATCGCACGAAGGATTCGAGAATCTGCATCGAGCTATAGACCAGTTCCATGCTCTCCTGGCGCGAAAGCGCCGGCCGATTGCCGGAAAAGGCGAAAATATAATGCCGAAGTGCGACGTCATGAAGGCTGAATGCGAAGGTGCGGCGCAGGCCATGTCCGGCAAACTGCGTATCGAAATGCTTGCCTTCTCCATTCGCGGCCTCGACATCGAATCCCGCGCAATCGCAGAATACCGGCATGTTGGTCCGCTTCATTGCCTGAATCATCTGACTGCGATGAAAAAGATCGGCGTTGGAATAGTCGTCGACGAGCGCCTGCGGCCAGTTGCAGGCAATCTGGTTGTCGGCAAAACCGGCGCTGTCGCCGCGCGGAAAATGGGCCATCAGGAAATAGCCGAAACCCGCCTTTTTGGCCGCCTCGTCAAGCAGCCGACCGTGCGGCGCAGACAAGGCCGAAACCGCCAGCGGCAAGGTGTCCTGTGCGCTGCGGCGAACTATATTTGCACTTTCTCTCATCGTCGACGCTCCGGAATGTCGGGCAGCCTCCGGTCATATTTCGTCGAAAAACAAAGACTTCGCCCCACCTTGAGAAAAGGCTGGGACGTTTGGCCAAGTATTCGAGCTGAAATTCTGAGATATGGGGAAACGGCTTCGGCATTCATTCTTGAATTGCTGCCCTTATATTATAGAACACTCATATTCTATAATGGTTATTACGCATGGCTCCCATGCGCTGAGCTCAAATTCCCGCCGGGTAAGGCCGATGGTTATTCTGGCCTACCGCAGCAAATCAACTGCCCGGCAAACTCCTTAAAATTGTTATCAAAGTGTTACTACGCGCTTAGGCAATTTTTAAATGTGGCAAGCTACAGTGCCCAATGTGGTCTTGAGTATGTGTAGAGAGTCCAATGACCGAAATGATACGACCCCGAGTGAAGTATGTCATCGGCCCCGATGGCAGCCCACTGACGATTGCAGATCTGCCTCCGCCCAATACCCGGCGTTGGGTGATCCGTCGTAAGGCTGAGGTTGTCGCGGCCGTGCGCGGTGGTTTGCTGAGCTTGGAAGAAGCCTGTGACCGTTATACGCTCACAGTTGAGGAATTCCTGTCCTGGCAGTCCTCCATCAGCAGCCACGGCCTGGCTGGCCTGCGCACGACGCGCATCCAGCAATATCGCCACTGATGGGTCTCGCCCTCCTTTCCCATTGATCCCGTTTGGTTTTCCGGCCCTGCAGCTTCCTTGAGAAGATCAGCAGAGAGCCGGAGATTGATTGCTGAGCGGGTAAGAGACCGAAGGCCATACCGCGCAAATGCGGAAGCCTTCCACCGGTCCAGGCGGCCGTTCTTGTTCGATCGCGACGAGCAGCGCATCCATCACAGACCACCTGGATAGTTGCTGCACGACGTGATCGAAGATGAGTGAGCCGCTCCCCCGCCTCCCCTCCTGCAACGTCGCAATCGCCAGCCTGACGATCTCGCGCATCGACAGGAAAACTCAACTGTCGGTGACGGTCACCGCGGTTCGACCGTCGCCGTTTACGCGAAAAACACGATGATCGCGAGAAGTGACAACGTCTCGCTGAAAATATTATGTATCGAAACGATCCATCGGCGGCCCGTTGGCAGCCGCAACATTGCGTGTAAATCTAATGCCACGCAGCCGTTTCGAAGGAAGATCCATGGATATCCGCAATGAAGAGACCGGGTCGGGCGGTCGATATATTGCCACGCTCGAGGGCCACGAGGCCGAGATGACCTATTCGCGGACATCGCCGAAGCTGATCATCATTGACCATACCGGCGTTCCCGATGCACTTCGTGGCAAGGGCGTCGGCCAGGCGCTCGCTCTCCATGCGGTCGAGGAGGCAAGAAGGAACGGCTGGAAGATCTTTCCTCTATGCCCGTTCTTCCGAGCGCAGGCGCAACGCCATGGAGAATGGCGCGACGTGGTCAATCTCTAGCGATCCATTTCGGAAAACACCAAAAGCCGTGCATGGCCGGCCACCTGGCCAGTCATGCACGGCTCTTCGTGAAGGATCCCGTCGCTACCGCGACGAAACGATTGGATCAGGCGCGGGCTCGCATGCCGCCATCGCGCTCTTCGAGCGCTGCAGCCTTGGCATATTCCGCCTGCATCTCCTCCAGCGATGTTTCCAGCGCCTCTTCCTGCGTCCGTAAATCGCGTATCGAAACCTGCAGATTGTCCGCGCGCTGGCGCGCAGCCTTTGCAAAGGTCGGATAGGCGAAGTGGTTCGGGTCGGAAATTCCGGACCTCTTCTCTTCGATGACGATCTGGCTCTCCAGATCCTTCGTCATTCGATCGAATTCGCCCATCATCATCTGCAATTGATGCAGCTGACGACGCTTTTCATTCACCTGAAATTCCTTCAGGCGGACTAGGCTCTCACGTGACTTCATACGCATTACTCCCGTGATGCGAGACCCCGGCTCACTACAAAACACCCCTCCGCACCGCATTGTCGCGGCTTGGATCAAAAAAATTCCGACGGTATTAACAAAAACCTACCGCTGGTAACCTTTCGTTTACGGGCATCGTTAATGATAGTCCCGATCATTTAAGGGTCAGTAAATGCCACGGAATGATTTCGAAACAGCTGCATAGACGAGTCAGATGAATCGCTTGGCGTATTTTCTTAACGTGATGGTTAAGAATTCGGATTTCCTGATTAACGTTGGAAAACAGTGAAATGGAAAAATTATTTAATAAACTCGATACACCTTGCCAGAGGGAATCAGAATTTGTTAACCATTACATGGCAGCTTTCAAATCAGGCAGTGGTTGGGTCGGTATCGCGTAAAGGAGGCTGAAAGCCTTTCGGCAGCGGTAAAGGGGATAAATATGCGGGTTCTACTCATTGAAGACGACAGCGCGACAGCGCAGAGCATCGAACTGATGCTTAAATCGGAAAGCTTCAACGTCTACACGACCGACCTCGGTGAAGAGGGTGTGGATCTTGGCAAGCTCTATGACTACGACATCATTCTTCTCGATCTTAACCTTCCAGACATGTCCGGCTACGAAGTTCTTCGCACGCTGCGTCTGTCGAAGGTAAAGACGCCGATCCTGATCCTCTCCGGCATGGCCGGCATCGAAGACAAGGTTCGCGGTCTCGGCTTCGGTGCCGACGATTACATGACCAAGCCTTTCCACAAGGACGAACTCGTCGCTCGCATCCATGCGATCGTCCGTCGTTCCAAGGGTCACGCTCAATCGGTCATCATGACCGGCGAACTCATCGTCAATCTTGACGCAAAGACAGTCGAAGTCGGCGGCCAGCGCGTTCACCTGACGGGCAAGGAATACCAGATGCTGGAGCTCCTCTCGCTCCGCAAGGGTACGACCCTCACCAAGGAAATGTTCCTGAACCATCTCTATGGTGGCATGGACGAACCTGAACTGAAGATCATCGACGTCTTCATCTGCAAACTGCGCAAGAAGCTGGCAAATGCCGCGGGCGGTGCAAATTACATTGAAACTGTCTGGGGCCGCGGCTATGTGCTGCGCGAACCGGAAGGCAACTTCGCCGAAAGCGCCTAAACGGTCGCTAGCCGCCAAGCTGCCCCCGCCTACCCCTATCGAAATCCCGTCTCTTGCGAGGCGGGATTTTCGTTTTTTGGATTCGGGGTTGCCGCAGCGTAAGCCGTCGGCGGACAGGCGGCCGCAGAGCCCATGAATGATGATGGAAATATCAGGCGGCGATCGCCCGGTTGCCGAAAACCGCGGTCAGGATCTTGCGATCGAAGGGCTTCAAGAGAAAATCGGTGGCGCCTGCCCTTTTGCCGGCCATCAGTTTCTTGAGGTCAGCCTCGACGACGCAATAGTAGATCTTCACTGCCTTGCCGTTCTCCATCGCACGGATACCGGAAATGAGGTCGAGCGCGCCGTCCATCCCTGAATCGACAATGATATAGTCAGGCAGATCGACCTGGCAGCAGGCAAGCGCTTCATGGGCGCTGCCGGCTTCGCTGACGAGAAAATCGAGCTCAGACAGGATACGTTTGCCGACCTTGCGGACGACATCCGACGTATCCGTGATCATGAACTTCTGCATCCGCCACTCCTTCGCATCCGACCCAAAAATGGTCCGGACGCCGCCCTTAGAGTTCAAACTTTAGTGGCACGAGGCTAAAGAATCGTTACCGCCTCTTCTTCCGCCTCCCGCATAGCGCGAATTTATGCGCTGAAAAATTCTGCGGTGTAGACGATTTCCTCTGCTGTTGAGGTGTATTTCAGCTCCATTCCGCTCTCTTCGGCAAGGAGCACGGTGTAATAAGGCTGGATAGAATGAGCATCGATCGCCTCTTCTATCACGCTGGAGCAGATCTCGGCAAACTTCGGCGGCACGCGCATCAGCCGACCCTTGGCGACAATCGTGAACTTGGCGTCGAATTCCGGATTTTCGAGCGTCACCTCCAGGCTGCCTCCGCGCGGGATGGAGCCATAGGCGACGAGAAAAAGGTTCATCAGCAACTTGACGCGGTTCTTGGCGACGATGGCGCGTGGGCCGACCCAGGTCACCTCGGTCTTTTTCTCTGCCTCGGCAAAGTCTTTCACCGCCCTTTCGGCCTCGCCGGTATCGATCGACGCCCCGACGGAGCCGGATGCACCAAAGGCAAGGCGTGCGAATTTCAGGCGGACCGACGCATTGAGGGCGCTGGTGCGGATGAGGTCCATGGCGTCGGCGTCGGCGCCGCCTTCATCGAGCAATTCGAGACCATTGTTGATTGCTCCGACGGGAGAGATCACGTCATGGCACACGCGGCTGCATAACAGCGCGGCGAGATCCGGTCCGGCCAGAGTGAGATTTGGGTTCTTCGACATTCATTGTCTCCTGAGAGCCGGGACGTGGCGATCGTATTCCGGACATTGCCACACTGGGTTTGCGCGAGCATTACCACGCGCGGCCGTAATTCGTGTCATAATGACACCATATTTGGTAAACCGATTATTAAGAGGATCGCCGCAAAATGCATCTGTCGCCGAAAGCGACTCATCGCACCGACCATGATGAACGGGTGACACTATGCGCTACAGATTTCTGCAGAGATTTTCAGGCCTCAGCTGGGCGATCGCTCTCGTCGCACTCCTTGCTTTGCCGCTGGCGCCGCGTGATGCCTCTGCGACGAACAGCAGCCAATACAGCGTCGAGGAAATCGTCGACGCCGGGCACAATTTCTTCGGCTCGACCAGCGGCGGCCTTGCCAAGGTCGTGGAAACCGCTTTCGAGCGCTATGGCCTGCCGAACGGTTACATCCTTGGCCAGGAGGGTTCCGGCGCCTTCATCGCAGGTCTGACCTACGGCGAGGGACAGCTCAACACCAAGAACGCCGGCGAACATCCGCTGTACTGGCAGGGTCCCTCCCTCGGCATCGACTATGGTGGCCAGGGCACCCGCGTCATGATGCTGGTCTACGACCTGCCGAGCGTCGATAGCGTCTATGCCCGCTACGGCGGCGTGAGCGGACAGGCCTTCGTCGTGGCAGGCGTCGGCATGACGGTGCTCAAGAACGACAATGTAGTGATCGTGCCGATCCGCACCGGCCTTGGGGCACGCCTCGGCGTCAATGTCGGCTATATCAAGGTAACGCCGGCGCCGACCTGGAACCCCTTCTGATACCGCCATCGGCGGCAAGCCAGCTGTAGACGGTGACAATACGCCGAATTGCCGGCTTGCCCCTTCCCCCTACCCCATGTTTAATCCCGGGACACCGAGACCACCATCAACGCAGAGACAATGGCTACGCCGTGATTGAATTCGCCCTGCTGTTCGGATTAGGCTTTCTGACCGCGGTTTTCCTGGTCTTCCTCGTTGCTCCGGCAGTCCACCGCCGCATCGTCTGGTTCACGGAGAAACGCCTGAAAGCAACCATGCCGCTGAGCCCGCAGGAGGTGCGAGCCCAGAAGGACATGGCGCGCGCACTTTATGCCGCAGAAAACGCGAAGACGGAGCAAAGCCTTGCCCGCGAGCGTGAAAAAGGCATCTCCCTCCAGCTACGCCAGGACGAACTCACCAAGGAAGCCGGACGACTGGCATCCGAAAGCGAAGAGCTTCGCTCCCAGATCGACGACATGAACGTCGAGGCCGGCGACCTCAGATCGCGACTACGCCGCGAAGAGAGCTATATCAGCCAGCTGAAGACAAGCCTTCGCATTTCAGAGCAGGCCCATTCCGAAAAGGAAAGCGACCTCGACACCCTGCGCAAGCGTCTGCATAAATCCGCCACCGACGCCGACAATCTGAGGATCGACCTTGCCGCCCGCGAGACCGAAGTCGAGAATCTGAGGCTTCGCTTTAATTCCCTGCGCGAAGAGCGGGACACGCTTCGCCACGATCTCAAGCTGATGACGACGCGTGCCAAGGATGCCGAACAGCATCTGGCCGAAGAAGAAGGCAAGGTCGTGCGGCTGGAAAACAAGCTCGAGCGCGAGGTCGCCGGCAATGCGGACAAGGACACCACGATCGAACGCCGGCTGCAGGATGTTGCACGGCTGAAGGAAAAGCTGAAATCGGCCAATGCTGAGGCGCGGGAAGCCGGCCGGGCGCTCCGAGCCGCAGGCATCGCCAAGCCAGTGACAAAGTCCACCAATGGCGCGAAACCCCTGCCCGGACCTCAGCTGGTGCGAAATGCTGGCTTGGACGTGACGTCAGCGGCTACAGCAGCCAGACCGGAGCAGACCGTGGAAACCGAGATCGCCAAGCTGACGGAAGAGGTCAGGAACCGCAGCAACGCTCTCTCCGATCGCCTGCTGAAATCCCGATCCGCCGCCCACGACCAGGCCATGCGCGAGGAGATCGCGACGATCGCGGCCAATATGGTGGCAATCACCGCTCTCAAGGAAGGCGACCGATCGCCCATCTTCAAGCTGTTGCCGGAGAATGGCGAACATGGCCAGGGCGGCCGGGTGAGCCTTGCCGAGCGAACCAACGATCTTTTGCCCGACCGGTGACCCTGGCGCGAGGAGCTTCAGATGCGCCGCATGGCCGATGAGAGCTCGAATAGCGCAATCCCCGTGGCAGTTGCGACATTGAGGCTGTCGAGCCCCGGCGCCTGCGGAATCCGGGCGCTTCCGAAGGCCGAAAGAATATGTTCCGGCAGGCCCTCGCCTTCCGTCCCGACGACAAGCGCCAGCCGCTTCTCTGGGACGATCGCCCGGATATCCGTTTGCCCGCGCGGCGACAGGCTCCAGATCGCAAAACCCTTGCCCGCCAGCGCGCCGAGAATATCCGTGACAGCGCCCTGACGACGATAGGGCATCATCAGCACCGAACCGACCGAGACCCGCAAGGCCTTCCGATAAAGCGGGTCGCAGGACGTCTCGTCGAGAATGAGCGCATCCGACCCAAACGCGGCCGCATTGCGGAACATCGAGCCGACATTGTCGTGGTTGGAGATGCCGCAACCGACAAGCACCAGCGATTGCTCCGGCAGCGCATCGAGCAGCAGGCAAATATCAGGCTGCGCAATCCGGCGGCCAAGAGCCAATACGCCGCGATGCAGATGGAAACCGACGATGCCATCGAGAACCTGGGCGTCGGCAACATAGACCGGCACATCAGGCGGAAGCGTCGAAATGATATCTGCAAGGCCGACAACACGATTGCGAAGCAGCAGGATCTTTTCCGCGACGAAATCCCGCCCCGAGGCGTGGGCTTCCGCAAGCAGGCGAAGCACCACAGTTCCCTCGGCAATGAACCGGCCTTGCCGGCCTGTCATGTCCCGCTCGCGAATATCCCGAAATTCGGCGATCCTTGGATCATCGACATCCTCGATCGCAATCATCCGACCGGCGGTCATTGGGAACGGCCCATCAGTTGCCGGAAAGCGATATGGTCGCGACGATGCGCCCGACGCCGTAGTCGAAGACGATCGCCTGCTGCTGGCCGGTCGACGTCGTACCGTAGAACAGGATCTGACTTCCCGAAAGTGCGACCGATTGAACCGAGAAACCGGCAGGCAGCTCAGCTCTGGCGATGATGGGGCCGTCGGAAGGGACATTGACGGCGGAGCCTACTGGTTTTTGCGACGGACGCGTCGTCTTGTAGACAACGGCGCCAAACACCGCCATAAGGCTCACCACCATGACCGCCGCCGAGACGATCATCAGGCGCACCATCTTGCGGCGAACGATTTCCATTGCCGGATCGAGAGGCTTTTCTTCCTGATCGTCGTCTGGCGCGAATTTCGTCATCGATGCATCCTTCTTATGAAAAGCGCCGGAGAGACAGCGTTTGAACGATCCCTTTAAAGAACCCGCCGACAATATAAAAGTCCTAACCGCCGATGAAGCCGCCGGCGGCCGGCTCGACGCCTGGCTTGCTGGGCAGTTTGGCGAGGAAATCTCGCGAAGCCGGCTGAAGGTGCTGATCAAGGAAGGGGCCGTCACGATGAACGGTACGCCCGCCACCGACCCGCAGCGCAAAGTGAAGCCAGGCGAGACCTATCGGATCGAACTGCCCGCCCCCGAAGACCCGACCCCGCAGGGAGAAGATCTCCCGCTCGACGTTCTCTACGAGGATGAGGACCTGATCGTCATCTCAAAGCCCGCCGGCCTCGTCGTCCATCCCGGTGCCGGCAACTGGACCGGCACGCTGGTCAACGCGCTGATCCACCATTGCGGCGACACGCTTTCCGGCATCGGCGGCGTCCGACGTCCGGGGATCGTCCATCGCCTCGACAAGGATACAACCGGCGTGATGGTCGTCGCCAAGAACGATATCGCCCATCGGCATCTCTCGCTGCAGTTTGCCGACCACGGCCGGACCATGTCACTGGAGCGCGCCTATCAGGCGATCGTCTGGGGCAGGCCCCGCCCGCTGGTCGGAACGATCGACGCGCCGCTTGGCCGCTCCACCAGCGACCGGACCAAGCGTGCCGTTCAGAAACCCGACAGGGAGGATTCCGACGAGGCGATCACCCACTACAAGGTTCTGGAGCGTTTCCGGGAATTACCGGATGCGACTGCACTCGCCTGCCTGGTCGATTGCCACCTCGAGACCGGCCGCACCCACCAGATCCGCGTCCACATGGCCCATATCGGCCATCCTCTGTTGGGCGATACGACCTATGGCGGCGGCTTCAAGACCAAGGCGAACCTGCTTGCCGACGACGCCAAGGACATCGTCAACCGCTTCCCCCGCCAGGCCCTCCACGCCTATCTCCTCCAGTTCGAACACCCCCGCACCGGCGAAGTCATGCACTTCGAAGCACCGCTGCCGGAGGATATGCTGGAACTGGCGGCAGCGCTGCGAGGATGAGAGGTTTGGCTGGACGGGACTGTTCCCGGGGCTTATAATCCAGCCACAAGATGCCATTCGTCGAGCGCCCGGCGGCCAATGAAAGCTGCAGCCACTTGTCGGAAACTGGCATCGGATGCCCCCGAGAATGACGGCGCACCTGTCTTTGCGCCGAGGTCACACTCGCGTGACTCAATCCTTGAATCACAGTTTCGCCGTACTTATCTACATATCGACTTAGTGCGGGGTCTTTTTGACCTGCACGTCTCGGCCTGCTTCTGAGGCACGCGCTGTGCTGGTCGAAAGGGGTCGGATATTCGAATAGGAGGGTGCTTTCATGGCCCGAAATAATCTGCCGTCCATAACCGCCGGCGAGGCCGGTCTCAATCGCTATCTCGACGAAATCCGCAAGTTCCCGATGCTGGAACCGCAGGAAGAATACATGCTTGCCAAGCGCTATGCCGAGCATGGCGACCGTCAGGCCGCCCATAAGATGGTGACCAGCCATTTGCGCCTCGTGGCGAAGATTGCCATGGGCTATCGCGGCTACGGCCTGCCGATCGGCGAAGTCGTCTCCGAAGGCAATGTCGGGCTGATGCAGGCTGTCAAGAAGTTCGATCCGGAACGCGGTTTCCGCCTGGCAACCTATGCCATGTGGTGGATCAAGGCCTCGATCCAGGAATATATTCTGCGGTCATGGTCGCTGGTGAAGATGGGGACGACTGCAAACCAGAAGCGGCTGTTCTTCAACCTGCGCCGCCTCAAGGGCAAGATCCAGGCGATCGACGAAGGCGACCTGAAGCCGGAGCACGTCACCGAGATCGCTACCAAGCTCAACGTGTCCGAGGAGGAGGTCATCTCGATGAACCGCCGCCTTTCGGGCGACGCTTCGCTGAATGCGCCAATCAAGGCCGCCGAAGGCGAATCCGGCCAGTGGCAGGATTGGCTCGTCGACGACCATGAAAGCCAGGAAGCCGTGCTGATCGAGCAAGACGAGCTCGACACCCGCCGCCGCATGCTCGCGCGCGCCATGAGCGTATTGAACGACCGCGAACGCCGCATCTTCGAGGCTCGCCGTCTGTCGGAAGACCCAGTCACGCTCGAGGACCTGTCTTCGGAGTTCGACATCAGCCGCGAACGCGTCCGCCAGATCGAGGTCCGCGCTTTCGAAAAGGTGCAAGAAGCCGTCCGCAAGGACGCGCTCGATCGCGCCAAGGCGCTGCGCGTGGTCGAGGCCACCGCGTAACAAATGGTCGATTGCAGTAACAAAAAGGCGGACCCCAGTGGTCCGCCTTTTTGTGCCCCACCCTTTCACCCACGATAGCGCAGCGCGTTCACAAGAACAGCGAATGCTGCCGACGCCTGCCTTCGGCTCGGGTAGTAGAGGTGATAGCCCGGAAATGGCGGGCACCAGTCTTCAAGCACGCGGACCAAACGTCCGCTGCGCAGATCATCCCCGACAACGTCCTCCGGAAGATAAGCCAGCCCGAGCCCCTCTAGCGCCGCGTTCAGCCTGAGCGCGATATTGTTGAACGCGAGCTGGCCTTCAACGCGCACCCGCAGTTCGTGGCCGTCCTTCTCGAACTCCCATGCATAGATGCCGCCATGGGTCGGCAAGCGCATGTTTATGCAGGAATGTACAGTGAGATCGTGCGGTGCAACCGGCTTCGGGTGGCGTGCGAAGTAGGCTGGAGACCCGACGGCCGCCATGCGCATATCGGGCCCTATGCGCACCGCGATCATATCCTTGGCTACCTGCTCGCCAAGCCGCACGCCGGCATCGTAGCGCTCCGCAACGATGTCGGTCAGACCGTAATCGACGATGATCTCGACATATATGTCGGGATAGTCGGGCAACAGCTTTGCGAGGGCCGGCCAGATGACGCCGTTCGCCGGATGTTCCGCGGCTGTGATGCGGATCGCTCCTGCCGGCTTGTCACGGAATTCGCTGAGCGCGACAAGCTCGCTTTCGATCTCGTCCATGTGGGGGCCGACGTTCTGAAGCAGCCGCTCGCCCGCCTGCGTGGTTGAGACGCTGCGGGTGTTGCGGGTCAAGAGCCGCACGCCAAGCCGCTTTTCGAGCCCCGTGATCGTATGGCTGAGCGCAGACTGGGAAACACCGAGCTTGGCCGCCGCCTTAGTGAAGCTCTGCTGGCGCGCGACGGCGATGAAGGCAGCGAGGTCATTGATCGGCTGACGCGGCATTCATGAAACTTTCTCATAAGGCTTTGCGCTTTCTACCATCTAATCAAGGGTAATCGCACGCGCTAAATGTCCCGCACCAGCGGTTCGTCGAACGCCGCCTGTACGGAAAGGACATTCTTATGAACATCAAACGCAACGGATCGACCCCTTCAGCCAGGGGACCAGCCGACTATTTCACCGGCACCGTCCGCATAGACTACCCTTTCCAGGGCAGCGCGCCGGCGCGACACGGCGGAGCAACGGTCACCTTCGAGCCGGGAGCACGCACTGCCTGGCATACGCATCCGCTGGGCCAGACACTCCTTGTCTTCTCCGGTCTAGGCCGGGTCCAACGTGAAGACGGCCCGATCGAGGAAATCCGCGCCGGCGATATCGTCTGGATCGAGCCGGGTGAGAGGCACTGGCATGGCGCATCCCCCACGACAGCGATGACCCATGTCGCCATTGCCGAGGGGCTCGCCGGCAAGGTCGTCGACTGGATGGAACACGTCACTGACGAACAGTACCAGCGGTAAACAAGGAGAAACAACAATGCAGACACGTAAACTTGGAAGCAGCGGCCTGGAAGTCTCGGCGCTCGGCCTTGGCTGCATGGGCCTTAGCTTTGGCTACGGCCCGGCCACGGAGATCAAGGAAGCGATCACACTGATCCGAACGGCCTTCGATCGTGGCGTCACCTTCTTCGACACCGCCGAAGCCTATGGCCCCTACAAGAACGAAGAGCTTCTGGGCGAGGCCTTAGCACCGATCCGTGACAAGGTGGTGATCGCCACGAAGTTCGGCTTCGATTTCAACGCCGAGGGTGGCCAGAGCGGCATGAACAGCCGTCCAGACCATATCCGAGAGGTTGCCGAAGCCGCGCTAAAGCGTCTGAGGACCGATGTCATCGACCTCTTCTATCAGCACCGCGTCGACCCGGACGTTCCCGTCGAGGACGTGGCTGGTGCGGTGCGGGATCTGATCAACGAGGGAAAGGTCAAGCATTTCGGTCTATCCGAAGCGGGGGCAAAGACGATCCGTCGCGCTCACGCGGTTCAGCCGGTGGCAGCGCTTCAAAGCGAATATTCGCTGTGGTGGCGCGAACCCGAACCGGAGATCATCCCAACGCTCGAAGAACTCGGCATCGGCTTCGTACCCTTCAGTCCGCTCGGCAAAGGCTTCCTGACCGGCGCAATCAGCGAGACGACGACCTTCGATAGCAAGGACTTCCGCAACGTCGTGCCGCGCTTTTCGCCCGAAGCACGCAAGGCCAACCAGGCACTCGTCGACGTGCTCGGCAAGATCGCAGCGCAGAAGGAGGCAACCTCCGCCCAGATCGCGCTGGCCTGGCTCATGGCACAGAAGCCCTGGATTGTTCCGATCCCCGGAACGACGAAGCTGCATCGCCTGGAGGAAAATATTGGTGCTGCGGGTGTCACCCTCACAGAAGACGATCTCGGCGCCATCGCCGACGCGGTCTCGAAGATCACCGTGCAAGGAGATCGCTACCCGGCGCATCTGCAGGCCCGCGTCGATCGCTAGCCGTCATTTAGAAAGGAAGCGCATCACGACACAGGGCATCGAGGGAAAGATCGTCGGCATCACCGGAGCAAGCAGCGGACTTGGAGAAGCGACCGCGCGCCTCCTTGCCGGAGGCAACAAAGAAGCTGCGTTCGAGATCGACGTTACCAAATTCGACCAGGTCAAGAACCTGGTCGACCATGCGGCGAAACATCATGGTCGTATCGACGTGATCATCAACAACGCCGGTCTCATGCCGCATAGGCCTGGTCGACGAGATCAGCCCTATGCGGCTGCCGATCGCGGACGGCTTCGTCAATACGCCGACAACGTTCGACCGACTTTCCGGAAGTTCAAAGTAGCTGTCCCTGAGGACGGTCGAGCGCTTGGAACAGGAATGCTCTTCACCTGCGTACAACGTCTTGTCGTAGACGAGCGGCCGCCCCAAGATAAGAATGGCCTTCGGCGGCATTTCCTAGATAATGCCGCCTTTTCAAATGCTTGGTATCAGCGGCCTATTGGCTGCTCGAGACATTGCCCAGTGCTGCCCATTCGTTGATCGCCTGGTTGAAGGCATCGGTGCCGGTTGCCCCCTTCGCCATCGTCAGCAGCGCCCGCCGGCCATTGCGGTAGGTCACGGGAATGTCGATCCAGCCGCGATTCTTCAACAGATCCAGATTGGTCTTGCGCGCATCGGGAAAGTCGTTGAGCGCGACCATGTGGAAATCGTCGGTGATCTTCGCCGGAACGGCGATCAGGGGGTCACCACGGTCCTGCTCGGTCGCTTTCATCGCGATGCGCTGGACGCTGTCGATACTGCCGCCCTCGAAATTCGGCGGCACCGAGAAGACGATCTCGACGACATGACTTGCCGGAAGCGACGGATCGGCATTCCGCTTGAAAGTGACCATCGCCGTCAATCCGCGCTCGGGAACGGTGATACTGCCCTGAACGGAAGGCGATGGACGACCGTCTTCGCCCTTTTCCTCAATCAGCGACCAGGTGACGGCGCCTTCGATCGCAGCCGGCGATGCCTGTCCAAGACGTTCTTCATAGAGGAACATCTTCTGCGGGGCGCCTATCTGCGCTGCTGGATCGGCGGCAGGAGCGGGTGTCGCAGCCGGAGCGGCGTTGGCGGTATCAACGGGCGCTGCCGCTGCCGGTGGTGTTTGCGCCGCGGCCACAGGGGCCGGCGCAACAGGCGCTGCTGCAGCCGCTCCGGGTGTGATCGCTGCAGGCGGTGTCGCCGCTGTGCCGGTCGGCACAGGCGTTGCGGCAGCTGGCGGCGTCGTTGCGGCTGCAACGTTCTGCTGGGCCACGGACTTGCCTTCGACGGTGGCCGGCTGTCCTGGAACCGGAGCCGCACCGGCATCGATTTCGTTGCCATTGGCCAGAAGTCGCTGGGTGAACTTGCCATTGACGGTATTGTCGTTGTTGTCGAGTGCTGCGACGTCGGTGCCCTTGGCAGCGTTGGCCGCGGGCTGCGCGGAAGCGCCCGGCGTCGTCGCCTGCGTTGCGGCCGGTCCAGCAGCTGCCGGAGATGCCTTGGCTGTCTGAGCCGCGGGCGTCGTCGGGTTTCCGGCAACCGTCGCAGACTTCGTTGCGGAACTTATGAGGCCGGTGACCATGTTGTTGAGAGCGGCGCGGTTCATCCAGAACGCGTAGCCACCACCGCCGAGGATCGCAAGACCGATGAGGGTGAGCAGAATACCCTTGATGCCAAAGCGACGCTTCTTCGGCTCCATGCGGAAGCTCTTGCCCTGCAGCTTCGAGGCGACGACCTGGTCGAGATCTGGCGGCACCGGCGAACCAACCGCTTCATCAGCGGCGAATTTGTCGTAGCCGGCAAGTTCTCTCAGTTCGCGCCAGCCATCGCCTGGGTCGTCGTTCTTCGGTTGTGCTGCAGGCTTTGAAGCGCCGCCATGCACATCGGAGAAGAGATCGACATCGTCAAAATCGTCACGGGCTGCGCGACGGGCAGGATTTGCCGGCGCGGGGACCGACGGAAGCTCGTCGAATGCATTGGCTTCCCACCCAAAGTCTTCGGCAACGGCCGGCATTTTTGTCGGTGCGGCCGGCGCATTGCCGAAACTGTGCGCGAGGATCGGGTCGTCGATCGTCGAACCGGGCGCGGAAGCTGGAGGTGCTGTAGGCGTTGCAACCGGTGCTGCTGGCTCCGCCCACACATCACCGAAACGACCACCGGCGTCGGCGCGCAGCGGCTCGCTCTGAACGTCCTCGACGAAGCGCTGGTTCGGCACCGCCGTCGCGGTCTCGACCGAAACCTCGGACAGCTGCTGACGCTGTTCATCGACGGAATAGCCGATATCGGAGGAGGCCTGCCCCGGCCATTCCTCGTGAACAGGATCGACCCGCCCGTCAAGCGACGCGGCAGGGCCGTATTCCTCGGTCTTCTGATAGGCGATAACCGGAGCATCGGCCACTGTCGGCGAATGCGACGCCTGCCAGTCTTCGGTCGGCTCGTTTTCTTCGCCGGCAGGGTGCCAGCCGGTGGGTTCTTCCCGATGTACAGCATGAACCGGCTCCGCGTGATCGACACTGGCGGATGGCGCCGGCTCGGGTGCGGGCGGCTCGTACATGTGTTCGGCAACCGGTTCGTCAGGCGCCTGCTGGGAGGGCTCTTCCGCGCGGGAATAGGCCGGCTCCTCGATTGGCGCGGCCTCGGTCACTGGCTCTTCGGAAGCGACGAAAGCCTCGGAATGCTCTGCTTCGACCTCTCGAATGGCGGCATCGAGCTTTTCGAGCTGGCGGGCGAGCATCGCTTCAGGCGGGCGCGGCTTCATGTTCTCGAGCTGCCGCTGCACGGCACTTCTCGCACGCTCGTAGACCTTCACCCGCATCTCGGGCGTATTATCGGACAGGCCATCTACGGCGCGTCGGATGACTGCTACAAAATCCGCCATCAGTACTTTCTCATGATGTCCAGCACTTGGCCGAACAGGGATTTGTCAATGATCCGAGACATTAATCCTCAAACGGATCGGTCACAAGTATGGTGTCGTCGCGCTCAGGGCTAGTGGACAGAAGCGCTACCGGCGCACCGATCAACTCTTCCACCTGCCGGACATATTTGATTGCCTGCGCCGGAAGGTCCGCCCAGCGACGCGCGCCGACGGTCGATTCTTTCCAGCCTTCGAGCGTGATGTAGATCGGCTCGACGCGGGCCTGCGCCGCCTGGCTTGCCGGTAGATAATCTATCTCGACGCCGTCGAGCATGTAGCCGGTGCAGATTTTCAGCTCGTCGAGGCCATCGAGAACGTCGAGCTTGGTGAGCGCAATGCCTGTGATCCCAGACGTGACAACCGTCTGCTTGACGAGGACCGCATCGAACCAGCCGCAGCGACGCGGACGACCGGTGTTGACGCCGACCTCGCGGCCGACCGTGGACAAATGCCGGCCGATCTCGTCGTTGAGCTCGCAAGGGAAAGGCCCCTCGCCGACACGCGTCGTATAGGCCTTGGTGATACCGAGCACATAGCCAATCGCCGTCGGGCCGAGGCCAGAGCCTGCCGCCGCCTGCCCGGCCACCGTGTTCGACGATGTCACGAAAGGATAGGTGCCGTGGTCGTTGTCCAGCAGCGCGCCTTGGGCGCCTTCGAAAAGGATACGTGCGCCGGCCTTGCGCTGGTCGTCGAGCAACCTCCACACCTGATCCACATAAGGCAGGATGTGATGGGCGACCGACGTCAGTTCTTCATGCAGCGAATCGAACGAAATTTCCGGCAGGTTCATGCCGCGCCGCAGCGCATTGTGATGCGTCAGCAAGCGGTCGATCTTGACAGGCAGGGTTTCCGGCTCGGCGAGGTCGATCACGCGAATGGCGCGACGGCCGACCTTGTCTTCATAAGCCGGGCCGATCCCGCGGCGCGTCGTTCCGATCTTGGTGCCACTGTTGGAGGCCGCATCCTCGCGCAACCCATCGAGATCGCGATGGAGCGACAGTATGAGCGGCGCGTTCTCGGCAATGCGTAGCACCTCTGGCGTAACCGCAACGCCCTGGCTGCGCAGCTTTTCCACTTCAGCAACGAAATGATGGGGGTCAACGACCACACCGTTGCCGATGACGCTGAGCTTGCCGCGCACGAGGCCCGATGGGAGAAGGGCGAGCTTGTAGCTGACCCCGTCGACGACGAGCGTATGGCCGGCATTGTGACCGCCCTGGAAGCGCACGATCACGTCCGCACGTTCGGAAAGCCAGTCGACAATTTTGCCCTTGCCTTCGTCACCCCATTGCGAACCGATCACGACTACGTTCGTCATTTATTTACTTCCTGCTTCCTGCGCGATTGCAGCGCCTTGCTCAAACCCGCGCATCTATAAAGCTTTGTTTTTCGGAAAGCGACCCTGTTGTCACACCAGATTGGGCTTTTTGCATGACTTATCAGCGCTGCTATGCCCTCGATGCGGGCATTCGCGATCGGTGATCGAACAATTGTGACGAGAAGGCCGGTTCCGGGTGCCCGCCGAAGCTTACCCAAGTTCCAGCGTGGTCACCCCGAAGATCCGTTTCATCGGCAGGATCGGCGCCGGGCCTCGGTACATCCGCGTCGTTTCGAACACCGGTTCGAGACCGAAAGCTTCCGCCAGCCGAACGCCCTCGACATTGTCGGCGGGCACGTCGATGTAGATCCGCTGTGGCTTGCTGCCAGCGCGGCTTGGGGTCACCGGGATCAGGGCTGAAAGAATGGCCGTGGCCGTTTCGGGGTCATTGGCAAACAGCGGGCCGATCTTGTAGCCCTCGAAACAGCGCCGGATCGTGCCGTAGCCACGGATCTTGCCGCTACTGCGCACCACGACGGACTTTCGCTTCGCCGGCGCGCCGCACCAGAGCGAAATAAAGGTATTGCGTACCTCGGGAAACATCCCGGCGTCGTATCGCTGCAATCCGCCGAGCCGGTCGGGCGCAACCGGCGCCGCGACTATCCCGTTTGAGGGAAGACCCCTTGGAACGCCGCCGTAGCGCACCGTCTTATAGGCGACCTCGAAGCCGGCTCGCTGATAGTTCGCCTGCTGGTCGGCCACTCCGTCGAGACCAATGGTGCGCCCCTCCGCCGAGGCCATGCCGCGATCCCAGAGCTGCTTGCCAAAGCCCCTGCCCCGAAAATCTGGGTGGACCATGAAAAAGCCGAGAAAGGCGAAGGTTCCGCCATATTTTACGACGGATATGCAGCCAACAGGTACTTCACTGATCGCCCCAACAAGAAAACCCGAGGAATCGGTATCGTAGAAATCCAAAGCATCGTCGACACCGGGGTTCCATCCCTCCTGTCGGGCCCATTCGAGGGCAAGCTCTATTTCTCCTGGTCGCATCGTCCGAACGGCGAATGCTGAACTCATGCAACTTTCCTGAATACCCCCGCCTGAGACGTCTTCAAACCGAGAGCAAACAGCATCTCGGCAAGCTTGACGGCCGCAGCAACCCCATCGATGATCGGCACGCCATGTTCCAGACTGAGTTCATTGGCTAAATCCGCCATGCCGGCGCAGCCCAGAACGATTGCGTCGACGCCATCATTAGCCAATGCTGTTGTAATCTCAAGCGATATGGTGCGGCAAGCGTCCGATCCGGGACGTTCCAATTCGAGGACGGGCACTTCCGATGCGCGGACGCGGGCGCAGCGGCTCCTGAACCCGTAGGTGACGATATTGTCCTCGATGACGGGGATCGAGACCGAGAGGGTGGTGACGACGCTAAAGCGCCCGGCAATCAGCGTTGCCGCATGATACCCGGCCTCGCCGATGCCGATCACCGGACGCGATGTCCGCTGACGCGCCCGATAGAGCCCGGTGTCATCGAAGCAGGCGATGATGACGGCATCGAAATCCTCGTCGTTCGCCTTGTCGATTTCAGCAAACAGGCCAGGAAGCGCCGCCTCTCCATCCGCCCGTCCCTGGATGCTGGCCGGGCCCGTCGGCGGATTGCGGGCGACGATCTCGGTATCGGCGCCGGCAACTTTTCGGGCCGCCATGCCGATCTTTTCCGTCATCGAAGCCGTGGTGTTGGGGTTGATGACCAAAATGCGCATTCTTTTGAATTCCTTGGGCGTTCAAATTCCCTTGCCGGCGTCCGACCCCTGGGCGACGCGGCGAGCGCGCATGAACATGCCGATGGCGATGAAGACAAGAATAATACTGAAGGAGAAGCCCGTGGTGACGGTGCCGAGCGCATAGAGCACCGGCGTCGTAACATTGGTGGTCATGCCATAGATCTCGAGCGGCAGGGTGTTGAACGAGCCCGAGGTCATCAGCGTGCGGGCAAATTCGTCATAGGAAAGCGTGAAGCCGAACAGCGCCACGCCGATCAGGCTCGGCGCGATCATCGGCAGGACGACATGACGGAATGCCTGCCAGGAACTGGCTCCGAGATCGCGCGCTGCCTCTTCGTAGGATGGCGAGAAGCGGTTGAAGACGGCGAACATGATCAATACGCCGAAGGGCAGCGTCCAGGTCAGATGCGCGCCGAAGGCCGAGGAATACCAGGCGGGCGACAGGCCAAGCTGCTGGAACAGCACCCCGATGCCCAGCGAAATGATGATCGAGGGGACGACGAGGCTCGCAACCGTCGCATAGAAGATGATCGAGGCACCACGGAACTGGCGGCGGAAGGCAAGGCCGGCCAGAAGCGCTACGACGACGGTCACCACCATCACCATCAGCCCGAGAATGAAGGACCGCTGGAAAGCCGCGCCGAAATCGCCGACCGACTGGCGCTGGAACAGATTGACGAACCAGTGCAGCGACACGCCGTTGAGCGGAAAGGTCAGGCCGCCGTCCGGGCCCTGGAAAGAGAGGATGAAGATGGCCGAGAACGGGCCGTAGAGAAACAGCACGAACAGCCCGAAGAATATGGCGAGCACATAGAATTCCAGGGGCCGCTTTTCAGAGTTCATCTCAAAGCTCCTTGCGAATGTCGACGACACGAAGGATGGCCGCGACCATCAAAAGCACCAAGATCAGCAGCACGACCGCATTGGCGGCAGCGGCCGGATATTGCAGCAGCGACATCTGGTTCTTCATCATCAGCGCAACCGAAGCGCTCTGTCCGCCGGACATGACCTGCACCGTCGAGAAGTCGGCCATGACCAGCGTGACAACGAAAATCGTGCCTATTGCAATGCCCGGCTTGGCGAGCGGTATGACCACGTTCCAGAGGATCTGCCAGCCGGTGGCGCCGGCATCGCGCGCCGCCTCGAACAGCGAGCGGTCTATGCGCATCAGCGTGTTGAAGATCGGCGTCACCATGAAGAGTGTATAAAGATGCACCATGGCAAGGATGACCGCGAAATCCGAATAGAGCAGCCATTCGATCGGCTGCGGGATGACGCCCATCTTGATCAGCGATGAGTTGATCAGGCCATTTCGCCCGAGCACCGGGATCCAGGAGATCATCCGAATGATGTTCGACGTCAGGAACGGCACGGTGCAGATCAAAAACAGCATCATCTGCGTCGTCGTCTTGCGGATATGGAACGCCAGGAAATAGGCGACCCAGAAGCCGATGAACAATGTCAGGCCCCAGACGATGACGGTGAATTTGAGCGTATTGAGATAGGTCTTCCAGGTGACCCAGGAGCCGAGCGTATCGGTGTAGTTCGTGCTGAGGAAAGCGGGATAGATACCTGCGAAATCGTAATCCCAGAAGCTGACGACCGCGATCAACAGGATCGGCAGCAGGAAGAAGAAGCCGAGGATGACCAGCAGCGGCAGCGCCTGCAGATAGGACAGCAGCCCGAGCGGCAGCGTCAAATTGCGCCAGCCGGATTTCTGGGCCGCCCCCTTTTCCATTTGCGCCGTCGCGATTGTTGCCATTTCCAGTCTCCGTTGGTGCCGTGAGGCTGCCTTCACGCTGGCCCTCTCCGCGCAAGCAATTGCTTGTTACGGGCATCAGAAGCCGGGGTTGAGGCATGGCGCCCTTCCTGCGGTAAGATTCGCAGAATTGCTTCGAAGGGCGAGGGCGCTTGCGCCGATGTCTGCGGTTATCTGCAAGCCACGGACCTCGGGCCAGCCCTCGTGGTTCGAGACGACCCTTCGGGCCTCCTTACCATGAGAACTGGAGCAAGTTGCCCCCTCGCCTTCCGTTTCCTTCTCCCCGTGGGCAAGGGAGAAGGGGCTTTCGATATCAAGCAGCGATGAATTCGTTCCAGCGCTTGACCATGTAACGGTCCTCGTCCATGACCGAATTCCAGCAGGCGACGTGACCCATGCGTTCCTCGAACGAGCCGCCGTCGCGAACCGCTCCGGCCTTTTCCATGATCTTGCCTTCAGGAGACATGATGTCGCCCTGTGCAGGCTTGCCTTCGATCCAGTAGCCCCATTCATCGGCCGTCATGAAGTTCTTGGCAGTGTCCATGCAGGCCGAGTAATAGCCCTGGCGATTGAGGTAGCCGCCGACCCAGCCGGACGTGTACCAGTTGATATATTCGTAAGCCGCATCGAGCTGCGCGCCCGACAGGTGCTTGGCAAGGCCGAGACCGCCGCCCCATGAACGGTAACCTTCCTTGAGCGGCTGGAACTTGCAGGCGATGCCCTTGGAGCGGACGGCGGCAACGGCCGGCGACCACATAGACTGGATGACCACTTCGCCCGAAGCCATCAGGTTGACCGACTCGTCGAAAGACTTCCAAAAGGCACGGAACTGACCGTCGCCCTTGGTCTTGATGAGGAAGTCGATCGTCTTGTCGATCTCGGCCTTCGTCATGTTGCCCTTGTCGGCGTATTTGATGTGGCCGGAAGCTTCCATAATCATCGCAGCGTCCATGATGCCAATCGACGGGATGTTGAGGATCGCCGTCTTGCCCTTGAAGGCAGGATCGAGGATGTCAGCCCAGCTGGTAATGTCGCGGCCGACGAGGTCGGGGCGGATACCGAGCGTGTCGGCGTTGTAGATGGTCGGAACCATCGTCATCCATTCGGTCGGCTTCTTGGAGAATTTCTTGGAGGTCTGGCCTTCGACAAAGCCAACGGTGTGCGGAGCAGTACCCTGGGCGATGACGCTATCCGGCTTCAGCTTGCCGGTGATGAAAAGCGGTACGATCTTGTCGTAGTACTTCAGCTTCTTAGTGTCCATCGGCTGCAGGACGCCTGTCGGGAACACCTTCTTGGCGATCCAGTATTCGATGTCGGCGATGTCGTAACTGTCCGGTTGGGTCACGGCGCGCTGGGCCGCGGCATCGGAATCCGTTGCCGTCATTTCAAGGGTGATGCCGAGATCGGCCTTGCACTTGTCGGCAATGGCGTTGAGGTTCGACACGCCGGTGCCGAACTGGCGAAGCGTGATCGGGTTCTGCGCCCAGATCGTCGGGAAGCCGGTGATGAGGCCTGAGCCGGCCACTGCGCCGACGGCGGCAGCACCGGTCTTCAGCAGAGTACGGCGGGAAATTCCCGCTCCCGTCTTGGTTGATTTGGTTTCCTTGGTCATGCGCAGTCCCCTTTTTTGATGTTGAATATTCAGGCTGAAAGCCGGCCGAGGAGGACCGCATCCTCCAGGGCCCAACTCAATGACAGTGCATCGCCGACCGACACCGGCTTGGCAAAATATTCCGTGTCGCGAACGATGGCCGTGAAGTCCTCGCTGCCCGCGCCGATGACGGTGATCTTCACAGTGGCGCCGCGATATTCGACATTCGAAACGATGCCGTTGAACCCGAGGCTCTTTTCCGACGGTGGAGCCAGGCGGACGCGATCGGTGCGGATGCCGATATCGATCGGCGCGCCGGCATTGGAAGCATTGCCGCGGACGGAAAATGTCTGACCTTCCGGCGCTTCGAGCTTGACGACGCCGTCCTGGCTTTCCATGACGCGCCCGGAGAGCACGTTGTGATCGCCCATGAAGCGCGCAACGAAGGCTGTCGCCGGCCGTTCGAACACTTCCCGGGCTTCGGCTGCCTGCTCTATGCGACCGTTGTTCATCACGACGATCAGGTCGGAGAGCGCCATCGCCTCCTCCTGGCTGTGCGTCACATGGACGAAGGTGATGGCGAGCGTCTTCTGCAGCTTTTTCAATTCCGCCCGCATGCGGATCTTCAGGAACGGATCGAGCGCCGACAACGGCTCGTCGAGAAGCAGCGCTTCCGGGTCCGTGATCAGCGCGCGCGCAAGGGCCACACGCTGCTGCTGGCCGCCCGACAGCTGCGCCGGTCGCCGGTTGGCGTATGGCTCCATCTGCATGAGCTTCAGCATCTCAAGGGCCTTGGCCCGACGCGTCTCCTTGTCGACGCCCTTCATCTTCAGGCTGAAGGCGACGTTGTCGACGAGGTCGAGATGCGGAAAGAGCGCGTAGTTCTGAAACATCATCGCCGTACCGCGATCGGCGGGACGTGCATGGGTGATCTGGCTCTCCGAAAGCACGATGTCGCCTTCCGACACAGTCTCATGTCCGGCAGCCATGCGCAGCGTCGAAGACTTGCCGCAACCGGACGGACCGAGCAGGCAGCAATAGGTGCCGGCCGGCACCTTGAGATCAATGGCGTCGACGGCGAGCGCATTGCCGTAGCGCTTCGTCAGTCTGATAAGTTCAAGATCGCCCTTTGCCATCTGCACCTCTAGCAACATGCTTTTGCTCAAGGGAATTTGCAAAGGCCGTGCCAGTTGCGAAAAGTCAGATTAAACTATTGATAATATGCATATTTTAATTGCGAGATATTTAGGCGCCATACGCGTTGCCCATTTTATGGGAGCGGGAAAACGAGCAAATGCACACAACGTAAGCAGTGATTGTATACAAAACTTACGTGGCATTGCGCGCAATGATAGGTTATATTGAATGCAAGACAGCGATTTCTCTCAATCCCAAGCCGATAATAAACCATGCTCGAAACACCAGGAAAAAACAGGACGGCTGGGCAGCCGCCTGTGCAGCAGTCGCCCGTCTATCTCGGGATCAGGAGTGCTATTCTCGGCCACAGCGTAACGCCGGGCACGAAATTGCCCGAGGACGAACTCGGCGACATCTACTCCGTCAGCCGCACCGTCGTTCGCGCTGCCCTTCAGGCCCTTGCGCTAGACCACTTGGTGACGCTGGAGCAGAACCGCGGCGCCTTCGTTGCCAAGCCGACGCGGCTGGAGGCCCGGGAAGTCTTCGAGGCCCGCTCCCTGCTCGAGCCGAAGGTCGCCGCAATGGCAGCCGAGATCGCCAAGCCCGCCGATATCGCCCTTCTCGAGAGACATATGGAAGAAGAGCATGCCGCGGTCGCCGCCGGCAAGGACGGCGAAGCAGTCCATCTCTCCGGCCAGTTCCATGTCGCGATCGCCGAGATCGCCAACCACTCGATCTACACGGATTTCGTGCGCAGGCTCTGCTCGCGCTCCTCGCTGATAGTAGCGCTATACTGGCGCCGCCGCGACACGATCTGCGAACACCACGCCCATCACGAGCTGGTCAAAGCCATTGCGCAGCACAAGCCAAAGGACGCCGCCGAACTGATGGTCAGCCACATCGTCGACCTCTTCTCCGGCCTCGACCTCTCCGAGCGCGAACCCGTCGGCAAACGGCTGTCCGATATTTTGAAGGGCTGATCGCGGCAGGCGTCGCAATATTGCTTTGCGTCCCCAGTGAGGCAGCGCCTTGCGGATTTATCCCCTTTTTATAAAACATTCGTGCAGCGGCTGCACAAACGTCGGTCGGATATGGCCGACTGGGGGAACGCTGTGTATAAGCGCAGGCGATCGACAATGCTTGGGATCCGATCGAAGGTCCGATCCCGACGCAGCCTGAGGAATAGATTTCATGCGCATCACGATGATCGGCTCTGGTTATGTGGGTCTGGTATCCGGCGTCTGCTTTGCGGATTTCGGCCATGACGTCATATGCGTCGATAACGACGTTACCAAGATCGACGCACTGAGGGCTGGCGCAATCCCGATCTTCGAGCCGGGACTGGAGCAACTGGTGGCCGACAATGTCCGCTCCGGCCGCCTGTCGTTCTCGACAGAAGTGGAGGAGTGCGTCTCTGCAAGCGACGTCATCTTCATCGCTGTCGGCACCCCGTCGCGCCGTGGCGATGGCCATGCGGATTTGTCCTATGTCTATGCCGTCGCCCGCGAAATCGCGATGCATATCAAGGGCTTCACCGTCGTCGTCACCAAGTCGACCGTGCCGGTCGGCACCGGCGACGAGGTCGAGCGCATCATCCGCGAAACCAATCCCGATGCCGATGTTGCTGTCGTCTCCAATCCGGAGTTCCTGCGCGAAGGCGCAGCCATCGAGGACTTCAAGCGCCCGGACCGCATCGTCATCGGCCTTGACGACGATCGCGCCCGCGAGGTGATGACCGAGGTCTACCGACCGCTTTACCTTAACCAGGCGCCGCTGCTTTTCACCTCGCGACGCACGTCGGAACTGATCAAATATGCCGCCAACGCCTTCCTCGCGATGAAGATCACCTTCATCAACGAGATGGCCGATCTTTGCGAGAAAGTTGGCGCCAATGTCCAGGAGGTTTCCCGCGGGATCGGCCTCGACGGCCGCATCGGCTCGAAGTTCTTGCATGCAGGCCCTGGCTACGGCGGCTCGTGCTTCCCGAAGGACACGCTTGCGCTGGCCAAAACCGCCCAGGACTATGACAGCCCCGTGCGGCTGATCGAAACGACGATCTCGATCAACGACAACCGCAAGCGTGCCATGGGCCGCAAAGTCATCGCAGCAGTCGGCGGCGACGTGCGCGGCAAGACGATCGCAGTCCTTGGCCTCACATTCAAGCCCAATACCGACGACATGCGTGACAGCCCTGCAATCTCGATCATCCAGACACTGCAGGACGGCGGCGCCACTGTCATCGGCTATGATCCGGAAGGCATGGAGAACGCTGCGAATGTCATCGACGGCATTGCCTATGCCGAGGACGCCTATGGCGCAGCGCAAGGCGCCGACGCTGTGGTCATCGTCACCGAATGGAACCAGTTCCGCGCGCTCGATTTTCTCAGATTGAAGTCGGTCATGAAAGCACCGCTGCTGATCGACCTGCGCAACATCTATCGTCGCGATGAGGTCGTCCGCCATGGGTTCGAATATACCAGCGTCGGACGACCGACGCCGCAGACCGGCGAAACCGCAAGGAAGGCCTGAACATGCGTTATTTGATTACAGGCACCGCTGGTTTCATCGGCTTCCATCTTGCCAAGCGCCTGCTTGACGACGGCAATTTCGTTGTCGGCTTTGACGGCATGACGCCGTACTACGACGTGGCGCTGAAGGAAAAGCGCCACGCAATCCTTTCCCGCTCGAACGGCTTCAAGGCAGTCGTCGGCATGCTCGAAGACAAGATTGCCCTCGACAGGGCGGCAGAGCTTGCAGAGCCTGACGTCATCGTCCATCTCGCGGCCCAGGCAGGCGTCCGCTATAGCCTCGAGAACCCGAAATCCTACGTCGATTCCAATGTTACCGGCTCGTTCAACGTCATCGAGCTCGCCCGCGCGCTGAAGCCGAAGCATCTGCTACTGGCCTCGACCTCGTCTGTCTACGGCGCCAATGAGAAGATGCCGTTTGCCGAAAGCGACAAGGCCGACGAGCAGATGACGATCTATGCGGCGACGAAGAAGAGCATGGAGTTGATGGCGCACAGCTACGCCCATCTCTTCGGCACCCCGACGACCGCCTTCCGCTTCTTCACGGTCTACGGTCCCTGGGGCCGCCCCGACATGGCGCTCTTCAAGTTCGTCGATGCCGTGCGTCACGACAGGCCGATTGAGATCTACGGCGAAGGCAAGATGAGCCGCGACTTCACCTATATCGACGATCTCGTCGAGGGCATCGTCCGCCTCATTGCCGTCGTGCCGTCCGAGGAAAACCGGGTGGTCAGCGATGCGTGTGTCGACTCGCTATCTCGCCATGCACCGTTCCGGATCGTCAATATCGGCGGCGGAACATCGGTCGAGCTGATGCATTTCGTCGAGACCATCGAGGCGGCGCTCGGCAAGCCAGCCATCCGCAAGATGCTGCCGATGCAACCCGGCGACGTCCACCGGACCTTCGCCGACCCCAGCCTCCTGGTTGCGCTAACCGACTTCAAGCCGCAGATACCGGTCGAAGAAGGCGTGCGTCGCTTCGTGGAGTGGTATCAGGAAAACTATTGATCGAAACGGCTCGTCAGCCGGCGCGGTGGTAAGTCCGATCGAAATAGACCAGGCCCTGCCCGTCATCGCGGCGGCGAATGGCATCGACTTCGCACATCAAGATGTCATGCGTTCCACCGTCGGCACGGTGGATGATGCGGCAATCGAAGGAGACCAGCGCGTCGTCGAGCACCGGCGACCCGGTCGCAAGCTCAGACCATGAGGCCGCGGAAAAGCGCTCCTCGACCGGCGTCTTGCCGCCGAAAAGCCGCGACAGGTCCTGATGGCCGTCGGAAAGAACGTTGACGCAGAGAACGCCGTTGGCAGTGACTGCCGGATGCACGGAAGCGCCACGATTGAGGCAGACAAGCAAGGTCGGCGGGCTGTCGGTGACGCTGCAGACAGCGGTCGCGGCAAAACCGGCCAGGCCGCCGGGGCCGTTGGTCGTGACGATGTTGACAGCAGCAGCCATGCGCGACATGGCATCACGGAATTCGAACCTGTTGGCCTCGGGCTCGGCTACCGGGACCGCATCCCTGATCGCCACTGACGTCTTCATGTTCATTTCACGTCCTCGCTTGACCGCCCGCGGGTTCATCGCAAGTTACTCATCTTGTATAGCACTCTCAAGCAACGGCTTTCTCTCCTACGGGCTACGGACGAGACAATATTCCCTATTAAATCTATGGGCAAAGAGAATATTTTCGGACACAACGTCAATTGACGGCGACGCCTGCCGGCACCCGGTTTCGCCGAACCTCAAGAAGGATATGGCCGAAGAGGGCGAAGAGAACGATCGGCCCGCCGATCATCGTTGCGGCAGACGGCGTCTCCTTAAGAAAGATCCAGACCCAGAGCGGGGTGAGCGGCACTTCGAGTGCTGTCAGGAGACTGGCGTCCGCAGCCGGTATCAGACGCGAACCGAAGGTGTAGAGACTGAGGCCCATGGCATTCTGGACCAGCCCGAAGGCGATGATCAGGCCGGTATCGCCAGCCGAGACCGAGCCCGGGGAGGCGAACCAGAAGGTGACAAACGAGCAGAGCCAGGCCGAGGCTGCCATCGCCGGCAACATCGGCACGTTGCGGTGCTGGCGCATGACAACGGCAAGGCCCGCAACCATCAAGGTCATGATCGCCGCTAGCACCTTACCGAGCCAGCTCCCGCCGCCGCCAGACTCGCCGGTGAGCATGACGATGACGCCGAGGAGTGCAACGCTGCTGGCGACCATCGTGGTCACGCTTGGCCGCTCCTTGATGAAGACATAGGCAACGCCCGCGGTGACGAAAGGCACGGTCGCATAGATCACCATCGCATCGGCGACCGACGTATAATAGATCGACCCGATGCCGCTGATCATTGCCGCGGTCGAAAATAGGGTCGCTGCCAGCGACGGCCCACGCATCGAACCGATAGTCCGAAAGGCGCGACCGCGCTCGATATAGAGAAAAAGGGCAAAGACCCCGCAGCCAGAAACGATGCCGCGGCAAAATAGGATCGTCATCAGATCCGCGTGGATCAGGCGGACGAAAATGCCGGAGGAAGACCACGCCAACGCCGAAAGCGCCACATAGGCGACGCCGACGCGGTGTTGCTTCTGCTCGGCGAGCGTCAAGGCGAATCCTCCCGGTATTTTAGGGTTCGACTATTAGCGAGCGCAGCGATTGCCGGCAAGCAAAGGCAGCGCCCTTTGGCGTCGCCAATGAAATAAGGCGCGCCGGTTGCATAACCGCCACGTCTTTACTCGTTCCGGCTTCGATTACGCGTGAATTGCGAAGAAGTTGCCAACCGCCTCTATTTCGCTCTGACGGAGATCGTGGCCGCCGGCATGCCATTCCACCTTCACATCTGCCCCCTGGCGGGCGAAATAATCCGCCAGGCCCTTCGTCATCGGCATGGGCGCGATCGGGTCGCGTTCGCCGGCGGTAATCAACACCCGGCGTCCGGCAAGCTCGGCATTGTCGACCGGCTGGAACGGAATGAGCGGATGCATCAGCACCGAGGCATCGAACAGATCGCCGTGCTCGATCAACATGTTAGCAAGAATATTCGCGCCATTCGAAAAGCCGAGACCGAGAATGTCGGTGGACTTGTGCTCCTCCGCCAGACGCTTGACATAGCCGGCCATCTTGTCAGTCGCGCGGGCAAGATCCGTCATGTCGTAGACGCCCTCCCCCGTGCGTTTGAAGAAGCGCGCGGCGCCGTATTCCGAAACGTCTCCACGCGGCGAGATGATCGTTGCTTCGGGCAGCAATCGGCTGGCGAAATCGAAGAACTGGTTCTCGTCGCCGCCGGTGCCGTGGAAGACGAAGAAAATAGGCTTTCCCGGTGCACCGGCGCGCAGCCGGTCCACATAAGTTGTGTCTGTCATGTCGACCCCCTCCCCTAGGCTTCCAGCGGCTCGAGATGCTGCTCGAGCAACTCGCGCAAATGCGCATGCTGTTGTGGCAGCTTTAGCGCCTCGCCAAGATGGGCAGTGTCCTCGTCGCGATTGAAGCCAGGTTCGTTGGTCGCGACTTCGAACAGGACGCCGCCTGGCGTGCGGAAATAGATCGCCCAGAAGTAATCGCGATCGATGACCGGGGTTACCTGATGTCCCGTATCCATCAGCGCCTTGCGGACTTCCAGCTGCTTTGCACGATTTTCAACGGCGAAGGCAACATGATGCACGGAGCCGGCACCCGGCATGGACCGGGCAATGTTCGGCATCGTTTCAAGATCGACGAAATCAGCGCCGTTGCCGCCAGGGATCGCCAGCCGCTTGACGCCGTCATGCGTATCGACGACCTGATAACCCATATATTTCAACAGCTCGTCGGTGGCGCCATCATCGCGAAGCCGCATGGATACCGAATGGAATCCGCGGATCGCATGATCGGCATCGACGCCGCCATGGGTCCAGGGCTCGCGCAAGTCGTCCTTGACTTCGACGAACGCAAGTCCGTCGCCGTCTGGGCCGGCAAAATGCAGCCGCTTCTGGCCAAACGCTTCATCGGCCTTGATCCCTTCGATGCCCTTGGCGCCAAGGCGATCGGCCCAGTAGCCGATGGCACCTTCAGGGACGGAAAATACCGTCGTGCCAACCTCGCCGGTGCCGGGACGCCCCCGCGGCATCTTACCAAACGGAAAATAGGTCATGACGGAACCCGGCGTGCCGATCTCGTCTCCGTAGTAGAGATGATAGACGTCGGGACTATCGAAGTTCACGGTCTTCTTGACGCGGCGCAGGCCGAGCGTGTCGGTGAAGAACTGGTTGTTGGTCCGTGCGTTTCCAGCCATCGAAGTAACGTGGTGAAGACCCTTGATCTGGTCGAGCATTTCAAACCCCTTTCCAGGCCCACACTATCGGGGCCTTTCTCATGGGCAGAAAATGGTCTCGGCGACCCTTTTCGGATAGCCCCCGATCACCAAACGGATTGTCCTCATTTATTGAACGATGGAATCGTGTCGTTCAACGAGACTTGCCGTTGACGCCAGATGACAAATGGCTACTGCCGGATTTGACTGCGCTACTTTCCGGTCGCATCGACAGGCAGCGCCCAGTCGATCGGCTCGCGGCCGTTTGCCTTGAGATAGGCATCCGCCTTGGAGAAATGCTTGGAACCGAGGAAACCGTTATGGGCCGAAAGCGGCGATGGATGCGCGGCCTTCAGCACCAGATGCCGCGAAGCATCGACGAATGCGGCCTTCTTCTGCGCATAGCTTCCCCAAAGCATGAAGACCACGGCGTTGCATTCGTCGTTGACGGTGCGGATGACCGCGTCGGTGAAGCGTTCCCAGCCTTTTCCCTGATGCGAAGCGGCACGGGACTCCTCGACGGTCAGCACGCTGTTCAGCAGCAGGACTCCCTGCTTCGCCCAGCTTTCGAGGAAGCCGTGAGGCGCCGGCGGAATGCCGAGATCGCTTTGCAGCTCCTTGTAGATATTGACCAGAGACGGCGGAATGGGCACGCCGGGCTGCACGCTGAAGCAGAGGCCATGTGCCTGACCCTGGCCGTGATAGGGATCCTGGCCGAGGATGACGACCTTCACGTCGGAGAGCGGCGTCAGGTCGAGGGCTCGAAAATATTCAGGCCCGCGGGGAAAGATGCTTTTCCCGCGCTGTTTTTCCTCGAGAAGAAATGCCTTGAGCTGATCCATATAGCCACTGCCGAACTCATGCGACAGCGCTTCTCTCCAGCTCTCCTCCAGCTTGACACTTGCTTCCGGCATGGACCAGCTCCGCTCCGTTTCGCCAGATTGGATTGAGGACGAAAGCCAGCGCCTGTCAAGAAAGCACGGGCCATCGAAGAAAGAAGGGCACAGATTTCAATCCTTCACCCGCAGCATCTCCGGGTCGTAGAGCGGCTTCATGACGACCGAACATGGTACACGCCGCATGGCGACATCGAGTTCATAGCTGCCGGATAGGACGAACGCCTCGGTGACGCCGTCAGCATCGCCGACATAGCCATAGCCGATCGGCCTGTCGATCGTGTAGCCGAAGCCGCCGCTGGAAAGCCAGCCGACGTGCTTGCCGTCGCGATAGATCGTCTCGCGTCCGAGCAATACGACGTCTCGGTCGTCGGGAACAAAACAGGCAAGCATCTGCGTCACGCCGGAGGTCAGCTGGCGATTGACCGCATCACGGCCGCGGAAGGCAATGTTCTTTTTCATCTTCACCGCGAAGCCAAGGCCCGCCTCGATGGGCGTATGATCCGGGCCGATATCAGAGCCCCAGGCGCGATATCCTTTTTCCAGCCTGCAGCTCTCGATAGCGCGATAGCCCGCGTTGACCAGGCCGTGGGTTCCTCCTGCCGCCATCACCGCGTCATAGACCGTCACCGCATATTCGACAGGCACATGCAGTTCATAGCCAAGCTCGCCGACATAGGTGATACGCAGCGCCCGAACGGGACAGCCGGCAATGCCGATCGTTCGCACACTGGCGAAGGGGAAAGCGGCGTTGGAGACATCGCAGTTGGTGACGGCTTCGAGGATGGCGCGCGACTTCGGTCCCATCAACGAGAGGACTGAATAGGCCGATGTGATATCGATCAGCTCTGCGTGCATATCGGCCGGGATGCCCTTGGCTATCCAGTCGAAATCACGGGTGGCAAAGCCCGTGCCAGTGGTAATGTAGTATTCGTCCTCGGCAATGCGCGCGACCGTAAGATCGCATTCGATGCCGCCCCGGTTGTTCAGCATTTGGGTGTAGACGAGGGAGCCGACGGGCTTTGCGACGTCGTTGGAGGCGATCCAGCTAAGTGCAGCCTCGGCATCGGCACCCTTCAGCACGAATTTGGCAAAGGAGGTCTGGTCAAACAACACGGCGGCCTCGCGCACCGCCTTATGCTCGCGACCAACCGCCGAAAACCAGTTCTGCCTGTCATAGCTGTATATGTCCTTCGGCTCCTCGCCGGCAAAGAAATCGGCGAACCAGTTCGGTCGCTCCCAGCCGAGCTTTTCGCCGAAGCAGGCACCTTGCGCCTTCAATCGGTCGTAGAGCGGCGATTTGCGGCAGGGGCGAGCGCTGGCATGTTCTTCATGGGGCCAGGCCATCGCATAGTGCTTGCCATAGGCTTCGAGCGTGCGCGTGCGGATCCAGTCCGTGTCGAAATGCGGACGGCCGAAGCGGCGAATATCGACGGGCCAAAGATCATAGGGCGGCTCGCCCGTTGCCACCCATTCGGCAAGGGCCATGCCGGCACCCCCGGCAGAGGCGATGCCGAAGGCATTGAAGCCGGCGCCAATGAAAAAGTTCTTGAGTTCCGGCGCTTCGCCAAGAATAAAATTGCCATCCGGCGTGAAGCTCTCGGGGCCGTTCAACAACTGCTTGGCCCCCGCCGTGCGCAGTGCGGGCACTCGCGCCAGCGCGTGGCTCATGATCTGGCCAAAGTGGTCGTAGTTGGAATCGAGCAGCGAGAACTGGAAGTCATCTGGGACGCCCTTGGTCGCCCACGGAATGGGATTGGGCTCGTAGCCCCCCATGACGAGGCCGCCGAGCTCTTCCTTGTAGTAGGTCAACCGGTCCGGGTCGCGCAGCGTCGGCAGGTTGGAGGGAACGCCGAAGGAATCGGTCAGGACATATTGGTGCTCGATGGATACGAGCGGCACGTTGACGCCGAAACGCCCCGCGAGTTGCCGTGTCCATTGGCCGGCGCATACGACGACGCGCTCGCATTCGATCCTACCGCGATCCGTGACGACCGCGCAAATCCTGCCCCTGTCGATCTCGATGTCGACAACGCTGGTATCCTCGAAAATCGAGGCACCTGCCTTGCGCGCGCCCCTTGCAAGCGCCTGCGTGATGTCGGAAGGGTTCGCCTGACCGTCTGTCGGCAGGAAGACCGCACCGATCACGTCGTCGACCTGCATCAGCGGCCAGAGATCCAGCGCCTCCGCAGGCGTCAGAAGCTGCACGTCGAGACCGAACGACCGCGCGGTCGTCGCCTGCCGCTTGACTTCGGTCCATCGCTCCGCGTTACAGGCGAGCCGCAATCCGCCGTTCATCTTCCAGCCGGTGGCAAGACCCGTCTCGACCTCCAGGCGATCGTAGAGATCGACGGAATAGCTGAGCAGACGGGTGATACTGGCGCTCGAGCGAAGCTGGCCGACAAGACCGGCAGCATGGAAAGTCGTTCCCGAGGTGAGCTTGTGGCGCTCCAGCAAGACGGTATCGGTCCAGCCGATCTTGGCCAGATGGTAGGCAGTGGAACATCCGATGATGCCGCCCCCGATGACGACCGCTTTTGCTGTGGCAGGCAGTTGCTTCATCAAACGACCTCAAACTCGCAGAAGGCGCCACCACGAGCAACCGCGCGAAGGCTGCAATGAACCATCGTCGTATCGTGCGCGTGATCGGCGGGCGGCGGGCGAATTGCACGATCGACCACTTGGCAAATCCCGGCGGATCCGTGCAGAGCCCGGAGAGCCTGTGTAATATCGTCAGACGAAGCAGTCATCGCCTATCCCGGTCTTCCTGCAGATTGTGTGAAAGGTTCTTCACAAAAAATCGACAGTCAAGAATTATCCACAGAATATAACAAAATTTTGACTTTTTGTTGAATTTTTGGAAGGGAAAATGTAGCAAATGACGGATTTTTTACCTAAATCGCATCAGGATGCTTTCCGCGCCCCGAAATTTAACTTAAAAAATCTCAATTGGCCCAGCTCCACCGAGGTAGTTCAATGTCAGTCTCCGATCAGGCTCCGATACACGCGAACCACCGTGAGCGCGAGATCCTGGAGGAACTACGCCTTGCGGGCGGCGCCAGTCGCATCCAGTTTCTTGCCGAACGGCTGGCAGTCTCCGAAGAGACGATCCGGCGGAATATTCGCGCGCTCGAAGCCAATGGGCTGGTGACGAAAGTGCATGGCGGCGTCCACATCAAGGACTCGGCGGTCGAGCAGCCGCTGCACTACCGCATGAACGAAAACCCCGAAGCCAAGCGGCTGATCGCAGCCCGCGTCGCCGGCATGATCGAAAACGGCGACACCATCTTTCTCGACATCGGATCAACGACCGCCTTCATCGCTGTGGCGCTTCAGAAGCATCAGAACCTGTTCATTGTGACCAATGCTGTGTCTGTCGCCCATGCGCTTGCGACCCGCAATGGCAATCGCGTCTTCTTTGCGGGCGGCGAATTGCGCAGCCATGACGGCGGCGCCTTCGGCGTGGAATCGATCAATTTTCTGCGCCGCTTCAGCGTCCGGCATGCGGTTCTTTCTGTCGGCGCTGTCAACGCCACGTCGGGTTTCATGCTGCATGATTTCGATGAAGCCGAATACTCACGCGAAGCGGCGAGACGGGCCGAAAACCGTGTGATCGTCGCCGACAGCCATAAGTTCGGCCGCAGCGCACCCATCATCGTCGACGACCCATCGACCTATGACATGCTCGTTACCGACGAGCGTCCTCCGGCCGATATCGAGGATATGCTGATCCGCAATCAGATCGAGCTCGTAGTCGCAAGCAGAGACGGCTAGATACGGACTGCAAGTAACGCAGCGGTGCTCATCGCCTCCAAGGTCGCAGCAGCCTTGCTGGCATGCCTCTCTTTATGCCGCAATAGGCGAAAATTTCTGATCGGCAGATCGAAGGCAGCCTTTGCAAGGTGACCCTCATGGAGATAGATGCCGGCGGCCGCGCGGGAAATAGCTGCGGCGCAACGTCCTGATCGGACTGCCGACAATACCGCCTCGTTCGACGGCAGGACCAATGCCACCTTGAGTTCTCCAGGCGACCGGCCGAGCTTCGCCACCGAGTTTTCAAATTCGGAGCGCGTCCCCGAGCCTTTCTCGCGCATCACCCAGGATGTATCAGCGACAAGATCGTTGACGGAAAGCGGCCGTCCGCCGGCCCACTCATGATCGGGCGCCACGACGATCACCAACGCGTCCGTGTCGACGACACGCGATGACAAGGTCGGCGCGTCGAACTCGCCCTCGACGAAACCAAGCTCCGCCTCGCCCTTGATCACCGCCTCCGCGGCGGTTCGGGTATTACCGATTGTAAGGTCGAGATCGACGCCCGGATAATCGAGATGAAACCGCATGAGAATGGGCGGCAGCCAATAGCTGGCAATGGTTTGGCTGGCATAGATGCTGAGTTTGCCGCGCTGCAGGCCGCCGAGTTCGGACAGCATGAGTTCCGCCGAGCGCACGCGCGCAAGCGTCGCCTTCGCCTCGGTGAGGAACGTGCGGCCGATTTCGGTCAGTTCGATCCCCCTCCCCACACGGTGAAAGAGCTCGACACCGTAGAATGCCTCGAGATTCTTGATCGAAGCGCTGACTGCCGACGGCGTCAACCGGATAGCCTCGGCCGCCTGGGTCAAATGTTCGCGTTCGGCAACGGCGACAAAAATGGCAAGTTGTTCGAATGTCATGACAGATCGTTCTATTTTAACGAACGAAACGTAGCATTTTATTCGATAGAAGTCGACGATTATAGGTGAGATATTCCGGCCGTTGCTAAATCTCTGAAACCGATCGGCAGACTGTCATGCCCACCCTGCCCACTATCCATCGCGTGCTCCCGGGCCTTGCGCTCTGTGCCGGCGTGGCACTACTGGCCTGCCTCGGCGAAAGGCTGGAGATCGGCGTCCTCGGTGGGAAATGGATAGAGAGCCTTGTGCTGGCGATCGCTCTCGGGATTGCCGTTAGCAGCGTGCGGCCTTTGAATGCGCCGCTGCGTCCCGGCATCGACTTTAGCGCCAAGATCCTGCTTGAAATTGCCATCGTGCTCCTTGGCGGCTCGATCAGCCTGTCGGCCATCGCAGGTGCAGGTCTTGGCCTCGTCGCCGGGATCGCGATCCTCGTGCTTTTATCGATTGCAATAAGCTACGGCGTCGGCCGTTTGCTCGGCCTGCCGTCGAAACTCGCAGCACTGATTGCCTGCGGTAATTCGATCTGCGGCAATTCGGCCATCGTTGCCGTCGCGCCCGTCATCGAGGCCGGATCGGAAGAGATCGCGGCAGCCCTTGCCTTCACCGCGGTCCTCGGCGTCGCTGCCGTCTTCCTTCTGCCGAGCCTCTATTTCCACGCCGGCATGAGCGCGTCTCGATATGGCGTCTTTGCTGGGCTGACGGTCTATGCAGTGCCGCAGGTGCTGGCGGCGACCGCGCCGGTCGGGCTACTCAGCGTTCAGACCGGAACGCTCGTCAAGCTCATCCGCGTGCTGATGCTGGGGCCGGTCATCTTTGTATTGGGCCTTGCCATGAAAAACCAGACCGAACACCTGCCATCGGACCATCGCCACGCCTTGGTGCCATGGTTCATCGGCGGCTTCCTGGCCATGACAATGCTTCGCTCGCTTGGGTTCATTCCGGAAATGATCGTCGCCCCGATGGCTCTGATGTCGAGCGCCTTGACCGTCGTCGCCATGGCGGCACTCGGTCTGTCGGTCAACATCCGCTCGGTCGCCCATGCCGGCGGCAGGGTGATAGCGGCCGCGATCATTTCGCTGCTCGCTTTGAGCGCCCTCAGCTACGCACTGATCCTGATGCTACGGATCGGCTGAAGGATACCGCTTGCTACTGTCGCGTGAGCCGCACGGCATCGGGCGTCTGTCGATCGCGCAGAAGTGCGGATATCTCCTCGGCCGGACTTGGATAGCCAAGCGCATAGCCCTGGAGACCGTCGCAGCCGATACGGGCCAAAAGGCGCGCATGCTCCTCGGTCTCGACCCCCTCGGCGATCACCTCGACATTCAACGCCTTGGCGATCTCGACGATCGAGGCAACGAGCCGCCGCTGCTCGTCGGACACGGTGATGTCGAAGACCAACTGACGGTCGATCTTCAGCCGCTTCGGCCGAAGCTTGACCAGACCTATCAACGAGGCATGGCCCGAGCCGAAATCATCGATCTCGACGTCGATGCCCATCCGTTTTATCTGCTCGATGTTGGAAAGAACGACATCGTCACTGTCGTCGAGAAAAATGGTCTCGATCAATTCGAAGACGATGGCGTGACGCGGAATGTTCAGTTTCAGCAGGCCGCTGATCAACTGGGGATCACCGAGGCGATTGGCGGAGATATTGACCGCGATGCGTGGCGAAACGACGCCCCTTCCTTGCCACTCCGCCCTGTCCAGCAAGGCGCGATCGAGGATGGCAGCGTCGATATCCGCCGTCAGTCCGTATTCGCCGGCAACCTTGAGAAAGGCGCCGGGCGCCAACAACCCATGCACCGGATGCTGCCATCGCGCCAGCGCCTCGAGCCCGAAGATGCGCCGCGTCCGCGCATCCACCTGGATCTGGTAGAAGGGGACGATCTCGCCCCGCGCCAGCGCCACCTTCAATTCTTCGGCGAGTTGCCGTTCCCCCTGCAGGTCCGATTGAAGCTTCAAGGTGAAGAACTCGGCACGATTCCTGCCGAGCTTCTTTGCCTGATAGAGGGCCAGGTCGGATTCCGCCAGCAGATTGCCCGCGTCGCCCGACAGGTTCCATGCCACCCCCATCGACACCCCCGTCTGTAAGACATCGCCGCTAAATGGGATACCGTCGCGCAGTCGCGACAGGATGGTTTCGGCAATTGCCCTTAGAGCATCCAAATCGCCAAAGTTGACAAGCACGACGACAAATTCGTCGCCACCAATGCGCGCCACGAAATCCCGTTTTGAGATGAGTTCGCGCAGGCGCCCCGCAGCGCATTGCAACATCGCGTCGCCGGCGGCGTGCCCCGCCTTGTCGTTGATCTGCTTGAAGCGATCGAGATCGATGTGGAGCAGCGCCAGTGTTTCGGCATCCGGCTCGTCACGCAACTCGGCCATCTTCCGGTCGAAATGGCGACGGTTCGGCAGGCCGGTCAGATAATCGTGGTCGGCCGCCTGTTCGACGCGCGCCTTGCTGCGCTCCAGCGCCACGGCCCTGGCTTCGGCAACCGTCCTCTGGTCTGCGAGCTCGCGGTTGAGCCGGACGTCGGCCGTGACATCCCATTCGGCTCCGATAAACGAGGGGACGCCGCCGGGGCCCTCAAAGAAATGTGCCTTGGAATGGATATGACGAACATCGCCATTCGGGTGGACGATGCGAAACTGCGAGTCGTAAGGTCCCTTGGCGGCGATCGCCGCATCGAACTCTGCCATCGCACGCTCGCGATCGTCGGGGTGGATCGTTGCCATCCAGACCGAAGACGCCACCTTCCGCTCCTTGCGACCGGTGCCGTAGAGGCGATGCATCTGCTGGTCCCAAAGGATCTCATTGGTGTCCAGGTTGTGCTCCCAGACCCCGATTTGCGACGCATCCATCGCCAACTCCAGTCTCCTTAAAAGATCCTGGAATTCCTGCTCAGACCGACGATTTTTCCTCTTCAGCCCCGAGATTTTTGCTTCCTCACGACGTGTCCTGAGAGACGGTAGGTTTCAGACAATATCGTACCACTTCAACCATTAATGATCTTCAATAATTACCTAATTAAGGATATGGCTTTTTGCCTGCAACTTTTGATAGATCCTCTTTAATGATTGTGTCTCGGCGGCTTGATCGAAAGCCGGCGAAAATCTGAGGCTCCGTCGATCACTGCGCCGTCGGACAGTTGCGTGACCGAGGCGCGGTACATGCGCTGCCACGGCGTGGCATCGGCGGGAACCGGCGGAATACCGTCACCCTTGCGCCTTTCTATCTCAACGTCGTCGACCAGCATGTCGCACAGCCCCTGGTTGAAATCGATCCGGATGATATCGCCGGTCCGAAGCCAGGCAAGCCCGCCGCCCGCGGCGCTTTCCGGTGAGGCGTTGAGAATGGAAGGACTGTCGGCGGTGCCCGACTGCCGGCCGTCGCCGATCGTCGGCAGGCTGTTGATGCCGCGCTTCAACAGATGATCCGGCGGCTGCATGTTGACCACTTCAGCCGACCCCGGCCAGCCGATCGGACCAGCGCCGCGAATGACGAGGATGCTGTTTTCGTCGATGCCGAGCGCGGGATCGTTGATGCCTTTGTGATAATCCTCCGAGCCGTCGAAGACAAAGGCCTTGCCCTCGAATATGCCTTCCCGGCCCGGCTCCTGGAGGTAGCGATTGCGGAAATCCTCTGACACGACGCTCATCTTCATGATAGCGAAATCGAAGAGATTGCCCTTCAGCACCAGGAAGCCTGCACGCTCCTTGAGCGGCTCTGCGAACGGACGGATGACCTCGCGGTCGCTTGCCTCTCGGCCCCTCAGATTTTCCCCAATCGACTTGCCGGTAACGGTCGGACAGTTGCCGTCGAGGTGGCCCGCCTGCAAGAGTTCCCACATGACGGCCGGCACGCCGCCTGCCCTGTGGAAACGCTCGCCAAGATAGGCGCCTGCCGGCTGGACATTTGCCAAAAGCGGTATGTCGAAGCCATGCACCTGCCAATCTTCAGGATAAAGTTCGACGCCGGCATGCTTGGCCATCGCCGCCAGATGCGGCTGCGCATTGGTCGAGCCGCCGATCGCCGAATTCACCCGGATTGCGTTGAGGAAGGCCTGGCGCGTCAGGATGTCGGAGGGCTTGATGTCCTCGAGCACCAGTTCGACGGCGCGCCTGCCGGTGCGATAGGCCATCTGGCTGCGTTCGCGATAGGCGGCCGGAATGGCGGCAGAGCCCGTCAGCGACATGCCCAACGCCTCCGCCAGCGCATTCATCGTCGAGGCGGTGCCCATGGTGTTGCAATGGCCGATGGAGGGCGCCGAGCCAAGCGCCGCCTGCAGGAATTCCTCCTCGTCGATTTCGCCCGCTGCCAGCTTGCGTCGCATTCGCCAGATGACGGTTCCCGAGCCCGCGAGCTCGCCATCATGCCAGCCGTCGAGCATCGGCCCGCCGGATAGGACGATCGCGGGAATATCGACGGTCGAAGCCGCCATCAGCGCCGAGGGCGTGGTCTTGTCGCAGCCGGTGGTCAGCACCACCCCGTCGAGCGGGTAGCCGTAGAGGATCTCGACGAGCCCGAGATAGGCAAGGTTGCGGTCGAGCGCCGCAGTCGGCCGCTTGCAGTTTTCGAACATCGGATGCGTCGGAAACTCGATCGGGATGCCGCCGGCGTCGCGAATGCCGTCGCGGACGCGCTTGGCAAGATCGAGGTGATGGCGGTTGCAGGGTGTTAGGTCGCTGCCGCTTTGCGCAATGCCGATGATCGGCTTGCCCGAGCGCAGTTCCTCCGGCGTAATGCCGTAATTCATAAAGCGCTCGAGATAGAGAGCCGTCAGGTCGATATGATCGGGATTGTCGAACCAGTCCTGCGAACGGAGGCGGCGCTTTGCCCTGCCGGTATCAGTCATGTCGTCATTTCCCTTTTTCCCGGGCATTCAGTTTTTCAAGATGCAGCAACAGTCCGCTGTGATCCACCTCGCCACCGCCATCGGCAATGAACTCGGCGAATTCCTCGCGGACTGCCTCCGTCAACGGCAATGTCAGGCCGAGGTTTTCTGCGGTGGCAAGGACGGCATTGAGGTCCTTGAGCTGGTTGTTCGACGATCCGCCGGGCTTGAAGTCGCGAGAGACCATCCGCTGGCCATGTAGTTCGAGTATCCGGCTTTCGGCAAAGCCGCCGCGAATGGCGTTGCGGAATGCCTCGGGCGAACCGCCGCCCGCCTCGATCATCAGCATGGCCTCGGCGATCGCCGCGATCGTGATCGCGACGATCTGCTGGTTGCCGAGCTTTGCTAGCTGCCCGCTGCCGCTCGGCCCCACATGCGTCAATCGTCCCATCGGGGCGAAAACCGCAGCCAGTTCATCGATATCGGCCGCCTCGCCGCCTGCCATGATCGCCAGCGTTCCCGCCTGCGCGCCGACAACGCCGCCGGACACCGGCGCGTCGATATGGGCAAGCCCATGCTGGCCAAGCCTCTTAGAATGTTCCCTTGCAACCGGAGGCGGGATCGAGCTCATATCGACGACCACAGCACCCGGTTCCAGTGCCTCGGCGACACCTGATGCAAACAGCACCTGTGCGACGGCGTCGCCGTTCGTCAGCATGGTGATGACGACGGAGGCGTCCCTTGCTGCATCGCCGGCCGATTGGGCGACCTCGGCGCCGTCAGCCGCCAATGGCTGCGCCTTGGCAACGTCGCGGTTCCAGACGGTGACAGGAAAACCAGCACCGAGTAGCCGGCGAGCCATCGGCGCACCCATCAGGCCTGTTCCGAGAAAGGCGATCCGGGGTCTTGCGTCCGCCATCACAGGCTTCCTCCAAGTTCGTCCTCGATATGTGCGCGGATGATTTCTTCGAAGGAGCTCTCCGCCTTAAAGCCCAGCTTCGCCGCGCGCTTGGCGGCAAAGCCCTGCGGCCAGCCGGAAACGATCCGCATGATGAGTTCGTCCGGCTCCCGGCGGATGAGCTTGACGGCCTTGTCGCCTGCGACCTTGCGCAAGGCCTCGATCTGCTCGCCGACGCTTGCACTGACGCCGGGCATGGCGAGATTTCGTTGCGCGCCGAGTGGCGTCAGATCGATGGACGCCGCATGCAGCAGGAACCCGACCGCCGAGCGCGGCGACGCGTGCCAGTGGCGAACGTCATCCGGTACCGGCAGCACAGCTTCCATCCCGACCAGTGGTTCACGCAGGATGCCTGAAAAGAACCCTGATGCCGCCTTGTTCGGCTTGCCGGGCCGAATGCAGATGGTCGGCAAACGGATGCCGATGCCATCGAAAAAGCCGCGCCTGACGTAATCGGCGAGAAGCAGTTCGCTCATTGCCTTCTGCGTACCGTAACTGGTGAGAGGCGTCAGGTTGAAATTGTCGGGGATGAGATTGGGCAACGGCGCACCAAAAACGGCGCAGGACGAGGTAAACACCAGCCTCGGTCTATAGCCTTCCTCGGCATTGGCGGCGCGAATGGCCTCGAACAATAGCCGTGTGCCATCAAGATTGATGGAGTAGCCCTTCTCGAAATCGAGCTCCGCTTCGCCCGATACGATAGCCGCGAGATGGAAGATCAAGTCGGGACGCTGCGCGATGATCTTTTCGGCCACGCCAGGCTCCAAGAGGTCGCGGGCCCGCGCTTTGACCTTGCCGGGGAAACCTTCAGGTGCTGTCGGCTTGACCACATCGACGAGCGTCAAGCGCGTGACATCCCTGCCCGCGACCCCAGCCGCGACCAGCCGCGCCGTCAGTTTCCGGCCAATCATGCCGGCCGCTCCGATGATGGCAATATGCAAGGCTTTCTCCTCCGAAACGACCGCCGGCAGCGGCTCCTCGCGCCCGACGTACGTCAATCATTTCCTTCATTGTTTGATAGACCTAAGACAGCCTCTTGCAAACCGCTTTGACTGGTCCAGACAATTCGCCGCGAAGGTGCCGTAAATCAAAATGGGCGGGCTCTTGTGAGCCCGCCCATCAAACACCTGGAAGGAGGTCGGCGCCGTGCCTGCAGCGTTATTCGGCCGCCAGTCGGATGACCTCTGCGGTATGCTCCTCATGCTGCTTCAGCGGACGGTTGCCAGAGAGCCTGCGGATGACCACGTAGAACACTGGGGTCATGAAGATGCCGAAGAAGGTCACGCCGATCATGCCCGAGAACACTGCGATGCCCATTGCCGCGCGCATTTCCGCTCCGGCACCGGTCGAGGTAATGAGCGGCACGACGCCCATGATGAACGCCATGGAGGTCATCAGGATCGGCCGCAGGCGCAGGCGGCTCGATTCGATTGCCGCCTGGACCGGGGTCCTGCCATCGAATTCCAGCTCGCGCGCGAACTCGACGATCAGGATGGCGTTCTTTGCCGACAGCCCGACCAGCACCATCAACCCGATCTGGGTGAAGATGTTGTTGTCACCTCCCATCAGCCAGACACCGAACAAGGCAGCAAGCACTCCCATCGGCACAATCATCACGATCGCGAGCGGCAAGGCGAGGCTCTCATATTGCGCGGCGAGCACCAGATAGACCAGGAGCAGCGCGAGCGGGAAGATGATCACGCCCGAGCTACCGGCAAGGATCTGCTGGTAGGTCAAGTCCGTCCACTCGTAGGAAACGCCCTTTGGCAGCGTCTCGTTGGCGATGCGTTCGATTGCAGCCTGCGCCTGACCGGACGAATATCCCGGTGCCGGACCGCCGTTGATGTCGGCGGCAAGGAAGCCGTTATATCGGGTCGTCCGTTCCGGACCCGTACTTGCCTCGACTTTCAGCAATGCCGAAAGCGGGATCATCTGCCCGGACGCGGAGCGAACCTTGAGCTGGCCGATATCGCCAGGATGGGCCCGGAACTTCGCATCGGCCTGCACACGGACGCTGTAGGTGCGGCCGAAAGCGTTGAAGTCGTTGACGTAGAGCGAGCCGAGATAGATCTGCAGCGTGTCGAAAACGTCGGTCACCGAGACGCCGAGCTGCTCTGCCTTGGCGCGATCGAGATCGGCAAAAAGCTGCGGCACGTTGATCTGGAAGCTCGAGAACAACCCAGCCAGTTCAGGCGTCTGATATGCCTTGGCAAGGAATGCCTTGTTGGCGGCATCGAGTGCCTGATAGCCGAGCCCCGCTCGATCCTCGATCTGCAGCTTGAAGCCGCCGGTCGTGCCGAGACCCTGGACGGGCGGCGGCGGGAACATGGCGATGAAGGCGTCCTGGATGCCGGCGAACTTCTGGTTCAGCTGCATGGCGATTGCCCCGCCCGAAAGATTGGGCGTGGTGCGCTCCTCGAACGGCTTCAGCGACACGAAGACGATGCCGGCGTTCGACGAATTGGTAAAGCCGTTGATCGACAGGCCCGGGAAGGCGATCGCGTGCTCGACCCCCGGCTGTTTCAGGGCAATCTCGTTCATGCGCTGGATGACGCTTTCAGTCCGGTCGAGCGTCGCACCGTCAGGCAGCTGTGCAAAGCCGATCAGATACTGCTTGTCCTGCGCCGGTACGAAGCCGCCAGGCACCGCCTGGAACAGGAAGTAGGTGGCACCAATCAACCCGATATAGACCAGCATGACCAGGCTCTTCAGCGACAGGATACCGCCGACGCCCTTGCCGTAGCCGTTCGATCCCGCCTGGAAGACGCGGTTGAAGCCTCGGAAGAACCAGCCGAGCGTGAGGTCCATCGCCCGGGTTAGCCAATCCTTCGGAGCGTGATGGTCGCGCAGCAGAAGGGCAGCCAATGCTGGCGACAGCGTCAGCGAATTGAAGGCCGAGATGACGGTCGAAATCGCGATCGTCAGCGCGAACTGCCGGTAGAATTCGCCAGACAGGCCGGAGATGAAGGCCAGCGGCACGAACACAGCCACCAGCACCAACGCGATGGCGACGATCGGTCCGGAGACTTCCTTCATCGCCTTGTATGTCGCCTCGCGAGGATTGAGCCCGTTCTCGATATTGCGCTCGACGTTTTCCACGACCACGATGGCATCGTCGACGACGATACCGATCGCCAGCACCAGCCCGAACAGGCTGAGCGCATTGATCGAGAAGCCGAAGAGATACATCACGGCGAATGTACCGATGATCGACACCGGAACGGCGATCAGCGGAATGATCGACGCGCGCCAGGTCTGCAGGAACAGGATGACGACGAGCACGACCAGCGCGATCGCTTCGAGCAGCGTGTGGACGACCTTGTCGATCGATGCGCGCACGAACTGCGTCGTGTCATAGACGATCTCGTATTTGACGCCGTCGGGCATTGCCGTCTGCAGCTCGTTCATGGTCTTCATGACCTCGTCCGAGATAGTGATGGCGTTGGAGCCGGGCGCCTGGAAGACGGGAACCGCAACCGCCGCCTTGCCGTCGAGAAGCGACCGCAGCGAATAGTCCGCCGCACCCATTTCGACATGCGCAACATCGCGCAGGCGGGTGATCTGGCCGTTCGCGCCTGACTTGACGATGATGTTGCCGAATTGCTCAGGAGTTTCCAGGCGTCCCTGCGCATTGACTGACAGTTGCACGTCCAGTCCCGGAACGCTCGGCGACGCGCCGATGATGCCGGCGGCCGCCTGCACGTTCTGCTGGCGGATGGCGTTGGCGATGTCGCTGGCGGCAAGTCCGCGCTCGGCGGCCTTCTGTGGATCGACCCAAACGCGCATCGAATAGTCGCCGGAACCGAACACTTCGACCTGGCCGACGCCCTCAATGCGGGCAAGACGGTCCTTGATGTTCAGCGTCGCGTAGTTGCGCAGATAGGTGATGTCATAGCGATTGTCGGGCGAAATCAGGTTCACGACCATCATCAGGTCCGGCGAGCTCTTGACAGTAGTGATGCCGAGATCGCGCACGTTCTGCGGTAGGCGCGGCTCGGCCTGCGACACGCGGTTCTGCACCAGCTGCTGCGCCTTGTCGGGGTCGGTGCCGAGCTTGAAGGTGACCGTCAGCGTCAGGAGGCCGTCCGAGGTCGCCTGGCTCGACATATAGAGCATGCCGTCGACGCCGTTGATCTGCTCTTCGAGCGGTGTCGCCACTGTCTCGGCGATGACCTTCGGATTGGCACCCGGATATTGCGCCGTGACGACGATCGAAGGCGGCACGACCTCGGGATATTCGGAAATCGGCAAAAGCCGCATTCCGATCAGACCGGCGACGAGAATGAGGACCGATAGAACGCCGGCAAACACCGGCCGGTCGACGAAAAATCTGGAAATGTTCATGGCAAATCCCTCTCCAGGGGCGAACAGTGGACCCAAGCGGTCCAAGGCCACGCGGCGCCGGGCGCCACGGGCATTTTGAATTCTGTTGTTTGAGCGGCCGGGAAGCGATCTCCCCGGCTCGAGGTCGCCTACTGTGCGGCCACTTTCTGTTCCGGCTGCGGATCGACCAATGCGCCGGGGCGCACGCGCTGCAGGCCGTTGGTGACGATGCGGTCGCCGCTCGCAAGTCCGGATTCGACGATCCGCTGCCCGTCGTTGAGATCGCCAAGCTTGATCTCGCGATAGGCGACCTTGTTGTCCGCCCCGACGACGAAGACGAACTTCTTGTCCTGATCGGTACCGATCGCCCGCTCGCTGATCATCACCTTGGTTTCCGCCTTCGGCTGGCCCATGCGAACCCGCACGAACTGGCCAGGTATCAGCCGTCCGCCGGTATTGCCGAAGACCGCGCGAACGGTGATCGTGCCGCTTGCAGCATCGACCTCGTTATCGATCAGCTGCAGGCGGCCGACGATCGGTGTGCCGCTATCGTTCGCGGTGCCGATCTGGACTGGAATCTGCTCCACCGGCGGAACGACGCCATCGCCTTGGGAAAGCTGAGAAAGTGCCTGGGTCACGACTTGCTCGCTTGCGCTGAAGCTTGCATAGACCGGATCGACCGAGACCAGCGTCGTCAGCTCAGGCGAAGCGGAGCCGGCGGCGACCAGATTGCCGGCGGTCACCTCGGCCTTGCCGACGCGACCCGATATCGGAGCGCGAACCTGGGTATAATCGAGGTTCAGCTGAGCCGTCTGCAAGGCGGCCTGCGCTGCACGAAGATTGGCCTGGGCTTCGTTATAGGCCCCGGCGCGGGTATCCAGATCGCTCTGCGAGATCGTCTTGCCGTCGGAAAGGCGCCGGCCGCGATCGAGTTCGAGCTTGGTCAGATCGACGCGCGATTCCGCCGCCGCCACCTGGGCCTGCGACTGGGCAACCGCCGCCTCATAGGTGGCCGGATCGATGGTGACCAGCAGGTCGCCCTGCTTTACCAGCGCCCCTTCACGAAAATGTACCGCTTGGATGGCGCCGGCAACGCGCGGACGAACCTGGACGCGATCCACCGCTTCGAGACGGCCGGAAAACTCCTGCCAGCTGGTGACATCCTTCGGCTGAACCGTTGCAACCGTGACCGGGGTCGCCGGAGCAGCGGCGGCCTTCGCCGGCTCGCTCGCCGATGCGCCGCGCGGAAGATCGAAATAGAGTGCGGCGCCGGATACGGACGCGGCAAGGCCTATGCCGGCGCCCCACAGGGCCCAGCGCTTATCGTTGGACTTCATCGTATTTCTCCTTTTCAGCACCGGCTTGGGACCCGGAACCTCAAATGCCTACAGTCTGAATTTACAAACGGGCGGAACCCGCATTTCCTGAACGAACCCCTTGAAACTTTGACAGATTTGCTCTTGCCAAATGGGTTTATCGTTCGATTGCCCACCGTAGATGGTCGGCCAGCCGGTCCCCGCGGGGAGGACCTGCTGGTGAACCGAGACGCCCGCCTTCTTCAGCAGGCTTCCATACTCCATGCTCTCGTCGCGGAGCGGGTCGTCCTCGGCCGTCAGCAACAATGCCGGCGCGAGGCCCGAAAGCCGCGAACAGTATCGAGGCGCCGCATAGGGATGGCAGACACCACCCAGAAATCCCAGGTAGCGGTTCCAGCCTTCCGTCCAGCGCTCGCGCATGCCACTCTCCTCTGCCCGTCCAAAGGACTTGGTCCCCATGAAAGGATCGAGCAGCGGCGAGATCAGGATTTGCCCGTCGAGCGCGCCCGGCATTTGGTCACGCGCCTTTAGGGCAACACCGGCGGCAAGATTTCCGCCGGCTTCTTCACCGGCGACAAACAGCAGAGACTTTTTTCCGCCTATCTGCGCGCGCCGGCTTTGGAGACAGGAGAGCAGGCCGAACGCGCATTCCAGCACTTGCGGGAAAACGTTCTGGCTGGGGCTGCTGTAGTCGGCGGCGATCACGATCGCGCCGGCTGCAGCCAGGCTCGCCGCGACAGGGCGATTGATCGCCGCTGCCGTGTCGAGAAACGCACCGCCATGTAGATACAAAACCAGCGGCGGCGCCTTGTCATCACCCTCGCCATGGTAGATGCGGGCAGCGAGTGGTCCTTGAACCACGTCTTCCAGCATCACATCTTTCCACGGCGCACTCATCAACCAACTCCAGTTCGATGGAAACTGTCCAGCCGTCGCCTTCTGCATCCATCACTTGACCCGAATATATTGTTATTCCGTTTTCAGCATAAGTGGCCTATATTCGAGCGGACTATTCGAGATCACGAACAATCATTTGATTCTGAAGTGCCGGGGATTATTGAGGATGGACCAGCTTTCAGCCATGCGGGCCTTTGCCAGGGTCGTGGAAACGGGCAATTTCACGCGCGCCGCCACGACGCTGTCAATGCCCAAGGCGACCGTGACGACGCTGATCCAATCGCTGGAGCTGCATCTCCACACCAAGCTGTTGAACCGGACGACCCGGCGCGTGATGGTGACCACCGACGGCGCACTCTACTATGAACGTGCTGTCCAGATCCTCTCGGAGATCGAGGAACTCGACGGCAGTGTTAGCAATTCGCAAAGCCTGCCGAGCGGCAGGCTGCGCGTCGAGATGGCCGGCGCCTTTGCCGACGCGATCGTCATTCCGGCCCTTTGCGATTTCCACGAGCGCTACCCGGACATCCATATCGACCTCGGCGTCGGCGATCGGCTGGTCGACTATCTCGCTGAAAATGTCGACTGCGCCCTGCGCGCCGGAATGCCGAGCGACCAGTCGCTGATCGCAAGACGCGTCGCTGAAGTCCAGCTCGTCACCTGCGCCGCGCCGCTCTACATCGAGAAGTTCGGCATTCCGCAACGGCCGGAAGACCTGGAAAACGGCCACGTCGCCGTCAGCTATTTCAGGGCGCAGACGGGCAAGACCATTCCGTTCGAGTTCAGGCGCGGCAACGAGTCCTTCGACATCAGCCCTCGCTACATCCTGTCCGTCAACGACAGCCGGAGCTACGTCTCCGCCGCGATAACAGGGCTTGGCATTGTCCAGGCCCCGTCATTCATGATCCGCGACGCACTCGCCGAGGGCAGGCTGGTGCACATCCTGCCGGACTGGCAGCGCGGCCCCCTTCCCCTCCACATCGTCTACCCCCCGAACCGCCACCTCAGCAACAAGGTCCGCGTCTTCGTCGACTGGCTCGCCAAATTGCTGGTGATGTCGAAGGTTGGAGCCATGTGAGGCGGAGCCCGGGGTCACCCACCAAGCTAACGGACGACCCGACGCAAACATCCTAAACCGACTACCCACCCCGCATCTGTGTTGGACTGGTGCCCGTCAGCCGCCGAAACATCGCGATAAATGCCGAAGCGCTACCGTAGCCGAGCTGCTGGCTGACGTCCTTGACCGGCACCCCGGCTTCGAGCAGCGCAAGCGCCGCAACGAGCTTCAGCCTTTGCCGCCATTCGTTGAAGGACATGCAGAGGTGGTCCTGGCAGCGCCGCGAAAGCGTCCGCTCGGTCGTTTTCATTCCCCTCGCCCATTCCGCGAGGGATCGCCGGTCGCCCGGCGCCGCCCGCAAGGCGTTCAGGACGGGTTCGAGCAATGGATCACCTGATAAAGGCAGATAGCTCTCGCAACGCCGCGCCAGCCGGATCTGGTCGACCAGCACATCGGCAAGTCGCAGATCCTCGGCACTTGCTGGCAGATGGATGTCCCGCGCCGCGAAATCGGCCAGAATCGCCTTCAGCAACGGACTGATGCTCAGCGTCTGCGGACTTCCTGGCAGGTCCGCGCAGAGGGCGCGCTCGACATAGACGGTGACGTAGCGGACATCGTGTTGGTTCCAAGCCTCGTGCAGCGTATCCGGCGGCATCCAGATCGCATAATGCGGTGGCGAAAGGTAGCAAACGCCCTCGATGTCGAATTCGACGACGCCGGATAGCGAATAGTTGAGCTCGCCCCAGCTTTGGCGTGTCGGCGGAAAAAACGTGCCACCCTTATAGCTTTCCGTTCTGAACGAAACGGGCCGCGGCGGCTCTCCCTCAAGGCGCGGGCGTTGAAGCGACATGGCAGCATTCCACGATTGGCCTTCCGAAGTTCGCTATATACCATAATTCGGACAAGGATTAAAAGCTGAACCGATAGACGCCTTCACGCGTGCCATTCCGGAGACGCCAATAGTGAGCACCGCGAAAACCGTTCCCATCGCAGCAGCGCCAGCGACACCGGGCGCTGCATTCACGCCGCTTTGGACCGTGCTGATCTGGTCCGGCAATGTCATCGTTACCGAAGCTGCCTTCGGCGTCATCTCGCCAAGCTCGATTTCCTTATACCGATGGCTGATCGCCTTCGTCTTGCTGATCCCCTTCGTCGGCAAGGGCGCATGGCAAAACCGCGCCATCTTCAGCAGTCATTGGCTGAAGCTGGCAGCCCTTGGCGCGCTCGGCATGGTGATTTACCAAAGCCTTGCCTATGAGGCGGCAAAGACCACCACGGCGGTGAACATGGGCGTGATGCTGGCGCTGATGCCGCTAATGTCGGCGTTTCTGGCGAGCCTCCTTGTCGGAGAACGACTATCCGTCGCGCGGCTTTGCGGTGGAGCGGTGTCGCTCGTCGGCCTCGTCTATCTGACCTCCCACGGGCAGCCGGCGACTTTGCTTAGCGGCGGATTTCACGTCGGCGATGGCCTGATGCTGGTGGCGATCGCGGCGAATTCCCTTTATGGCGTGCTTCTCAAGCGCTGGGCCATTCCGCTTTCCATGTGGCAGCAGCTTTTCTGGCAAATCGGCTTTGCGACGCTGCTGCTCCTGCCTATCTGGTTGATGGGGCCGATCTCGCCGATCACTGCAGCCAACCTGCCGCTTGTCCTCTATGCCGCAATTCCGACATCGCTGATCGCGCCGCTTTACTGGATGATGGGCATCCACCGCCTAGGTGCTGCGCGAACTGCACTGTTCATCAATCTGGTGCCGATGATTGTCGCGGTTCTGGCGTGGGCGATCCTTGGCGAGCAATTGCACGCCTATCACGCGATCGGCGGTGGGCTGGCCCTTCTAGGCGTAGGCATCGGTTTGCGCCGGCCGAAGAACGCGACCGACGTCCAACTTCGATCCGCAGATCAAAGGGCGTGGGAAATCGAGGAACCGTGAGCAAGACAGTTCCCCCGGCGGCGGCTTCGCTTTAGGATAGTCACTAATTTCAAATCGACGAGAAGGAACCGCGCGTGCGCATTGCCCTGGAACCCGTGTCTAGCAGAACGACGATCCAGGAGGGTGTCTACCAGCAGCTGCGCAACGCGCTGATGGCTGGAAGCTTCGATCCCGGGCAGACGCTGACCATCGCCTCGCTTGCCGAGACCTTCGGCACCAGCAACATGCCGGTGCGCGAAGCCCTGCGGCGACTGGCAGCGGAAAACGCGCTCGAAGTCGCCTCGAACGGTTCGGCCCGCATTCCAACGGTGACGGTCGCGCGGCTGGACGATCTCTGCCGCGCCCGGATCGCGGTCGAGGGACTGGCTGCCGAACTCGGCGCCCCACGCCTGACCGCAACGGATATTGCCACGCTCGAAACCATTGCCGCTGAGCAGCACGCGATCGGCCGCAACAGCAATATCTACGGGCTGATGGCCAGGAACCAGCAGTTCCATTTCACCATATACAAAGCTTCCGGCTCGGAAGTGCTGCTGCAGTTAATCGAGACCCTTTGGCTGCGCTTCGGCCCCTATATGCGCATGCTGTCTGCCTCCGTCGAGCCTTTGATGCGAAGCGGCGAGATCGACCCGGCCGATCCGCATCTCGCAATCATCGACGCGCTGAAGGCAGGTGACTTCAAGCGAGCCCGGGACGGCGTGATCGACGACATCCGCCACACCCACGCGATATTGCGCGACTATTGTCCGACGGAGGAGGAACCGCGTTCAAGGGGTGGCGTGAAGTCTTAGCGTGGTCTTCTTCTTGCCTCAGGACAGGGCAATTGCGCACGGGAAGCGGATTGGCGGTAGCTTGTGCTCCAGCCCTCATGGTGAGGAGGCCAGAGGGCCGTCTCGAGCCACGAGGACTGGCCCCGAGGCCGCTTGCCTGTGCAAAACCGCGCACATCGGCGCAAGCGTCCTCGCCTTCGAGGCAATTCTTCGAATTGCACCTCAGAGTGAGGGCTGAACGTCTCAGCCCGGTTCCAGTCGCTCTTTTGCGAAGACCCTGCTTGTGGGGAGAAGGGGACGATGCCGACACCCTTGCCCGTCTAACACCATCGGAAAAACGCCTATACAGTGACCACTCGATAAATTTAGTTGAACTTTCAAATATCTTGTGATCAAATGATCACGAGCCTCTATTCAGTCAAGCGAGATCCTTCATGACCGTTTCCGTTTCCACACAGAAATTTACCGGCGAAAACGGTTTTCCGGTCGATGAGATCCGCAGCATGTTTCCAGCCATTCAGAAGGCGGGCGACTTCGTCTTCCTCGACAATGCCGGCGGCGCGCAGGTCCCCCAGGCGGTTGTCGATGCGGTCGCAACACATCTGATCGACTACAATGTCCAGCGCATGGCCAAATATCAGCATAGCCAGGGCGTCGACCGCAATCTTGACGAAGCCCGCGAAACCGTCGGGCTGCTGGTCAATGCCTATCGTCCTGAAGAGATCTCCTTCGGGTTGAACGCCACCTCGTTCATCCGCCTCGTCAGCCTCGGCATCGCCAAGATGCTGGGCGAGCGCAACGAGATCATCGTCACCGACATGGATCACGACGCCAATATCGCCACATGGATGGCGCTGGAGGCCGATGGCGCCAAGATCGTCTGGTGGCGCATGCGTGAGGACGGCACGCTTAACACCGAAGACCTGAAGCCCTTGCTCAACCAACGCACCCGCCTCGTCGCCTGCACCGTGACTGCCCACTCGATCGGCACCATTGTCGACGTCAAGACAGTCGGCGAACTGGCCCATGCCGCCGGCGGCGAAGTGTTCCTCGACTGCGTGCACTACGGGCCGCACGGCTTGATCGATGTTCGGGACTGGAACTGCGACTATCTCGTCTGCTCCGGCTACAAGAACTTTTCGCCGCATATGGGCTTCCTATGGGGCCGCTACGACGCGCTGGTCAAGCTGCCGACCTTCAAGGAAGACTTCATTCCCGACGTCCCACCCTACAAGATCGAGGTCGGCACCTTCACCTATGAAAACGTCGCGGGCATGAACGCCGCCGTCAAATATCTCGAAGCCCTCGGCCGCCGCTTCTTAGCCGCTGGCGAACATTCCCGCCGCGAGGCGCTGGTTGCCGCCATGGGTGCCATCCGCGAATATGAGACAACGCTCTCCCGCGAACTGCTGTCGATCCTCAAGCGCCACGGCGCCGTCATCTACGGCATTTCCGACGAGGCAAAGGTCGCCGGCCGCGTCCCCACCATCTGCTTCAACATTCCCGGCATTACGCCGCAGCAGATCGCGGAGGAAATGGGCAAGGCCCGTATCGGCCTGCGCGACGGCCACATGTTCGCCCCCCGCCTGATGAAGCGCCTTGGCCTGACGATGGAACAAGGCGCATTGCGCATCTCGATGGTCCATTACAACAAGATCGAGGAAGCTGCGCGTTTTGATAAGGTTTTGGGCGAGATTATTGCGCGGCACAGGTAGGCCCGGCATAGATAGGATTGAGTGGGGCGGCGGCACCTCACGACGTTCACGTCAAGCCGCCTCCCTCTGTCAACCTTCGGTGACATCTCCCCCACAGGTGGGGAGATTTGGAGGATGCCGCACTCGCAGCGTCAAACAGAGCCCATCGAATCTTAGCAAGGGCAAGGATAGAGCGGCATCTTATTCTCCCCACCTGCGGGGGAGATGTCGGCCCCGCCGACAGAGAGGGCCGGCTGGCACCGTACGTCCCGAAGTCCTCAAACGCTATTCACCGCAAATTCTGCGGAAAATAACCCCTTAATCTGCGCATCCCTTCACGCCCGATAACCCGCTCGCTTCAAGATCGGCAGCACGCGGTCGCAAAAGAACGGTAGCTCCTGCGTATAATTGACGAAGGACAGCGCAATACCCGCACAGCCCTGCCCCGAGATGGCGATCATTTCCTCGGCGATGCTCTCGGGCGTCCCGATCAGCGGATAGCTGCCCGCCCCACCGGCGAAACGTTGACGGTAGCGGTCATAGGCATCGCCATCATGGGACTGCGAGAACTCCTTCTTGCCGGCCATGTGGGCGTCGACCGCCTCGTGATCAGCCATGTCGACTGCGTATCGCCGGTAATAATCCTCGGCTTCGGTGCGGCTTTCCCGGCAAACGACGTGACAGACGGTGTAGACGCCGACATCGCGGCCGTTCTTTTCGGCACGTTCGCGGATATCCGCGACATGCTTTCCAGCATCGGCGATTTGCGAGAATGTCGTGAAAAGATAATCACAGCTCGCCGCCGCGAAATCCCGTCCTGGTCCGCCAAAGGCCGCGTTCATCGTAACGGGTCGTGGCGATTGCAGGCTGGCCGGCCGGCTGACCGCGTCTTTCAGCGTGTAGTAGCTGCCGTTGAAATCGAATGGCTGTTCCGGTCCATAGGCCCGTTCGACAATCTCCAGCCACTCGGCGGCCTGGTCGTATCCCTTTTCGACCAGCGGCGTGCCGAACATGCCGAATTCCTTGGGATTCCAGCCGCAGACAATGTTGAGACCGGCTCGCCCGCCGCTGACGTGATCGACGGTCGCCAGCGATTTCGCCGCATAAAGCGGATGGACGAGCGGCACATGCACCGTCATGAACAGGCCGATCTGCTCGGTCGATGCGGCAAGCGCCGCCGCCCAGGTGAACGTCTCGAACGACCACTCGCGCACCCGGTTTCGCCCGCCAAAGCCACGCCAGCGTGCGATCGGCAGGAGGAATTCGAGCCCGGCATGGTCGGCGATCTGAGCCGCGGTGAGGTTATCCTCCCAGCTCGCCGTCCAGCGCTCTGGCACGTCGGTGATTGCCAGTCCGCCATCGGCATTGGTCGAAAAAACACCGAGCTTCAGCCTGTTCGGACCCTTGAGCGGATGCGCCTTGATCATGTCGTTCTCCTCACCTGTCGCAATCACGCTAAGGCGACGGCATAATATTTCAAGTCTAAAATAGATTGCACCTTCGCAGCAATTGCGTTTCGATCTATCAATCACCAACGAAACGCTGCGATCCGAGGATTTCAATGGCCACCTTCCGCAAAAGCTGCATCGAACGCCAGCCGCTGATCGGCACATTTGCGGCCATCCCCCATCCGGTGGCGATAGAGGTCGTGGCCCAGGCTGGCCCCGATTTTCTATGCATCGACTGGGAACATTCGCAGATCGGCCGCGAACGGATCGAAGACCTTATCCGCGCTGCAGACATCCATCGCGTACCGGCCATCGTCCGGGTTCCCGGCCATGCGCCGGAGCAGATCGCCGCCGTGCTGGATGCCGGTGCCTCAGGGGTGCTGGTGCCGCGCGTTTCAACGGCAGAACAGGCGAAAGCCGTCGTCATGGCGACGCGATACCCGCCCATCGGCGAGCGCGGCGTCGGCCCGGGCCGGGCTGCCGGCTACGGTTATCGCATCCCGGACTATCTTTCGAAGGCCAACGACGAACTGGTTCTCGCCATCCAGGTCGAGACCGCGGAAGGTCTTGCCAACATCGCCGAGATCGCAGCCGTCGATGGCGTCGACGTCATTTTCGTCGGCCCCGGCGACCTCTCCGTCTCGATCGGCGCGCTTGGACCGCAGGGCAAAAGCAGGCTCGACGACGCCATCCGCACCATCACGACAACAGCCCTCGTCGCGGGACGCAGCGTCGGAATTTTCCGGCCATCGACGGATGACATCGCCCAGTGGTCGGCAACGGGCATCAGCTTCTTCCTGCTTGCCAGCGACACTATGTTTTTAGGGGCTGCGGTTGCGGAAAAAACAGCCGATGCACGCGCAAAGGCGACAAAATAAACAATCGTATATTATATAACACTTTCAATATTTTACGGCGAAAATAAAGACGTGGGAAACATGCAAAAAACAGAGACTATTTAAGCTTCAAATTTTTTCCTTGAAATGCCCGCCGTTTTGGATAACGATCCCAGCATAAGGAGCGATCCCGACGCTGCGACCGCAACGGATCGGCGCTTTCGGATAAAGCCTTCAAGGAAAGTTCATTGTCTTTTAGACCACAGCAAACCCCGCCTGTAGCATCAGATCGCCATGCCTTCGATGGCATCCGCGCGCAGATACGCGACCTTTACACGGAGAATATTGCCGAGCTGGCGATGCGGGCGAAAGAACTCGGCGACGTCATTCCGCTCTGGTATGGCGAAGGCGATATGGTGACGCCCCCCTTCATCCGCGATGCCGCCAAGCGGGCGCTCGACGAAGGCTCGACATTCTATATCCCCAATATGCGCGGGCTCGGTGCGCTGAACGAAGCGCTGTCGGATTATCAGTCCAGGCTCCACGAGCGCCACATACCGATCGCGCGTACGACCGTGGCGCCCGGCGGCATGCAGGCGCTTTATATCGCGCTCGAGCTGCTGGTCGATCTCGGTAGCAACATCGTCTATGTCGCGCCGCAATGGCCCAACATTCACAACGCTATCCACCTGATCGGCGGCGAGCCGCGACCGGTTTCGCTCGATTTCGACACCGACTGGCGGCTCGACCTCGACAAGATTTTCGCCCGCTGCGACGCCCGCACCCGCGCCATCTTCCTGTCGACGCCATCGAATCCGACCGGTTGGACGGCTTCGCGTGAGGAAATGCAGGCGCTGCTCGATTTCAGCCGCCGCACGGGCATCTGGATCATTTCCGACGAGGTCTATGGCAGGCTCTATTTCGACGGGCGCGTCGCGCCGTCGATCCTGCAGATCGCCGAGGATGGCGACCGGGTGATTTCAATCAACAGTTTCTCCAAGGCCTGGGCGATGACCGGCTGGCGCATCGGCTGGCTGACGCATCCGTCAGGCGTTGCCGATCAGCTGGCGGCGATGACCCAATATATCAACAGCGGAACGGCAGGCATCATCCAGGCCGGCGCCCTGGCGGCGATCCGCGATGGCGAACCGCTGGTCGAGGAGATCCGCGGCAAGATCAAGGTAGGTCTCGATCTTGCCTATGAAAGGCTGCCCGAGATCCCCGGCATCATCCTACCGGACAAGCCTCGCGGCGGCATGTATGCGTTCTTTGCGCTCGAAGGCGAGCCAGATGCCCGCGCCGCCTGCGCCCGCATTCTCGAGAGCGCCCGCGTTGGCCTGGCACCCGGCTATCTCTTCGGCGACAGTTCGCGCGCTTTTCTGCGCATGTGTATCTTCCGCGATATCGAACAGATACGCACGGCGCTCGACCGCATGGTCGACGCAATGAAATGACGGCCGGCCTTGACGGGCAGACCGACGATACTCCGTGGGCCAAGGGCGCCCCGGGTCATAGCCAAAATGAATCATAACCAGAGGGAGATAAAGAAAATGAGCCTAACGCGTCGTAACCTGTTGGTCCTTGCGGCCGCTGTCGGCATTGCCGGCGGAACTTCCTTCGCATATGCCGCCGACACGCTGAATGTCGGCTCCTACCCCAACAACCCGCCGTTCGAATACAAGACCGACAGCGGTTCTTTCGAAGGCTTCGAAGTTGACGTCGTCAATGAAGCTGCCAAGCGCGCCGGCATGACCACGGCAATCGCCGATTACGGCTTCCAGGCGCTCTTCGCCGGCACCAGCTCCAAGCGCATCGACGTGGCGATCTCCTCGATCACCATCACACCTGAACGCCTGAAGTCGCAATCCTTCACCCAGCCCTATTACGACAGCGACATGGGCGTCGCCACCAAGGACGGCAGCACCGTCAAGGGCGTGGCCGACCTCAAGGGCAAGATCATCGGCGTGCTCTCCGGCTCGACCGGCGAAAAGTGGGTCAAGGACAACAAGGCCGCCGACGGCTTTGCCGACATCAAGGGCTACAACTCGCAGCAGGATATGTTCCTCGACCTGGGTGCCGGCCGCGTCGACGCCGTCGTCAGCGACGTACCCGGAATGCAGTATCTCTTCATCAAGATGAAGGGTTTTGCCATCGCGGACCGCATCAAGACCGGCGAACAATACGGCCTGATGATGACCAAGGATTCGCCGCTGCTTGGAAAGATCAACGATGCGATCACGGCCATGAAGAAGGACGGCACCATGCAGACGATCCACAAGAAGTGGTTCGGCAGCGACGCACCCGCCGCATCCTCCACCGCCACCGAGATGCCTATCCCCAAAGCGTGATCAAAAGATCACTTTCCCAAAGCCAGCATGCCGACCGATAGTCGGCATGCTGGACCGCCGCTCATAGCACCCGCCAGGCCATTCATCGTTTCCTGGAAACGCTTCATGGCTCTAACTGTTTGCTTTGACGCAATTCCCCAGGAACCCCGCTTCGCGCTTTTCCTGGAAACGCTTTAGGAATGCCCATGTCGCTCGTCGAAACCTTCTTCAACTACGACGTTTTGATGTCGTCCATTCCAGCGCTTCTGCGCGGCCTATGGAACACGCTGCTGCTTGGCCTGATGAGCATCGCCATCGGCGTTCCCCTTGGCCTCGTCATCAGCCTCGTCAGGCTCTACGCGCCACGGCCCTTCCAGCTGATTTCCATCGCCTATATCGACATCCTGCGCGCAACGCCGGTGCTGGTGGTCCTCATCTTGATCTATTACGCCCTGCCTTTCGTCGGCATCAGGCTGACCTCCTGGACATCGGCCGTCATGGCCTTCTCGATCGTCATGGCCGCCTATTCCGCCGAGGTCTTCCGCTCGGGCATCGAGAGCGTCGCCAAGGGCCAGTTCGAGGCGGCTGCCGCCCTCGGCCTGCCCTTCCTGATCACGCTTTACAAGGTCGTCCTGCCGCAAGCCGTCCGCATCGTCATTCCACCGATGACCAGCAACTGCGTCTCGATGTTCAAGGACACCTCGCTCGCCTCGACCGTAGCGCTTCCCGAACTGCTAAAAGAAGCTCAGGACGCCCAGGCCCTCTACGCCAACCCCTCCCCGCTGATTGGCGCGGCCCTGGTATATATCATCCTGCTCTGGCCGATGGTCCGGCTGGTCAGCATGCTGGAGAAGCGGTTCAAGAACGAGAAGGCCCATTGAGCGTGAGTGGTGAGCAGAGTTTCCAGGAGCGGTCCTTCGCCTCAGTGCAGTTAATCAGCCGGCTGGCGCTAACACTGCCACCAAACACCGCGCAGCTGAACTCGTAGGCTGCCGGATGGTGTGCCGGCTGGACACATTCCGGTTTCCGGAATGTCCGTCGGATGCGCCTTTTGGCAAACTTGCCTGAGCCAGCGTCGAACGCGCGAGGCACATAAACGGAGCGACGGCTCTTACCGCGATCTTGGCCGCCGACGTAGTCGGCTACAGCAGCCTCATGAGGAAGGAGGAGGTCGGCACGCCGGAGCGGCTAAAGATCTGTCGTCACGAGCTGTTCGACCCCGCGGTGGCGGAGTTTCGGGGCCGCCTCATCAAACTCATGGGAGACGGCGCTCTGGTCGAGTTTGCCAGCGTGGTCGATGCAGTCCAGTGCGCCGCAGCGATCCAACGGAGGATGGCAGAGCACGATCCTGCCGCCCCGGAAGCGCGGAAAATTCGCTTCCGCATTGGTTTAAATCTAGGCGACGTTCTCGTCGAGGACGACGATCTTTACGGTGACGGCGTCAACGTCGCCGCGCGGCTGGAGGGTTTGGCTGAGCCTGGCGGCATTTGCATATCGGGATCCGCCTTCGATCACGTCGTTCACAAGGCTGATGTGGGGTTCATAAGCCTTGGCAAGAAGCGGCTTAAGAACATTGCCGATTCCGTTCGCGTTTACCGCATTCTGCTCGATTCCAGCATAGCGGGAGAGGTGACTGGATCGTCGCATCGGCCGAGCGCCTGCACCGTGATCCTGCCGGCGATCGGAATTGCAGCGCTGCTGATTGCCCTGCTCGCAACCGTTGCATTGCAGTTCGATTGGCGCAAGCCCTTAGCGCCGCTGCGGACGTCGGTCGCGATCCTGCCATTCACCAACCTGAGCGGCGATCCGAAGGAGGACTACGTCTCCGACGGCACCACTGAAGATCTGATCATTCAGCCAGCCTCTCAATCAACCCCGGACAAATGATTGCTGACCGAGGCCTTGACCTCGCCGATGTCGTTCCAGAGTTCGGCGATGATGGCCGGCTTGACGTCCGCCATCATGTCGCGCAGCCAGCCTTCGTGGGCGGCGGCCATGGCGCCGAAGAGTTTTTCGCCCTTGGGCGTCAGCTTGGCGACCGTGACGCGGCGGTCGCCATCCGGAGTTTCCCGGCGCACCATGCCGTCGACTTCAAGCCGCTCGACCAGGCCGGTAATATTGCCGTTGGTCACCATCGTGCGCTTGGAGAGTTCGCCGAGCCTCAGGCCATCGCGCTCGCGATAGAGCTGCGCCATCAGGTCGAATTGCGGCAGCGTGGCGCCAAACTCGGCGCGCAGCCGCCGGCGGACTTCCTGCGATACCAGCTTCGTGGTCGAAAGCATCCGCAGCCAGAGCCTGAGCTCCTGCTTCTTGCCTTCCTGCGCGCCCTGGACGATGATTTCCAGATCGACAGTTTCGCTATCCGCCTCGGCCATGTTCCCTGCTCAAATCCTGCATCGCTAACCCATCTCCATGGTCTACGAAGCAATATTTGAAATGTCAAAGGTTTCGCGCTGGCGGGCTCGCGACGGTAGTGGATTGGCTCAGCTAGCAAGCATCTTGGCGAGCATAAATCCGGACCCGGCGCCGGTTCCGGCTCCCGGCCAGGTCGAGGCGCCGCAGATGTAGAGCGACCCCACGGGCGTTTTGTAGCGCGAATATCCGGCGACGGGGCGAAACAGGAAATTCTGGTCCAGGTGATGGCTGCCGGAAAGATTGTCGCCGCCGATGAGGTTCGGGTTTTCCTTCTCCAGATCGACCGGCGAGAACACGGAGCGGCCAAGTATCCTGCCGCGCAAACCAGGCGCATATCGCTCGATGATGTCGAGGACGCGATCGGCATAGGCCTCCTTGGCGTCGTTCCAGTTGCCGGCCGTAATCTCGCCTGCGGCGTCGCCGCGAAATTCGGCAGGAAGCACCCGCACCTGCACCCAGAGCACATGCTTTCCCTCAGGCGCGCGCGACGGATCGATCGCGGTCGGCTGGCCGATCACCAATGCCGGCTCCACCGGCAGGAGGCCGCCCGCCGCCTCGGCATAGACCTTTGACATCATTTCGAAATCGGGCGCGATATGGACATAGGCGAACGTCTTCAGCGCCTCGCCCGCCGTCCAATCCGGCAAACCACTCAGCGCCAGATGGATCATCATCGTGCCCGGACCCGCGCGGAAGCCACTGATCTTGCGGTCGAAATCCCGGCGCCCCGGATCGGGCGCAAGCATCTTGCCGAACAGGTTCTTCGGATTGACGTTGGCGATCACCGCGCGCGACGCCTCGATATAGCGGCCATCGGCAAGGACAATGCCGGTCGCCTTGCCGCCCGATGTCACGATCTTGTCGACCGCTGTCCCGAGCAGAAGCTCGCCGCCCTTGTCCTTCAGCACGCCGGTCATTGCCTTGACGATCGTATCGGCGCCCCCTTGGCCGATGACCATGCCGAAGGCCTGGTTAGCCATGGATTCGAGATAGGGAAACAGCGCGCCGCCGGCAATATCGGGCGCGAAATCGAGATGGAGCCCCCAGGCGCCCATCATCGCCTTGAGCTTGGCATTGCCAAACCGCGCGTCGAGAAAGTCGCGCGGCGAGGCAAACAGCAGCCGGGCGGTATCATAAAGCCAGGAGGTCCCTTTCTGCCGCCAGGCCTTCCAAAGCACTTTCGCTGCAGCAAAGGACGGCATCGGCGCGCCGAGCAGGCCGAAGATATGCGGCGCATCGGAGCCGAATTGGGTAAGCATTGCCCGCCAAGCGGCGGCGTCCTCAGGCGAAAGAGCTTCGATCCCTGCCACGGTCTTTTCAAGGTCGGTGCTGACGCCAAGGTAGGTGCCGTCGCGAAACACGCTGGCAAAGCAATCGCTCGCAGGCGCAAAGCCAAGTCCGTTGGCAATCAGCTCCTGTCGGTAGGCTGCGAAGAAGGCGGAGCCTGCAAACATCGAGAGGTTCATGGCGCAAAGGTCGTGGCGGAAGCCGGGCAGCGTGACCTCGCGGGTCCTGACCGCCCCGCCGGGCTCGGAATTGCCCTCGATCACGGCGATTTTCCAGCCCTTGGCAGCCAGATGAACCGCCGCGGCAAGGCCATTATGACCCGCACCCACCACCACAGCATCGTAGCTCATCGTCCGACCCCTTCTCTTTCATTATTTTTATTCGCACATGCATACATCTTGAACGGAAGCCTTCAAGGGTGCAGACACAAAAATCCCTGCGACAATGCTCGACGGGCTTCACGTTTCGAAGGCAGTGCACCGCGAAAAGCCTTCTTCTGCGGGAAAATTTGCGCGCTGGAATGTGTGGAGCCGAGGGCCGGAGAAGGCAGCGCACAGCGCGTCGCAAATGCTTGCAATATCATATGTTGTGACATAGGCTTTGCGTCATCCAGCCGCGGCGCACGGATCAATAACAGGCAGCAGATGCCTCATCCGGGGGCGCTGGCTTTTCGTCAAGGGGAACATCGTCATGACTTCCAACACTCTCGCCAGCCTTGCCACGGCCCTCATTTCGGGCTCGATCAAAGTCGTCGATCTGACGGCGCCGCTCGGCCCCGATACGCCGGTGCTGTATCTGCCGCCGCAGTTCGGCAAGAACACGCCGAAGGTCAAGGTTCACCCCATTTCGCATTATAACGAAGACGGTCCGTTCTGGGCCTGGAACTGGCTGGAACTTGGCGAGCATACAGGCACGCATTTCGACGCGCCTTGCCACTGGATCACCGGCAAGGACAACCCCAACAATACGACCGACAAGATCCCGCCGCAGAACTTCGTGGCCCCGGTCAACGTCATCGACCGCTCGAAGGAGGCCGCCGCCAATCCGGACTATCTCCTGACCGTCGACAGCATCAAGGAATGGGAAGCCGAATACGGCGAGATCGAAGCTGGAAGCTGGGTCGTCCTGCGCACCGACTGGTACAAGCGCAACGGCTCGACCGAAGCCTTCCTCAATGCCGACGAGAACGGCCCGCACTCCCCGGGGCCAACAGCCGAGGCGATCGAATATCTGCTGACCAAGAACATCATCGGCTGGGGCTCGGAGACCATCGGCACCGACGCAGGCTCCGCCGGCGGCATGAACCCGCCCTTCCCGGCACACAACCTGATGCACAAGAACAACCGCTACGGTCTCGCCAGCCTCTGCCAGCTCGACCAGCTTCCTGCCAAGGGTGCAGTCCTGATCGCCGCCCCGCTGAAATTCGTCGACGGCACCGGCTCGCCGGTCCGCGCATTGGCACTGGTTGCGAAGTAAGATGGGTTTCCGCTTCTCCCGGCGGGAGCAGTGTAGTTGCATTTCGTAGGCGGATCGGCAGTGGCACGCTCCAGCCCTCATGGTGAGGAGGCCGGAAGGACCGTCTCGAACCACGAGGGCTGGCTTCGAGGCCGGTTGCCTTCGCAAGACCGCAGACATCGGCGCAAGCGCCCTCGCCCTTCGAGGCAATTCTTCGAATTGCACCTCAGGATGATGGCTCAAGCGTCCCGGCCACAGTTTCAGGCGAAGCTCGGTGGCTTTGCCACAATAGCTACCTCATCGATCGATTTCGGAGCCCCGCATGAGCGACCACGACTACATCATCGTCGGCAGCGGCATCAACGCGCTGGTCGCAGCCGCAATGCTCGGCAAGAAGGGTCGGAAGGTGCTTATTCTCGAGCGCAACGACCGCATCGGCGGCTGCCTGCGCACCGAGGAGATCACAGAGCCGGGTTTTCTCCATGACGTCATGGCGACGACGATGGTCCTGTTCCTGACCTCGCCGGCCTATGCCGCGCTCGGCAAGGATCTCGAAGCCCGCGGCCTCGAATTTGCCCATGCCGACCTGCCGACAGGCGTGCTTCGCCCCGACGGCTCTAACGTCATCTTCTCCAAGGATCGTCAGCGCAATATTGCGACGTTCGACGCGCTATCATCTGGCGACGGCCAGGCATTTTCGCGCGAAATGGACAAGCTCGGCGCCGACGCGCCATTTCTATTTTCGCTGCTCGGCGGCGCGCTCTGGTCCGGCAGCACGCTAAAGACGGTCGCGCGGCAAGGCTGGGGCCGCGGCCTGCGCGGGCTTGCAGGCTGGTTCGGCGAGGCGCTGGTTCCTGCGCGCGGCTACCTCGAGACCACCTACAGGTCCGAGGATCTGCACGCCCTCTGGGCACCCTGGGTGCTGCATTGCGGGCTTGGCCCGGAGGCCGCCTATTCCGCTGAAATGCTGAAGGTCATCGGCTTTGCCATCGAGCTTGCCGGCTGCCCGGTCGCCAAGGGCGGCGCATCGTCATTGCTCGCCGCCTTCGAACGGCTGATCAACCACCAGGGCGGCGAAATCCGCACCGGCGCCGATGTCGAAAAGGTTGTCAGCGGGTCCGGCAATCGCGCAAGCGGCGTTAGGCTCGCCGACGGCGAGACGCTGAACGCCACCGCTGGTGTCATCTGCTCGACGACGCCCAACCAGCTTTACGAACGGCTGCTGAGCCATTGGCAACAGCCGTTGCCCGCCCCGATCAAGGAGAGCGTCGCCCAATATCGCTACGGCAAGGGCAACATGCAGATCCACTATGCTCTCTCGGAACCGCCGCGATGGAAGGCCAATCCCGAGCTTTCAAAGGTGGCTTTGCTGCACCTGAGCCCGGGCCTCGACGGCGTCTCCCGCGCCAGCAACGAATGCGAGCGCGGCCTCCTGCCGGCCGAGCCTACCGTCTGCGTCGGCCAGCCGGTCTCCTTCGATCCGAGCCGCGCGCCGGAGGGGAAATCGATCCTCTGGCTGCAACTCCCCGAAGCCCCTCGCCACCTCAAGAGCGATGCGGCCGGCGAGATCGAAACCCCAGCCGACGGGCACTGGAGCGAAGCCGTGCGCGAGCGCTATGCCGATCGTGTCGAAGCGATGCTCGCCCGCCACATCGAGAATTTTGGCGGGATAAAGCTTGCCCGCAAAGCCTATTCGCCCGCCGATCTCGAGGCAATGAACATGAACCTCGTCGGCGGCGATCCCTATGGCGGACACTGTGGATTGGACCAGTTTTTCCTCTGGCGGCCCTTCAAGTCTTCTGTTAACCACCGCACCCACATCGAGGGCCTCTATCACATTGGCGCATCCACGCATCCCGGCCCCGGACTTGGCGGCGGCTCGGGCTTTCTTCTCGCATCCTCGCTGAAATAACAGATAAACCCTAGGAGACGCATCTTTCATGGAGGAACGGTTTTCAGGCAGAGTGCTGAGGCGAAAGGACGACGGCTACGACGCGCGCCCGACCATGGGCGAAATCGGCCTCAACCATTTCGCCCCCTACCTCATGAACCGGCTGATGGCGCGCTGGAATGCCAATATGGCAGAAGAGCTCCGGGAGCTCGACATCTCGACCGCCAAGATGCGGGCGCTGGCCGTGCTCAGCGTCTCATCGTCGGTCACCATCAACGAGCTGTCGATCTTCGCCGTCACCGAACAGTCGACAATGAGCCGCACGCTGGATGGGCTGGAATCTCAGGGTTATATCCGCCGCCAGCCGCGGCCCGAAGACATGCGCATCCGCGACGTCTCGATTACCGAGGAAGGCCGCACCGCATTCGAAAAAGTGTGGCCAACCATGTACGACCTGCTGCTCCAGATGTTCGACGGCGTCGAAGAAGCCGAATATCGCGCCTTCATCTCGACCCTGCACAAGGTGCTGAATAACATCAGGAAGCATGAGATTTGAGGGGACCACCTCCCCCTTAATGAGGGGGGGTCGCAGCGTAGCTGCAGGTGGGGGTAACTATAGCATTTCACAAGAAATCACCCGCCCCGGCACTGCGAGCCGACCCGCCCCCCTCAAAGGGTGGGTGACAAATCAAAGTGTCGCCACCGTCTTAAGTGCGCCATCCAGCGCAATGCCGTCTTCATCCAGCAATCCCGCCTGGCGCAGGCGTTTCATCCAGGCGGCGCCGTCGTCGCGAGCTTTGAGAGCCGGCAGGGCCGACATCACGCGGTCGAATTTGGACAGGCCGCGGGCATGGGTGTCGGAATAGCCCTTGACCAGGCGGCGATTGTTAAGCACCTCGACGGCAAGATCGTAGTTTGAGGCTAGCAGGCCTGATGCGGCCGAAAGCCAGGCCTCGCGATGGTCCGCCTCGCGTGAATGACGCAACGTTTCACGGCGTGTGCGGCGAAGGGCCGATACGGCGTAGAGGCTGAGGAACCAGAGGAGCGTGCCGGTCTTGACGCGCCGCCCCTTGTTGACCATGCGGTCGAGGCGGGCAAACAGCGACGGACGACTTTCAATCCACAGGCCGAGACGCTTTGGCAGCGTTCCGCAGACCTCCTCCATGCGTGGATGCATATATTCCGTCATGTAGACGATCTGATCGGCCTTGGCGCCGACTTCCTTGCGGACACGTTCGAAGCGCGAGGCGCGCACTTTCAGGTCGGCAACCCGGATGACATCGTCATAGGCCATCGCGACGGCCACATATTTGGCCGCTTGGACCGTGAATGCGAAGCCCTTCTCCGCCCCGCCATTCCTCCGGTCGAGCGCATGGAGGGCGGCAATTCGTGTCAGATATTCATCGCCATAGGCCGGGTCCTGAAAATCGGTGAGCTTCTTCGCGCCGGCATAGAGCAGCGGCTGCGCTTCCGCGGGAAATTCAGCCCGGATGCGGTGGACTATCCTGTCGAGCGCAGGATGGCCGGCGGTTTCGGGCAGAGTGTCGTAGTGCTTGTGCGGCGTCGCCGAAACTTTGTCGTTGAGCTTGCCGGTCGCCCGCTCAAAGGCGGCGTTGAATGCGCGCAGACTGGGCTCGATGCCCTTGCCGCCGGCGTGGATCATCGCCTCGAAGGCCTGCTTTGAAAACGGCAGGGCGCCGGAGGCGGCAAGCGCGCCGAACATCGACGCCGAGATGACGCTGCCGTTCTTCAGCGCCAGCGTTTCCATATCGAAGGCAATGGTGCGCTTGGCCGCGAAATCGGTGGCATCGACGACGACGGTTGGGTTGCCGATACCATCGCCCGGCTTCTCCTTCTCGCCGACCGCGAAGGAGCGGTGCGTCGAGGCGATCAGCGTCGTGCGATCGGGCGTGACGAGCCCGCGCAGCACCGAGCGGCCTGCCTCCATGAGTTCGGCGGCAAGGACGATATCGACATCGCCCGGCGTCGGCATCAGCGCGAAGATCGGCTTCAAGCCGTCGCGGGCCGGCAGGAGCTCGAGATAATAAATGGTCGCGCCGGTGCGCTGGGCGACGCCGGGAACAGAGGTCGTCTGCGCCATCCAGCCCTCGGCTTCGGCGAGCCCCACGATCCAGTCCGCTAGAACGCCGCCGCCTTGCCCACCCATGGCAAGAATGGCGATGCCGATCGGCTTGTCGGTTGAAAGGCGGATGGGGCCGGTGTTTGCCACGGGTACGTTCTCGTTCATGGCGTTCTCCTCAATCGGCAAAGACGACGCGGCTGGCCTGGCGGCGTGCCTGCAACCAGCCGATGACAGCGCTGCGCATGCGGGCCACGAAGCGATCCCAGCCGGTCGGATTATGGATGATGTCGGCGCGGTAGAACGACGGACAGAGCACGGCGGCCTCCGATACTTCGCCGCAATTGCCGCAGCCGACGCAGCTATTGTCGATCGAGGCGACCGGGTCGTCCCGCAGCGGGTCGTCGGTGTGCTTGACCGACAAGGATGGACAGCCGGAGAGACGAATGCAGGCATGGTCGCCGGTGCAGACATCCTCGTCGACGCCGAAGCGCTCCTTGACCATGCGCTTGCCATCCTTGACCGCCTGGTTGAACAGCGGCTTCACCCGGCGCTGCTTGTTGAGCATGCACTCGGAGGACGCAACGATGATCTTTGGGCCTGGCTCCTTGGTGGTCAATGCCTCGCGCAGCGTGTCGCGCATCTTGGCGACATCGTAGGTTCGGTCGATCTGGCGAACCCAGCCGGCGCCGATGCCCTTGACAGCATTGACGATGGAATTGTTGGTCTTGCGTCGCGGATTTTCGGCGCGCGACGACAAGATGTCCTGCCCGCCTGTGGCTGCCGAATAGAAATTGTCGACGACGAGGATAACGCCATCCTGCTTGTTGAACACGGCATTTCCGACGGAGGTTGCAAGGCCGTTATGCCAGAAGCCGCCGTCGCCCATGACCGAGATCGAGCGCTTGTCGGCCTCGACATTGAAGGCCGAGGCGGAGGCCGGCCCCAACCCGTAGCCCATCGTGGTGCCGCCGATATTGAAGGGAGGGAGGATCGAGAACAGGTGGCAGCCGATATCGGCCGAGACGTGATGCTCGCCAAGCTCCTTCTCCACCAGCTTCATCGCCGCAAAGATCGGCCGCTCCGGACAGCCGATGCAAAAACCGGCCGGACGAGGCGGCACGACTTCCGCCAGTGCCTTGACCCTAGGATCGTTAAGCACGGGCGAAGGATCGGGAAGTGGTGGCTGGTTGCCGAGTAGGACGCGAGCGTGGGTTTCGAGGAAGGTTTTGATCCCGCGCATCAGTACCTGCGTGGTATATTCGCCGCCCATCGGCAGCGTATCCTTGCCGGCGACTTTCGTCTGGATATCGCGGCGGCGCAGGATGGTGTTCAGCGACTGCTCGATATATTCCGGCGCGCCCTCCTCGACCATCAGCACGGCCTTCTTGTCGGCGCAGAATGCCGCCATCTGGTCGTCGATCAGCGGATAGGCGACATTCAGGACATAAAGCGGGATCGAACAGTTGCCGTAGACATCCGCAAGCCCAAGCTGCTGCAGCGAGCGCATGACGCTGTTGTACATGCCGCCAAGCAAGATGATCCCAACATCGCCTTGCGACGGACCAAAATATTCATTGAGCTGACGCTTCTTGATGAATTCGACGGCGGCAGGCCAGCGCTGCTCAAGTTTCTGCTTCTCGTGAACGAAGGTCGCAGGCGGCAACACGATACGGTTGACATCACGCTTCGGATTTTCCAGCGCCTGGCGAAGGGTGTATTCCGGCCGCTTGTTGTTCTTCGCCTCGAACTGACCGTGGACGTGGCAGCTCCTGATGCCGACCTGCAGCATGACAGGTGTGTTGGAGGCTTCCGAAAGCTCGAAACCGGCCTCGACCGCCTCGACGATCGACGGGAGGTTGGGACGCGGATTGAGCAGCCACAGCTGCGACTTCATCGCATAGGCATGGCTGCGCTCCTGCATGATCGAGGAACCTTCGCCATAGTCCTCGCCGATGATGATCAGCGCGCCGCCGGTCACGCCGCCCGAGGAAAGATTGGAAAGCGCGTCCGAGGCAACATTGGTGCCGGCCGTCGACTTCCAGGTGACGGCACCGCGCACCGGATACATCACCGAGGCCGACAGCATGGCTGCCGCTGCCGCCTCCGAGGCGGACGTCTCGAAATGAACGCCGAGATCCTCCATCACGTCCTTGGCGTCGGCAAGCACGTCCATCAGATGGGAAATCGGCGAGCCCTGATAACCGCCGACATAGGCGACGCCGGATTGCAGCAGCGCCTTGGTAATGGCCAGGATTCCCTCGCCGCGGAAGATATCGCCTTCCCCGAGCTTGAGGTCCTCGACTTCCCGCGCAAATGAACGTTCGGCCATCGCAATTCCCCTTCGCCTTTTTCAGGCGCTTTGTTCAATCATTTGCAAAAGCATATTTCGGCCGTCATCCCACTGTCAATTGACAAATGAGGCTCCATTAAAGCTGTGACGCCTCTGCCGATAGAGTGCATGGCGACATTATATGCCTAAGCATACATTATCGCAACAACGGTGACCTGGTCGCCGCCTTCGCGCCGTCTCTAAATTTGCAAAGCGTCAGAGAAACTGCTTGCCGGTTCGAGATGCTTATTTTAAGATTAAAACATTCCGAAAATAAATCGCCAGCAGCGGGTCGGCTTGGTGTCTTCTCGTCGCTGAATAGGGGAACGGAGTGCACATGACGACGCTTACTCGGCGCCAGGCCTTGAGCCTTGGTGCGGCCACTTTCATTACGGGAATTCTCGCCGGTCGGACCATCGTCGAAGCTGCCGACAGCAACACGCTGACGATCGCGTTCAACGTCAATCTGCCGGCCTTTGATCCAACAACCGGGCCATCGGCGGTCAATCCGACGATCCAGGCGATCTATCGCTCGATCTTCGACCAGTTCATCGCCCAGGGGCCGGACCTGAAATTCCAGCCGGGGCTTTTGACCAAATGGGGCTGGAACGACGACAAGACCAAGGTCTGGATGGACGTGCGCGAGGGCGTCACCTGGCACGACGGCTCGAAGTTCACGCCCGAGGACGTCGTCTGGTCGCTCAACCGCGCCGCCGACCAGAAGGGTGGCAATCCGATCTCCTTCATCTGGTCGACTGCCAACAACTACAAGGTCGAAGGCAACCGCATCACCGCAGACGTCGTCCGCTTCGAGCCGACCTATTTCAAGTGGATGGCCTTCCTCACCGGCTATGTCCTGCCGAAGGACTATTACACCAAGGTCGGCGCTGAAGGCTTCGAGAAGAAACCAGTCGGCACCGGCCCCTACATGGTCGATGCCTATGAGGGCAATTCCTTCCTGCGCCTCAAGGCCAACCCCGACTATTTCGGCGGCAAGCCGGCCTTCGAGACGGTGATCTTCAAGTTCGTGCCCGATACGACCAGCCGCGTCGCCGAGATCGAATCCGGCTCTTCCGACGTGACGCTGGAAATCCCCTACGAGGATTTCGACCGTCTCAAGAAGAAGAAGGGCTACGATGGGGTGGCAACGCCAATCTCCGACATCGGGATGATCTTTATCAGCAACGTCGATCCAATGCTCGACAAGAACGTCCGCCTTGCCGCCAACATGTCGATCGACAGGGAGGCGATCATCAAACGTCTGCTGCACGGCTACGGCAAGCCGTTGTCGACACTGGAAGCGCCGGAATACGACGCCTACGATCCGTCGATCAAGATTGCCTACGATCCCGAGCAGGCAAAGAAGCTGCTGGCCGCCAGCGGCTATTCGCCGGCAAAGCCGGTCAAGTTCACCATCAAGACCACCCGCGGCTTCAAGCCGAAGGATTACGAGATGATCCAGGCGATCGTCGGCATGTGGCGCAAGGTCGGCATCGAGGCGGAGATCGAGGTCTACGAGATCGCCAAGCACTACGAACTGCGCGCCGCCCACCAGCTCGGACCGGCGGCCTTCTACAACTGGGGCAACGCCATCGGCGATCCGACGACCTCGACCGGCTTTGCCATGTTCGGTCCGTCGCCGCATTCGGCCTGGAAGACCAAGGATGTCGACGACATGTTAGGCCCGCTCTGGGGCGAAAAGGACGAGGCCAAGCGCATCGCCGGCTGGAAGGCTGCCGACAAATACATTGCCGAACAGGCCTACGTCATCCCGCTGCTGCAATACGCCCAGCCGATCGTCTACAAGACCAGCGTCAAGGTGACCCCGAACGTTTCGGGCGCGCTGCAGGCGACGCTGGTGTCGAAGGCTTGATTGTTGGCTTGCTGAGACGTTCGCTGGTCGTGACAGGCCAAACCTCCCCGTTGAGGGGGTGGTCGCGGCGAAGCCGCGGGTGGGGGTGACCGCCGCATCGGTAAACGCAGTAAACGCCCACCCCGTCGCTTCGCGCCGACCCTCCCCCGCAAGGGGAGGGTATCAGCGGCCCCATTCACTTCGATAGGCTCGTCGCCGTCCATGCGGCTGGAATTGAACTTCGATGATAGCCCTCTCCATCCTCAACCGCCTGATCATGGCAGCAGCAACCCTATTCGGCGTCGCACTGATCGTGTTCGTGCTGTTGCGCGTCGTGCCGGGCGACCCGATCGCCATGATGATCTCGCCGGGAGCCACCCCCGCCGACATCGCAGCGCTTCGTGCCCATTACGGCCTCGACGCCAGCCTGCCAGTGCAGTTCGGCATCTGGCTGAAGGCGGTCGTGGCGGGAGACTTCGGCACCTCGATCTCGCTGAAGCGCGAGGTGCTCGGCCTGCTCGGCGACCGCTTGCCGGCGACGCTCGAACTGGCCGTTGCCGCCCTCGTCCTTGCCGTCCTGCTTGGCGGCGCCGTGGCGGTCGCCGGCACGCTTGCCCGCCGCACACCGCTCGAACCCATCCTCGACGGCCTCAACGGGTTGTTCCTCGCCGTGCCCGATTTTGTCTGGGCGCTGGCCCTGGTTCTCGTCTTCGGCGTCTTCTTCCCGATCTTTCCGCTTTCCGGCCGGATCGACCCGGGCACCGAAACGCATTTCGCCACGCCGTTCTATCTCATCGAAAGCCTCGTCACCGTCCGCCTCGCGATCTTTGCGGATATCGCCGCCCATATGGTCATGCCGGTATTGGCGCTAGGCCTGCCGCTTGCCGCGATCATTGCCCGCGTGCTGAAGGCGACACTGTCGGAGGCGATGGTGCAGGACTACATCCTGCTTGCCCGGCTGAAGGGCATGTCGAACCTGCGCCTTGTGCTGCAGGAGGCGCTGCGCAACGCCGTCGGCCCGACGATTGCGCTCACCGGCGTGCAGTTCACCTTCCTGATCGGCGGCACCGTCATCGTCGAGCGCATCTTTGCCTATCCCGGCATCGGCAACATGGCGATTGACGCGGTCATCAATCGCGACCTGCCGCTGATCCAGGGGCTGGTGCTGGTCTTCGGCGCCCTGTTCATCGTCATCAACCTGCTGGTCGATCTCTTGGTCGCCGCCTTCAATCCGAGGCTTGCCCATGGTTGAGGTCATAGTGGCGAGCGCCCCCAAGCAGCCGTCTCGACATTCGAAGGGGCTTCGCGCCTTGCTATGCGAACCGAAGGTCGTCCTTGGCGGCGGCTTCATTCTGTTTTTGATCGTCCTTGCAATCTTGGCCCCCTTCATCGCCCCGAAGGACCCACTCGAACAGGACCTCCTCTCCGGTACCCTGCCGCCTTTCTGGGAAAACGGCGCCGATCCGAACTTTCTCCTCGGCACCGACGATCTCGGCCGCGATGTGCTGTCGCGGCTGATCTTCGGCAGCCGCATCGCCCTCATCGTCGCCTTCGTTGCCGCAAGTCTCGCCGCCGTCATCGGCACGCTGCTTGGGCTCGTTGCCGGTTGGTATGGCGGCTGGGCGGACAGGATCATCTCCCGCCTCGTCGATATCTGGATGGCGTTTCCGCCGGTGCTGTTGTCGATCCTGCTGGTCGCCGTCTTCGGCTCGGGCGTCCATTCGGTGATCGCCGCCATCGTCATCATCGACTGGACGCGCTTTTGCCGGGTGATTCGCTCAGAAACCCAGGCCCAGGCCCAGATGGACTACGTAACCGCCGCCCGCACCATCGGCTTTTCCCGCATCCGCATCCTCTTCAGCGAGATCCTGCCGAATGTCGCGCCGGTGCTGATTGCACTCGTCAGCCTCGAAATGGGCATCGCCGTCATCGTCGAGGCGATCTTATCCTTCGTCGGTCTCTCCGTCTCGTCCGACACCCCGACCTGGGGCGGCATGATCGCCGAAGGCCGGCAGATTATCTACGACGGCTGGTGGGTGCTGGCAGCGCCGCTGGCGGCCCTCTTTGCCACTGTGCTAGCCTTTAATCAGCTCGGCGATGGCCTTCGCCGCGCCCTCGACCCGGTAATGCGCCGATGAGCCAGTCTCTGCTTTCCATATCAGGCCTTAGCGCCGTCTCTGACCGCGATGCCGGCGCACCGATCCTGCGCGACGTGTCGCTGACGCTCGAGCGCGGCGAGGTTCGCGGCCTTGTCGGCGAAAGCGGCGCCGGCAAGTCGACCATCGCCAAGGCGCTGCTCGGTATTCTCCCGCACACCGTGCGTGTCACCGCCGGCACTATCCTGTTCGAAGGCCGAGACCTGCGCAAGATGCCGCCAAGGCAATTGCGCGACGTCATCGGCAGCGAAATCTCGCTGATCCCGCAGGACCCCCAGACCGCCCTCAATCCCGGCCGCCGCATCGAAGGCCAGTTGACCGACGGGCTTCGCTTGAAGCGTGGCCTGTCGTCCAGGGATGCCAGGCAGCGGGCGCTGCAGCTGCTGGAGGAAGTCCACATCCGCGACCCGGAGCGGGTCCTACGCTGCTATCCGCACGAACTGTCGGGCGGCATGCGGCAGCGTATCCTGATCGCCGCCGCCTTCGCGCTGGAACCGAAGCTGGTGGTTGCCGACGAGCCGACGACGGCGCTCGACGTGACGGTGCAAAAGCAGATCCTGCGGCTGATCCGCGGGCTGCAGGAGGCCCACGGCACCGCCGTCATCTTCGTCACCCACGACCTCGGCGTCGTCGCCCAGATATGCGACAGCGTCACTTTGCTCTACGCCGGTAAGGTCATCGAGGAAGGCCGCACCGCCAATGTGCTGTCGAACCCGCAGCACATCTATACGCGGTCGCTGATTGCTGCCGGACCGCGCTACGACCGGCCGAATGCCGGGCTGACGCCGGTGCCAGAGGCGGTGTTCGCCGCGCTGCGCTACGAGATCGGCATCGACGACGAAAGGCGCACCCCGCATGGCCGATGACCTCCTGACCGCCACCGGCATCGACGTCACCTATGGCGGGCAGCGCACGCTGTCCGGCCACCTCGTCAATGGCATCAAGGTGTTGCACGGCGTCGACATAACGATCCGTCGCGGTGAGACCGTAGGCATTGTCGGCGAGAGTGGCTCCGGCAAGACCACGCTCGGCCGCGCGCTGCTGCGCCTCGTCAATGTCTCGGCCGGCACCATCCGCTTCGATGGCAGCGATATCACCCATATGCCCGACGCCCGGATGCGGCCGCTGCGCCGGCGTATGCAGATGATCTTCCAGGACCCGATGGCCTCGCTCAACCCCAGGCACACGATCCGCCGCATCCTCGTCGAGCCGCTGCTATTGCATGGCGTCGCTTCGGATGCGAAGGCGGCCGGGCGAAAGGTCTCGGCAATCCTCGAGCGGGTGACGCTGCCGCAATCCTGCCTCGAGCGAAACCCGCACGAGCTTTCCGGCGGCCAGCGCCAGCGCATCGGCATCGCCCGCGCCGCATTGCTCGAACCGGACTTCGTGCTCGCCGACGAGATTGTCTCCGGCCTCGACGTTTCAACTCAGGCGCAGGTGCTAAACCTTCTGAAGGACCTCTCCACCGATCTCGGCCTGTCGATGGCCTTCATCAGCCACGACCTTTCGGTCATCCGCGCCATCTGCGACCGGGTCTACGTCATGCGCAACGGGCAGGTCGTGGAGGAAGGTCCATGCGACCAGGTCTTCGCCGCGCCATCGTCCCCCTACACCCGCATGCTTCTGGACGCCATTCCTCTGCCTGAGGTCGATCCGCAATGGCTGGGTCGAGGGATGCAGAGCGAGGAGAGGAAGACCCCTCAATAGTTGTTTTGCGCCGAAGGATGCCACGGATAGCCCCTCCCCTTTCGGGAAGGGTTGGGGAGGGGCTTTTCTTCCACTTAATGCTTGACGCGGGACATCTGGTCATTATATTTTAAACTTAAAATAAATGGACTGAAGCGGCCCTTGCCGCGGAGCGACTGGGAAGGAATTGCGATGAAAATCGTCTGCATCGGTGGCGGCCCGGCCGGTCTCTATTTCGGCCTCCTGATGAAGAAGCTCCACCTTGAACACTCCGTACAGGTCGTCGAGCGCAACAAGCCCTATGACACGTTCGGCTGGGGCGTCGTCTTTTCCGACGCCACCATGGATTCGATGAAGGTCTGGGATCCGGAAAGTGCTGCCGAAATCCAGGACGCTTTCAACCATTGGGACGACATCGAAGTCTGGTTCAAGGGTACCAGACAGCGCACCTCCGGCCACGGCTTCGTCGGCATCGGCCGCAAGAAGCTCTTGAACATCCTGCAGAAGCGCTGCGAGGCCCTCGGCGTCGAACTCGTCTTCGAAACGGACGCGAATTCCGATCTCGACTACCCCGACGCCGACCTCGTCATCGGCTCGGACGGTCTGAACTCAAGGATCCGCAACCATTATCCGGAGATCTTCCAGCCTGACATGATCACTCGGCCGAACCGCTACATCTGGCTCGGCACCAACAAGCTCTATGACGCCTTCACCTTCGATTTCCGCAAGACGGATCACGGCTGGTTCCAGGCGCACATCTACAAGTTCGACGACAAGACCTCGACCTTCATCATCGAGACGACGGAAGAAGCCTATCTGGCGCACGGTCTCGATAGGATCGATCAGGACGGCTCGATCGCCTTCTGCGAGGACCTGTTCTGCGAAGTGCTCGACGGCGCCTCGCTGATGACCAATGCGCGCCACATCCGCGGCTCGGCCTGGCTTAATTTCAATCGGCTGATCTGCGGCAAGTGGAGCCATTTCAACGGCAATTCACACGTCGTCCTGATGGGCGATGCCGCACACACCGCGCATTTCGCCATCGGTTCCGGCACCAAGCTTGCAATCGACGATGCGATCGAGCTGACGCGCCAGTTCCAGATCCACGGCCATACCCGCGACAAGATCCCCGCCGTGCTTGAGACCTACGAAGAGATCCGCCGCGTCGACGTTGCCCGCATCCAGAATGCGGCGCGCAACGCCATGGAATGGTTCGAGGTTGTCGGTCGCCGCTATGCCGACACGCTGGAACCGGAACAGTTCATGTATTCGATGCTGACCCGCTCGCAGCGCATCAGCCACGAAAACCTCAGGCTCCGCGACAAGGATTGGCTCGAAGGCTATGAGCGCTGGTTTGCCAGGAAATCCGGCCTTGCCGTCGCCAACGACCGCTGCCTGCCGCCGATGTTCACCCCCTATTCCCTGCGCGGCGTGACGCTGCAAAACCGCATCGTCATGTCGCCTATGGCGATGTATTCGGCCAAGGACGGCCTGATCAACGATTTCCATATGGTGCATCTCGGCTCACGGGCGCTGGGTGGTGCCGCGCTGATCTTTGGCGAAATGACTTGCGTCTCGCCTGATGCGCGCATCACGCCCGGCTGCCTCGGCCTCTGGAACGAGGAACAGGCTCAGGGTTGGCGCCGGGTCGTCGATTTCGTCCATGGCAACAGCGGCGCCAAGGTCGGCATCCAGCTTGGCCATGCCGGTCGCAAGGGTGCCACCAAGATCGCCTGGGAAGGCATCGACCAGCCCGTGACCGAGGGCGAATGGCCGCTGATCTCGGCCTCCGCGATCCCCTATTTGAAGCACAGCCAGGTTCCGAGGGCGATGGACCGCGCCGACATGGATCGGGTCAAGGCCGATCATGTCCGCGCTGCTGAGCTGGCAGCTGCCACGGGGGCGGATTGGCTGGAGCTCCACTGCGCCCACGGCTATCTGCTGTCCAGCTTCCTGTCGCCGCTCACCAACATCCGCCACGACGAATATGGCGGCAGCCACGAGAACCGCGCTCGCTACCCGCTTGAGGTCTTCCGCGCCATTCGCGCCGTTTGGCCCTCGGACAAGCCGATTTCGGTTCGCCTGTCCTGCAACGACTGGACCGAGGGCGGCAACACGCCGGAGGATGCTGCGATCTTCGCGCAGATGTTCAAGGAGGTCGGCGCCGACCTGATCGACTGCTCGTCCGGCCAGGTGTCGAAGGAAGAGCAGCCGGTCTATGGACGCCTGTTCCAGACGCCCTTCTCCGACAAGATCCGCAATGAGATCGGCATTCCCACCATCGCTGTCGGGGCGATCTCGGAGGCCGACCATGCCAATTCGATCATCGCCGCCGGCCGCGCCGACCTTTGTGCAGTCGCTCGCCCGCATCTGGCAGACCCGGCATGGGCGCTGCACGAAGCCGCAAAGATCGGCATCAGCACGATCCCCTGGCCAAAGCAGTATCACGCAGGCAAGTATCAGTATGAAGCCAACCTTGCCCGCGCGGCCACAACGGCACCGGGAAAATGAATGGGTAATCGTTGATGACGACCTCAGGCAAACTCGACGGCCGACACGCTCTCGTCACCGGAGCCGGTAGCGGCATCGGAGCTGCGATCGCGCGTGCGCTGGTTAGCGAAGGTGCGCGGGTGACGCTCGCCGGTCGCCGTCGCGAGCCGCTGGAAACACTCGCTTGCGAGCTTGGCGAGGCAACTTTCGTCGCCGATGGCTTCGATGTCACTGATATCGATGCAATCGCCGTCGGTCTTGCCGCTGCAAGGGCACGGTTCGGCCCTGTCGACATCCTCGTCAACAATGCCGGCCAGGCCCCGACCGCGCCCTTCGAAAAGACCAGCCTCGACATGTGGTCCCGCGTAATCTCGGTGGATCTCACCGGCGTGTTCCTTGTCACGCAGGCAGCCCTTACCGACCTCAGGTCCCACGGCCCGGGCGCCCGTATCATCAACATCGCCTCTACGGCCGGTCTTCAAGGCTACGGCTATGTCTGCGCCTATGTGGCGGCCAAGCACGGCGTCGTCGGCCTCACCCGGTCGCTCGCCGTCGAGCTTGCCAGGACCGGCATCACCGTCAATGCCGTCTGCCCGGGTTTCACCGACACGCCGATCATCGAACGCTCGATCGCCATGATTGTCGAAAAGACCGGTCGCACTGGCGAGCAGGCACTCGCCGAATTCACCAAATCCAATCCGCAGGGACGGCTCGTCAAACCGGAGGAGGTTGCCGATACCGTTCTATGGCTTGCATCGCCAGGCGCAGCATCGATCAACGGACAGGCAATCGCGGTTGCCGGTGGGGAGGTTCAAGCGGGATGAGCGATCGTGACATGACGATGCAGGGCCATCTGAAGCCCTTCAAGGATTATCAGGCAGGGCATTTCCTCTTTGAGGTCAGCGACGACGGCCGCGTGGCGACGCTCCGGCTTAATCGCCCAGAGCGTAAGAATCCACTTACCTTCGAAAGCTATGCCGAACTGCGCGATCTCTTCCGCGATCTCGTCTACGCCTCCGACGTCAGGGCCATCGTCCTGACTGGCGCCGGCGGCAACTTCTCATCCGGAGGCGATGTTTTCGAGATCATCGAACCGCTGACCCGCATGGCGATGCCGGAGCTTCTCACCTTCACGCGCATGACCGGCGACCTGGTCAAGGCCATGCGCAAATGCCCGCAACCGATCGTTGCCGCGGTCGACGGCATCTGCGCGGGAGCCGGGGCTATCCTTGCGATGGCCTCGGATCTGAGGCTCGCAACGCCTGAGGCAAAGACCGCCTTCCTCTTCACCCGCGTCGGCCTTGCCGGCGCCGATATGGGCGCCTGTGGCATCCTTCCCCGCATCATCGGCCAGGGCCGCGCCGCCGAACTCCTTTACACCGGCCGCTCCATGTCAGCCGCCGAGGGCAGTGCGTGGGGCTTCTACAATGGGCTGCACGCTCAGGCCGATCTGGAGGCAGAAGCGGTGAAGCTCGCCCGGTCGCTTGCCGACGGACCGTGGTTTGCCCATGGCATGACCAAGACGATGCTGAACCAGGAATGGGCCATGGGCATCGACGAAATGATCGAGTCCGAGGCGCAGGCCCAGGCGCTTTGCATGGCAACACAGGATTTCCGCCGCGCCTTCGAAGCCTTTGCAGCCAAGCGCAAGCCAGAATTCCAAGGGAACTGAGGCGATGTCGGCGCAAACCACCCTCCCCGGCCCGACGCGCGATCATCTCGAATGGCCGTTCTTCGACATAGAGCATCGGGAGTTTGCTCGGAACGTCGACGATTTCGCAAAATCCGCGGCGCTCCGCGACATCGACCACGCCGATGTCGATGGCGCCTGCCGAAAGCTTGTGCGGACGCTCGGCGATGCCGGACTCCTGCGGGCTGCCGTCGCCACCGGCACACCCGACGCCATGCCGGTCGATTCCCGGCTCGTCTGCATTGCCCGCGAAACGCTGGCCTGGCATGACGGGCTTGCCGATTTCGCCTTCGCCATGCAAGGGCTCGGCTCCGGCGCGATCGGACTTGCCGGCGACGCTTCCATTAAAGCGATGGTGTTGCCAAAGATCCGGGCCGGCAAATGGCTGGCGGCTTTCGCGCTGTCTGAAAAGGACGCAGGCTCCGACGTCGCCGCGATGGCCTGTGCTGCCCGCATCGACGGCGACCACTACCTCCTCGATGGCGAGAAGACCTGGATTTCCAACGGTGGCATCGCCGACGTATACACCGTATTTGCCCGAACCGGCGAAGCGCCGGGAACGCGCGGCATCTCGGCTTTCGTCGTCTTTGCCGACGATCCCGGCTTTTCGGTCGCCGAGCGCATCGAGGTGATCGCGCCGCATCCGCTGGCGACCATTCGCTTCGAAAGCTGCCGCATCCCGGCGTCGCGCCGGCTGGGCAGCCCTGGCGAAGGCTTCAAGATCGCCATGCGCACGCTCGATGTCTTTCGCGCCTCGGTGGCGGCGGCCGCCGTCGGCTTTGCCCGCCGCGCGCTTGACGAATCCGTTGTCCATGCAAAGGCTCGTCCGATGTTCGGGGGAGCCCTTGCCGACCTGCAGTTGACGCAGGCAACACTCGGGGATATGGCCACCGGCATCGATGCGGCGGCGCTGCTCACCTACCGCGCGGCCTGGCGCCGCGATGTGCAGAAACTGCCGACCACCCGCGAAGCGGCGATGGCCAAGATGACGGCCACCGAAACCGCCCAACAGGTGATCGACCGCGCAGTTCAGCTTTTCGGCGGCCGCGGCGTCAGACGTGGCGAGATAACGGAGAAGCTCTATCGCGAGATTCGTGCGCTTCGCATCTATGAGGGTGCGACCGAAGTTCAAAAGCTGATCGTCGCGCGCGAACTCTTGAAAGCCAATTGATGGGAGACAACACCATGCAGCACAGCCGCGAAGTCTTTGATTGGGCAGATCCCTTCCGCCTGCAGGAGCAGTTGACTGACGAAGAGCGCATGGTGCTCGACACCGCGCATTCCTACGCGCAGGAGAAACTGGCGCCCCGCGTTCTTGATGCCTTCCGTCATGAAAAGACCGACCCCGCGATCTTTCGCGAGATGGGCGAACTCGGCCTGCTCGGCCCGACGATTGCCCCGGAATACGGCGGCTCGGGGCTCGGCTACGTCGCCTACGGCCTGATTGCGCGCGAGGTCGAGCGCGTCGACAGCGGCTACCGCTCGATGATGAGCGTGCAGTCGTCGCTGGTCATGGTCCCAATCGATGCTTTCGGCTCGGACGCCCAGAAGCAGAAATATCTGCCAAGGCTTGCGACCGGCGAATGGATCGGCTGCTTTGGCCTGACCGAGCCGAACCACGGCTCCGATCCCGGCTCGATGGCCACGCGCGCCAAGAAGGTCGATGGCGGATATAGCCTCACCGGTTCCAAGACCTGGATTTCCAATGCGCCGATTGCCGATGTCTTCGTTGTCTGGGGCAAGACCGAAGACGGCGTCATCCGCGGCTTCATCCTCGAAAAGGGATGGAAGGGGCTTTCAGCACCGGCCATCCACGGCAAGGTCGGCCTGCGCGCCTCGATAACGGGCGAAGTGGTGATGGATAATGTCTTCGTGCCCGAAGAAAATATGCTGCCCAACGTCACCGGCCTCAAGGGCCCCTTCACCTGCCTGAACTCCGCCCGCTTCGGCATCGCCTGGGGCGCGCTCGGTGCTGCCGAGGATTGCTATGCCAAGGCGCGGCAATATGTGCTCGACCGCCAGCAATTCGGCCGCCCGCTTGCCGCCAACCAGCTTATCCAGAAGAAGCTGGCCGACATGGTGACGGAAATTACGCTGGGCCTTCAGGGCTGCTTGAGGCTCGGACGGATGAAGGAAGAAGGCCACCCGCCGGTGGAACTGACCTCCATCCTCAAGCGCAACTCCTGCGGCAAGTCGCTCGATATCGCCCGGGCTGCCCGCGACATGCTTGGCGGCAACGGCATTTCCGACGAATTCGGCATCGCCCGCCACCTCGTCAACCTCGAGGTCGTCAACACCTACGAAGGCACCCACGACATCCATGCCTTGATCGTCGGCCGTGCCGTCACCGGCATCGCGGCATTTGCGAACTGAGGCACTTACTTGGCGTTCAAGACAACCAGGCCCCTGCGTTTCGGCGATTGCGATCCCTCCGGGATCGCATATTTCCCGTCCTACCTGAACATCCTCGTCGGGGTGCTGGAAGACTATTTCGCCTCGCTTGGATTTCCCTGGAAGACATTGATCGAGGAGCGCCGCATCGGCATGCCGACGGTGCGCCTCGACGTGACCTTCACACGTCCCGGCTTTCAGGGTGACGAACTGGAATTTTCAATCGCAGTGCGTGGCATCGGCCGCTCCTCTCTCGATCTGGAGCATGAAGTTTCCGCCGCAGGAAAGGTCCTGTGGACCGCACGCCAACGCGTCGTCGCCACCGATCTCGACATCCATCAATCGCTTGCCTGGCCGGACGACATCCGTGCCGCGCTGAACCATCATCTGGAGAAGACCGATGCACACGATCCTGCAGCCTGAAGGCTGGGCCAAGCCGATCGGATATGCCAACGGCATGTCAGCCACGGGCCGGATGGTGTTCGTCGGCGGCCAGATCGGCTGGAACGAGAACTGCGAATTCGAAAGCGACGACTTCGTCGCGCAGGTCCGCCAGACGCTGAAGAATGTCGTCGCCATCCTTGCATCGGGCGGCGCCGAACCGCAGCATATCACCGCGATGACCTGGTATTTCACCGACAAGGCGGAATATCGCGACAACCTCAAGGGCATCGGCCAGGCCTACCGCGAGATCATCGGCCGGCATTTCCCCGCCATGGCCGCCATGCAGGTCGTCGCCCTTGTCGAGGACCGCGCCAAGATCGAAATCCAGGCCACCGCCGTCATCCCGGAATAACTGGAGGGGTCGGCCATGTCGGCATCGGGCTTTTCGCAAAGCGTATCGGCAACCCTTGTCGACGGCGTCCTTGTCGTCACGATCGACAATCCGCCGGTCAACGCGACATCCACCCATGTGCGCGTCGGCCTAATGGCTGCACTCGATCATGCCGAGGCAGATGCGACCATCGTCGGCATCGCGCTTATAGGCGCCGGCCGCACTTTCGTTGGCGGTGCTGATATCAAGGAACTCGGCAAGCCGCCGGTCGAGCCGCTTTTGCCCGATGTCATCAATCGCATCGAAGGGTTCAAGAAGCCGGTGGTCGCCGCTGTCAATGGTGCAGCACTCGGCGGCGGCTGCGAGATCATCCTTGCCTGCCACGGACGCATCGCGAGCGTAGAGGCCAGCTTCGGCCTGCCGGAGGTAAAGCTCGGCATTGTGCCTGGAGCCGGCGGTACGCAGCGCCTGCCGCGCCTGATCGGCACCTTCGCCGCCATCGATCTGATCGGCACCGGCCGGGTCGTCAAGGCAAAAGAGGCTCTGTCGCTTGGCCTCGTCGACGGCACCGATTCCGACCCATTGGCAGGCGCGAAAACGCTTGTTGTGGAACTTGCTGGAAAGCCACCTCGCCGCACCGGCGAACTGCCTGTCCCACCCGAGGACAGTGTCGCAATCGATGCGGCAGCCCGCATGGTGCTTGGCAAGTCCCGCGGCCAGACGGCTCCAGGAGAGGCCGTCCGGTTAGTCGTCGACGCGGCTAGGACATCGCTCGTTGACGGCCTTGCGGACGAACGCGCGACCTATCTTCGTCTGCGCGACAGCGAGGAAGCGGCAGCACTGCGGCATGTCTTCTTCGCCGAACGTTCGGCCGGCAAGGTCGATGGGCTGGAAAAGGTCACGCCGCGCCGGATAGAGACTGTCGGCGTCGTCGGAACCGGCCTGATGGGATCAGGCATCGCCGTTGCAGCGCTCAACGCCGGCTACAACGTCCTCGGCCTCGAACAGACCGAGGAAGCCGCGCAAAAAGGTCGCGAGCGCATCGAGGGCCTGCTTGGCAAAGCCGTGCAGATCGGCCGCCTCGATACAAGCGGCCTGAAAGACAGGCTGGACCGCTTGTCGGTCACCGCCAAGGCCGAGGCGCTCGCCGTTGCCGACCTCGTTATCGAGGCGGTGTTTGACGACCTCGCCGTCAAGACCGAGCTTTTCCAGCGCCTCGACGCTGTCGTCCGCGACGACGCCATTCTTGCGACCAACACCAGCTATCTCAATCCCGATGATATCGCCGCAACAACGCGCCATCCCGAGCGGATCGTCGGCCTGCACTTCTTTTCGCCGGCCAATATCATGCGCCTGGTGGAGGTCGTGAACTGCGCGAAGACGGCGCCGGATGTGCTGGCAAGCGCGCTCGCCTTTGCCAAGAGCTTGGGCAAACTGCCGGTCGTCAGCGGCGTCACCGAAGGCTTCATCGGCAATAGCATCTTCTCGGCCTATCGGCGCGAGGCGGAATTCATGGTTGAGGACGGCGCCCTGCCGCACGAGATAGACGCAGCACTCGAAGCCTACGGATTTCCGATGGGCCTGTTTGCCGTCTACGATATGGCCGGGCTTGAGATCGCCTGGGCCCGCCGCAAGCGCCAGGCAGCAAGCCGCGACCCGAAGGCGCGCTACGTGGAAATCGCCGACTGGCTCTGCGAGGCCGGGCGCTTTGGCCAGAAGGCGGGACGCGGCTGGTATGCCTATCCCGACGGCAAACGTGCCGTCGACCCTGAAGTCACGGCGCTCATTGAACAGGTACGCTCGAAAAAGGGCATCGCCCCCCGCTCCTTCACCGCTGACGAGGTCGTCACGCGACTGCTGAAAGCCATGGCCGACGAGGGCAACCGGCTCCTGCGCGAAGGCATAGCCGCACGACCTAATGACATCGATCTGGTGATGATCAATGGCTACGGCTTCCCGGCCCACAAGGGCGGCCCGATGTTTGCAGCCGGCCAGCGCTGACTGTCTGCGGGCCTGAGGCAGCTCCCCCGAGGCATCCGGCTCAGGCTGGCTCGAACAGCGGTTTTATGGTCATTTCGGGCACCAGTACCAGTCCCTTGTCGGTGATGCGGATTTCCGGGATCACTGAAAGCGGGATGAGATTGAAGCCCATATAGGCGATCGTGCATTCCGCCTTTTCCCATTCCACCTTCAAAAGCTTCACCTCTTCGGCAACTTCGTGCACGCGCTTGTCCGACAAAAGACCGGCAATCGGCAGCGGCACCATGGCCGTGACCTTGCCGTCCATCACCACACAGACACCGCCCTGCCTGGCCTCGATCGCATCGAGCGCCACCTGCATATCGGCCTCATTGGTGCCGGCGACGATGATGTTGTGGCTGTCATGGCCGACCGACGAGGCGACGGCACCTTTCCTGAGGCCAAAGCTGTTCAGCAGCCCATGGGCAACATTGCCCGGCGATTTTCCATGGCGTTCGACGACGGTCACGAAGCAGAGCCCGTGGCGCTCGAAATGCGTCTCCCAATCGCTTGCAGGCTCGAGCCTGAGCGTCACGTGGCCAAGCGTAATCCCCGGCAGCTCGGTCTTGATCGTATGGGCGATGACCGGCTCGGTCGGCAGGTCGGGTGAAAGCTTCAGGTTCTTTGGAAGCTTGACCGTGTGATAGGCGGCCTCGGGATAACGATAGGCATTGGAGAGTGCCGCATCGAGGATCGGCGTGATCTTGCGGTCCTCGACCACGAGCTCGCCGCCATACCAAGTGCTGACCGGCTTCAATTCGTCGGTCAAAAGCACCAGGTCGGCGCGGCGCCCGCCGCCGAGCCCGCCGATTTCACCGTCCATGCCGAAGCGTGTCGCACCGTGCAGGGAGCCCATGGCCCAAGCCTGCTCCCGCGACATCCCCGCCTTCATCGCTTCGCGCGTCACCCAGTCGAGACCGAACAGCAAGAGGTCGTCCGCATCCCGGTCGTCGGTGCATACCGCGATCCGCTTGTGCGACGCGCCAAGCTCGGTGATCGTCTTGATAGCATGGGGCAGGCTGTGCCACGGCGTCGTCGGCGGCCCGCCGCGCAGAAACAGCCAGATGCCGGCCTCGAGCATGTCGTCGGCGATCTCGCGGTCGATTGCCTCATGCGTGTCGGTAACGCCCGACGCGGCGTAGGCGGAAACGAATTCGCGGCCGTAGACATGGCCGGATACGGGGCGACCGCGTTGCAGGGCCGCTGCAAGGATCGCGTGGCTGCGCTCATCGCCCATCGCCACCTGCACGAAATCCATCTTCTCGCCGAGCGCCACCGCTTCCGGCCACTTATCGAACAGCCCAGCAATTTTTTCAGGCGTCAGGTCACCGCCGGCCGTCTCCAATGCCGAAGAGGTCGCAGGAACCGTGCTTGGCACCGTCAGGAAGATCGACAGCGGCGCATGCCGCGCATCTTCGAGCATCGCCTCGACACCGGCCACGTCCATCACATTGCCGATCTCGTGGCTGTCGCAGAAGATCGTCGTCGTGCCATTGAGCAGCGCCGCCTCGGCATAGGCGCAGGCCGTCACCATGCTGGATTCGATGTGGATGTGCGGATCGACCAGTCCCGGCGCAATGATGCCGCCCTTGGCGTCGAAGCGCCGGGCAGCGCTTCCCCTGTAGCTGCCGGCAGGCTTGACGGCAGCAATACGGCCACCGGAAATCCAGATCTCCCTGTCGGCGAGAATGCGCTCGGAATAGGTCGAAAGCACCCGGGCGCCCTGGATCACCAGGTCGGGTTCGCGCCGGCCAAAAGCAACGTCGGCAAGCGTCCGTGTCATGATCGATAGCGGCTTGACGGAGAAACGGGTGAGCGTGGTCATGGAGATCCAGTCCTCAAATCGGTGATACCTGGGAATGCCGGCTACGGCAGGAAGGACGCCTGCAATCGTATTGCATAGAATTTGAACATGCTTTTCATTTGAGCATGTTAGGCTGCTTTGAAGAGGGACTTCAAGTGAGGAAAGGCCTGGGCGGAGCACTTCCTGAACATTCGCGTTTCTAGCAAGAAACGGGCTTCTTTCGGCCGCCGTCTGTGAGACTGTCGGTGCTTGAGAACGTGGAAATGGAGAAATCGACATGAGAACGACCATACTTGGCCTCGGCCTCGGACTTTTCGCCGTCTCATCCCCAGCCTTGGCGATATCGACACAGATCTCGACGCGGATTTCGTGCTCGGCAATTCACGCGCTCGTGCAGAAGGAAAGGGCTGTTATCCTGCGTTATGCGTCGAAGACGACGCCCGGCCTGGCGATCTACGATCGAGCGGTCGCCGATCCCGACGTCTGCTTTGGCAGCGGTACCGGGCTCAAGACCAGCTTCCCCGCCTCCGACACCGCCACTTGCGTCGTCTGGACCTGCCAGCCCGGCAGCGACCTACGCCCTTGATCGCAAGCGGCCGTCAATCCGCGGAAATCAACGTGAACAGCTCCTGCGCGCGCTTGACGCCCCTGAGCGCATAGCGGCCGACGGAAACCAGGTCGTTTCGCTGAGAAACCCGCGCCGCGTCAACAAAGCTGGCCGACATCAGGATATCCCGATCAACCGAATGGCACATCGAAGCAATACGGCTGACCTCGTTGACCGCAGGGCCGATGACCGTGAAGTCCAGCCGGTCCTGGCTGCCGATATTGCCGTAGAACACATCGCCGATATGGAGGCCGAGATAGACGTCCGTCACCGGCCGGCCCTCGATCTGGCGCTGGGAGTTCAGATCCCGCAGCCGCTGGCGCAGCAGGGATTCCGCCTTCAGCGCCGCCGCGCAGGCATCGCCCATCTCCTCCGCCTTGAATATCGCCAGCGTCCCGTCGCCCATCAGCTTCAGCACATTGCCGCCAGCCTCGTGGATCGACGAAATCACCGCATCGGCGTAGTCGTTCAGCATCGGAATGATCTCGTCCGGCTCAGCGGTGTCGGAGATGCGGGTATAGTTCGCAAGGTCGGAAAACCAGAGTGCTGCCGAAATGCGCTCCGTCTTCCCCCGCATGATCTTGCCTTCGAGAACATGCCGGGCGGCATCCTCGCCGAGATAGACCTCGGCGATCGTCCGGGCGATCCGGCCAAGTGCCGTGCATTTGACCGCCAGCCCCAGCGCAGGGATAAGCCGACGCAGGGCCGAGAGGTCGTCATCGCTGAAGCCGGCGGCGGTCATCGTCGAGAAATGCGAGAAAAAGCAATCCATCTCGCCGATCGTGCCGGTATCTTCAAAGCGATGCACGAAGGCGATGAAGTCGGTATATCCGGCGTCCTTCAGCTTATCGAGCAGGTAGAAATCGGCGGGGTCACCGAGGTTGAAACGGCGGCGGACCTCGTCCAGCTTATTTTCCAAAAGATGGTAGAAAGCGGAGTTCTGCCAGGTCTCAGCAGCCGTCCCCTCGCCCGTAGGGCCGTATTCGAGGACCGGTTCTATGATTTCGGTGCTGTCCCAACGGAAAACCCGTCCTTCGAAGACCGGATGAAGCGTGTCCATCAACGCCATACCGCGGTCGATGTCGAGGCCACGCGCGCGGCAGGCATCGCAGAACCCGGCAAGCAGGTCGGCCTCCGACGTACCTTTCAGACCTTGCTGCATGAGCCATGCAGCAATCTCGCCGATGTCTTTGTCTTGCATGGATGTCGTCCCATCTGCTGTGAAGCCGATTTAATACCAAACACGCCGACAAGAAAGCGTCAGTTGGATAAATTAGCGGCAAGGACAGCCAAAGGCCGCCTCGAGGGGTCCCGAAGCGGCGATTTGACGTGATGCTGGCCTGACGAGCTGGCCTGGCGAGCCACAGGCTCTACGCGTTGATCCGCGGCGTCAGCAGGTCTTCCAGGCCAATGCGGCGAAACATCTCGGCGCGCACGCGATCGGCAACGCCATTGACGATTTCCGCGCCGTCTTCGGACGGATCGATGTGGACGCGCAACGGCCTCGCGCCAAACGGCATGCCGATCACATCGACGATGGCGACCGCCACGCTTCCAGCGTCCGCGTCCGCAGGTTCCAGCGCGGCAAGGCCCTTCAGCGCCTGATCCGGAACGCCGGCGTAAGGTCCCTGGTCATATTCGGCGGCACGGTCCTTGTCGGCGGGCGAGCCGGAATGGACGAAATGGTTCGTGCCCTTGGTAAAGGCACCGGGGACGATGATCGACGTCTCGATGCCCCAGCGGCTGAGCTCGGAGGCGTAGGAGACGGCAAGCGAAACCATCGCCGCCTTTGCCGCAAAATAGGGTGACAGATAGGGCGGCGTGCCGCCGCGTGTGCTTGATGACGACACCCAGACGACAAGGCCCTTGCCCTGCTTGGGCAAATGGGGAAGTACGGCCCGGTTGACGCGCTGGGTGCTGAGCACGTTGATATCGAAGAGTTCGGCGAACTGCTCCGGCGTGAAGGCTTCCGCCGGGCCGAAGGATATGTGACCGGCATTGTGGATGATCACGTCGAGATGTCCGACATCGGCGATGATACTGGCGATGCCAGCTTCGACGGACGCGTCATCGGCGACATCGAACTCGACGGAGCGCAGGTCGACGCTGTTTTCCTTAGCGAAGACGGCCGCATCGGCGACGGCCTTGGCATTGCGGGTCTGCGTGGCGCGGATGCCGGCATAGACGGTGTGGCCGGCCTTGGCGAGAGCACGGGCGGCAAGCGCGCCGAAACCGCCCGATGCACCGGTGTTGACGATGACTTGCTTGCTCATGATGCAGTTCCTTCTTTTGAGATTGAGGAAGTTCAGTCCAGCGGCGACCTTCCTGACCGCTGCCGGAGAGCTCGGGCTCAGACGATGCCGCCGTTTGCGCGCAGCACCTGGCCGTTGATCCAGCCGCCGTCGGGGCCGACCAGGAAGGCGACGGAAGCGGCGATGTCTTCCGGCGTGCCGAGGCGCTCCAGCGGGTTCATCGTCGCCATGCGTTCGATCAGTTCGTCGCTCTTGCCGTTGAGGAAGAGGTCGGTGGCGGTCGGGCCGGGAGCAACCGCGTTGACGGTGATCCCTCGTCCACGCATTTCCTTCGACATGATCGCCGTCAGCGTCTCGACGGCAGCCTTGGTCGCGGCGTAGACGCCGTAGCTTTCAAGCTTCAGCCCGACGACGCTTGTCGAAAAATTGACGATGCGGCCGCCGTCGCGCAGGCGCTTGCCGGCTTCGCGAAGGGTATTGAACGAGCCCTTCAGGTTGACGCTGATCTGGCGATCGAAATTGGCGTCGTCGGCGTCGGCAAGCCTTGCCAATGTCATGATGCCGGCATTGTTGACGAGGACATCAACGCCGCCGAATGCAGCCTCCGTGGCCTCGAACATGCGCCGAACGGCTTCCGCATCGCTGACGTCGGCCTTGGACGTCAGTGACTTGCCGCCTCTTGCCTCGATCTTTTTGGCAAGCTCGTCGGCGGGCCCTGCGTTGCCGGAATAGTTGATGACGACAGTGAAGCCTTCGGATGCGAGACGCTCGGCGATGGCAGCGCCAATGCCGCGGGATGCGCCTGTGACGATCGCGACTTTGCCTGTGTTCTTCGACATTTCTCGTCTCCTTCATGGATGTGCGCCGCAGCGCGTTTCGATGAGGAGAAGATGCAACCTTTCATTTCGCGCATAATCAGGCATTGTTCGGCATCACTATCCGGAGGTTACGAACAAAAAGATGGACAGGTTCGATGCCATGCGGGTCTTCACCCGCGTCGTGGAAAGGCGCAGCTTCACCCTGGCGGCGCAAGACACCGGCCTGCCGCGCTCGACGGTGACCGACGCGGTCAAGAAGGTGGAGGCGCGGCTCGGCGTCCGCCTGCTGCAGAGAACCACCCGACAAGTCGCACCGACACTTGACGGCGAGGCCTATTATCAGCGCTGCCTTCGTATCCTCTCGGAGATCGAGGACGCCGAAAGCGCCTTTGCCGGGGCGAAACCGAAGGGGCAGCTACGGGTCGATGTCCACGGCACGCTTGCCCGCCATTTCGTCCTGCCGAGCCTGCCGGGCTTTCTGGAAGCCTACCCTGATATCGATATCTACATCAGCGAAGGCGACCGGCTGGTCGACCTTGTCCGCGAGGGCATCGATTGCGTCCTGCGCGTCGGCGACCTGCAGGACAGCGACATGATCGCCCGCCGCGTCGCCATGCTTGAGGAGATCACCCTGGCGTCGCCTGCCTATATCGCGCGCCACGGCATGCCGATCCATCCCGATGCGCTCGAGGGCCACCGCATCGTCGGCTTTCGATCGAGCGCGACCGGCGGTCTGCTGCCACTGGAACTGACCGTCGACGGAGCGGTGCGCAATTACCCCTTGCCCGCAGTCGTGTCGGTCAATGCCGCGGAAAGCTATGTCGCCGCGGCAAAGCTCGGCCTCGGGATCATCCAGGTGCCGCGCTATCACGTCGAACAGGCCTTGCAATCCGGCGAGCTGATTGCGGTCCTCGCGGACTTTCCGCTGACCCGGACGCCGGTCTCCATGCTCTACCCTCGCAATCGCCAGCTTTCGCCGCGCGTGCGCGTCTTCATCGACTGGGTCGCCAAGGTCTTCAATCGGCAGGCCGAAGCCGAAACCTGAATTGCGCCGTCCAAATAAATCGGACGGGCCCTTTGAACGGAGCAACGGCGTCCCTACCTCCAATAGGAAATTCCAGAACGGCTCGGCTCTGTCTGCCGGCATCATCTAACGACTTTCCAAGAGGGATTGCGCGCATGACCGAACAGAAGCAGTTGAAGCTTGGCGCCTTCATGCGCCCCGTCAGCCTTCACACCGGCGCCTGGCGCTACCCCGGCGCCTATCCGGACGCGAACTTCAATTTCAAGCACATCAAAAGCTTTGCGCAGAAGCTCGAAGCGGCAAAATTCGACGCCTTCTTCATGGCCGATCACCTGGCCGTACTCAATATGCCGGTCGAGGCGCTGAAGCGCAGCCACACGGTCACCTCGTTCGAGCCGTTCACGCTGCTTTCGGCGTTGGCAGCGGTAACCGAACGGATCGGCCTCGTCGCCACGGCCTCCACCACCTTCGACCAGCCCTACCACATTGCCCGCCGCTTCGCCTCGCTCGACCATATCAGCGAAGGGCGCGCCGGCTGGAATATCGTCACCACGTCCAACCCGGACGCGGCTCTCAATTTCGGCCTCGATGAACATGTCGAACACGACGAGCGCTACCTCCGCGCACGCGAATTCTACGATGTCGTCACCGGGCTTTGGGACAGCTTTGCCGACGACGCCTTCATCCGCGATGTCGACAGTGGCATCTTCTTCGATCCGGAAAAGATGCATGTCCTTGCCCACAAGGGTGAGAACCTCTCCGTTCGCGGCCCGCTGAACATCGCGCGTGCGCCGCAGGGCTGGCCGGTCATCGTCCAGGCCGGACAGTCCGAACCCGGCCGGCAGCTCGCTGCCGAGACCGCGGAGGTGGTCTTTGCAGCGCCGCGCGATCTTGAAGGCGCAAAGTCGCTCTATGCCGACATCAAGGGCCGGATGCAGCGGATCGGACGCAATCGCAACCATCTGAAGATCCTGCCCGCCGCCTTCGTCGTCATCGGCGACAGCGTCGAGGATGCCCGCGCCAAGCGCGCCAGGCTCGATAGTCTCGTCCACTACGACAGCGCGCTTGCGTCGCTGTCGATCGCGCTCGGCCACGATGCATCCGGCTTCGACCCGGACGGCCCGCTGCCCGAAATACCCGAAACCAATGCGAGCAAGAGCAGCCGCGAGCAGGTGATCCGGCTGGCGCAAATGGAAAATCTCACCGTGCGCCAGCTCGCGCAGCGGCTCGGCGGTTATGGCGGGCTCGCCTTTGTCGGAACGCCACAGACGATCGCCGACGAGATGGAGCAATGGCTGTTCGAAGAGGGCTCCGACGGCTTCAACGTCGTCTTCCCCCATCTCCCCCAGGGCCTCGACGACGTGGCCGACCGGCTCATTCCGGAGCTGCAGCGGCGTCGACTGTTCCGCCTGAACTATGAGGGCACGACGTTGCGCGACCATCTCGGCCTGCCGCGACCGGAGAACCGGTTTTTCACCCATGCGGCCGAGGCGGCTCAGTGACATCAGCCGACAAATCGGTCAGAAGATGTCGACCCTTTGAAAGCAGCGATCGATGAGCCACCTGTCCCATTTCGACTACGATGCAGCGTCTGACGCTGCGCGCGCCGAACACGACCGCGAAGTGGCGCTCCGCGGTCGCATGACCAACATGAAGCGAACCCTGCTGCACTCCCCAGCAGCGCACCGCATCTATGCGGAATGGTTCACGCTGCGAGAAGAACTGCGCCCGGCGCTTGACGACCGCGCCGTCTGGCTCTTCTGCCAGGCGATCTCGATCGAAAGCCGGGCAATCATTCCGGTCGGCTTTTTCCGACGGGCACTGATCAATGCCGGATTTTCGCCCGAAACCATCGAGCCGACCAGCGATGAAGCCCTGCTGATCGAATTCGGCAAGGCGATCGTCATCGATTCCAGCGCCGTTCCGGATATTCTCTGGGATCGCCTGAAAGCACGCTATGACGAGCCGAGCCTGGTCAACCTCGTCGCCTTCGCCGGCATCATGATCGCCACCGCCATCTTCAACAACGTCGTCGACGTCGATCTCGACCCCGAGCTCCTGCCCTATCTCGAAGGCTTCGAATTTTCGCAGCGCCAGACGTGATCCTGCGTTTGCGGCGACAGCCCCCTGACCCTCTCTGCGCAGGCGACAGGGCAATTGCAATGGAGACGGATTGGCGGTTGCTTGTTCCAGCCCTCATGGTGGGGAGGCCTGCAGGGCCGTCTCGAACCACGAGGGCTGGCCAAGAGGCCTCTTGCCTGCTTAGACCGCCCACATCGGCGCAAGCGCCCTCGCCCATCGAAGCAATTCTTCGAATTGCACCTCAGGATGAGGCCTGAACCTCTCAGCGCCGGTTCCAGTCGCTCTCATAGGCAATTGCCCTGCAGCAAGCCGGGCGAAGGTGCCCGCCCTTCGACATGCGCAGGAGGGCGGATGAGGGGCCCGCGAGCTCGCCTATTACCCCGAAATCACCGTCGAAAACGCCGGATTGCCGCGGATCGTGTTGCTGACCGTGCAGATCTCGTTTTCGGCGGCATGGGCGATCGCATTGCGTGTCGCGTCGTCGAAATCGCCCTTGATCGTGAAGGCGATGTTGAATTTCTCGATACGGGAAAGCCCTTCCCCGGCCTTTTCTCCGGTAATGGCGGCGCTGACTTCGGTCAACTTGTCGAGCACGCCCATCTGGCTTGCCGCCATTCGGGCGCTCAAAACGAGGCAGGCCGAGAGCGACGCATAGAGAAGATCGAGCGGACCAAAGCCGACCTGCGAAGGCGCGGTGACGACGTTGATCTCGCCGCCCGTGACTGACGTTACATGAGGAAATCCGGTGCGGCCGAGCACTGCGGTCGCGCCCGTATGCCTTGCCTTTGCCTTCAGCTCAACCATGTCGAAACATCCCTTGAATGTTGAAATATCGTTGAGACAAATAAGGATTGTCACTGAGCGAAACAATCGTCTCAGTCGATGGAATGATGGGCGCGGTCTCCCAGCTCGGCGAACCGCGCGGCGCTCTTGCTGAGATGATTCCGGAGGTTGCGCCTTGCGCCGGCCTCGTCGCCGTCGCGGATTGCCACGAAGATCGAGTAATGCTCGCGGCGCATGCGAGCCGAATGTCGAGTACGCTCGGCAGGCGGACGAAGGCGCCGTGTCCCTGCTGCGACCAGATCCGCCCTTCCGAGCGTAGCCGGGCGATCGCCTCGCGCACCACGTTGCGGCTGACCCCGAAGGTCTGGGCCAGCGCCTGCTCTGTCGGCAGCTGGTCGCCGACTTTCAGTCGTCCCTGGGCGATCTCGCGCGAGATGGAGCTTGCAACCAGGGTCGATAGATGCGGCCCGCGATTGACCTTGTTTCAGCGTCATCGATCCCCCTTGCCGGCGGCAGGGCGATGCCCGCCGATATCCATTCGTCAAGTCCGCGCAGCGATCGAAACGGCTGGCCTCGAACATCAAGCACGGCGAATATTCGGACGGTTGCCCTGTTCCGAAAACCGAATTGAAAACCGCGACTTGCCTAGGCTGATGAGAGATGCGCAGAAGAGGCATGGATATAGCGAAGGCTTGCCGCCGCGGTCTTTGTTGCCGCTCGACCTTGCGCATTGGCAATCGAGTGGTCATGTCCTAAGTTTGCGATCCCAATGCCGCACTTTGTCCCAACCTTAAGCATTTCTACCGCTGCGAGACAGACGATATCATGACCGTTTCCGATCCCCGCGCCTTCCTCACATCCCTTTTCGACGCCGCGGTGAAGGCGGCCGACCCCTTGACCGGCATCCAGGCCCATCTGCCGCCGCGACCAAAGGGCCGGACGATCGTGGTTGGCGCCGGCAAGGGATCGGCGCAGATGGCCGCAGCCTTGGAGAGGTGCTGGGACGGTCCGATCGAGGGGCTGGTGGTGACCCGCTATGGCTTTTCAGCACCCTGCAAGCGGATCGAGATCATTGAAGCCGCCCATCCGGTTCCCGATGAGGCCGGCCTCATCGCGTCAAAGCGGCTGCTGAAGCTTATCGAGGGGCTAACGGCAGACGATCTGGTGATCGCGCTGATCTCCGGCGGTGGGTCGGCGCTGCTGCCCTTGCCCGCGGGCGCCCTCGGCCTTGCAGACGAGATCGCGGTCAACAAGGCGCTTCTCGCCTCCGGCGCGCCGATCTCCGCGATGAATGTCATCCGCAAGCATCTGTCGAATATCAAGGGCGGACGCCTTGCCGCCGCTGCCTATCCCGCTAAGGTGGTGTCGCTCGTTGTTTCCGACATTCCCGGCGACGATCCCGCGCTCGTCGCGTCAGGCCCGACCGTGCCGGGCGCTGGCACCCGCGCCGAGGCGCTGGACCTGATCCGCCTTTACAAGCTCGATCTGCCACCGGAAGTCATGACGCATATCGCCACGGCCGACGTCGATGCGCCTTTTCCCGATGACGCAAGGTTTGCCCGCAATGAAGTGCATGTCATCGCCTCGGCAGGTGTTTCGCTGGAGGCCGCCGCCGCCTCTGCGTGCATGGCCGGCATCGAAGCCGCCATCTTATCGGATGCCATCGAAGGCGAGGCGCGCGAGGCAGCCCACGTCCACGCGGCCATCGCCCGCGAAATCCTCAACCGCAATCGGCCGTTCCCAAAACCGATCGTTCTGCTTTCCGGCGGCGAGACGACGGTGACGCTGACCGGCAAGGGCAAGGGCGGGCGCAATTCGGAATTCCTGCTGTCTTTGGCGATCGACATCGACGGCGCGAACGGCATCCATGCCATGGCAGCCGACACTGATGGCATCGACGGCAGCGAGGACAATGCCGGCGCTTTTGCCGATGGCGGCACGGTCGCCCGGTTGCGCAAGGCCGGACTGGTCCCCGCCGAAATGCTCCGCAACAACGACGCCTGGTCGGCATTCAATGCCATCGGCGATCTCTTCGTGCCCGGTCCGACCGGGACGAATGTCAACGATCTGCGGGCCATACTCATCCAGTGACGGCGCTCATATATTAGGGCTAATGATCCGTCGAGCACCTTTCGCATCGGCCATAGGCTGAGGCGGTCGCCGTCCAGCGGAAGAAGTGGCCGTGACAATGCACGCACTCGATTTCCACCACATGCTGCTGTTTGGTGGTCGAGGGAGCGGCCGGGCGGATGGTCCGCTCGCTTCTCCACTGTTCAAGTTTGGTCACGATCATCAGAGCTCTCCCGACGGTCTCTGCGCCTTTCAGCAGGGACACTGGCCTCAGCTTGCGCGTCATGCGGTGCAATGACGATTGCCAGGAGGAGTTATCCCCGTTATTCTTTGATTATACATTAGGTGTTCGCAATATTTAGGCGATTTTTATAGTATTAATTGCTGATATAGTTATAATCCGAAGTCTGAATGATGTAATCCGAAAGAGTTACTTCATACTCGCCCAAACCCGGCGGCGCCGCGCGATACTTGCCTCAAAGATGACTTCGAGCGACGCGGAAGTGATTCGCGCTGCAAGTCGTGAGATCCCCAATCGCAATCAATCTCACACAAGATAAATCCGCGATCGGGGGTGGACATCCGCTTTCCGAAGGGCTCCTTTTGCAGCGGCTATGATGTCTGGAGGAAACCATATGCACCTGCGCCGCAACCGCATGACGACTTCGGTCCTCGTCTTCGCCATAGGTCTATTTGCCACAACGTCCATCTTTGCCGCCTCGCCGCCACCGGTGGAGGCCGAACATGGCATGGTCGTCACCGCCCAGCATCTGGCAACCGATGTCGGTGTCGATGTCCTCAAGAAGGGCGGCAATGCGGTCGATGCGGCGGTCGCCGTCGGCTACGCGCTTGCCGTCGTTTATCCCACGGCCGGAAATATCGGCGGCGGCGGCTTCATGACCATACGCCTCAAGGACGGCAAGACTACCTTCCTTGATTTCCGCGAGCGCGCACCATTGGCCGCGACCAAGACAATGTATCTCGACGACAAGGGCAATGTCGTCAAAGGTGCAAGCACCGAGGGCTATCTGGCGGTCGGCGTTCCCGGCTCGGTGATGGGCTTCGAAACCGCGCGTCAAAAATACGGCACGAAATCCCGCGACGAGCTGATGGGGCCGGCGATCCGCTACGCCCAGGAAGGCTTCACGCTCGACCAGGGCGACGCGAGGGAGTTGAACGGCGGCCAGAACCGCCTGTCGCAGGATCCGGCCGCCGCCGCTGTCTACACGAAGCCGAATGGGGCGGCTTTCGCGGCTGGCGACAGGCTGATCCAGCCCGACCTGGCCGCAACGCTATCGCGGATCGCCGAAGGCGGCCCGGATGCCTTCTACAAAGGCCCAACAGCCGATGCGATTGTCAAGGCAAGCCATGACAAAGGCGGCATCCTCGCAAACGAGGATTTCGGGCAATACAAGGTCCGCGAACTCGCGCCGGTGACCTGCAACTACCGCGGCTACGAGATCATCTCCTCGCCGCCGCCCTCCTCCGGCGGCGTCATCATCTGCGAAATCCTCAACGTGCTCGAGGGCTATCCACTCTCCTATCTCGGCTACGGCTCGGCGGAGACGGTCCACCTCATGGTCGAGGCGATGCGCCATGCCTATGTCGACCGCAACGCAGCACTCGGCGACCCGGATTTCGTCGACAACCCCGTGAGCAAGCTTCTCGACAAGAACTACGCCCGACAGATCCGCGACAGCATCGACCCTTACCGGGCCGGCGTTTCCAAGGAGCTGATGCCGAAGGGCTTTGGCGAGAGCCACGAGACCACGCATTATTCCATCATCGACAACGACGGCAATGCCGTCGCGGTGACCTATACGCTCAACGGCTCCTTCGGCGCCGGCGTCGTTGCCCCGGGCACCGGCATCCTGCTCAACAACGAGATGGACGACTTCACCTCGAAACCAGGCGTGCCCAACCTCTATGGCCTGGTACAGGGCGAAGCCAACGCCATCCAGCCGAAGAAGACGCCGCTCTCCTCGATGAGCCCGACAATCATCGCCAAGGACGGCAAGCCCTTCATGGTGATCGGCAGCCCCGGCGGCGCCCGGATCATCACCATCACGCTGGAGGCGATAATCAACGCGATCGACTTCGGCATGGATATACGCCAGGCGATCGACGCACCGCGCATCCACCATCAATGGCTGCCTGACAGGGTCTATACCGAACCCTACGCGCTTTCTCCCGATACGATGCGGCTGCTCGAAGGCATGGGCTACAATGTTGGCATCGACAAGAATTGGACGATCTGGGGCCAGGCAGCAGGCATCATGGTCGGCGGCAAGAGCCTTGCCGAAATCGCTACCGGCGGCGGCACCCGCTACAACGGCGCAATGGACAGCCGCGCCGGCTCCGGAACCGCGGCGGGCTATTGACCGGCTGGCGAAAGCGATGGGGCCTCCGAGCGGCTTGAACGCCGTTCGGGCTGCCTGAGGCGCTTCACATTGAAAAAAGGCTGTGTGACGCGCTTTAGCTCTTTGTTTTTAAGCACATCGCCATCCAAGAGCCGCTCAGCACATCGGGACGACACGCACTGAACACGCATTGCTTCAGGCTGTAGGGAAACGTGCTTGATTGAACGTTTCAGCAGAGAAGAATTGCATCATTGTATATGGTCATACCAGCAAACGAGGCGTATACCGGCTCCGTTCAATCGCGGCTCTTGCGCCGTTACCAGATTTGCGGGTCTGCCTTGAGGCTCCCACCGCACCACCGAGAGCGATAACCGACGATGTCGGATCAGACTTACCCGCCAGCTGCGGTCAGGCAGGCCGTGCCGAACTTCCGGACAATAGCGCTTATAGTCGCCAGTTCCATGTTCATGGAGCAGCTCGACGCAACCGTGCTCGCGACAGCGCTTCCGACCATGGCGCGCGACTTCGCCGTGACGCCGCCGGCGATGAGCATCGCGCTGACGTCCTACCTTTTGAGCCTTGCGATCTTCATCCCCGCCAGTGGCAAGATCGCCGACCGCTTCGGCTCGCGCACCGTCTTTCGGAGCGCCATCGCTGTCTTTGTCCTCGGCTCGATCCTCTGCGCGCAGGCGCCAACCCTCTCCTTCCTCGTTTTTGCCCGGCTGCTTCAGGGCGTCGGCGGCGCGATGATGATGCCCGTCGGACGCCTGGTGCTGATGCGCAGTGTCGCTCGCAAGGATCTGGTATCGGCGATGTCGTGGCTGCTGGTGCCGGCGCTGGTCGGACCCATTCTCGGCCCGCCGATCGGCGGCATGTTCGTGACCTACCTCGACTGGCGCTGGATCTTCTATATCAACGTCCCGATTGGCATCCTCGGCTTCGTCCTTGTCAGCATCTTCATCGAGGAAGTAAAAGGGCCGTCGGATGGGCCATTTGATACGGTAGGCTTCATCCTGTCCGGCATTTCGCTCGGCTCGCTGTTGTTCGGCTTTGAAATGTCGAGCAGGACGGGAGAAGGCTCGCTCGCCATCTTCCTGATCGCTGTGGGCCTGCTCTTCGGCATCGGCTACCTTCGCCACGCCAGAAACCATCCCTCGCCGATCATGGACTTTTCGCTGATGCGGGTGCCGACCTTCCGGGCATCTGTCATCGCAGGCTCGCTGACGCGGATTACCCAGGGCGCACAGCCCTTCCTTATTCCGCTGATGCTGCAGCTCGGCTTCGGCATGTCCGCGGCATCCGCCGGACGCATCGTCATCGCCACCGCCATCGGCTCGATGACCATGAAGGCCGTCCAGTCGAAGGTGCTGCGTCGCTTCGGCTTTCGCACCAGCCTGATCGTCTTCGGCCTAGTCGGGACGCTCGGCTACGGCTTATGCGCCGCCTTCCGGCCGGATTGGCCGATGCCCGTGATCTTCGTGATCCTGCTCTTCTGCGGATTCTTCATGTCGTTCCAGTTCACGGCCTACAACACCATTGCCTATGACGAGATCGACCGCGACCGCATGAGCTCGGCAACCAGCTTCTACACCACCTTCCAGCAACTGATGCTGTCGCTCGGCATTTGCGTTGCAGCCCTGGCGCTTCACAGCTCGATGCTCGTCCGTGTGCATACCCATGCCGAACTGAACGACTTCTCTGCCGCCTTCATCGTCGTCACGATGATCTCCCTGACCGCAACGATCTGGAATGCCCGCTTCTCGCGCACGGCCGGCGCGGAGATGAGCGGATATAAGGGTAAAAAGGGCGCCATCCCCGCGGATCAATAAGGCCGCAGCGACGATGCCTGCCATTCGGTGAACACACCGGTCGCAGCGCACGCGTTGAATTTGCGGTCGCTTCTGTTTAGATGCCGAGACGCTGTAAAGGCGCGCATCGAACGGAGCAGGATCATGGTCGCCGGTATCCATCACATCACCCTGATCACGCGCAAGGTTCAGGCCAATGTCGATTTCTACGTCGGCTTCCTGGGCCTACGGCTCGTCAAGCGAACGGGCGGTTTCGAGGATGCGACCCAGCTCCACTTGCTCTACGGCGACGCCATCGGCTCTCCAGGTTCACTGGTAACTTTTCTCGTCTGGGAAGACGGCTCGCCGGGCCGAGCCGGCTATGGCCAGGTCGGCGAGATATCACTTGCCATCGACCCGATGAGCATCGGCTTCTGGCTAACACGCGCCCTCACCTTCGGCCTGAGGCCCGAAGGGCCGAGTGATGAATTCGGCGAGCCCGTGCTGCGCCTAAAGGACCCAGACGGTGTTATCGTCAAGCTCGTCGGTACGCCCGACCTCTCATCCGCAGCACCCTGGGCCGCCGAAAAGATCCCGATGGAGCACGCGATCCGGCGCATCCGCGGCGCGACGTTGTTTGCAGAGACACCTGATGTCACGCAGTCTTTCCTTGCCGAGTTGTTCGGCTACCGCCACCAGGCGACGCGTGGCTCCATCGGGCGGATGATCTCCGAGGTGGGCGACATCATCGATGTCAGGGACGCTGCCGGCTTCTGGTCGAGCGCGCCGGGCACCGGCACTGTCGACCATGTGGCCTTTCGCGCCAGCGACGACGCGCAGCTGCAGGCAGTTCGCAGCGCATTGCAGGCAAAAGCTTTATGGCCGACGACCACGCATGATCGGAAGTATTTCCGCTCGCTCTATGTCCGCGAACCGGGGCAGATTCTGTTCGAATTGGCGACCGATGCGCCAGGCATGCTGGTCGACGAGGACGAGGCGACGCTCGGTACCCGGCTGTTCGTGCCGGACAGGGATTTGCCTCGCATCGACGAATTGACAGTGCAACTACCGCAATTCTCTATGCCAGGGGAGCCGCGCGTTATCTATCGCGACCTACCCTTCGTCCACCGCTTCCATACGCCAGATGATGCGGACGGCAGCGTATTCGTGCTGCTGCACGGGTCCGGCGCCAACGAGACGTCGCTCATGCCGCTTGCTCACAAGATCGATCCGCGGGCGACGCTGCTCGGGGTGCGCGGGCGCGCCGTCGAGGAGGGAATGCCGCGATGGTTCCGCCGCATCACGCCCTTCTCTTTCGACCAGGCTGACATCATCGCCGAAGCGGAAGCCTTTGCTGCCTTCATCGAGGGTGCCACCAGAGCCTACGACCTCGACCCGGCGCGGATCGACTATATCGGTTATTCCAACGGCGCCAATCTCATCAACGCCATGCTCTCGCTGCATCCGCATTTGATGCGGCGGGCCGTGCTTTTGCGCTCCATGCCGGTCCTGACCGACCGGCCGGTGGCCGACATGTCGGATGCGGAGGTGCTGATCATTTCCGGCGAGACGGATGATTATGGCCGCTACGCCGAGGAGCTGCGACATCAGCTTGTCGAAGCCGGCGCCGATGTCGAGGCAAGGGTCGTGCCGCACGGCCACGAACTCACCGATGACGACGTACCGATCATCCGTAACTGGCTTTCCCGGATCAGTTCTTCGTAACCGGCTTCGAGCGCATCCGCGACACCGTCTCGCGCTCGGCGCGCTTGCAGCGCATCGGCGGCAGGCCACGATCCATCAGGTCCATGTCCTCGAGAACCATATCACCCATTTTCTTGAAGGCGCTGTCGAGCGCACCGGCGCGGTGGGCAGAGCGCAGGAACCCCTTGAGGCTGCGAACCGGATGGTCCTGCGCAAGCGGCTCCTCGGGGTAGACGTCGCTCGCCGCAACGATATGACCGGAGGCGACAGCCGCCATCAACGCGTCGAAGTCGACGACGTCGGCACGGCTGAGCAGAATGAATGCTGCCCCTTTCCTCATCGCGGCGAAGGCTTCCGCCCCGAGGAAACCCCTGTTTTCGCTGGTGACCGCGGCAACGACGAACACGAAATCGCTTGTCGTCAAGACCTCTTCCAGCGTGGCGGGCGTCACGCCGTTGTCTTCGAGAATGGACCGCGGCATCCAGGGATCGAATACCTTGATCTTGGCTCGAAAGCCGGAAAGGATCCGGTTCAGCGCCTTGCCGAGATCGCCGAAGCCGACAATGCCGATGTCCGAACCGGAAATCTGCCGTGCGCCGACATTGCCGTCGCCGCCCCAGAGTTCCCTGCCCTCGCGAAAGTCCACATCCGCATCGACAATGCCGCGCGCGATTGCGAGCGCGAAGCCAAGCCCGATCTCGGCCACCGGCTCGGCAAACACCTGGCCGGTCGTGACGACATGGATGCCACGCTGAAACACCACGTCATAGGGCATGTTGTTCATCAGGTTGCTCTCGACATTTAGGATGCAGCGCAGCTGCGCCATCCGATCGAGCGTTTCCCGCGACAGCGGCGGCTGGCCGATGATGTAGCGCGCCCGGCCGAGGACGGCGTCGCCGAGCCCGGCGATATTCTCCGGATCCGCCTCGACGATCTCATATTTCGATCTCAGGCGCTCAAGCGCATCCCTGGTGAAGATGAGGTCAAGCGTGCGGGGATCGGGCGCGCTGATCGCCAGCGGCCGCTCTGTCTCGGACATCCTGTTTTCTCCCATGGAATTGTCGCTCGGTCGTCGGACTATGCCTGGCGATACCGAAATCGGCAATGCTCGTTTACCGCGTCGTCAAGGCTGAATGCTTAGCCGTGGAAGGTGTAGGCCTTGATCGATTCAGGCTTCATTTCGATCGAAAAGCCCGGCAGGCTCGGAGCCATGTAGGCCGCGTTGCGGATGACACAAGGGTCGAGGAAATGCTCGTGCAGGTGATCGACATATTCGATGACCCGGCCGTCCTTGGTGCCGGAAACGGCGATGTAATCGATCATCGACAGGTGCTGCACATATTCGCAAAGCCCGACGCCGCCGGCATGCGGCCAGACGGGCAGCTCGTACTTGGCAGCAACCAGCAGCACGGCGAGCACCTCGTTCAGCCCACCCATGCGGCACGAATCGATTTGCACGATATCGATCGCGCCCTCGGCGACGAACTGCTTGAACATGATGCGGTTCTGGCACATTTCGCCGGTCGCTACCTTCACCGGGCTCACCGACTGGCGGATTTTTCGATGCCCGGCAATATCGTCCGGGCTGGTCGGCTCCTCGATGAAGAAGGGCTTGGCGAAGGAAAGCTGCTTCACCCAATCGATCGCTTGGCCAACTTCCCACACCTGGTTGGCATCGATCATCAGATAACGGTCGGGACCGATGACTTCGCGCGCGATCGTCAGGCGGCGGATGTCGTCCTCGAGATCGCGCCCGACCTTCATCTTGATGTGGTTGAACCCAGCGTCGACCGCTTCCTGGCAGAGGCGCCGAAGCTTTTCATCACCATAGCCGAGCCACCCGGCAGACGTCGTGTAGCAGGCATAACCCTCGTTTTCGAGCGTGGCGATGCGCGCGGCCTTGCCGGCCTCGGCTTTCTTCAGGATCGCCACCGCCTCATCGCGGGTAAGGACGTCAGTCAGATATCGGTAGTCGACGATATCGGCGATCTGCTCTGCTTCCATCTCGCTGACCAGGCGCCAGACCGGCTTGCCGGCCTCCTTGGCAAGCAGATCCCAGACGGCATTGACGACGGCGCCGGTCGCCAGATGCATTGCACCCTTTTCCGGGCCGATCCAGCGCAACTGGCTGTCGCTCGTCAGATGGCGCCAGTATTTGCCGGGATTTTCGAGAACGGTCGATAGCTCGGTTCCAACGACGAGATGCTGCATCGCCTTAATCGCCATGCAGCAGATCTCGTTGCCGCGGCCGATGGTGAATGTGAGCCCGTGGCCCGAAAGGCCAGGCTTGTCGGTATCGAGGATCACGTAGGCCGCGGAATAGTCCGGATCCGGATTCATCGCATCGGAACCGTCAAGGCTCTTCGAGGTCGGAAAGCGCAGGTCGAAAACCCGGAGATTGGTGATGCGCGTCATGAGAAACTCCCTGGTCACTTTGTAGCGGGCACGTCCTCGAGGACGCGCCGATCATGGTCTGTAAAAATATGCCCGGCAACGCAGAACTGCGCCGCGGGAATTCTTAAGTATGAGTAAAACATTCATATGCAAATCACAACGACTTTTGCACGGAAGGGTCTTTTCATGCAGGCCGAATCCTATGCATATATGTAAGCAACTATTCAAATAGGAGACAATAATGGAAGCTGACGACAGCGATCGCTATCGCGCGCCGGCGCTGGACAAGGGTCTCGACATCCTGGAATTGCTCGCTGGCGTCGACGGTGGTCTGTCTCAAGCGGAGATTTCCAAGAAGCTCGACCGCAGCCCGAACGAATTCTACCGCATGCTGGACCGGTTGGTAAGACGTGGCTATGTGATCCGCACCGATGGCGACCGGTATTCGTTGACGTTGAAGCTTTTCGGCCTGGCACAATTGCACGCCCCGGTGCGCCGCCTTGCCTCCTTCGCCACGCCGCTGATGCGCGAGCTTGCCGAAAAATCCAAGCAGGCTAACCACCTGGCCGTGTTCGACCGCGGCGCGGCCGTCGTCATCGCCCAGCAGGAGGCGCCCGATTATTGGGGCATCTCCATTCGCATCGGCTCGCATATCGGCCTGTTCGACACCGGCTCCGGCCATGTCCTTCTCGCCTTCCGTTCGCCGGAGGAGAGACAGATGATGATTTCGGAATATGCAAGGCTGCGAAACGATATCGATCCTGGCCCGGAATTTTACGCAAGGCTCGATCACGTTCGCGAACGCGGCTACGAAATGATGGCAAGCGTGCAGACGGCCGGTGTCTATAATCTCTCCGCACCGATCCTCGGGCCGGATGGTCGTGGCATCGCCGCGCTGACATGTCCCTATATTGCGCTGGTCAACTCGCCGCTCGCGCCTGACATCGACGAAACGGTCTCGATGCTTCAGGAGACCGCAGCACAGCTCTCCCTGCTCGCAGGCTCGGACGTTCAGCACAACCGTTGACGTCATTTCAGCCTGACGCCCAAACCACGACGACGCCGGCTCTTATGGGAACCGACGTCGTATTTTGCATTGCTAGAAAGCCTATCTGTCCGAGCGCTCTTCGGATTGGCGTGTTGCGGCAGCGGCAATGACCGTCGTGCTGTCATTGGCAAAAAGCCGCTTGCGTACCAGCACGCCCATGACCCGGGCGGCCGTCGAGAAGGTCATGGTGTCGAGCGGACCCTCGCCTTCCCAAGGCTTGGTCAACCGCTCGGTGACGGCGCCGAGCAAATTTGCCGGCATGATATCGGTGCAGCCGCGCAGAGCCTCGAATACGGCACTGATGGGCACTATCCGGCCGTCGAACATGACGATCGGCTCGGTGACTTCGGCATCCCATTCCTCGAAAGCGTCGATTGCCTCGCGAAATGCCTGTTGCAGCGTAATAGGAGCGTGTCCCTCGTGAAGGGGGGGCAGTACATTGGTCATGGCTGTCTCCTCTCGGTGGAAGTCTAAGTATCTCCCAGTGTCGGCCGGCATCAAACGCGGGTGAACAGAGACGGTTCCCGCCGGCCCGACTAACACGAGCGATTCTATAGATTAATCGCCATTTGGAAACCCCATAAAATCATTTCTTGAAAAATTGTATGTATTTCAACTAATTAGCTAGAGATATCACAACGTTAACAGCTGTAATCAACCGTGTATTCGTTAAGAATCCCACCACCGCGCATGGCTAGCGATGCCGGAAGGCGGCGGCCGGATGACTGCCCGGCAACCGGCCGTCCTCGCGTTGAAATATCTTCTGGCGAAGTGGGCCTTGCGCATATTCTGTCTTGAACAAACCGCGCTGTTGAAGCACGGGGATGACCAGGTCGACGAAATCCCTGAGGCTCTCCGGGGCGACGGTGCGCGCCAGACAGAAGCCGTCGATCCCGCCCGTCTCGATCCACATCTGCAGATGATCGGCGATCTGTTCCGCCGAGCCAACGATCGGCTTCTGTCGGCTGCCGAGCACCATCTGGTCGATGATCTGGCGCGGCGTCAGAGGCGCGCCGCCGCCCTTGCCGCTCACCACAGCAAGCGCCGATTGGTTGGCGTTGGTCGTGCGCTGTTCGATCGGCTCGTCCATGCCGAATTTCGACAGATCGACCCCGATCGAGCTGGAATAGTGGGCAAGCGAAGCCTCGACGCTGGCATGGCGTCGATAGTCCTCAAGCTTGTCTTCCGCCTCCCGCTCGGTCCGGCCAACGACGACCGTGATCAGGTTGAGCACCCTCAGATCATCAGCCCCTCGCCCGAAGTCGACGGCGCGACGATGCAGCGCCGAAACGATCGATCTTGCGCCTTGCGGCGTCGGGCTTGCGATGAAGACGCATTCGGCATGGCGGGCGGCGAAGTCCTGTCCCCTTGCAGAAGCGCCGGCCTGGAACAGCAGCGGGGTGCGCTGCAGCGACGGTTCGCTGAGGTGAATGCCCTCCATCCTGTAATATTTTCCGGTATGACGGACAGCGCGCACCTTTGACCGATCGGCGAAGACGCAGCCCGGCTTGTCGCGCAAAACTGCGTCATCGTCCCAGCTTCCCTCCCACAGCTTGTAGAGCACCTCCAGATATTCCTCTGCCGCGTCATAGCGTGCGTCGTGGTCCGGCTGGCGCTCAAGGCCCATGCTGCGGGCAGCACTGTCCAGATAACCGGTGACGATGTTCCAACCGATGCGGCCCTTGGTCAGATGATCGAGCGTCGACATCCGTCGCGCCAACAGGAAAGGCGGCTCATAGGTCGTATTGACGGTCACACTGAGGCCGAGATGCCGCGTCGCATAGGCCATGGCCGACAACGGAATGATCGGATCGTTGACCGGGATCTGTGCAGCGGTGCGGATCGAAGCGTCGGGGCTTGCCTGATAGACGTCGTAGACCCCGACGATATCGGCAAGGAAAATGCCGTCGAGCATGCCGCGCTCGGCCGTCCGCGCGAAATCCACCCAGTAATCCAGATCGGTATAGGACGAAGACGTATCGCGCCGATGGGTCCACATGCCGTGATTGATATGGCCGGCACAATTCATGTCGAAGGCATGGATCTGCATTGTCTTCACTTGGAAATCTCCGTCTGATAATATGCACGTCTGCGAGGTCGCGCCCTTGTCGGGTGCATCCAACGCGCTCATTGCAGTCGCTTCAAGCAAAGAATAGTCCGAGCCGATCGATCCCAAGGGAAACGGCAGAACTGCTCGCCTCAAGGTTGCCCCAAGAATGGGCGCACGAGACCTGCAAATCAGCCTTCTTGCGCATTTGCTTAAATGATATCACCTGCGCGCAACGCGGCCCGTTCGAGGTCGAATTCTTCAAAAACAGGAACAGCAAATGCATCGAAAGATAACGCTCGGAATAGCCACAGCAGTCCTTATGTCGCTGCAGATCAGCTCCGCCTTCGCCTTCGGCGCGATTGCCGTGCATGACTCACAAGGCACATCCGCCAGCGAAGCCGGCTACGGGGTCGGCTATGGATCTTCGCGGCACGAAGCCGAGCGCAACGCGATGCACAGCTGCGAACGCGCCGGCAATGACGGCTGTGAAATTGCCGTCTGGTATGAGAGCTGCGGCGCCTATGTCGGCGACCGTGTCAATTTCGGCATCGGCTACGGCCGGACGAAGCGCGAAGCCGAAGAGATGGCGCTCGACAACTGCCCGCACTGCAGGCTCGTCGTCTCCGACTGCCAGTAACAATTTCACCGACCGATCGACCAGAGGTCGCCGAGGAGAAAAATGATGCGATTTGTGCTTTGCCTAGCGGCCGCTCTCAGCCTGTCCCATGCAGCCTATGCCGGCCCTGCAGAAGACCTGAAGAAAGCCGAACAGAAGACCTATGACGCCTGGCAGAGCCTGCCGCTGACCGAGCGCACGATCACCTTCATCACCGAACCCTCGACCGGTTACGGCCTGTACAAGGTGAAGGGTTCGAACGTCTTCAAGCCCGGTGAGAAAATCATCACCTATGTCGAGCCCATCGGCTATGGATGGAAGGACATTGCCGGCGACCTTTATGAGCTGAACTTCGTAACTGACCTCACCTTGACCGCCGAAAACGGCGACGTGGTGACGGATCAAAAGGGATTTTCAAAGACCGTGTTCCAGAGCCACAACCAGAACATGGAATTCTCGATGGACTTCACCTTGACGCTCGACGGCGCTCCTGCCGGAAAATACACCCTGGAATACACGATCCACGATATGAGCGGCAAACAGGTCTCGACTTTCGATCAGGAAGTCGAGATCGCCAAGGGGGCATAACGTTCAAGGCCCGCACTGCCCTTGAACGGGCAGGCGGGCCTAAAACTATTGCCGGGAATTAGTTGTCGTAATAGTCCCGATGATGATCGCGGCGCCAATCGCGCTCGTCGCCGTGGCGCCAGCCGTGTCTTTCACGGCCCCAATCGCCACCGCCCCAGCTGCGGTGAAAATATGCCCGCTCCGGCGGAGGGCCCCAGCGATTTGGCCGGCAACCGCCCCAGGGCGTCTCATGGAAGCCTCTGCCGCAGGCCCAATCGACCTTGATCACATCTGACGCCGGCTTTTCGAATGACACCGCGGGCATCGCGCTCGCGGCCGTTGCAACCAATCCGCCGAACAGGATCACTGAGGCGAAAATCATCTTCTTCATGTGCAGTCCTCCGTATTTGATGACCCGATTTAGCGCCACACGGAGTGAACGGGCGATGAACCAATCTTGACCTTTTGTAGGCAGAATCAAGGCGTTATGCCTGAGGTCGGTGACGCGGAAAAGATATCTTGCTATGTAAATTGCCGTGGAAGCTGAGAGACCAGCGCGCGCGCCAAAACCCACGTATATCAACAAAGACACACATTCAGACGAGTTTACTTATTTTAGCAAATTACAATTAACGAGCCCCGTGTCATCTAGAAGTTGCCGAAGCGATGTTGGCTTCAATCAAGGGTGAAAATGTCAAATTCCCGCGCCTTTCGTGCCATCATTGGGCGCATCGTCTCAAATCAGGACGGGAATTTCGGTATCATGACGGCGCTGCTGCTTCCCGTCCTGCTGGGTGCGAGCGGACTTGCCATCGACGTCGCAAATCAGGTTCTTGCCAAGCGCCAGCTTGAAGAAACGACCGACGCTGCCGCTCTTGCGGCCGCAACCGCATTGGCAAACGGCACGATTACGATTGCCGACGCCCAGGCGCTGGCCGTGAATTTTGTCGCGGGCCAAATGTCGAATTATGCATCTGCCAGCGAACTCGCCGCCATTGAGGCCGGGACGACGGCCAAGGCTGTCCAGACATCAACTGGAAGCGGCAGCAAGACCTACACCGTCAGCGTGGTGTCCTCCTATAGCATTTCCGTCAATCCACTGACACAGCTCTTCGCATCAAAGACGGTCACAATTGGCGCCTCTAGTTCTGCCGCCAGCCAGTCCGCCAGCAAGAACGCGATGTCGATGTATGTCGTGCTCGACCGCTCCGGGTCCATGTCCTGGATCACCGACGTCGTTCAATCCACCACCACAAAATGTCAGAACTACACCTCGTCCAACTGGAGCAATTACCCGAACCTAAAGGCGACCGCCCCCTGCGACGTCAACAAGAGCGCGGCGCTGAAACAGGCGGCCGCCACTCTCTTTGATCAACTGGACGCCGCCGAAACGGCGGATACGACGGATACCCTGGTGCGCACCGGCGCGGTCTCCTTCACCGACACGATGCAGGCAACCCAGGACCTTGCCTGGGGAACGACGGGCGTACGGTCCTACGTCAGCAATATTCCGGCCTACCCGACCGGCGGCACTGACATGACAACGCCGATGAGCACGGCCTACAAGGCGTTGACCGATATGAAAGAGACCACCAGTCAGGCGAGCAAAGGCAACACGTCATTTTCGAAATACATCGTGCTGATGACGGACGGTGAAAACACCGGCAATAGCGGCTCCTGGAACCAAGCGCTCGACACTGCAACCCTTGCGACATGCACGTCGGCGCGCGCCGCAGGCATCACAATCTACACCGTTGCCTTCATGGCGCCGGTAAACGGGAAAGCGATGCTGCAATCATGCGCCGGCTCGACCACAAACTATTATGCCGCAGACGACATGGCGTCTCTCGTCGCCGCATTTAAGGACATCGGCAAGAAGGTCGCGGATCAGACTACCCGCCTCACGAATTGATGATCGAGGAACCGGGCGCATTCGATGACGGCGCGCCGAAACCAAGCCCGAACGCCGGTGAGAAATAGTAAGTAAGCCTTCCTGTCACAAAAGCGATAGGATAAGTGGCCTAAGGGGTTCCCGCCGATAGGAATGTCGGTGCATGATTATAGGAATCCCCATGAAAAAGATCATTCTGCTTGCCGCAATTGGAATGCTTGCCTCGAACGCGATGGCGATGTCCCGGCACGACTCCCAGTCCCTTACCTGTTCGTCTGTCCATGAAAAGGTCGCTCAGGATGGGTCCCTCGTGCTGCGTTACCCATCGCATCACGTCAACAACATGATGATGTACAGCCGCGTCGTCTCGAATTCGATGACGTGCATCGGCCAGGGCGCCATGGTCAGCGCTTCCGTGCCGACCAGCGACGATCCGAGCTGCAAGATCAAGACCTGCAGCCCCAATACGGGAAAAGGACCGAACAAGAACCATTAGCAAGGCACGTTGATGCTGCTCTCGCGTTTGGCGTCTCCCAAGCCAGCGCGACGGCTGCAGAAACTCCGCCCTCACAACGGTAGGGGCTCTGCCCCTGCCGTTCACCGCACGACAGATCCAGCACCGTGATGCCACGCTTTGGCCCCGAATTTATCATCGTACCGTCAACTGGACGAAGCAACATTGTTATACAGATGCGCTAATACTTCTCTATGAACCCAAGGAGGATATGCTCATGCAAGATGCTGAAATGACGATGTCCGAAGTTCTCAGGGACCCGATGATCCGCCTGATACTCCGCGCCGACCGAGTGCCGCTCGGCGAGTTTGCGAAACTATTGCAAAATGCCGCCCGCAGAAGGGACGCCGGTTACGCCGCCACAAGCAAAACCCAGCCGCGTATATCCCGCTACCTCGATTGCAGTGACATAATGCTTTGATCGGATGGACCGGTGCATGGCGGGCTGGTTGGCCGTGGTGACCGGGCAGTCCCAATTTCGATGAAAAAACCCTTCCGGAAAATGCACGGAAGGGTTTAACTATTCTCAAGACAATTCGCCTTACCAACTCCGATGACATTTGAATTGGAGCGCGGAGGAAATACCTTCACACCCTGGCCATTGTTCTTGCCTTCGCATCGCTTGCGGCCTGCACCCCGGAAACAGAGAGCTTAAGAAGCTGAAGCCGTTAAGACCGCTTTCAAGGGCAGCCCCGCGCTCAGGGAGGGCCTCTACGCAGACCGTCACTCTGCAACCACTTTTGCCAAACAGAAGGATGCAATCGCGGCGATGGCGAATGTCCAGAGCGGCGACACGCTAGACGTCATATGTCGCAGGGTCGTCAACGGATTGACGACTGGTCGTGTCACGATCGAAGAAGTGAAGTCTTTCGAAAGAACCCGCATTCCGACGCCGAACCTCTTCAAGGTCCTGCAAGGCCATTGAGCGGTTACCTATGTCTTCAGTATGGACAACAGGAAAATTGGTAGCGGGAGAGGGACTCGAACCCCCGACACGCGGATTATGATTCCGCTGCTCTAACCACCTGAGCTACCCCGCCACGAAAACCTTGCGAATGCTTGAGAAATCTGAAGCGGAAGGTCCGTTTGGATGAGCGGCTTATAAAACTGCGCTCCCTTCAGTGTCAAGCGCATGATCGACAAAAATCACCGCTTTCCCCGAGGCTTGTCGCAAGCCTATGGCAACCGCGGTTCAGGCAGCGACAGGCTGCTGCAACAGCGCCTTCAGCGAGGCTTCGGCATTGGGCTCCCGCTCGGAACGCTTGATGAAGCCGCCGCCATAGACGCGGGCGTCGTCGCCGGGTGCCGAATAGAGCGCGCATGCCTGGCCGGGCGCCACGCCCGCTTCGCCAATTGTCAGATCGACAAAGGTGCCGGTCGCGTCGATATGCAGGACGGCCGGTGCCGGCTGGCGCGTCGAGCGGACCTTGGCGTAGCAGGCAAAGCCCTCGCCCGACGCCGAGACTGCCAGCGGCTCGTCGCCGAGCCAGTTGACGTCGCGCAGATAGACGCGGTGCGTTTCCAAGGCTTCCTTCGGGCCGACGATGACCCGGCGCGAACGTGCGTCGAGGAAGACGACGTAGAGGGGCTCGCCGGTCGCAACGCCGATGCCGCGGCGCTGGCCGATCGTATAGTGCAGGATGCCTTCATGGCTGCCGAGCACGCGGCCGTCGAGATGGACGATATCGCCTGCGAGCGCAGCGTTCGGCTTCAGCTTGTTGATGATATCGGAATATTTTCCCTGCGGCACGAAACAGATATCCTGGCTGTCGGCCTTCTTGGCAACGACGAGGCCCATGTCTTCGGCCAGCGCCCGCGTTTCCGACTTCGGCAGGCCGCCGAGCGGAAAGCGCAGATAGTCGATCTGTTCCTGCGTCGTGGCGAACAGGAAATAACTCTGGTCGCGATCGGCGTCAGCCGGGCGGTATAGTGCGCGACGTCCGTGATTGACGGCAGTCGGGTTCGGCCGCGAGCGGATATAGTGGCCGGTCGCCAGCGCGTCGGCACCGAGTTCCTTGGCGGTCGCCAGAAGATCGGCGAACTTGACGGTCTGGTTGCAGGAAACGCAGGGGATCGGCGTCTCGCCGGCGACATAGCTGTCCATGAACGGATTGATCACGGTGTCGCGGAAGCGCTTTTCATAGTCCAGCACGTAATGCGGAATGCCGAGCGTCTCGCAGACCCTTCGTGCGTCGTCGATATCCTGCCCGGCGCAGCAGGAGCCGGCGCGATGGACGGCCGCGCCATGGTCATAGAGCTGCAGCGTGATGCCGAGCACGTCATAGCCTTGACGCTTCAGGATGCCGGCCACGACCGAACTGTCGACGCCGCCGGACATGGCAACGACGACGCGCGTATCTTCAGGCCTCTTGTCAAAATCCAGTGTGTTCACGGTCTGCCTGCCGCCAATCTTTCGGAGCGTTCTTTGATAAGTCTGCCGCCGGTTGCCACGCAACCAAGGCGCATATCCATGCATTCCGGCCTTTTGGCGGCATCCAAGGCGCGCAGCCGTTATTCCCGATCGATATAGAAAGGATTGCCGCGACGCGCAAGGGCTTGGCGTTTCGCGCTTTGAGGCAGCTATCGAGCCCGCAAACTAAGAACGACGTTCCGTCCCCGGCGTAGAGCCGTCAGCGCAGCACCGACGGCGACGATAAAAAGCGCAATCGTCAAGACCTGGTCACGACCGCTCCAGAGGCCTTCAAGGCACGAGAGCAGCGCTCCGAGCGTGATCGTCGCCATACGGTGCTGCTTTGCCATGGGGCCTGAGAAATCGCTCGGCAGGCCGGTAACGCGCCCAAGCTCGCGGACATAGGCGGTGAGGATCGCGAAGGAGCCGGCAGCCCAGCCGAGCGCCGGTAAACCGACCCCGTAGCCCGCGCCGACGAAGATCAGCAGATCGGCGATGCGATCGGGGAACTCGTTCCAGAACGGCCCGTCCTTCTCGCCCTTGCCGCCTTCGACAGCCACCATGCCGTCGAAGAGGTTGCACATCAGCCGAAGCTGGCAAAAGGCTGCGGCGCATAGGAGCAGCAGGATGCGAACCGCGCCGTCACTGTGGCCGGCCAGCACGAAGGCGCCACCGGCAAGTGCTGCGGCACCCATGCTCGCCTGTGAAATCTGGTTCGGCGTCACCGATAGCGCAGCCATGCGCTTTGCCAGCGCCTGCGCCCATCGCGTGTTGCGGCTGGCCAGCGGCCGGCGATCACCCGCATTTTCCCCCTTGTTTTCCATGCCTCAAGCTCCCTTCTTGGCCGCAATCGAATAATTGTAGATCGCCGCGTAGCTGGTGGACACGACAAGCGGCAGTGCGATCGTCTTCAGGATTTCCGGCGTACCGCTTGCCGCGTGAATGACGATGAGCACGCCCGTCGACGCAACGCAGGCAATCACCGGCGGCGCCCAATAGGTTGCAAGGCCGGAGAACCGCCGCGAGAGGAACTCGATACCCGACTTCAGGAACAATGTCAGGCAGGCCGAAATGCTGCCCTGGACGACCGCCGATATCAACGGTCGGGGCATGGGATAATCGCGATTGGCAAAAAACGCCCACCCGCCCATCGCCAGGAACGCGAACAGCACATGGGCGATGCCGCTGGACGCGAGCGCGCGGAATGGTGCCCTCATGCGAGTGACCACCAGTAGCGGACAAGATGAAAGAAGATCGGCGCCGAAAAGACCACGGAATCCAGCCTGTCGATCAGTCCGCCATGCCCCTCGATCAGGTTGCCCCAGTCCTTGGCGCCACGATCCCTCTTGATCGCGGACATGACCAGCCCGCCGAAGAAACCCATCAAGGCGATGACGAAGGCAAGAAGGCCTGCCTGGGCAGGCGTAAAGGGCGTGATCCACCAGAGCGCTGCCCCGATCAACGTGGCGCTGGCGATCCCTCCAACAAAACCTTCGACCGTTTTCGACGGCGACAGCCTGGGAGCGATCTTCGTTCGGCCAAACAGCTTGCCCCAGACATATTGCAGGACGTCACTCAGCTGGACGACAATGACAAGGAAGGCGATCAGAAGCACGTTGCGGCCCTGATAACCAGGGATGTCGAGGCTCAAAAGCGCTGGCACATGCGAGGCACAAAATATGCAGATCATCATTGCCCATTGCACTTCGGCAATCCTGACGAGAAAGCGCTCGGTATCACCACGCAGGACGGCAATGATCGGCATCAACAGAAAGGCATAGACCGGAATGAAGATCGAATAGATGCCGTATCGCTCGATTGCGATCAGATAGTACTGGATCGGCAGGACCACGAAGAATGCCGCCGCCAGCGCCCAGTGATCGGCGCGGCGCGTGTTGGTCAGCGTTATGAATTCGCGAAGTGCGGCAAACGAGCAGAATGCGAAGAGGATGACGACGCCGCTTCGGCCTGCAAGAAAGGCGATGCCGATGAGGATGACCATCACCCACCAAGCCTTGATCCGGGCATTGAGGTTCTCGACGACGGCGTTCGCGCCATCCGGCGACAGCCGCTGCTGCAGCACATAGCCGATGACAGACGCAAGGGTCAGCACGCCGCCGATGCCGAGGACGAGGGAGATCAGATCGGATTGCGCCGGGTTCATTCGCGCTCAGCCCTCGTGTTTTGGCGCCAAGGCCAGAAGAGCTAATTCCGACCGCGCGATGAACATGTCCTTGCTCTCTTCCGGTGCGATGTGGATGGCGCTGCCGAACGTCACCGTGCAGATCAAAGGGATGGGAATGAACTCGCCCTTCGGCATGACGCGGTTGAGATTGTCGATCCAGACAGGGATCATCGGTACGTCTGGCCTTGCCTTGGCCAGATGATAAAGACCGCTCTTGAAGGGTTGCAGCGGCTTGTCTGTCTGGTTTCGCGTGCCCTCGGGAAAGAGGATCAGCGACGATCCGGCATCGATCGCACCCGCCATCTGCGTAACCGGATCGCTCGTGCGCTGATCGCGATCTCGTTCGATGAGGACGGCATCGAACACATCACGGCCGATGAACCTGTTCAGCCGCGATTTGAGCCAGTATTCAGCGCCCGCGACCGGTCGGGTCCGATGTCTCAGCCACGGCGGCAGCACCGCCCAGACGAGGATGAAATCGCCATGGCTGGAGTGATTGGCAAAATAGATGCACTGAGCCTGTGGCGGCCCGCCATCATGCCAAATCGCCCGCACGGCGGTGACCGCGCGTGCGAACAGCACAATCAGCACAGAGGCCGGTCTCGCGAAATAGGACGTCATTGTCTTTGTCCGATGAGAAGCGAGATAAACGAAATTTTATGGAACATCGCCTAACTATCCCCCATGAAAGACAGTCTAGATAGCGATGCTCGAACATATATGAGCTTTATCAACAACCAATCTTGACTGATGTTTTTACTTTAAACTCCTTCCACAACTTCTCGCTTTTCGATCACCATTTTTCGGCCGGATCTTATTTCTCCTCGGCCCTCGTCATTTTTTAAGTACGCGGATTGAAATCAATAAAGATTGCCGTTGGCATCGCCTCTCCCGGCAGGAGAGGCATCCTTTCCGAAACACTGCTCCATCTGGAAGGCAGATCCGCGCTCCGGATAGCATCTGCGTGTGCCCCGCCCTTGACGAGGATGTTGATCCGGGCCTCTGCGCCAGCCTCAAGGTCCCCGAGAAGATCGTCCGTGGTGCGAAAGGTCTGTGCGTCCAGAGAAACGCTATCTTCGATGCCGCCGCCGACTGCGGCCTCATTTCCTTCTTCGATGACGACTTCCTGGCTCAGCGTTGCTTCATCGCCCATGCAGAACGACTTTTGGTGCCGAAGGGCTGACATCAAGACCTCGATCGCGATCCGGGTCGACCGCCATTGCGATTCAGGGCATTGTGCCCGCAGCGCCCACAGGTTCTTGTACCCAATTCATTTCACCATGATCTTTGTTCCCCTCCCCTTCGTCGAAACGCTGTTTTTTCTGACGCTCTTGGTCCAGATGTCGCGACGTAGCGAAAACGGATTGAGCGAAAACAGGGCCTTCGCACTCCTTGTTGCCGCCTATGCGCTGCAATCGGTTGTGATCGGATTGCGCTGGGGCTATGACCTGAAGGCGGTGATGCCGTGCCAGGTTGTACTTGCCGCGCTGCTCGCATCCTTAACCTGGATCAGTTTTGCCGGCCTGACGAGCGAACGGCCGCAAGGAAATTCGAGCTGGCTGCATCTTTTGCCGGCGATGATTATTTGCCTGCTTCTGTTTGTCGGGCGCGGTGCCGTGACTGCAGCGATCACTGCCATATTTCTCGGTTATGGCGCAGCCCTTCTTTGGCTCACACGTCTCGGCCCCGACGGCCTGGTCGCTTCGCGCCTTGACGGGGCGCTTCGCTCCTATCGCTCGCTTCAGATTACCGGCTTTGCCCTCATCGGATCGGCGGTGACCGATATCATCATCAGCCTCGATTTCGCCTGGGGCAGCGGCGCGCATGCGGGAGAGGTCGTGGCTGCCGCAAATGTGCTGGCGTTGTTTGTTCTTGGAGCGGCAGCCTCCGTGGCAGGCTCCGGCTCGACCCCTGACGATGAGGCCGATGCATTGCCCGACTGTCCGCAGACCGTCGCGGCAACTGAACTGGATTCCGAGGTCGCCGCATCCTTGGGCGTGCTGATGCAGGCAAAGAAGCTCTACAAGGACACCGAGCTCAATCTTGGCCGCATCGCGAGACGGCTCAATTGCCCGGCGCGTACCGTCTCCAAAGCCGTCAATCGCATCCATGGCATGAGCGTTTCGCAGTATGTCAACAACTACCGGATCGACGAGGCGCGCCGTCTTCTCTCAACAACAGACGAGCCGGTCACCCAGATCATCTTCGAATCGGGCTTCCTCACCAAATCCAACTTCAACCGTGAATTCCTGCGCGTGACCGGAATGAGCCCGACGGCCTGGCGGCAACGCGAAAGGTGCTGAGGCGTACCCGCAGCCATCCGCCTGTCAGACGTCCCGCCACAACGAGAACGTCGCCGCCTGTCCGTATCGGTTTCCGTCGCGGCCGATGAGCTGCCACACGACGCCATCCTCCATCCAGAAGCGCCGCCCTGATCTTGCGACACGAATGCCGCGATAGCCAGTTATGAAGCCATGGCGCGTCACCTCGTCGAGCAACTGCTGACGTTCGGCCCGGTTTGGCAGCTCCGCCGACAGCCGCGAGGGCAACGTCGTGAAATCCTGCCAGGGATACTCGAAACAGCCCTGGGCCGCCCTGTTGGCATAGACAAAGCGTGGATCGGCGTCGGTATTGTGCGCGACGACGACGAAAGGCGCGTCATTGTATAGCCAGCTCGCGTCTCGCCCATTCTCGACCAATTGTCTTCCAACGATGCGGGAGAAGCTCCCCGTCAGCAGATCGAAGAAATGATCATCAAACCTTAGATCGGCGTCAGGAGCGGGAGCGGTCGTCATGTCTTATCCTTGAAGGGACTATTGGAAGCGCCTCAAGAGCTGAAGCACGGACGCTTTATTTCAACCGGGATCATGAGCATATCAAGATAAGCGTTGCCTAAAACAATTAGCCCGGCGCAGTTTCCCACGCCGGGCCTTGTCATTCCTTGGGAGGCGACTTAATCGACGTTGAATGCGAGCGGCTTTGCCTGGCGGATCGCCGCGTGGGCGGTCAGCTTGGCAAGAACATCATCGCTGATCGGGCCATCGACATAGAGCAGAGCGATCGCGTCCCCACCCTGCTTGTCGCGGCCGAGCTGGAAGTTGGCGATGTTGACGTTGGCAGCCCCGAGCGTCGTGCCGATGAAGCCGATCATGCCGGGAACGTCGGTATTGGTGACGTAGATCATGTGGCTGCCGACATCGGCGTCGAGGTTGATCCCCTTGATCTGGATGAAGCGCGGCTTGCCATCGGAAAACACGGTGCCAGCAACCGAACGGGTCATGTTGTCGGTCGTCACCGTCAGCTTGATGTAGCCGTCAAAGACACCCGACTTGTCGCGCTTGACCTCGGCAAGGATAATGCCCTTTTCCTTGATCATGATCGGCGCCGAAACCATGTTGACGTCGGACACCTGGCTGCGGATCAAGCCAGCGAGCAGTGCCGATGTCAGGGCCTTGGTGTTCATGCTGGCGGTGATGCCGTCATAAAGGATTTCGATTTCCTTGATCGGCTCGTCCGTCACCTGGCCAACAAAGGCGCCGAGGACGTCGGCAAGCCGGATGAACGGCTTCAAGATCGGCGCTTCTTCGGCCGTGATCGACGGCATGTTGATGGCGTTCGACACGGCTCCCTTGACGAGATAGTCGGCCATCTGTTCGGCCACCTGCAGGGCGACATTCTCCTGCGCCTCCGTTGTCGAAGCGCCGAGATGCGGGGTGCAGACGACATTCGGCAGGCCGAACAACGGGCTTTCCTTGGCAGGCTCGACCTCGAACACGTCGAAGGCGGCGCCGGCGACGTGGCCAGATTTTATGGCAGCTGCAAGAGCTGCCTCATCGACAAGACCGCCGCGGGCGCAATTGATGATCCGCACACCCGGCTTTGCTTTTGCCAAGGCTTCGGCGTTGAGGATGCCGCGGGTCTTGTCGGTCATCGGCACATGTAGGGTGATGAAATCGGCACGGGCGAGCAACTCGTCCAGTTCGACCTTGGTGACGCCCATTTCCTCGGCGCGCTCCTTGGACAGGAACGGATCGTAGGCAACGACATGCATCTTGAGCCCGATGGCGCGCGAGCAGACGATGGAGCCGATGTTGCCGGCGCCGATGACGCCGAGCGTCTTGCCGGTGATCTCGACGCCCATGAACTTCGACTTCTCCCATTTGCCGGCCTGCGTCGAGGCATCGGCGGCAGGAAGCTGGCGGGCGACGGCAAACATCAGCGCGATGGCGTGTTCAGCCGTCGTGATCGAATTGCCGAACGGCGTATTCATGACGATGATGCCGCGGCGCGAGGCGGCCGGGATATCGACATTGTCGACGCCGATGCCGGCGCGTCCGACGACCTTAAGATTGGTTGCCGCCTCGATGATCTTTTCCGTCACCTTGGTGGCGGAGCGAATGGCAAGGCCGTCATAGTTGCCGATGATTTCGAGCAATCTGTCCTTGTCCTTGCCAAGCTGCGGCTGGAAATCGACTTCGACGCCGCGATCACGGAAGATCTGGACGGCGGTTTCCGACAATTCGTCGGATACGAGAACGCGAGGTGCCATTGAGGCCTCCTGAAAAAAGGTTCAGCGATGAATAGGATGCAATGCGTACGGAGCTTCGCCTTTTCGGCGAAGCCAAAGCTGCAAAATCAGATCGTCAGGCCGCGGCCTGTGACAGCGTTGCCTTCTGCGTCGCGAATGCCCAGTTGAGCCACGGCATCAGCTTTTGCATGTCGGCGGTTTCGATCGTGGCACCTGCCCAGATTCTAAGGCCGGACGGCGCATCCCGGTAGTGGCCGACGTCATAGGCGACGCCTTCCTTTTCGAGAAGCGCAACAAGACCCTTGGCGAAATTCGCCTGGTCGTCCTCGCTGAGAGCTGCGATCTGGCTGTCGACAATCTTCAGGCAGACCGACGTATTGGAGCGCGTTTCCGCCACGGAGGCGAGATTGGCGATCCAGGCATTGGCAGCGACGAAATCGTGGATGACCTTAGCATTGGCGTCGGCGCGGCCGATCAGCGCATCAAGCCCGCCGAGGCTCTTTGCCCAAAGCAGCGCATCGATATAGTCCTCGACGCAGAGCATCGATGGCGTGTTGATCGTCTCGCCCTGGAAGATCCCTTCCGAGAGCTTGCCGCCCGACGTCAGGCGGAAGATCTTCGGCAGCGGCCAGGCCGGCGTATAGGTGAGCAGCCGCTCGACGGCGCGCGGCGAAAGAATGATGACCCCATGCGCACCCTCGCCGCCCAGAACCTTCTGCCAGGAGAAGGTAACGACATCGAGTTTGGCGAAATCGAGGTCCTGCGCGAAAGCGGCCGAGGTGGCGTCGCAGATCGTCAGGCCCTTGCGATCGGCCGGGATGAAATCGGCATTGGCGACGCGCACGCCCGATGTCGTGCCGTTCCAGGTGAAGACCACGTCATGGTCGAAATCGACCTTGGAAAGATCGGGAAGCTCGCCATAGGGCGCTTCGAGCTTGCGGACGTCCTTCAGCTTCAGCTGCTTGACGACATCGGTGACCCAGCCGGCGCCAAAACTCTCCCACGAGAGCATGTCGACGCCGCGTTCGCCAAGCAGCGACCAGAGCGCCATCTCGACGGCGCCGGTGTCGGACGCAGGCACGATGCCGATGCGGTAATCAGCAGGCACTTTCAGAATGTCTCGGGTGAGATCGATGGCCTGCTTGAGCTTGGCTTTGCCGACCTTCGCGCGATGCGAACGGCCAAGGGCCGCGTCGGAGAGAGCGTCAAGCGACCAACCGGGGCGCTTCGAGCAGGGGCCAGAAGAAAAATGGGTATTTTGTGGACGGAGGTCCGGCTTGGCGAGTGTCGTCATAGTGCTATCCTCTCAGATAGAAAGCCCTTCGTTGGGGAAGGGTGTCCCGGCGCCGTGGGTATAGAGCGTCACGGGCGAAGTCAAGATGGGAATGTCGCACTCAGAGAAATTACTGACGTATCTGCGACCGCGGGCCGCAGGTCTCTTTGGCCACTACCAGGTGGTGACGCGCAGCCCCAGGCGGATTTCATGGCGGGCAATCCCACCATCGCGCCCCATCGTGCCATTGGCACCCGCAGCCGCGTCGGCAGAGGAATAGCCGAACATATCGCCACCGGCGACATGGCTGTAGCGATAGCCGAGGTCGACTTTCATATTTGCCGAGATGTCGTATGAGACGCCTGCCATCAGAGCATAGGTCATCCGCCAGTCGCTTTGGCCGGGATAGCGAACGCCGGAGCTTCCCGCACCGCTGCAGCCGATAGTGCCATCGGCGCAGGCGGACGTCGCATCGACGCTGTTCCAGTTGACCCGCGTCGCGCCGACGCCGGCGCCGAGATAGGGCGTGAAACTGGCAACAGTGCCAAGATCGACATAGCCGTTCAGCATCAGGCTACCTGCCCTGAAGGACGACGAGCCTTTCGTGGAGCAACCCGTGCCCGCCGCACCGCCGACGCACGGTAGGGCACTGGCAAACCTGCCGTCAAAATCCCCACCGAAGAGGTCGCCGGTAATATCTGCGCGAATGAGGTCGTTGAACTGGTAGCCGACGCCGAGATCGCCGGAGAAATCATTGCTGTCGAAGCGACTGCTGTCGAAGTCCGATGAGCTATAGTGGCCGCTTGTCGGATCGTAGGCGCGGATATCGGGCGTGTGATGGTTTGATTTGACCGCATATCCGACGTCGCCGCGCACATACCAACCCCGTGCCTCCTTGACGCTAACCTCAGGTGTCTTGATCTCCGGTGCTGCATCGGCGGCATATGCTGCGCCGGAAATCATGGTTGCCATGACAATGGCTACCGCCGGCGCATTCAAACGGATCATCGCAAGCACCCTTCCCCACGCCGGGCTTACCCCGCACTGCATCCGGCAGGCGGCATTCGCGCGAATCCGAAGGCAATTTTCATTTCATTAACCATAAGGAATTCATGGTTAATGAAGGTTTAAGGAAACGGGAAACCGCTCGCGGGCGAGCCACAATGCGCAACGAAAAAGCCGCCCGGCGGGACCGGACGGCTTCTTGAAGATATGGCTAGAAGTCGCAGCGTTACTTGTAAACCGCCGGCGGAATGTCGGCAGGCGGCATATAGGTTGCCGTCTGGCAGCCGCCGAAGTTGTAGCGGGCACCGACGCGGACCTCGTTGAGGTTGACGCCGTTGTCCGAACCCGGACCGCCGTTGTCGGCATAGCCGAACATGTCGCCGCCTTCGATATGGCGGAAGCGGTAGCCGACGTCGGCCTTGAGGTTGCAGGTCAGGTCGACCGCGGTACCGGCCATCAGCGCGTAGGTGAAGCGCCAGCTGCCGCGGCCATTGTGATAATCGGCGCCGTCGCATGACGTCGAGTCGGAGTCGGCGCAATTGACGTCCTTCAGCTGCTTCCACTTGACGTAGGTGCCACCGATACCGGCGCCGACGTAAGGGGTAAAGGCGCCGTAGGTGCCAAGATCGACATAGGCGTTGGCAAGCAGGCTGAGCGCTGACATCGACGTCGAGTCGCTTGAGGTTGCATCGACGGCCGTGAAGCCGGGTCCGCAAGCGCCGCATTGGCCGTGCGTGGATCCCTTGAAATCGGTGTTGAAGAGGTAGTCCAGCGTCACGTCCGTGCGCAGGTAGTTATTGATCTGGTAACCGACACCGCCGCCGAGGGTGACATTGTTGTCGAGCGATGCGCTGCTGAAATCGACGTCGCTGGCATTGGAGCCCTGGAAGTAATGTGCTCCGCGCAAATCGGTGAAGGCGTAGCCGACATCGCCGCGCAGATACCAGCCGCTTGCCTGGCTGACGGCAACTTCGGGTGCGGGTTGCGCGGGCTCCGGCTGATAGAGATCGGCCGAAAAGGCGGAGGAGCTTATAAGCGCGACTGCAGCGGCAGCGCCGACCAAGCGTTTCAACATGACTTCACTCCAGATCAATTGGCCCAGATTGCGAGCCACAAGACGACATGTCATGGATAATGAATTGGAAAAGTTAAAAGCCGCTTAACTACAAAAATTTACCTTCAGTGAATGCAAGGACGACTTGTTCCGAACGCGATCGAAACAGGAGATGCAACGCGCAATAAGAAAAGGCCGGCAAATGTGTTGCCGGCCCTTCGGTAATACTGAAACTCACTTGATCGATCAGGCGGCGGTTCGGACGTTCGAGATCAGGCCGATCAGATCGTTGACGATACGCTCGATCTGGCTGCGATCGTCGCCTTCAGCCATGACCCGGATCAAAGGCTCGGTCCCGGACGGGCGGATCACCAGGCGGCCGTTTTTGGCAAGCTCGCTCTCTGCCTCGGCGATCGCCTTCTTGACGATCCCATCTTCGAGCGGCCGTCCGCCCGTGATGCGCACATTGCGCAAAAGCTGCGGCACCGGCTGGAAGCGGTTGCAGACCTCACTCACCGGCTTACCGGTTCGCTTGACGGCGGCAAGCACCTGTAGTGCTGCGACAAGGCCGTCGCCCGTCGTGCCGTAGTCTGAAAGCACGATATGGCCGGACTGCTCTCCCCCGACGTTGAAATTGTGCTGGCGCATATGCTCGACGACATACCGGTCGCCGACCTTGGTGCGAGCAAGCGTCAAGCCCTTGTCGCCGAGGAAACGCTCCAGCCCGAGATTGGACATCACGGTCGCCACGATGCCGTTGCCGCGCAGAAGCTGATTGTCGGCCCAGCTCTCGGCGATGACCGCCATCAACTGGTCGCCGTCGATGATGTTGCCGGTCTCATCGACGATCACGACCCGATCGGCGTCGCCGTCAAGGGCAATGCCGATATCGGCCCTGACCTCGTCGACCTTCTTCTGCAACGCGACCGGGCTGGTCGATCCGCAGTTCAGGTTGATGTTCATGCCGTTCGGATCGTTGCCGATGGTCACCACTTCGGCGCCGAGTTCCCAGAGCACGGCGGGCGCGACCTTGTAGGCGGCACCGTTGGCACAGTCGATGGCGATCCTTAGCCCCTGCAGCGTGACGTCTCGCGGCAGCGTCCGTTTCGCGTGTTCGATATAGCGGTCATGGACGCCATCGACGCGCTTGGCGCGGCCGATATCATCGGACTTTGCCAGCTGCAGGTTAAGGTCCTTTTCGAGAAGTTCCTCGATCTCGCCTTCGAGTTCGTCTGAAAGCTTGTAGCCATCCGGGCCGAAGAGCTTGATACCATTGTCTTCATAAGGATTGTGAGACGCCGATATCATCACGCCGATATCGGCACGCAACGACCGCGTCAGCATGGCGACAGCGGGTGTCGGAATAGGACCGAGAACGAACGCATCGAGGCCCGCCGCGGTAAAGCCTGCCACCATGGCGTTTTCCAGCATATAGCCTGAAAGCCGGGTATCCTTGCCGATGACCACCCGGTGGCGATGGTTGCCGCGCCGAAAGATCGTGCCGACGGCGATACCGACGCGCATGGCAAGATCCGGTGTCATCGGGAAAACATTGGATTGGCCGCGGATGCCATCGGTTCCGAAATAGCTTCGCTTCATATGCACTCCTGCGATTGCAGCGCGCCATCAATGGCTGCGCGCCCGGCTCGGGCCAATCCGACTCAATAGAGACGGACACAACCTGAAAACATCAGGCTCATGACACAAATTGCGGTGCCCATCACGTCAATTACCGCAAATGAATATCATATCCCGTTACTGTAAAAAAAGGCCGGTACCCGAAAAGCGGGAACCGGCCTTGTTTTATCAACTGCTTATATTGCTCAGCGTGGTTGTGGCTCGAAGCCACCCTCCGGCTCCTCGCCCTTGGCACCGAGTGAACCATCTTTCTTGGCGCCCGTCTTCGGGACTGCCGAGCCGCGGCTTGGAGGCGTGTCGTCGCCGAGGTCACGTGCCGGCTTCTCGCCACGCAGCAGCGCCTTGATTTCTTCGCCGCTCAACGTTTCGTATTCGAGCAATCCTTCGGCAAGGATGACGAACTCGTCATGCTTGTCGGTCAGGATGGTACGAGCCTGCGTATAGGCTTCGTCGATCAGGCGGCGAACTTCGTTATCGATCTTCTGCGCCGTCGCCTCGGAGACGTTCTTCGACTGCGACACGGAATGACCGAGGAAGACCTCCTGCTGGTTTTCGCCATAGGCAACCTGTCCGAGCTGGTCGGAGAAGCCCCACTGGGTCACCATGGCGCGCGCAAGCTTGGTCGCCTGCTCGATATCGGAGGACGCGCCGGAGGTGATGTTCTCCTTACCGAAGGTCAGCTCCTCGGCGACGCGGCCGCCCATCATGATGCAGAGGCGCGAAACCATCCACTTGTAGCTCATCGAGTAGCGGTCGCCTTCGGGCAGCTGCATGACCATGCCAAGCGCACGACCGCGCGGGATGATCGTCGCCTTGTGCAACGGGTCGGCAACGGCAACATTTAGCGCCGTCATCGCGTGACCGGCTTCATGATAGGCCGTAAGCTTCTTTTCCGCCTCGGTCATTGCCGAAGAGCGGCGCTCGGCGCCCATCATGATCTTGTCCTTGGCGTCTTCGAATTCCGCCATGGTCACCATGCGCTTGTTGCGGCGCGCGGCCATCAAGGCTGCTTCGTTGACAAGGTTCATAAGGTCGGCACCGGAGAAACCGGGCGTTCCACGGGCAAGGACCTTCAGATCGACATTCGGCGCCAAAGGCACGTTGCGTGCATGCACCTTGAGGATGCGCTCGCGGCCGACGATATCGGGGTTGGGCACCACGACCTGGCGGTCAAAACGGCCCGGACGCAGCAGTGCCGGATCGAGAACGTCGGGCCGGTTGGTCGCAGCGATCAGGATGACGCCTTCATTGGCCTCGAACCCGTCCATCTCGACCAGCAGCTGGTTCAACGTCTGCTCGCGCTCGTCGTTGCCGCCGCCAAGACCGGCGCCACGGTGACGACCGACCGCATCGATTTCGTCGATGAAGATAATACAAGGCGCATTCTTCTTTGCCTGCTCGAACATGTCGCGCACGCGGCTAGCGCCGACGCCGACGAACATTTCGACGAAGTCGGAGCCCGAGATCGTGAAGAACGGCACATTGGCTTCGCCGGCAACCGAGCGCGCAAGCAGCGTCTTACCGGTGCCCGGAGGGCCGACAAGCAGCACACCGCGCGGAATCTTGCCGCCGAGACGCTGGAACTTCTGCGGGTCGCGCAGGAATTCGACGATTTCCTCGAGATCCTGCTTGGCTTCGTCGACACCGGCGACGTCGTCAAACGTGACGCGGCCGTGCGCCTCGGTCAAAAGCTTGGCCTTCGACTTGCCAAAGCCCATCGCCCCGCGCGAACCACCCTGCATCTGCCGCATGAAGAACAGCCAGACGCCAAGGATCAGAAGCATCGGCAGCAGTGTGCCGAGGTAGCTCAGGAAACTCGACGAGCCATCGGATTCCGGACGGGCCGAAACCGTGACGTTCTTGGCCTGAAGGCGATCGAGCAGACCGCTGTCGACAACTGGCAAATAGGTCTGGAAGGCCGTTCCGTTTTCAACATAGCTTCCGATGAGGCGGTTGCCCGTCACCGTCACGTCGCGCACGCGACCGGAGTCAACCTCTCGCAAGAACTGCGAATAGGGGATTTCCCGGGAGCTGGTCTGCGCCGGCGATGTCTGGAACATGCTGAAGAGAGCTATCAACAACAAGGCGATGATGGCCCACAGAGCGAAATTACGAAAATTAGGGTTCATTGAACTCCCCAGGAACTGAAACAGACCGCCTTTTTGGCGACCGGCATACTTGGCCCTTAACATAGGGTTACGCAGGGCCCTTGCCAAGGCAATCCGCGCCGACGGATGCACTTTCCGTCAATAACCCTTGAAGCGGCAGCTTCAAATACGGCTTTCTCTTGAAAGAGATTGCCAGCTGATTTGCGAAACGCAGGTCGAATCGCGTCAAAAAGCGGTCGAACGGTGCAAAATACGGAATGACGTCGACCACGGCACGCTCTTTTGAAGTCGATTGCCCATCGGCATCGGTCATCTTTGGCAACGCCGCACCGGCTCGCTGGACCGCAGCCTTCGGCAGCCCGGCGGCAAATACCGTCGCCCCATTGCCGCCGTATGCCTCCACTCTAACGGAGGTCGCGCCGCTGTTGACGATTTCGACGCGCCCATCCCAGATACCACGCGCGCCCGGCGCGATGGTCAAGGTCTCGATACCACGACTTTCCCGCATCAAATAGAGGCCGCTGCTGCGCAAATCGAAAACCACGCCACCCGCCGTTCGCCGTCCAGGCCGGCGCTCGGCCACGAAATCGAGGATGCGCTGAAGTCGTTCCCGACCCGGGCCAAACGGCTGGCCGCCCATCACGCCGGTGAGGTTGGAGATGGCATAGGCCAAGACAGTCCGATTAACCTCGAGGCCCTCACCGCGAATTTCCGCGAGCGAATTTTCATGGATTGTGACATGGGCGCCCAGCCAATCAGCAACCGCATTCGCGATCGTGGCTCGTCGGGCTCCTGCCTCGGCAAGTCCTGACATCCGCGTGCCGCCGGCGAGACGCTTGCGGGTGCGAACCCTCTCATAGTGCAGATCCTCATTGCTCGGATCGTCGATCCAGCCAATGCCTGCCTTTGTCAGGTAGGCGCGAATATCGGACCGTCGGCAGCAAAGAAAGGGGCGAAGGACCCATATCCTGCGCTCGAACAACACGGCATCGGCAATGCCAGTCCCGACACCAGGCTCATCTTCCGCAAGCCGTGCGCTTCGCATGGCAAGCGTCTCCTGCTGGTCGTTGAAGGTGTGGGCGGTGACGATCACATCGGCGCCAAGATCGGCCGCCGCATCCGCCAAAAGCGCGTAGCGCGCCTCGCGGGCCGCGGCCATGATGCCGCTCTTCGGCTTGTCGCCTCCCCAGATGCGAGTGACATGCGCAACACCGAGCCGGGCGCAAAGAGCCGCAACATCGAGCGCTTCCCCTGCCGCCTCGGCGCGCAGGCCGTGATTGATTGTCGCAGCAGATAGGGTGATGTCGGGAAGGGGATCAACTTTCAATTGGTCGGCAAGGGCAACCAATAGTCCGACAGAGTCGCTGCCGCCTGATACGGCGACCAGAATATGCGCCGGCTTGCAGATGGCGCTGAGGAACTTGGCGACGGCGGCTTCCGGGCTTTCTGCCGCATCCGCATTCCCTGTTTCAGGGGTCAGCAGGCGAGCCGCTTTTCTTCGCTGGCGACCTTGGTCACGACAGGCTTCGAGGCCTTCGGATAGCGCTTGGTCACTTCATGAAGCGTCGCGCAGGCGGTATCTTTGTTGTCGAGTGCCGCCAGCGACATCCCGAGTTTCAATAGCATCTCCGGCGCCTTTTCGGATGAGCCGTACTTCTTGTAGGCGTTGACGAAAGTCGTCGCGGCGTCGTTGTACTTGCCTTGCGAATAGAGCGCCTCGCCAAGCCAGAAATTGGCATCCGGCGAGCGCGCGGTCTCGGGATAGGCCCCGATATACTGCCTGAACTCTTTTTCGGCGATGCTATAGTCGCCCGACAGCACATGGCCGTAGGCGGCCTTGTACATGTCGCCTTCATTGCCGAGCGACGCCGTCTGGTCTCCGGCACCACTGGTCGCCGGAGCCGGGCCGGCGCTGTTGTTGACCTGGTTCGCCTTGCCGCCTACGGGGTTGCCCTTCTGGTCGAACTGGATCGAGCCGAGCTGGGCAGGCGGCTGGCCGAGACCGTTGTTCTTGGGTGCAACGTCCGGCATGTCGCTGCCGCCAGGCGTTTCGATGACCCGGGCAATGTCATCCGATTTGCCGCCGGCTGGCGCTGGCGGTGCATCCGCCTCGCTCTTCTTGATGGTGCCGCCGGTCGCGGTTGCGCCAGTTGCGCCGCCCTTCTTTTCCAGCTGCTGAAAGCGGAATTCGTTGTCTTCCTGCGTCTTGCGCATCTGTTCCTGCATCTGCAGCAACTGATAGCTCATTTCCTCGACGCGGCCGTTGAGCTGGCGCATCTGGTCTTCCAGCTGCTGCAGCCGCACTTCCGCGTCACTGCTCTGGACAAGCACCGGAGACTGGTTGCGGCTGACCGGTTCCTTCAGCGGCGCTGGCGGCGGCGTTGCCGGCTCCTGCTCAGCGCTGCGAGACCCCAGGTGAAGCCCGAAAAGCGACATGGAGAATGCTTCCCGTTCGGAGCCTGCGACCGCTGCGAGACAAAGCATGCCTGCCACGACAAGTTTTCTCATCTGTATCGTCCTGTCTTTCATGATTCTTCGCACCGACGGCGCGTGCAGGAGATTTTTACAATTGCTCTCAAAAAGCAACGGAGTTCGGCCAAAGTGTGGTCGAAAACGCAAACGCCACCCCGATAAAAGATAAAGGCGGCCGTCGGGGCCGCCTCTACCAATTCAAGAGCGTTGCGTCGCTATCAAGAACCGGCGCCGTTCAGCACCGTGACGGCGCGGCGGTTCTGCGACCAGCACGAGATGTCGTCGCAAACCGCGACCGGACGTTCCTTGCCGTAGGAGATCGTCTTCATGCGGTTGGCAGGCACACCCTTCGAAGCAAGGAAGTCCTTGGCGGCAGCGGCACGACGGGCACCGAGCGCAAGATTGTATTCGCGGGTGCCGCGTTCGTCGGCATGGCCTTCGACCGTGATGGCATATTTCGGATAGCGGGCAAGCCACTGTGCCTGGCGAGCCAGCGTCTGGGAAGCGTCTGCACGGATCGAGGAAGAGTCTGTATCGAAGAAGATGCGGTCGCCGACATTGACCGTGAAGTCCTGAGCCGAGCCCGGGGTCGCAGCACCTGCCCCATTCAGGCCGAGGCCATTGGCGTCGTTCGGCAGGTTCTTCTTGGAAGCGCAGCCGGCAAGAGCCAGACCAACGACCAGCGCGATCATGATCGGGTTGCGGGCGAAATTCTGCATGCGGCTCGCGGCCGGGATGTCAATACGGCTCATAGCCGGTCTCTCCTTGCGACTGTATTAAGGTTGCCAGACTGTAACCGCACGCGGTTAATCCGTTTTCAACAAACGTGGTTAATGAAGTCTAAATTGTCCCGGAAAAGCAACTCACAGGACTTTGCGGCGACAAAGTGACGAGTTGTGGACAACTACTCCAGCAGAGGCGACCAGGCAGGGTCAGATGCAAAGCCCGGCGTCTTGATCTGTTGTTCGTTATAGCCTGTCAGGTCGATCGAATAGAGTGCCGGACCGCTCGCACCAGCAGCCTCGCGGAAGAACATGATCACGCGACCGTTCGGCGCCCAGGTTGGGCCTTCATTGTGAAAGCCCGTCGTCAGCAGGCGCTCGCCCGATCCATCCGTCTTCATGACGCCGATCGAGAACGTGCCGCCGGACTGCTTGGTGAACGCGATCAGATCACCGCGCGGCGACCATACCGGCGTCGAGTAGGAGCCGTCACCAAAGGAAATGCGGTGCTGGTTCGAGCCGTCGGCGTTCATCACGTAAATCTGCTGCTTGCCGCCGCGGTCGCTTTCAAAGGTGATCTGCGTCCCGTCAGGCGAATAGGACGGCGACGTGTCGATCGCGGCCGTCGAGGTGAGGCGCGTCGTCGTGCGCGAGCGCAGGTCCATCGTATAAATGTTGGCATTGCCCTCCTGCTGGAGGCTCATGATCACCCGCTGACCATCAGGCGAAAAGCGCGGCGAGAACGTCATACCGGGGAAATTGCCGACGACCTCACGCTGGCCGTTGTCGAGCTGCAGCAGATAGACCCGCGGCTGCTGGTTTGCAAAGGACATGTAGGTGACTTCCTGCCGGCTCGGCGAGAACCGCGGCGTCAAGACAAGATCATTGCCGTCGGTCAGCATCCGGACGTTGAAGCCGTCCTGATCCATGATGGCGAGCTGGTTCTTGCGGGCAGTCTTCGGGCCGCTTTCGGCGACGAAGACCACGCGGCTGTCGAAGTAGCCCTTTTCGCCGGTGACCTGCTGATAGATCGCGTCGGCGATGATATGGGCAAGCCGGCGCCAGTTTTCAGGCTGCGTATAGAATTGCTGGCCCGTCATCTGCTTGGCAGCGAAAGTGTCCCAAAGCCGGAATTCCGCACGAAGCCTGCCGTCGGCCTCCTTGGTGACCCGGCCGGTGACGAGCGCCTGAGCGTTGATCGACGTCCAGTCCGGGAAGCGAGGTGCCGCATCCGAATTGGTGATCTTCTCGATGAAGGCAGACTTGTTGATCGGCGCAAACAGGCCGGAACGCTGCAGGTCTGCTGCGACCACGGCCGAGATTTGAGCGCCGACATCACCATTCGAAAGGAAATCGGTAATCGCAATCGGCAATGGAGCGACATTGGCTTTGCTGATGTTGAGCTGCACCACCGCGTAGGCCGGAGAGGCGAAAGCTGCCATCAAGCCCGCAAGGACCAGCAGGAGACGGACGAAGGAATTCTTGATCATATGTGACAAGCCTTTCAGCATTGATAGCGCAAGGGCGCCGGCATCGGAGCGAAGTTCAATCCGCTTCGGTCATGGTATTTATGGCGCGACAAGTTCTTGAAGACGCTCCGCATCAAAGCCCCAGGTCGCTTGCGTCAAAGGTAATGTCCACCGTGTTCCAACCCACAGCGCCATCGTATTTTTCAACGGGCAGCTTGTCGAAGGGCGCCGACATCAGCACGGCGCGACGAGCGCTTTCCGCGATGGTACGTCGCGTACCCTCCGGACCACCCGTTGCAGTGACATCAGGATCGCCCTGGATGTTGCCCGATTTATCGAGCTGCATGACGACCCTGACGCGCACCTCCGACGCGCCTTCCTGACCGGCACTCTGGATATTCCAGTGGCTGTGGATTAGGTCCTTGAGGCCATCCAGCTCGCTCGCACTGAGCTTGCCGCCACCAGCCGACTTCTTGCCGCCGAGAGCGGGATTCTGTGCATCCGCACCGGCCGAAGCGACCTGGGTGGAGCGCTTGGCACCGCCGGCAGACGAGGCCTTGTTCAGCATCTTCGAAATCGCATCAGGGTCGAAATCGCTGTTTTGCGCGTTCGAGCCCTTCGCCGTCTCACGCTTCTTGTCGTCCTTCTTCTTGCCGTCGTCGGGAGACTTGTTGGTGCTCTGCGTCACGGTCTTGTCCGTCGCCTTGGTGTCGGGCTTGACGGGCTCGGGTTTGACGTCAGGCTTGACGGGCTCGGGCTTGACGTCGGGCGTCTTGTCCGCGGTCTTCTGCGGCTGAAGCTCGGGCTTGACCACAGGCACGGGGATATTGGCCGGCACCGTCAGTTCGGCCGGCTGCGGCTGCGGCGGCGGTGTCGGCTGCGAGTCCGCTTGCGGCGTTGGCGGAGGCGTCGGTGCGGGGTCCGGCTTGGGTGGCGGGGTCGGGGTTGGCGTCGGTGGAGTTACTTCGGGCTTCGGCAGAGGTATCGCTGCGACTTCCTTGGGTGCCGCCTCGGTATCCTGCTGCTCGATCGTCTTGACTTCGTTCGGCTGCGGATCGTTCTTCTGAACCGGCGTCTCAACCTTCTTTTGCCCGGAAGCGGCATTGTCGTCAGTCGGGCGCGCCGTTGGTGTTGCCGGGTTCTTCAGGTCGATGGAATTGTTGCCGTTATTCTGGGCGTTGGCGACCTCGGTCTGCTTGGTCGTCTGCTTCTTCGACGCATGGTCCTTCACAGGTGCTGTCTTTTCACCCTGCTGGAGCTGATCCGCCGAGACGAGATCGACCGGCATGGCTTCGCTCTCCGGGGTCTCCAAAGCCTGCGGCGCGCCAATCGTCAGCAAGGCGCAGATGAGCACCAGGGTGTGAAGAATCGCAGATGTGACGACGCTGCCCCTCATGTCGGTCCGCTAATGATCCTGTTTCTGCTGGGTAACCAGGCCGATATTCTTGTAGCCGGCCTCCTGGATGCGCGACATGACGTCGGCGATCACGCCGTAGGGTGCCGTCGCGTCGCCGCGCACGAAAATGCGCTCGTTATAGCCTGTGGTGGCGATTGCCTGCAGTTTGGCCGCGATCTCGGTAGCAGGGATTTGCGTCTCCTGGATGAAGACATCGCCCGAACCCTTGACCGAAATCGTGATCGGCTGGGTCTGCGCATTGAGCGCCCCTGCCTGCGTCTGCGGCAGGTCGATCGGCACGCCCGACGTCATCATCGGCGCAGCCACCATGAAGATGATGAGCAGCACTAGCATGACGTCGACCATCGGCGTCACGTTGATTTCGGAAATAGGGCCGCCTCTGCCGTGCCCCCTGCGACGTCCGCCGCGACGACCGCCGCCCCCGCCACTGCCTCCAACAGACATTGCCATCTGATGTTACTCCGATTCTGTCCGTCGTTTACTGTGCTGCCGCACGCGGCTGCAGCTTCTCATCGATCTGGCGCGAAAGAATGGCGGAGAATTCATCCGCAAAACCTTCCATGCGCGCCGAAAGCTTGCCCGCATCCGCGGAGAACTTGTTGTAGGCAATAACGGCCGGGATAGCGGCAACGAGGCCGATGGCTGTCGCCAGCAGCGCTTCGGCGATACCGGGCGCGACGACTGCAAGATTGGTGGTCTTCGAACCGGCAATCGCCTGGAACGAGGTCATGATGCCGACGACAGTGCCGAAGAGGCCGATGAATGGCGCTGCCGACCCGATGGTCGCAAGAGAGCCGAGGCGCGCGCCGAGATATTCGGACTCGCGCGCCAATGTGACGTCCATGGCGCGGTCGATGCGCATTTGCAGACCGATCGGCGACCGGGCGCCGCGCTCGAAGGACTTTTTCCACTCGCGCATCGCCGCGACGAAGATGGCGCTAAGGCCTGTGTTGGTGCGCTCCGACAGCGTCCGGAACAGCTCCTCGAGCGACTGGCCCGACCAGAAAACCTGCTCGAACTGATCGAACTGGCGCCGTGCACGGCCGTAGCTCAGATATTTGTCGATGACGATTGCCCAGGTCCACACGGACGCGGCAAGCAACCCGAGCATCACCAGCTTGACGACGATGCCCGCCTGCATGAATAGCGACAGGAGGCTCACATCCGTCGTCGCAGCAGCCAATCCAACTTGTTCCATTGATCCAAAATCCCCGAATCCAAACGCCCGGCGCGTGACCGGGCGGCACAAAGTGATCTCGCAAGAAGTAACTGGCAGCCGCCAACTGAAGGCTTTGGCCTAGCCTCCAAGCTTTCACTTGCCTTCTTGCCGTCAAATTTGGTCAAAGGAAGGCGTGCACCGCACAATCTCCGACTTCTGTATTAAGACACTATTATGGTTAAAAGATTGTTAGCGCCTCGAAAGAGGGAAATGGCATCGAACAGATCCATTTTATCTTGTTGTGCCAAGACTTTGCCGGCCGCCCAAAGGAGCTGCCTACCTGAGTGGGGCAATTTCGTCACAGAAGTTGAAGCATTTGCGAGCTGTATTCTTTGAAATCCAGGCCGCCTTAGCCAACCTGCTCTGACGCCACCAGCATCTGCCGGGCAAGCGCTTCTGGCAGCCGTCGCGGCCTGCCCTTGGCGTTGATGACAGCGATGATCACCTTGGCTGCGATGAGAAGCAAATCGCCGCGGCGGATTTCCTGGGCAAGGACCATCTTTGCGCCACCGGCCTTTTCGGTCAGCGTGCGGATCGTCAGCACGTCGTCCATCCGCGCAGGGCCCTTGAAATCGATTTCCATGCGATGGACGACGAAAACAAGACCCTCCTCATCGGCACTCAGGAGCTCACGCTGCTCCACGCCGAGACAGCGCAGGTAGTCGGTGCGCCCGCGCTCGAGGAAATGCAGGTAGCGCGCATGATAGACCAGGCCTGAGAAGTCCGTATCCTCGTAGTAGACCCGCTGTGCCAGCAGATGTCCGTCCGAGGTCAGCTCCCCGGCAATCAGAAACGGGCCGCCATTGTTCATCACCAACTCCAAAAAAACCTGGGGACCCTCTTTGTCTGAAGACTGGTCAACGCGCAAGCATTGAACAATTGTCACATTTCCTAACTATCCGGAAAGATACCGGATGGCGACCAACGCGCAGAAGGAGACGATGGTATGAAAATTGCGGTTATGGGCGGTGACGGTTTCATCGGGTGGCCAACGTCCCTGCATCTCTGCGAAGCCGGACACGACGTCCATATCCTCGACAATCTATCGCGACGCTGGATCGACACCGAGCTCGGTGTGCAGTCGCTGACCCCGATGGACTCCATACAGGAGCGCACGCGCATCTGGCACGCCGAGACCGGCCGGCGCATCCATTTCAATCTCATCGATCTGGCCAAGGACTATGAGCTATTGAAGAAGTGGCTTGCCGAGAACAGGCCCGACGCGATCATTCATTTTGCCGAACAGCGCGCTGCGCCCTATTCGATGAAGAGCGACCGTCACAAGAACTACACCGTCAACAACAACGTCAACGCCTCGCACAATCTCTTGAACGCGCTGGTCGAGCTCAATCTCGATTCTCATCTCATTCATCTCGGCACCATGGGCGTCTACGGCTATTCGACGGTCGGCGCGGCGATCCCTGAGGGTTATCTTCCAGTCGGCATTGAGACGGCGGATGGCCGCACGGTCAGCCAGGAAATTCTCTATCCGGCCAATCCCGGCTCGATCTATCACATGACCAAGTGCCTCGATCAGCTGCTCTTCCAGTTCTACGCGAGGAATGACGGACTGCGGATCACCGACCTGCACCAGGGCATCGTCTGGGGAACACATACCGAGCAGACCCGCCGCCACCCGCAACTGATCAACCGCTTCGACTATGACGGCGATTATGGCACGGTGCTCAACCGTTTCCTCATTCAGGCCGCGATCGGCTATCCCCTGACCGTCCACGGCACCGGCGGTCAAACGCGCGCCTTCATCCACATTCAAGATTCCGTGCGCTGCATCGAACTGGCGCTGAAGAACCCGCCGGCGCGCAATTCGCGTGTCGAGATTTTCAACCAGATGACGGAAACCCATCGCATCCGCGATCTAGCGGAGATGGTCGCGAAGATCAGCGGCTCACAGATCCTGTGGCTGCCCAATCCACGCAAAGAAGCGGCGGAGAACGACCTCATCGTCGAGAACGAGAAATTCAGGAACCTCGGCCTCGAGCCGATCACCCTGAAGGCCGGACTTCTGAGCGAGATCGTCGACGTCGCCAAGAAATTTGCCTATCGCGTCGACCGCGCCCGCGTGCCTGCCGTGTCCGCCTGGACGAAAGACATTGCCACGACCGTCAACCACGATCCGGAAGGCAAGCGATTGAAGTCCGTGTCATGATGTTTGGAAGCGAAATGCTAAAGGGCCTGAGGCCGAGCAGAGGCCCACGCTCTCGCCAGGCCTATGTAACGCTGGTCACCAACGCCGACTATGCGATGGGCGCGCTCGCTCTTGCCCACTCCCTGTCCTACACCGCAACATCGGCCGATATCGTCGTTCTCCATACGGCCAGCGTCGACGAGCGCGACCTCACGCCACTCGAGCGCCTGGGCTGCCGGCTGATTGAAACAGCCCATCTGCCGCTTTCACAGGGTTTCAACGAACGGCATGCGCGTGGCAATCTGCACGCTGCAGCACCCTTCACCAAGGGCCGCAAGCCTTGCTTCCATTCGCCACTCGACAATTTCTGCAAGCTCCGGCTCTGGCAGCTTATCGACTACGACACCTGTGTCTTCATTGATGCCGATGCCGTTGTCCTGAAGAATGTCGACAAATTGTTCGAATACCCTGAATTTTCGGCGGCTCCCAATGTCTACGACAGTCTCGCCGATTTCCAGCGACTGAATTCAGGGGTCTTCGTCGCTCGGCCCTCGCTTGCGACCTTCGACGACATGCAGGCCGCGCTCGACCGACCGGGGGCATTCTGGCGTCGAACGGATCAGACCTTCCTCGAGACATTTTTCCCGGATTGGCACGGGCTGCCTATCTTTATGAATATGTTGCAATATGTATGGTTTACCATGCCCGCTCTTTGGGACTGGAACAGCATTTCGATCCTGCATTACCAATATGAAAAGCCATGGGAGCAGAATCACCCAAAGGCTGATAGATTGAAACCGCTGATTGATTTGTGGCATCACTTTCACACAGGGCACGGCGCCCCGGATGTTGCTGCTCTCGTCAATCCGAAAGAGGCAGCATGAAGGTTCTGGTATCTGGTGGAACGGGTCTTGTCGGTCGCTATGTCGTCGAAGATCTGTTGTCTGCCGGATACGCCGTTGCCGTCGGTGGCCGCAACGCGCCTGCACCCGGCCTGTTTTCAAAGCCGGTCGATTTCATTCCCCTGACGCTCGACCCCAACGTCGATCAGACAAGCGCTTTCGACGAAGCCTATTTCTTCGTCCACGCAGCTTTCAGCCACCTGCCCGGCAAATACCGTGGCGGGGAAGGCAACGACCCGGATGGCTTTCGCCATCTCAATCTCGGCGGCAGCGTGAAGCTCTTCGAGATGGCACAGCAGGCGGGCATCCGCCGCTGCGTATTCCTGTCCTCCCGCGCGGTCTACGGCGACAGGCTCGCGGGCGAAATCCTCTATGAAAACATGGCTGCGGAGCCCAACACGCTTTACGGCGAGGTGAAACTCGATGTCGAACGGGCATTGCTGTCAATGACCATTCCGGGCTTCGTCGGTGTGAGCCTGCGGTCAACTGGCGTCTACGGCGACCTCCACCCGAACAAATGGGAGACATTGTTCAGCGACTACCTTCGCGGTCGACCGGTGCAATCGCGCGCCGCGACCGAGGTTCATGGCCGCGATCTGGCACGCGCCGTCCGGCTGATGCTTGAAACCGAGAGCGCGCGCATCGATGGAGAAGTCTTCAATGTCTCGGATATCCTGACCGATACGCATGAAATCCTGGGGCTTGTCCAGGAAGCGACAGGCTGCGCGCATCCCCTTCCCCCATCGCCACCGAATTCCATCGTCAGCGAGATGGATACGACAAAGATCCAGGCGCTCGGCTGGACGGGCGGCGGCAAGGCCTTGTTGAGAGAGACGATCCGAAATATGGCCAGAGCTTTTGCCTCGCTGAATTCTCCCGAAGTGTCACCGCCGTCTTGCTCCAGGCAAGAACCTCAAGCTCGCTCCCTCTGAAGCGGCCGATCATCGGCGACGAAAGCGGCAGCTGGGTGAGTACGTTCCCATTGTTTGGAGGCAGCCTTGAGGTCGGATGCATATCCAGTGAATCGCAAATTAGCCATAAGCTAGACAACCTGTAAGTTGCATTCGAATATGAACGCATCTTATTAGAGAATTTACTCGTTATCGTGGTATCTTTGAGTGGAGAACGCCATGATCGATCAGCTTCTTGCAACTTACGAACAATCGAGCGTATGGCGATTTCGCCGGACGCCGACCTTATCGACAAAGGTCTGAACGGCAACCGCGCCCTGAAGATCATCAAAGCCTTCTCAATCACACCGCCATCGAGCTCGACGTCAATAAGCGGAATGAATTTCCAACACCGGCAATCACATGAGCATGGTCATGGGATGCCATGCCCGCGCGATTGCGGCCTTCATTGACGAGCGGTTGGGCATGCCGCCTGCAATGGCAGTCAACCCGAAACCGAGTATTCGGCCGTCCCCATTGTCGACCAGCGACAATCCGAACCACCGACCGAGCTGTAAGTGAGCGATCGGCGACCGCCGCCGTCGCTCGGTCTCATTAAGACATCAGCACGGTCTCGCTCCAGCCGAGTGCCGCAAGTTCGCTACCTCTGAAGCGGCAATCGTCCGCGACGATGAATTCATCAAGCTGCGGCGGCTTGACGCTGCTGCCGGCGAGCATCGCATGCACCTGGCCTCGGTGATGGGTTTGATGCTGAAACAGATGGCTCAGCAAATCCTCCATAAGTTCCGACTGAATGCGCTCGTCGCGATGGAGATTGACGACACTTGCGAGGGTCTCAGGGGTCGACCTCTCGCAGACGGCCACCAGCCGGCTGTCCACCCTGGCCTGCTCGGCGGCAAGCGCGCCGATCGTCTGGCAGGGCTCCTCGACTTTCCAGGCTTCGCTGCCAAGGCTTCCGCCTTCCAAACCGTCGACATAGAACCAGTCGACAACCAGAATGTGATTGAGCGTTGCCTTGATGGACGGAAAGAAGCTGGTTCGCAGCGCTTCGAACTCCCCCAAAGCAAGTTGCGCGCAGGCCTGATGCAGCCTGTAATTGGCGAGCGCATTATTATAGGCGAGCTTGCGAAATACGCGGCAAGGATTGAAATCAGCCATTCAACTTCCTCTGGAGCTTATGAGGACCTTGGCGTCTATAGCTCGCCCTCCGGCGCGCAAGCAGAAACCTAGTCATCTTCCTGGAACAGGCGAAACTGAGCCGCTTCGAGATCCTGAGGCGGCTGCATGCCGAGATGCTTCCAGGCAATCGCCGTCAGTACGCGCCCGCGCGGGGTTCGCTGGATAAAGCCCTGCTGGATCATGTAAGGCTCGATGATATCCTCGATCGCGTCGCGCGGCTCGGAAAGCCCGGCAGCGATGGTTTCGATGCCGACCGGCCCGCCACCGAAATTGACGGCGATCATGTTCAGATAGCGCTTGTCCAATTGGTCGAGGCCGAGATTGTCGACAAGCAGCCGCGTCAGTGCCTCGTCGGCGATCTGCTTCGTCACCGCCTCGGCCTTGGCGACCTCGGCAAAATCCCGGACCCGCCGCAGCAGGCGGCCGGCGATACGCGGTGTGCCCCGCGCGCGGCGGGCGATTTCTCTCGCTCCCTCCTCGGTAACGCCAAGTCCCATCAGCCGGGCGCCGCGCCGCACGATTAGCTCCAGCTCCTCGACCGTATAGAAGTTGAGCCGCACCGGAATGCCGAAGCGATCGCGCAGGGGGGTCGTCAGCAGGCCCAGACGGGTGGTCGCTGCCACCAGTGTGAATTTGGCCAGATCGATCTTCACCGAACGCGCCGCCGGTCCCTCGCCGATGATGAGATCAAGCTGAAAATCCTCCATCGCCGGATAGAGGATTTCCTCGACTGCCGGGCTGAGGCGATGGATTTCGTCGATGAAGAGCACGTCGCGGTCTTCGAGATTGGTCAGCAGGGCTGCCAGATCACCGGCCTTGGCAATGACAGGCCCCGAAGTCGAGCGGAAATTGACGCCGAGTTCCTTCGCCATGATCTGCGCCAATGTCGTCTTGCCAAGGCCAGGCGGACCAACGAAGAGGACGTGATCCAAAGCCTCGCCGCGACCCTTGGCAGCTTCGATGAACACCTTCAGATTGGCGCGGGCCTCTGCCTGCCCGGTAAATTCGTCCAGCGACTGCGGCCGCAGCGTCACGTCGAAGTCTTCCCCGCGCTTGTCGGGCGATATCAGACGGGCGGGTTCGCTCATATCAGACGTTCCATTTGGCAACTGGCCATTGCGCAACTGGCCATCCGGGAGATGGCCTTCGCTGCAAGTCGATCAACAGTTCTGATTGTCGCACATCCGCTTGCCGGGGACTTCAGCGTTTTACCCAACGCCAGAGTTTTCACAAGCTTTCTCACCGCGACAGTTCCTTCAGCCCCAGCCGGATGAGCTTGGCACTATCAGGGCTTTCGCCGGCCGATTTCATCGCTGCGGCAATGGCATTGGCAGCCTGATCGCGCGAATAGCCAAGGTTGGTCAGCGCCGAAACGGCATCCGCCACAGGCGCTGCGGCAACACCTTCCCCAAGCGCCTGTTTCAGCCCGATGTTGGTCGCCCCCTCGCCGGCGAAGGCCGGCGCCTTGTTCTTCAACTCGGTGACCAGCCGCATCGCGACCTTCGGCCCGACGCCGGGCGCCCGCGAGACTGCCGTCTTGTCCTGCAGCGCGATCGCGTTGGCAAGCTCGGATGGCGTCAGCGTCGACAATATGGCAAGGGCGACCTTGGCGCCGACCCCCTGCACGCTCTGCAAGAGGTTGAACCATTCCCGCTCGAGCACGGTCATGAAACCGAACAGTTTCAACTGGTCCTCGCGCACATAGGTCTCGATGAACAGCACGCAGGCCTCACCGACCGATCCCAGCCGCGACAGGGTACGTGCCGAGCAGAAGGCGGCATAGCAAACGCCATGCACGTCGACCAGCGCATAGTCCTCGCCGATCTCTTCGATAGTGCCTTTCAGCTTGCCGATCATGGGAAATATCCGTCAGGGGTGGGTTTCGGGGGTGATGAGACTGATGGACGGGAAGTAGGAACGATAGCCTTTCGAATCGCGCGTCAGCAATTCGTAGCCTCTAATTGCAGCATGCGCGCCTATCAGGAAATCCGGAAGAATGCATTCTCGTGCTCCCCCCGCTCGCCGATAAGATCTGAAAGCCACCGCCGCAGCAAATGCCGCGGGCCAAGGCAGATTTTCGCGACGAAACTCACTCTGCGGCAGCAATCGATCCACTTCGTCCATCGACCGGTACCGCACGCAGAATTCCGCATAGATAATGGAATTGATGACGACCGGGCCGCGTTTGAAGGCAGAGAAAACCTGTCCGCTGGACCAATCGTGCCATGCCGAGCCGGGGATCGCCAAGTCTACAAGGACATTGGTGTCGATGATCGTGACCATCTCCCTAGCGATCACGCGTCAACGACATCAGCGCCTCGGCGTCCAGATCCTGATCTCCACTCCCCTCGAGTTGCTTGAGAGTGGCGACGAAGCGATCGAGACGTTCCCGATCTTCGATTTCCTGCTTGCCGTTCTTCGGAGCGAGTAAAAGTTTCCCGCCTTCAACGGAAAAAATAACTTCGCTGTTTAATTCGATGCCGGCCAGCTCTCGCAGATCGCGCGGAATGGTGACTTGACCCTTCGACGTAACTCGCATCGGCTCGCTCCTGTTTGGCGGTAAGAATTATCATTACCACAAGAACAAGTCAAGAACAGATCACCCGGCAAGCGCCGCCATTCGCATGCGCGCGCCGCCGCGATTGTGAGCGTGGCAGATCGCGATGGCCAGTGCATCGGCCGCGTCGTTCCCCTTGAACTCCGCCTTCGGCATCAGGATTTTAAGCATCATGTGGATTTGCTGCTTTTCTCCATGCCCGACGCCGATCACAGCCTTCTTGACGGCGTTCGGCGCATATTCCGCCACCTTCAGCCCGGCGCGGGCGGGCACGAGCATGGCAATGCCACGCGCCTGGCCAAGCTTCAAAGTTGCCACGGCATCCTTGTTGACGAAGGTCTGCTCGACCGCAGCTTCGTCAGGTGTGTAGCTGTGAACGACCTCCGCAAGTCCGTCATGCAGCTGGCAGAGCCGCGAAGCCAGATCCATGTCTCCGTCCGAAAGGATCGTGCCGGAACCGACAAAACGCAACGAGTTCCCAAGCGTATCGATTATACCCCAGCCGGTGCGCCTGAGGCCCGGGTCGATGCCTATGATGCGAATCGTATTCTGCATGCCTCACCCTAGCTTCCGCAAAAACCATGTGCCAGCAAAATGTGAACAAAACAAAAACACCGCTATAGATGATCTCTTCTGCTTACAGAAATAGCGCGCTCACGGTTTGGCAAAGGCCGTGCCCGCACCTACATGAAGCCGGACCTCCTTCCTTCACCACAGGTTTGCTATGGCCCTCTTTTCTATCCTCGATCTTTCGCCCGTTGCCGAAGGCACTGATATTCGCCAATCCCTTGAAAGTTCGAAGCGAATGGCTGGGAAGGCTGAGGAATATGGCTACAATCGCTTCTGGCTCGCCGAACACCACGGCATGCCAGGTATAGCCAGCGCCGCGACAGCCATCGTGATCGGCCATGTCGGTGCGGCGACCTCGCGAATTCGCATCGGCTCGGGAGGCATCATGCTGCCCAACCACTCACCCCTCGTGATTGCCGAACAGTTCGGAACGCTGGAGGCCCTGTTTCCGGGCCGCGTCGACCTTGGCCTTGGCCGCGCGCCGGGGACCGATATGCGAACCGCCCAGGCTCTGCGCCGCAATCTGGATGCGGGCGCCCAAAGCTTTCCAAATGACATTATCGAACTGCAGCGGCTGCTCGGGCCCGTCGGGGAGGACCAACCGATCATTGCCGTACCCGGCATGAACTCGAACGTTCCGATCTGGCTGTTGGGCTCCAGCCTTTATAGCGCGCATCTTGCCGCAGCTTTGGGCCTGCCCTATGCCTTCGCTTCGCACTTTGCGCCGGATCAGCTGCTCGAAGCCATCGATATATATAGAGAGCGCTTTCAGCCTTCGGCGACGCTCGACAAGCCCTATGTCATGGTTGGCGTCATGGGAGCGCTGGCAGCAACCGACGTCGAAGCGCAGTATCATTTCACCTCGGCCCAACAGCAATTCGTCAATCTGCGCCGTAACATCAGGGTACCGTTCCCAAAGCCGCTCGAGACCATGGAAGGCTTCTGGTCGCCGATGGAACAAATGAATGTCGAGCATACCCTACGCTACGCCGTGGTCGGGTCGCAGAAGACGGCCGAGGCTAAGCTCGGTGCCTTCCTCAAGGAAACCGCCGCCGACGAAGTCATCATCTCGATGCCCATCCACGATATCGAAGCACGGCTGAAATCCGTCGAGCTTTTCGCTGGCCTCCAGCCGCTGATGAAGGCAGCGGCCTAGGTCAGGGGAATCGGGTGAGTTAATTATCGAGAGATTGTACTTGCCAGGAAGTCGTCGTCCCATGCTGCGACCTTTCGTTTCAAACGCAGGGAATCCTTGCCCGGCGCTCTTCGGATGAGATTGAGAGCCATGTGCTTTATGGTGGTGAAGTTTGCGGGAGCGTGATTGGTCCGTAGGCGGCACTCGTCATCGCGGAAGATCATATCGAGCACCCAATGAAGGCTGTTCTCGACGGCCCAGTGGTCGCGGATGAGAGGCCCGATCGCGCTGGCGATGAGAACCAGCGAAGTGATGTAGAAACGTGTCTCCCGCTCGACCTTGCCGCCGACTTCACGGGTGCTCTGGACCATGACCACGCTCTTGAGGCCCGGCCATTGATGGCTGTCCTGCAGCCAGTCGATGTCATGGATAACGGTGATGTCCCGGGTTTCGATACGTCCGTGATCACCATCGACCGTGCTGGAACGGCTGACGGTAGTCTCTTTGAAATCATTTTCTTTTTGCTCGGCAGCAAAGAGTTCGACATCGCTGCGGAGCGTACCCTGATTGCCTTTGAGGGCAAAGATGTAGTCGGCCTTCTTGTCCAGAACCTTCCGGGCTATGGCACGCTGGCAGCCCATGGCATCGATGGTCACGATGGCGCCCTCAATGGCCAGCATGTCCAGCAGCTTGGGAATGGCGAGGATCTCATTGGCCTTGTCCGCCACCTTGACCTGCCCCAGCACCAGGCGCTGGCGGGCGGCGAAGGCGGAAACCATGTGGATCGGCTCCTCGCTGGCTCGGGACCCCTTGGAGCGGCGGACCGTCTTGCCGTCTATGGCAACGACGCCTTCCGGCACCCCCGCCAGCGATGCCACCCAGGCCGCAAAGCAGCGCTGGAACTGTTCGGCATCGAGGCTGGCAAGGATATCGCCCAGATGATCATGCGCCGGCACGCCTTCACGAAAGGGCCGAAACCGGCGCAACAGATCGAGCTTCTTCTCGCCGAAGCGGGCAATGTCGGTGACGGCCTCCGCCCCGGCAATCACCGCCATAAGACACAGCAGCAGCACCTCATCCAGCGGATATCTTACCTTCGCACTCTGCCGACCGTCTGGCAGAGCCTTGAAATGACTCAGAAATACAACCGTCTCGGCCAAAGCCCCGGCATCGCACCCTAAATCGTTCATCAAAATCGCCCTCTAAAGAATCAGACGATCTCGACAGATTCAGCTCGCAAGCCTCTTGTCACGCGTTAACTCACCCGATTGCCCTGCGGCCTAGGTACCTTGCCGTTGACGAATGCGCCGGCGATGGAACACAATGTCGCTCAACGCGATTTCCTGCGCGGGGCGATCTGAACGGTCATTGGGGGGCAAAATGAGAATTCTGCTTACAGTTGGAATGACATTGGCTCTGTCTGGCTGCGTTGCCGCCGGTGACCCCTCGATATATCAGGCCTATTCCGGCGTCCCGGTCACCTCCAGTCCTGAGCTCCAAAGGCGTTTCGAACACGCTCGACGCTATTGCGAAAGCGAGGCGTTTCGCAAGGGAGCGATCGATTCGAAGAGCGTTGCCTATCTGATTACGATGAGAAAATGCCTCGCGCGCTATAATTTCATCGATCGCGGCGCCGATGCCTATCCGCTAACGGGCATCGGATTTCGGTTCTACGACGAGCCGTGACCGCTACGCGCCACGATGGGCTATACTCTGCGGTTTACTGGGAAAGACCCGTACGCCTAAGAAACATGGCCGAGTAACTTCCAACTAGACCGATGTCGCCTCGAATATGCCGCCGCATTTTCCGAGACTGGGCGCTTTATCGCCATTCTAAGCCATAAATCGACATGAATGGCACGTGACGCACGCTCAGTGGCAGCATGAATGCGTCACGCAACACCCCCATTGCTTGCAATTGAACACAACATAAAGTTGCCGCCATCACTCCTATGCTTTTGCGTAACGCAGATGTTATTAGCCATTTTTTTGCAGTATCTTGAATAATTACGTATAAAATAAATCGCTACATAGTATTTATGAGTCTTCCATCGTTTTTTCTTTGTACTTTACCGCATAAACCGTCGAATACTGTTTGATAAGGCTACCTTAGTATCATATATTTTGAAAGTAGACCTTACTATTTCTCATTTCGTAAGCATGCCTTACTGTGCGTTATTTCAGCAACATTGATCACAGATATGTGACGATGGCATTTCAGGCGCTTGCAAATTAACAACGTGAAATGCAGTTTGACCTCATGAAGCTTGAGGCTTCGGTTTTGGGAAACGGACTGGATGTGGAACGGGCCTTATCGGCGCGATCGTCGCAGGAGTTCAAATCAGATGGAGATACAATGAATATCAAGAGCCTACTTCTCGGCTCCGCTGCTGCCCTGGCAACAGTATCTGGCGCTCATGCCGCTGACGCAATCGTCGCTGCTGAACCCGAACCGCTTGAATACGTCCGTATCTGCGATGCGTACGGCAAGGGCTACTTCTACATCCCGGGCTCGGAAACCTGCCTGAAGATCGGTGGCAAGGTTCGTACCGAAGGCGAATGGTATGACGCCTACAACCCGAACAACGTTCGTGGCACCCTGTGGCACACCCGTGCTGAACTCCAGCTTCAGACCGCGACCGACACTGAATACGGCGCCCTGAAGACCAACACTGAAATCCGTTGGGATTGGCAGGAAGGTGGTTCCACCGGCACCAACTTCCTTCATGGCAGCATCAGCCTCGGCGGTTTCACCGTTGGTAAGGAAGACTCTGAATTCAACGTCTTCACCGGTTATGCCGGCGACGTCATCAACGACGACGTGGTCTATGACGGCCCGTACGAACTCAACCAGCTGACCTACAACTATGACGCCGGCAACGGCTTCACGGCTGTGATCTCGCTCGAAGACACCAATTCGGGCAAGGGCGCAACTGGCTCGAACGGCGAGAACAGCTCCGACCATTACGCACCTGACGTCGTTGCCGGTCTCGGCTTCAAGTCTGGCGCATGGGGCTTCAAGGTCGTCGGCGGTTACGACTCGATCGTTGAAGAAGGCGCTATCAAGGCTCGCGTCGATGCCGACTTCGGTGGCTTCAGCGCGTTCTTGATGGGCGGCTGGAACACGGACAGCGACAAGCTGAACAAGTATGCCGGCGCAAACGGTGCTGGCGATGCGGCCAACATCGGCTGGGGTGAGTGGGCAGTTTGGGGCGGCCTGAGCGTTCCGATCAACGAAAAGTGGAAGGCTTCCGGTCAGGTTGCTTACACCGACTCGAAGATCTTCGCAGCGACTGCAAACGTTCAGTTCCATCCGGTCAAGGACCTGCTCATCGAGCCGGAAGTTTCCTACACCAACTGGGATTCGATCAACGAAGATCAGTGGGCTGGTATCCTTCGCTTCCAGCGCAGCTTCTAAGACTATCTGATTTGGCTTGACCTCCGATCAGAGAGTGGAGGGCCCGGTATTCCCACCGGGTCCTCTTCTGTTTTGTGTGGTCGGTGACAGCCAGATCAGACTATTTCCGTGCCAAATAAATTCAGCCGGCAGCTGCCTGCACTGCCAGCATCACTCCAGCATCACCTTGATAAGATTGATGAGGACAGCGAGAGAACGCTCAGGCTCGATCGCACAGATGCGCTAGCGACTTTTCGTCGAAGGCGATTGGCAGTCGGCGCTCAGGCACAGGCCGCGCTCCCACCGCCCAGCCTTAAGATCGGGCGCGGGATGCCGAACGGAGCCGTCCCCCGTTAGGCCGACAGCTTTGCCATGATTTCGTCTGAGACTTCGAAGTTTGAATAGACGTTCTGAACGTCGTCATCATCTTCGAGAGTGTCAATCAGCTTCATCAGCGATTGCGCCTTTTCCTCGTCGACGGGAATGGAGTTCTGGGCCCTCCAGATGATCTTCACCGTCTCGGCTGGCCCGAGCGCTGCTTCAAGGGTCTTTGCCACTTCGCCGAGAACCTCGAAACCACAAATGATGATGTGACCTTCTTCTTCGTCGCTCTCGACATCATCGGCGCCTGCCTCGATTGCGGCTTCCATGACCTTGTCGGCATCGCCGACGCTGGCCTTGTAGGTGATCTCGCCGACGTGATCGAATGAGAATGACACCGAGCCGGTTTCGCCGAGCGCGCCGCCGGCCTTGGTGAAGGTAGAGCGGACATTCGAGGCGGTGCGGTTACGATTGTCGGTCAAGGCCTCAACGATGATAGCAGTTCCGCCCGGGCCGTAGCCCTCATAGCGGACTTCGTCATAATTCTCGCCATCGGTGCCGGCCGCCTTCTTGATGGCGCGGTCGATATTGTCCTTCGGCATGGACTGGGCCTTGGCATTCTGGATCGCAAGTCGCAGGCGCGCATTCATATCCGGGTCGGGAAGTCCGGCCTTGGCGGCGACGGTGATTTCACGCGCCAGCTTGGAGAACATTTTCGACCGCACGGAATCCTGGCGACCCTTGCGATGCATGATGTTTTTAAACTGCGAATGGCCTGCCATGGCACCCCTGCTCACGTCTTTTGTTGGGAATGCGGCCTTATATGTGCGAAGCGAACCGCATTCAAGAGTAAAGCCGGGGATTTTCGGGGCGAGCCTCGACTGAGATGCAGGCGGCATATGCCGGAGGGTGGACGAGGCATCAAGCCGGGGGGGAACAAAGCCCCTGATGCTCACGTTAAGGCCGCATCACTCGAAATGGAAAGGACAGGCCATGGCAAGCTTCACCGAAGCCCGCGAGCATCCCGCTCAGCAACTATGGGACCAGATCAACGCCGTTCACGCGGGAATGCTGGGCGTCGATGGTGCCGACATGCATATGCAGCCCATGGCGCCGCACGCGGACCCGACCACCAATAGCATCTGGTTCTTTACCAAGACCGACGCCGATATCGTCCGCGCGATCAAGCCGGGTACGCGCGCCCACTTTTGCGTCATCGGCAAGGACCACGATTATCATGCCTGCCTTGCCGGACGCATCGAGATACGCCCCGACCCTTCCCGCATCGACCAATTCTGGAACTCGGTCGTGACAGCCTGGTATGAGAACGGCAAGAAGGACCCACACCTGACCATGCTCGCCATGCATGTCGACGACGCGGAAATCTGGGTCTCAACCGGCAGCAAGCTGAAGTTCGGATGGGAAATCGCCAAGGCAAATCTCGAAGACGAGAAGATGCCGGACGTCGGGATCAAAAGGCACCTGCAATTTGCCTGAGGCGATTCGAGCTTAATTCTCGTGCCTGGACTGAGGAGACCCGCCCAGGCATATCGCGTTTAAAGGCCCTTCAGCAGGTAGAGCGTCACAGGGCGATACGCGTCCAGACACAACTTCGCGGCGATGCTTATAATCTCGTCATTGCGGGCTCGTCAGCGCGGAGCGCCTAGATCCAGAACTCCGGAATGGTCTCGGCCAGTCGCGGACCGATCCTGAGCGGCGCGATCTTTTCGGCAAGACCGGTCGCGTCGGAAATCTCGACGCCGACGCCGCAGATCGTCGCCGGCCCGGAAGCTGCCTCGAAGCGGCTCTTTGGCATCTTCGAGATGAAGCGGTTGAGCGGCTCCTCCTTGTCCATACCGAGCGAACTGTCGTAGTCGCCGCACATGCCGGCATCGGACATATAGGCCGTGCCGCCGTTAAGGATCTGCGCGTCGGCCGTCGGCACATGCGTGTGGGTGCCGATCACGAAGCTGGCGCGGCCGTCGACGAAGTGGCCGAAGCACTGCTTCTCGCTGGTGGCCTCGGCGTGGAAATCGAAGATGATGGCGTCCGCCTGTTCCTTCAGCGGCGCCGCCGCAAGGATCGCCTCGGCAGACTTGAACGGATCATCAAGTTCGGGATGCATGAAGACACGGCCCATGATGTTGGCGACAAGAACGCGCGCGCCGTTGCGGGCATAATAAAGGCCTGACCCGCGGCCCGGCGTTCCCGCCGGATAGTTTGCCGGGCGCAGAAACTGGTCATGCCGTTCGCAGAACGACACCGCTTCCTTCTGATCCCAGACGTGGTTTCCGGTCGTGACGACATCGGCCCCGGCATTGATGGTTTCGAGAAAGATGTCCTCGGTGATCCCGAAGCCGCCGGCGGCATTTTCGCCGTTGACGATGACGAAATCGAGCTTCAGGTCGGAAACCAGTCCCGGCAGGTGATCCCAGACCGCCACACGTCCGGTCTTGCCAACCATGTCACCCAGAAAAAGCAGTCTCATTCCTATTCAATCTCCGGCGAAAATATGCTGTAGCCGCTTTCCGTCAGGATTGCGTCCAGGCGGACGTCATGCGGTTCGGCCGGTACTGATGGCACTTCTTGGCAATCGAATGCAATGCCGATCAGTTGCGGGTCCAGCCCTTTCTGCCACAAACGCTCGATTGCGCGGTCATAATATCCCGCTCCATAGCCGATCCGGTGGCCCGTGCGGTCGAAGGCCGAGAGCGGCACCAGCATGATATCGGGATCCAGCACCGCCGCTTCCGGCCCCGGGCCAACGGTTCCGAACCCGCTCGAAACCAGCGGCGTCTCTGCCGAAAATTCGCGAAACGCGATGGTCTCCTTGTCGAGGATGACAGGCACGCAGAGCCGCGCGCCACGCCGCCGCAACCGATCCATCAACGGCCGGATATCGGCCTCCGAACGTATCGGCAGAAAGCCGGAAATGACGCTGCCCGGCGCAAAGGTGATCCGCTCACCGCCGGTCTCGGCCATCGCGAGCCCTTTAGTAATCCGGTCTTCCAACGCAATATCATCGCGAAGCGCCAGACGCTCATTGCGAAGTTCCGCTTTCAACTCTCTTGATGTCATGAGGACTTTCGCGCGTTCGGGTCGTGGTGTGGAACCATAAGGGTACGCTTCCGGTTTGCAATATGGTTGGGAGTGCGCTGTGATCCTTCGAGGCAATTCTCCGCTACGCTGCGAATTGCACCTCAGGATGAGGTCCGAGACTGCAGCTCTATAAAATCAGCTTATTGTAGGGCGCGCGTCGCAGCCCACCGGCCCTCACCCTGAGGTGCGCAGGCCATAGGCGGGGGCGGGTGATCGAGAACACCCGTAAACCTCAGCGCACTATCGAAAGCTTCCCGTCAACGGCAATATGCACTCGCAGCCCATCATAATTAGCAATTGTCGAATGCGCGGTCTCGACCGGATGCGCGTGTGTGGCCGTGATCACCACGACGTCGGCACCGGCGGCCTCGCCCGCCTTGATGCCCGCCGCCACATCCTCGAAGACCAAGCAATCGGAAGGGCGCAGGCCCAGACGCTCTGCGCCGAGGATGTAGCACTGCGGATTGGGCTTGCCGACCTTGACATCCTCGGCGGTAACGATGAAGCGGGGAAACGGGATGCCGGCGGCGGCCAACCGAGCTTTCGCAAGCGCTATCGGCGACGATGTGACGATTGCCCAGCGCTCCGGCGGCAGGGACGCCAGAAAGTCGATGGCGCCCGGGATCGCGACGACGCCGTCGACATCGGCAATCTCTGCCTTCTCGATCAGTGCGGATTCCGTCGCAGGATCGACGCCCGGCAGATTGAGATTGCGGATGGTATCGATGCCACGCGCGCCATGCATGGTCGGCATGAATTTCTCGACGTCCAGACCCTGGCGCCGCGCCCAGTCGCCCCAGATGCGCTCTGCCGACGCGATCGAATTGATGATCGTTCCATCCATGTCGAACAGGAAGGCGGAATAGCTTTTATCGAAGGCTGAGGCTGATGCGGCTGACAAGATCTTCCCTCTTAGTTTCGCCACGATCGATCCCGGTGGAGCGACTCGCAGCAATCCTACCCCGAGTAACGTCAGGCAAGCCAAGAAGCAAATGATTGCTGCCGTCGAAAGAACCCGATCTCACGGTCCCGCCGCGACCTTGCCTTCCCGAAACACCAGCTCCAGGAGGATGCCGGTCGGCGTTCGGATGAACAGCCGCCGTTCGCCAAGCTCCGGAAGCTCCATTGTCGAATAATTTATGTTGAGCTCATCGAACCTGCTGCATTGCCCGTCGTAGTCGTCAAGGCGAAAGCCGACATGGTCGATCATTTCGCCATGCCGGTCGACCGGACCCGCGCGGCCTGGAAGCAGATGGACGATCGGCTCGGCGCCGGCATAAAGCCAGTATCCTGGAAAGGAAAATGCCGGCCGGTAGCCGACCTTGAGATCGAGAGCCGCCTCCATGAAGGCGCGCGTACCCTCGAGATCGGCCGTCCGCAAAGTCACGTGATCGAGTATCATCGCTTCATCCTCCGTTCATTCTCGCCGGATTTGCGACAATAGGCCCAATCGTCCGGGGTCGGGAGAGGCTCTTTCTGTTCTCGACTACTCGTTGAGGCGGCTCTTCACCCCGGCGATGATCTTCTTTGCCAGCGTCTCGTAGTCGTCGTCGAAGTGATGGCCGCCTTCCATGGCGATCACTTCCGCGCCGGTGCCGTTGAGCAGCGGACAAGCAACGTCCTCGTCGTCATCCTTGCCGTACACGCATTGCACGATCTTCGGATTAATCGACTTGAGGTCCTTGATGGGATCGCCGCCCTTACCGGCGCTGGAGGCGCCGAGCCAACCCATGACCGAGATGACATAATCAACCTTGCGGGATAGCGACAGCAGCGACATCTGCACGACCTTGTCCCGCTCGTTCGGCTTCAGCATGTTATAGCTTGCCGGCAGAACGTCAGCGCCGAAGGAATATCCGACCAGCACCACATGCTGCACCTTGAAGCGCTTGGTATAGAAGTCGATGATGCGGCCGAGATCGTCGGCGGTTTCCTGCGGCTTGCGCTCCGACCAGAAGTAATGGAGCGTGTCGACCCCGACCACCGGAATGCCTTCGTCCTGCAGGTAGCTACCGACCTCCTTGTCGATATCGCGCCAGCCTCCATCGCCGGAATAGACGATTGCCAGCGTGTCTTCCGTCGGTTTCGCGCTCATGATGTCGAGCGGCAGCCCGAGCGGTGATTTCTCGCTGTCGAGGGTTTTGAGCAGGTCCGTCATGCCGTCGCTCAGCGCCGTGTAAGGCTCGTCGGAGGAATCGTTGATCTCGACGTCCGAATGATCCTTCTGGATCGCCTCGACATGGGCGCGTCCGTCCGCCGGTGCATTGGCGGTGAAGACCGTAACGATCGGGTTGGGCAAGCTACCGTCCTGGAGGCCGAGGACGACGCGGTCGCCGACCTTCTGCTTCTCGGCCGGCGTGCATAATTCCTGGTTCAACGCCAGACCGGCGAGCGGATCGACTGCCAACGTGCCGGCAACAGTCGCATCCGGCGTCTGCGCCGCAATCGCCAGCGCCATCGCACCGCCCTCTCCGACGCCTGCGATAATCGGCAGCTCGTAGGTGCTGTCGGCCAGCGAACGCTGGATCTGCTGGCTGAGCGACTCGATATCCGAGATCATGTAGATGCAGCCGTCGTTCTGGCTGACGTCATATTTGTTCAACGACGCCAGGAAGGACGGAAAATCGATGCCGATGACCAGCGAACCGCCCGCCACGAGCTTCTGCGCGACAGTATTTTCCTTGTCGCCCCAGCCTGCGCCGTCGGAAAAAAGCACAACCTCGCTGGTGATCTTGCCCTGGGGCCGCATGATGTGCGGCGCGGGGATTATGCCGAGCTCATACTTGCTGTTGTCTTCATCCGCCCTGGCGATACCAGTTGCCGTGACAACCGCGAGGATAAGAGACATTGCGTATTTCAAGATCATTTCCTGACGACTCCTCTAAGTCCGCCGCCGATCAGGAATGTTGCATCCATCAGCGCTATCATCGGACTGATCCCGCCCGACACCGCGAGATAACGCGGCTGCCATTCGGGATGAAATTTTGCTTTGAAGGCCCTTAGCCCCTTGAAGTTGTAAAACCGTTCACCGTGCTCGAAAACCGTACCGCCCACCCGGTCCCAGACAGGGGCCGATTCGCGCTTCGACATGCCCGAAAGCGGTGCCATGCCGAGGTTAAAGCGGTGAAATCCGGCATTCCTAAGGTATTCGAGAATCTGCACGAACAGGAAGTCCATCGATCCCTTGGGCGCGTCTGGCGAAAAGCGCATCAAATCGACCGAGCCCTCCTCCTGCGTCTCGGTGACGAGAATATTGGCAAACGCGACGATCCTGCCGTCTTTCTTCAAGACGCCGACCGGCTGGGAGGAGACGTAGTCGGGGTCGAAGGCGCCGAGGGAAAATCCCTTTTCCTTTGCGTTGTGATCGTCGAGCCAGCTTTCTGACACAGCCGAAAGCTCGTCGACGACAGAGGGGACGTCGTTCGGCTCGATGACCTCGAATTCCAACCCGTCGCGCACGGCTCGGCTGGCCGTCTGCCGCAGATTGGCCCATTTGCCGCCCTTGAGCTCGAAGTTCGACAGATTGACCACCGCAAGCTCGCCGAGTTTGAAGGCGCGAAGCCCGGCATCGGCGCAGGCCGGCAGCATCGCCGGCGATATCTGGTAGAACACCGCGCGGCAACCGGCAGCGCGTGCCGTTTCAACGAAACGCCAGACGAGATCCGGCAAGGCCTGGCGCGGCCCGATCGGATCGAACAGCGCGATCCACGAGCGACCCTGCTTGCCATACATGATGAAAGCGTCGCCCTTGTCTGAGAACATGATGCTCTTGTCGCCCATCCTGACCAGATTGGCGTCGGCAACCCCATATTTCTGGACAATCTCGACGGCGCGTTCGATCGCATCGTCCGAGGCCGGCGCCGGACGGCCGGTTGCGGGCCTGAGAAGGCTGAAAGTCGCAATCGCCGCCGACAGAATGGAAATGCCAAGAACGGCGCGCAGCCCGCGCGGCGCCTCGTCGGCAAACTCGAATTGCCACCACAGCTGGTTGCTGTAATCGACATCCCTATAGACGAAGAAAAGAATGACAACGGCGCAAATGCAGATCACCGCGATCGCCGTCAGCCAGCCCGTGGTCAGCGCCTGATTGAAAAGCGAAGCCGGACGGTTGAACAGCCGGCGGCTGACGACAAGGCCGAAAATGAGGAACAACAGGAAGGCCGCCTCTACCAGCGCGATTGCCTTCAGCAACGACAGCGTCAGCGCCAGCAGCGCCGAGCAGACCAGCACCCACCATGCGCCGTCGAGACGCTGGCCAAGACCGCGGGCGGCAACGACCATGACAAGGCCGAGAAGGCTGGACATGAAATGCGCGCTTTCGATGATCGACAGCGGCACGTAGTCGGAGAGGAATTCGAGATTGGAATCGGGCGTCGGCGTAACGCTCGAAAAAATCAGCATGACGCCGAGCAGAAGCGCGAATGTCGACAACAGCTGCGGCATCAGCCGGCCGCCGATGCGCCGGACGCTGGAGGCGGCGGGATGATCGACGAAGCGGCGCAATTCGGCAGCGGCCACGGCAAGGATGGCGATTGCCAGCGGTATGACGTGATAGATGACGCGGTAGAGCACCAGCGAGCCAAGCACGGCATCGACATTCACGGCGTTGCCAAGCCAGGCGATGATCACCGTTTCAAAGACGCCAAGGCCAGCTGGAACGTGGCTGAGAACGCCGAGCCCGACCGCAATGGCATAGACGGCCAGGAAGGCCGGCCAAGCGATGGAACTGTCCGGCAAAAGGACAAAGAGAACCGAGGCCGAAGCGGCAATGTCGAAAGCCGTCACCAGGAACTGCCGCGACCACGTCCGAGAATCCGGCAAGCGCAACGAGAACGAACCGATAGAGACTTCCCGTCCGCCGCGGCCCATGAACATCAGGAGCGCCAAGAGCGCCAGGACCACCCCGGCAATCAGCCGCAGCCACAGCCCGTTGATGCCGATCAGTGGTCCCATTTCGTCGGCAATGACCAGCAGCGCGATCGACCCGACGGCAGCAAGGCCAAGGCCGAAGGAGAGCGTCACGAAGGCAATGACGCGGGCGATATCTTCAGGGGTGAGCCCCAGGCGGGAATAGGCGCGATAGCGGATCGCGCCTGCGCTAAGCGCACCGAAGCCTGCAGTATTGCCAACCGCATATGCGCTGAACGCGGTCAGGGCCACATGCGGAAACGGCACCTTCTTATTGATGAACTCCAGCGCGTTGACGTCGTAAAACACCAGCGCGAAAAAGCTCAAACCCGTGAACAGAAGTGCCAACAGGATAGAGCTGTACTTCGTCTCGCTAAGCGCAAGGACGACGTCGTCGTAGCGCACCTCGGTGGTCAGGTGAAAGATCGCCAGCGCAACGAGCCCGAAGACGATGACGCTGCCGAGCGCCATGAGCTGCGTCTTGTAGCTGCGCAAAATTCCGCCCAGCCAGCCGTGCTCGACCATCTCCTCATCGGTGTTTTCCAGATCGATTTGGCTCGACATAAACTACCTGTGTTGAATTGGCTTTCGGCCAGCTCCGTTCATCGGATGTGCAGTACAGCCAAGGTCTATGTTTTTTGTGACTGCCGACATGTCTTTTGCGAGGCTCTAGTGTTGAGCGCTCCAATCCTTCTCAATTCAGGCAATTTTGGCGCAGATCCCGCCCCGGCAGCAATGAATCCGTTATTTGCAAAAGGAAATTGTGATTTATGGTCGATCCAAGCTTATCCACATACAAATTTGGCCCCGAATGCCAACATCTAATGGCTCCGAACGCCCCTTAGCAGCAATTTCGTTACAGTCCAAGGATGTATGATTCCCGCAGCGCGCCGACGGGCGGGCGATCGAGAGGCTTTGCTCCAGAAAAACCTACTCTGTCCGGAATAAGTGGGGAAGGTGCGATCCACGGCGACCGATGGAGTTTTACGATCCTGGGTGCCTACAAACGTAGGTGGGCGCCGTGTGACCAAGCCCACGAGCCTAGTCAGGGACAGCTCCCTTTGGATCGAGTATGGCCCCAGGGATTGTGGTTCCTGTCGGGAAGCGTAGACCGCGTTCGATATATAAGGCGGTTTGACGCAATGCACCAGAGGTGTACGCCGCATCCTGCAAAGAAATAACGGCCGCCGCGATCAATGCGTTTCCACGCCTTGCCGGGCCACCAGCTTTTCGGCGATGCCTCTGATATTGGCCGTCACCTCGTTGAGCACGGAGGCCAGGCTCTCTTCCGTGCGGGCATTGGCCGCAAGGACCGTGTCGCGGTTGCTGCGCAGGTTTTCAAGCTCGGATTCCAGCCCGCTGACGCGCCGCGTGAGCTCCGTTACCTCGTCGGTGATCATGATGCCGGCCATGACCGTGACCCTGAGATCGCCGATCTCGCCGAACTGGTCCTTGAGATGGCTGACATATTGGTCGAAGCGAGTTGCAAGATCGGTCAGGTGATCCTCCTGCCCCTCCTCGCAGGCCATGCGATAGGCCTTGCCGTCGATCGTTACCGTTACCTGTGCCATCCGACTTTCCGCTTCCTACCCTGCAGTATCCCTTCCCGCCCGAAAGCAGGGTGTCAGCGATCCAGCACGGCTCTGATCGTTTCCATCGCAGTCACCAGCCGGCGCGATACCTCGCGATTGACTTCCTCGAGCCGGTTCGCCCGAAACTCGGCCTGATCCAGCTCCTGGGCAAGACGCGAGCGGTCCGTATGGATCCTGCGAACCTCCCCGTCCATCTCGCCATGTTCACGCTCGCGCTCGAAACGCATGTCGACCGCGTTGTCCAGTGCGGCTATCGCCTGGCGAAGTCCGTCGAGTGCCGCATCCACCGTCTTGCCTGTAGGCATCATCTCTTCCGGTTCCCTGCGCCAAATGACCGAATCACCACAATCGGCCACTTGTCTTATTTGTAACAATATTGAACTCGGGAAGTGTGCGTCAATAAAGGCAGCTGCGTCGCTCGACCGCTATTCTGTGGATGAACCCCCAGCTTTCTGTCGATCGGCCGAAGATTTTCCTCAAAGTCGTCTTTTGTACAACGTCGCGGTCAAATGTCGAAAAATCGTCGCACCCTGTCGGAACTGCCCTCGGATTTATTGACTTGCTCGTATCAAATGCTATGTCTCAGCCACCTGGGGCCAACCTGGAGCTGGCGGCTTATTTTAGCCCGCCAATTCAGGGGCAGCCTTCAAACCGATGGTCCTTTTCTCCCACGCTTGCGACCATCCCCTGAACCCGGAACCCTGCGGAAAACCCCATGACCTCTCGCGAACAAAACGACCGGATGGCGAATGCGATCCGTTTTCTTGCCATGGATGCAGTCGAAAAGGCTAACTCCGGTCATCCGGGCATGCCGATGGGCATGGCCGATGTAGCGACGGTTCTGTTCACCCAATATCTGAGGTTCGATCCGAAGAAGCCACATTGGCCAAACCGCGACCGCTTCGTGTTGTCGGCCGGCCACGGCTCCATGCTGCTCTATTCGCTGCTCTATCTAACCGGCTATCCGGATATGACGATCGAGGACCTGAAGCAGTTCCGCCAGCTCGGCTCGAAGACCGCCGGCCACCCGGAATACGGTCACGCGACGGGCATTGAAACGACGACCGGCCCGCTCGGCCAGGGTATTGCCAACTCCGTCGGCATGGCGATTGCCGAGCGCAAGCTGCGCGAGGAGTTCGGCGCCGATCTGCAGGACCATTATACCTACGCCGTCTGCGGCGACGGCTGCCTGATGGAAGGCATCAGCCATGAGGCGATCGCCCTTGCCGGGCACCTGAAGCTCAACAAGCTGATCCTCTTCTGGGACAACAACTCGATCACCATCGACGGCGCCGTCTCGCTGTCGGACTCGACTGACCAGGTTGCCCGCTTCAAGGCAGTTCACTGGAATACGATCGAGGTCGACGGCCACGACCAGGCTGCCATCGCCGACGCCATTGAAGCCGCCCACAAGTCTGACCGCCCGACCTTCATCGCCTGCAAGACGATCATCGGCTTTGGTGCGCCGCACAAGCAGGGCACGCACAAGGTCCACGGCTCGCCGCTCGGCGCCGAGGAGATCGCCGAGACGCGCAAGGCGCTGAACTGGGAATACGAACCCTTTGTCATCCCCTCCGACGTACTCGACGCCTGGCGTGCGGCCGGCACGCGTTCGGTTGCCACCGTCAACGCTTGGGAAGACCGCCTCGCCACGGCTCCTGCAAAGGCCGAGTTCACCCGTCGCTTTGCCGGTGAGCTTCCGGTAGGTTTCGACGCAGCTATCAGCGACTACAAAAAGAAGCTCGCCGAGACCAAGCCGACGGTCGCAACCCGCAAGGCTTCCGAAGATGCGCTTGAGGTCATCAACGGCTTCCTACCCGAGACGCTCGGCGGGTCCGCCGACCTGACGCCGTCAAACAACACCAAGACCAGCCAGATGCACTCGATCACGCCGACGGATTTCGCCGGCCGCTACATGCATTGGGGCATTCGCGAACACGGCATGGCCTCCGCCATGAACGGCATCTCGCTGCACGGCGGCCTGATCCCTTACGGCGGCGGCTTCATGATCTTCTCGGATTATTGCCGTCCGCCGATCCGCCTTGCTTCGCTGATGGGCATTCGCGTCATCCACGTCCTGACGCATGACTCGATCGGCGTCGGCGAAGACGGCCCGACGCACCAGCCTGTCGAGCAGCTGGCCGGCCTGCGCGCGGTGCCAAACCTGATGGTGTTCCGCCCGGCCGATGCCACCGAGACAGCGGAATGCTGGCAGATCGCCATCAAGACCCACAACCGTCCGTCGGCTCTCGCCCTGACCCGGCAGAACCTTGCTCCAGCCCGCACCGAGTACAGCGAAAAGAACCTTTGCCAACTCGGCGCCTACACGCTGGCCGGCAATGGCGATGCCAAGGTGACGATCTTTGCATCGGGTTCTGAAGTCGAGCTTGCCCTTGCGGCACGCGCGACGCTGGAAGGCAAGGGCATTTCCGTTCGCGTCGTCTCCGTTCCTTGCACCGAACTCTTCTTCGAGCAGCCGGATGGCTACCGCCGGGAAATCCTTGGCAACTCGCCGGTCAAGATCGCCGCCGAAGCCGCCGTTCGCGAAGGCTGGGATGCCTTCATCGGACCGGAAGGCACCTTCATCGGGATGAAGGGCTTCGGCGCTTCCGGCCAGGCCAAGGATGTCTTTAAGCATTTCGGCATCACGGCGGATGCCATTGTTGCCGCTGCCGAAGCCAAGCTGGGCTGATTACGAACAACCTGGCCTGATTTACGAAATTGGGAGGACGCCTGATGCGTCCTCCGTTTCACTGAAACGCAATGCCCTGCCTGATCGGGAGAGAACTCAATGACTGTAAAAGTTGCCATCAACGGTTTCGGCCGCATCGGCCGTAACGTCCTTCGTGCCATCGTCGAATCCGGCCGCACCGACATCGAGGTCGTTGCGATCAACGATCTCGGCCCGGTCGAGACCAACGCCCATCTTCTGCGCTACGACAGCGTCCACGGCCGTTTCCCCGCGCAGGTGAAGGTCGAGGGTGACACGATCATCGTCGGCAACGGCAAGCCGATCAAGGTTACCGCGATCAAGGATCCGGCAGCCCTGCCGCACAAGGAATACGGCGTCGACATCGCGCTCGAATGCACCGGCTTCTTCACCTCGCGCGACAAGGCGGCTCTGCACCTGGCGGCAGGCGCAAAGCGCGTCATCGTCTCGGCTCCCGCTGACGGCGCCGACCTTACCGTCGTCTTCGGCGTCAACCATCATCAGCTGACCAGGGAACATCTGGTCATCTCCAATGCCTCCTGCACGACGAACTGCCTGGTTCCGGTCGTCAAGGTGCTGAACGACGCCGTCGGCATCGACCATGGCTTCATGACGACGATCCACTCCTACACCAACGACCAGCCGTCGCTCGACCAGATGCACAAGGATCTGTATCGCGCCCGCGCTGCAGCACTTTCGATGATCCCGACGTCGACCGGCGCTGCAAAGGCTGTCGGCCTGGTTCTGCCGGAACTGAAGGGCAAGCTCGACGGCACGTCGATCCGCGTCCCCACCCCGAACGTCTCCGTCGTCGACCTCAACTTCGTCGCCAAGCGCAGCACGACCGTTGCCGAGATCAACGAAGCGATCAAGTCTGCCGCCGACGGCAAGCTGAAGGGCGTTCTCGGCTACACCGACGAGCCGCTGGTTTCGCGCGACTTCAACCACGATCCGCATTCCTCGATCTTCGCATTCGACCAGACCAAGGTTCTCGAAGGCACCTTCGTGCGCATCCTGACCTGGTACGACAATGAATGGGGCTTCTCGAACCGCATGGCCGACACGGCCGTCGCCTTCGCCAAGCTCATCTGACAGGACGAACTTTCAATCTATAGACAAAGCGGCCCGGGAAACCGGGCCGCTTTTTTAATTAGGCACTTGATTTGCCCCACATTTCGCCCTTCTCTCGTCCAGATTGATCTATAAATTTTTAAGGACCGGAGCTCTTCCGGGCATTCCCATTCTTGTTGCCGTTCCAGCAAACGCTGCGTCGCATAAGTTGAAAATTGACAGACGGGCGCTTGACCATGCACGCTCTGGTCAAGCGAGGCCTAGCTTTTTCCGCTCGGCGCTCGGCACAGTTCGATGGGCCGGTGACGGAGGGCAGCCAGACGCCGGCGCTAAAATGCGGCGGCGGGCCTCGGGGAAACGGTTGCACTGAAAGGGGAACGGTCGGTGGAAGCATTCTACATCGTGGTCTTGGTCTCGACGGTCCTGGTCCTGATCGCTGCGTTTTCGAGCCTCCTCGCCTTCCGCTTCGGCGCGCCCTTGTTGCTGCTCTTCCTGCTCATCGGCCTCATCGCCGGCACGGACGGGCTCGGCATCGAGTTTAGCAACAACTACCTCGCCTATATCCTCGGCTCGATCGCCCTTGCCGTCATCCTCTTCGACAGCGGTTACGGAACATCGCTCCAATCGTTCAAGATCGCCGCCATCCCATCCCTCACGCTCGCCTCGGTCGGTGTCTTGCTGACGGCTTCGCTCTTCGGCCTTGCCGCATCCTGGCTGCTCGGCTTTACCTGGCTCGAGGGCCTGCTGCTCGGCTCGATCGTCGCCTCGACGGATGCGGCCGCCGTCTTCTTCCTGTTGCGCATTGGCGGGATCAATATCCGCGACAAGGTGCGCTCGACGCTGGAAGTCGAGTCCGGCACCAACGACCCGATGGCGATCTTCCTGACCATCGCCCTTGTCGAGACGATCGGCAGCCGCGAGGGCTATAGCGGCATCAATCTCGCCATGCTGGCGATGTTCGTGCAGCAGATGGGGCTTGGCGTCATCCTGGGCCTGCTCGGCGGCATGATGATCGTGCTCGTCGCCGGACGGCTGGAGACGGATCGTGGCCTGACCCCGATCTTCGTGCTGGCACTGGCGCTGCTGGTCTTTTCATTCACTGGCGCTGTCGGCGGCAGCGGCTTCCTCGCGGTCTATGTTGCGGGCATCTATGCCGGCAACAAGAAGATGCCGGCATCGGGCACCATCAAGCGCTTCCAGGACGGCATGACCTGGCTTGCCCAGATCATCATGTTCCTGGTCCTCGGCCTGCTTGCCACGCCGTCGCAATTTCCGGCGATCGCAATCCCGGCCATACTTTTGGCAATGTTCCTGATCTTCATAGCCCGCCCGGCCGCGGTCTGGCTCTGTCTGCTGCCGTTCGACTACATCCAGCGCGAGACCGGCTTCGTCGCCTGGGTCGGCCTGCGCGGCGCCGTCTCCATACTGCTTGCCATCATGCCGATCCTCGGCAAGCTCGATCACGCCCAGACCTATTTCAACGTCGCCTTCATCGTCGTGCTGGTCTCGCTCCTGATCCAGGGCTGGACCATCAAGCCGGTCGCGCGGAAACTCGGCCTGATCACGCCGCCACGAATGGGAGCCGTCCAGAAAGTCGAGATCGACCTACCGGGTGCGGCTCATCACGAATTGCTCTCCTACAAGGTCGTCAGGGATAGCCCGGTCCTGCGCGGCGAGCGCATTCCGCGCTGGGCCATGCCTTCGCTGGTCGTGCGCGACGGCAAGTCGATGCGCTATCAATATGCCGGGAGGCTGCGCGAAAACGACCTCGTCTATCTCTTCATCGCGCCCAGCTATTCGCGCCTGCTCGACAGGCTGTTCGCCAGCCGCGCGCCGGTCGATCCGGAAGACACGGATTTCTTCGGCGCATTCGCGATCTCGCCGTTGCGCCCCGCAGCCGATCTCGATGCCGCTTATGGTCCAGGCCTTCTGAACGAGCAGGAAAAGACGCTGACCATCGCCGATCTGATGAAGCAGCGCCTCGGCGGCAAGGCGGATTATGCCGACCGCGTTCGCCTCGGCTCGCTGATACTGATCGTGCGGGACCTCGACGAAACCGACCACATCCGCTCGGTGGGCATGTCGCTCGAGGCAGTCGAACCCTCGATGACCTTCCCGATCTTCATCAACCTTCACGAAATCGCCGATCGATTGCGAAACCGTCTGCGCAACCGTCGCAACCGGCTTTCCAAGCCAATCGCCGACCCCGCGACCGAGCCGGTTTCAAACGGTTCGAATACCGGCGAAAACGGCGCCTGAGCGCCTTGCGTATCATCGCATCCGTAGTATGGTCGGCCGAAACTCGTAAGCCATGACAAACTCCGGATATCACAAATGCCAGCCTTCAAGACCATCGACGATCTTTCCGATATCGCAGGCAAGCGCGTCCTCGTGCGCGTCGATCTCAACGTTCCGGTGAAGGACGGAAAGGTCACCGACGCGACCCGTATCGAGCGCGTCGCGCCGACCATTCTCGAATTGTCGAAGAAGGGCGCCAAGGTCATCCTGCTTGCCCATTTCGGCCGCCCGAAGGATGGCCCCTCGCCCGACATGTCGCTGTCGCTGATTGTGCCGACGGTCGAGGAAGTGCTTGATCACGCCGTACTCTTTGCCTCCGATTGCGTCGGCCCCGAGGCAAGCGGCACCGTTGCCAGGATGGGCAATGGCGATATCCTGCTCCTGGAAAACACCCGCTTCCACAAGGGCGAGGAAAAGAACGATCCGGACTTCACCAAGGCGCTTGCCGCCAACGGCGACATCTACGTCAACGACGCCTTTTCGGCCGCCCATCGCGCCCACGCATCGACTGAAGGCCTTGCGCACCACCTCCCCGCCTATGCCGGCCGGACCATGCAGGCCGAACTCGAGGCGCTGGAAAAAGGCCTCGGCAATCCGGTTCGCCCTGTGGTTGCCATCGTCGGCGGCGCCAAGGTTTCCAGCAAGATCGACCTGTTGATGAACCTGGTCAAGAAAGTCGACGCCCTGGTCATCGGCGGCGGCATGGCAAACACATTTATCGCCGCGCGCGGCGACGATGTCGGCAAGTCGCTCTGCGAACACGATCTCGCCGACACGGCTCGCCAGATCATGATCGAGGCCGCCACATCGGGCTGTGCCATCGTGCTGCCGGAAGACGGTGTCGTCGCCCGCGAATTCAAGGCCGGAGCCGCCAATGAAGTCGTCGCGATTGACGCAATCCCCGCGGACGCCATGGTACTTGACGTCGGCCCTAGATCTGTCGAGGCGGTGAAAGCCTGGATTTCCCGTGCATCGACGCTGGTCTGGAACGGCCCGCTCGGCGCCTTCGAGATCGCCCCCTTCGATGCTGCAACGGTGGCCGCGGCAAAGCACGCCGCCGAATGCACCAGGGCCGGCAAGCTTACCTCCGTTGCCGGCGGCGGCGACACGGTATCGGCGCTCAACCACGCCGGCGTCGTCGATGACTTTACCTATGTCTCGACCGCGGGCGGCGCTTTCCTCGAGTGGATGGAAGGCAAGGTCCTGCCCGGCGTCGCCGTTCTGACCGAGCACAGATAGCGCTTTCGCAATCCCGCGTGGGACAAGCTTTCGCGGCCTCCCACGCGGTGTTAAAATAAGATCTCATCTTTCAATCGGTTTAAACCAATTCAATCGTTTCAATAATTTAGCTTAGCATTTTCCTCTCTACAAACTTCTGTTATCGCCGATCTATATGATCATGACGCGGACCGAAACGAGACTTGGAGAACAAAATGAGCGAACGAATTGAAGACATTGCCGTAAAGATGGTTTCAGGCGGCAGAGGCCTCCTTGCAGCCGACGAATCCACCGCCACGATCAAGAAGCGTTTCGACGCGATCAATCTCGTCTCGTCAGAAGAAAGCCGCCGCGACTATCGCGAAATGCTCTTCCGGTCGGACGACGCCATGAAGAAATACATCTCCGGCGTGATCCTTTATGAAGAGACGCTGTTCCAAAAGGCAGCTGACGGAACGCCCTTCGTCGACGTCATCCGCGCTGCCGGCGCCGTCCCCGGCATCAAGGTCGACATCGGCGCCAAGCCCATGGCCCTGTTCCCCGGCGAAACCGTAACCGAAGGCCTCGACGGCCTTGCCGACCGCCTGGCCAAATATTACGACGCTGGCGCTCGCTTTGCCAAATGGCGCGGCGTGATCGCCATCTCCGACACGCTGCCGAGCTACGGCTCGATCAAGGCCAATGCGCATGCGCTGGCGCGCTATGCAGCCCTTTGCCAAGAAGCAAAGATCGTCCCGATCGTCGAGCCGGAAGTGCTGATGGACGGCGTACCCGGCACGCAGGATCTCGCCCGCAGCGAGGAAGTGACGCGCTGGACGCTGCAGATCGTCTTCGAGGCGCTCAACGAAGAACGCATCAATCTCGAAGGTATGATCCTGAAGCCGAGCATGGTCATCGACGGCAAGAAGCTTCGAAAGGCCTCGGTCGAACAGGTTGCCGAGCGCACCGTCAAGGTTCTGAAAGAGACCGTTCCATCAGCCGTGCCGGGCATCGCGTTCCTCTCCGGCGGCCAGTCGACCGAAGAGGCGACGGCGCATCTCTCCGCAATCAATTCCGGCTATGACCTGCCCTGGCATGTCACCTTTTCCTATGGTCGCGCCCTGCAAGACAGCGCCCTCAAGGCCTGGAACGGCAAGAAGGAAAACGTCGCGGCAGGCCAGCGCGAATTTTCTCATCGCGCCGAGATGAACAGCCTTGCCGCCAAGGGAAGCTGGAAAAAGGAACTGGAAAAGGCAGCCTGATCAAGGGCGCTCTTTAGCAGCATACCAAGCCTGATTGCCTCGAAACGGCCCCCAAAGAGTTATCCAACTTTCGGGGGCCGTTTCAGTTTGGGGTGGGGTTTTCCCATTCGGCAGAGCCGACAATTGTCACCGACACAAGATTGGGACTTCATCGGACCGATCTGGGCGCTGAGAATGGCGCATCAATTTTTCTATGGAGATGTCATGAGAGCCGTTGCCTATGTCACTCTCGATGTCTTCACCGCAATGCGCTTTGCCGGCAACCCGCTCGCCGTCATTCCCGATGCGCGCGGCTTGAGCGGTGAGGCGATGCAGAAGATCGCCGCCGAGTTCAACTATTCGGAATCCACCTTCGTGCTTCCGCCTGAGGACCCTCGCAATACGGCCCGCGTTCGCATCTTCACGCCGACGACAGAAGTTCCATTCGCCGGTCACCCGAATGTCGGCACCGCATTCGTGCTCGGGCGGCAGAAAGAACTGTTCGGTCGCGCTGTTGGCGATGTTATTGGCCTCGAAGAGCAGGCAGGGCTGGTCGAAGTCCAGCTTCTCCGCGAAGATGGGGAGATCACCGGCGCTGCAATCAAGGCCCCGCAGCCCCTGATAACAGGCCCAGGCGTTGCAGCTGAACTAGTCGCCCACTGCTGCGCCTCGCTCGACGTCACGGCAATCCGTCTCTCTACGCACGCACCGCTATTTGCGTCCGTTGGTCTGCCCTTTGTCTTTGCTGAGGTCGATGGCCTGGAAAGCCTTGCCGCAGCCAGGCCCAATCTTGCGATTTTCGCACAAGCGCTGAGCAACCATCCGCAGCAGCCGGACTTCTCGCTCTTCCTCTACGCCCGCGAAGCCAATGATCCCTGGCATATCCGCGCCCGCATGTTCGCGCCGCTCGACGATGTGATGGAAGACCCGGCAACAGGAAGTGCTTCGGCAGCGCTCGGCGCCTATCTCGTATCCCTGATGCCAGAGGCGAATGTCGATGCAAAAATCACGATCGAGCAAGGCGTCGAGATGGGACGATCCAGCCTGATAGGGGTTCAGGTCAGCAAATCTGCAGAAATCCTCGGCACGGTGACGATCTCCGGGCGCTGTGTTCCGATGATGCGGGGAACGATCGAGCTCTAGAAAGCCTCGCGGAACACCAGCGCGATCGACCAGATCGCAAATGCGCCGACTGCGATCCTCCAGAAGTCACCCCGCCGCTTCAGACCGGGCAGCCCGAGCGGCCTGATGATGTGCACCGCCATTGCCAAAATCAGCAACAGACCTATCAATTTGGACATGACATTCTCTATATTGCGGCGGCGTCACAGAGGCGACATTTTTGCCCGGCAACAGACATCCTATTCAAGCGGTTAAAGCGTTCCCGATAGACAATCAATGCTTGGCGGATGGCGATGCCGACTTATCTGATTTTTAAGCTCACACATCCGAGATTGTTGAAATGAGAAGAAATCTTTTACCGGTCCTTGCCCTGCTTTTCGGCACGCTCTTCCTGTTCATGGGCAATGGGTTGCACAGCCTGCTCCTGCCGGTTCGCGGCACGGCGGAAGGCTATGAAACGACGACGCTCGGCCTTTTGGGAACGACCTGGGCCACCGGCTTCGTCCTTGGCTGCATCACGGCGCCGAAGCTTGTGCGACGCATCGGCCATGTGCGTGCCTTCTCAGGCTTCATCTCGGTCATCGCCATCATCGCTCTTTTGACCGGCCTCATCGTCGACAGCACCTGGTGGGTGGTCCTGCGTGCCGTCACCGGCTTTTGCACCGCCGGCACCTCGATGATCATCGAAAGCTGGTTGAACGAACGTGCCACCAACGAGAGCCGCGGCGCGATCTTTTCGCTCTATATCGGCATCACGCTCCTCGGCGCCGTCGGCGGCCAGATGATGATCCCGTTCGGCGATATCCATACCCCGATGCTCTTCATGGTCTGTGGCATCTGCTATTGCGTCGCCATGCTGCCGACAACATTGTCGAATGCCGCCTCGCCGCAGCCGCTGAAAGCCGTCAGCCTCGACCTGCGCGCGCTTTATCGCAATTCACCGGTCTCCTGCCTCGGCATTCTCCTTGTCGGCATCGCCAATGGCGCCTACGGCACGCTTGGCGCCGTCTTCGGCGCCCGGGCCGGCCTGTCGGACAGCAACATCGCCATCATGATGAGCGCGACGATCTTTGCCGGCGCCGTCATGCAGCTTCCAGCCGGCCGCCTGTCCGACCGTATCGACCGCCGCTACGTGCTGGCGATGATGGCGTGCGTCGCCGCGATCGACGGCCTGCTGCTGTTCGTCTGGCAACCCGCCAGTCCCGTTTTCCTCATCACCCTGGTAATCATCTATGGTGCAGCGGCAAACACGCTCTATCCGATTGCCGTCGCCCACGCGAACGACTTCGCCTCGTCGGAGGATTTCGTCAAGGTCTCTGGCGGCCTGCTGCTTCTCTACGGCATCGGCACGATCATCGGCCCGACGCTAAGCGGCCCGGTCATGACCGCGGTCGGCCCCTACTCCCTGTTCTTTGTCACTGCGTTGGCCCACGTGTTGATCACCGCCTATGCGATATTCCGCAGCAGGAGGCGCGCGCCAATTCCGGCCGGCGCTCGAGATGCTTATACCAACATGCCTTCGGCCAATGCCCAGATGATAACGCCGGAGAGCATGTCGCTCGCCAACCGCACGGATGTCGTTGCAGAAGCTGTTGATCCTGAGGTAAAATTCGGCTGAGGAGGACAGATCATGAGCATCTTCGACGACGATCGACCGAAAAAGCCGATTGCGCACGAAATCGGCAGCGACCTTTCCATGCTTTCGTTCGACGAACTGAAGGCACGCATCGGCCTGCTCCAGGCTGAAATCGCCAGGCTGGAAACAGAATGCGCGAGCAAGCAATCCGGCCGCAAGGCAGCGGAGAATCTCTTCCGTTCCTAAAGGCGATCCGCCCTTCAAAGTACAGTTTCGGGGCAGCCTTAACCCGATATTAGCCTTTATAAGATATTACTGGAGCTATCCAGATTTTGTCTGGACTCAGACAGTTTCACCACTTGGCGAATTGCTCTGATTTTTCTCCCTGTTTTACCTTGAGAGCCGCCTTTGCGGCTCTTCTTTTTTCGTTGGTTCCCCTAAGGGCCGACGAAACTGTGGAGATTAACCCTTTCTTAAGAATCGCCTTGCGGATTTCGGTTAGAAATACCATCTTGAAGGCATAAGAACGAGGGCGACGAAACAATCTGCGCAACGCCTGCGTTACTTCAAGGTAAGTGTGCGTGAAACGGGGATTACCTGCATGTCCGAACTTGGATTGAACACGATCAGCTTCGCGGGACGTGCTGCATCGTCCTCGCAGTTCAAGGGGCTATATTCCGAAGGTATGACGCTGGTCGAAGAGACCGCGGGTTATCTCGATGGCAATGGCCGGGCCGCCGCCAAAGTGCTGCCGCGGATGGCCTCGGTCCTTTACGCCGCCGAATCCATGCGCCTGACAACACGCCTGATGCAGATGGCCTCCTGGCTTCTTCTGCAGCGCGCCGTCAACAACGGTGAAATGTCTCGCGACCAGGTCCTGAGCGAAAAGAACAAGGTGCGCCTCGACGGCTTCAACGTCGATCGCAGCGCGCCGGGCTGGAACGACCTGCCGGAAGCTTTCCGCGATCTCGTCGAACGCTCGCTCCGCCTGCAGAACCGCATCGCCCTGCTCGACCGCGAGATCTATCGCCCGTCGGAGGTCCAGAAGGTTCCGGACAACCAGAACAGCGTCCAGGCCCAGCTAAACCTGCTGCAGACCGCCTTTGGCCTGAACTAAGCAAGAGCTACAATATTTGATCAAACCGGTGACGCTCGGCGTGACCGGTTTTTGTTGTTTGGACGATATGCGCCGTCTCTCCAGCATGCCTTTGGGAGAGCGGCGAATTTGTAGCTACAATAGAACCCCAGATTGATAACGAGGAAACCGCGATGGCCGCCGCCGATCAAATAGTCCGCGCGCGGATTGACCTCGACACCAAGGAGCGAGCGACGGCGGCGCTGGAGGCTATAGGGCTTTCAGTGTCCGACGCAATCCGGTTGCTGATGTTGCGGATCGCAGACGAGCAACGATTGCCATTTGATGTAAAGGTGCCGAAGGCAGCGACCGCGAAAGCAATACGGGAACTGGATGAAGGCAAGGGAAAACGCCTTGAGAATGCAAATGCTTTGTTCAAAGACCTGCGCATCTAGCTGTACTGGTCGCGGTTCGATCTGGCAGATTCAAACGCGACATCCGGCGAAGGGAAAAACGCAATAGGGACATGACGAAGCTCCGGCAGGTTCTGCTGCTCGAGCAGCAGAACCTGCCGGCCGACTATCGTGACCATCCGCTTCGCGGCGACTGGCGAGGATTTCGCGATCTGCGCATTGAACCGGATTGGTTGCTGATCTACCGCGTAGAGAACGACGAGCTGCAGCTTGCGCGGACCGGCGGCCACGCTGACCTCTTCACCGAATAGAAGCTCCAATAATATGTAACCGCTTCCCGTCGAATGCAGGCAACAAAAAAGCCCGGCGAAACCGGGCTCTCTCAACACATGACGCGACGAAGCGATTAGAGGCCGAGGCCGCCGAAGCGCTTGTTGAACTTCGAAAGGCGACCGCCGCGGTCCATCAGCTGCTGGTTGCCGCCGGTCCAGGCCGGATGGGACTTGCTGTCGATTTCGAGGTTCATGACGGCGCCTTCAGTCCCCCAGGTCGAGCGGGTCTGGTATTCGGTGCCGTCGGTCATGACCACCTTGATCATGTGGTATTCCGGGTGAATGTTCGCCTTCATAACAATCTTCCTGCCATGCCGGGGTCCATTTGTCGCAACCCATTGCGGCAAGGGAACCGATTGAATAAATGAAGCCGCAGTCCGATCAAGGCTACGGCTTCCCATTAAGATGCGGTGCCTATACAGGAAGGTGGCAAAGATAACAAGAGCCATCAGGCCCGCTACGTCAGGGCTTTTTGAAGGATGGAACGGGATTTGGCAGAGACGCTACAAACTGAGGCGAAAAAGCGCAGCTCGATCCGCCCGCTCGGCCGATTGACACCCTATCTCCTGCGTTATCGCGGCATGGTGACCGGCGCGATCGTCGCGCTGACGCTGGCAGCGATTACATCGCTGACCCTGCCGCTTGCGGTACGACGGATGATCGACCACGGTTTCTCACAGTCCGACAGCACCTTCATCAACAGCTATTTCGCAATGATCATGGCAATGGCGGTGGTGCTGGCCGCCGCGAGCGCGCTTCGCTATTATTTCGTCATAACGCTCGGCGAGCGGATCGTCTCCGATCTGCGCCGCGAGGTCTTCGACCACGTGACCCGGCTGTCGCCTTCCTTCTTCGACGTCAACCAGTCAGGCGAGATCGTCTCGCGGCTGACGGCCGACACGACGCAGATCAAATCGGCCGTTGGCGCAACCGCCTCGGTCGCGTTGCGCAACCTCATCCTCTGTTTCGGCGCCATGGTGATGATGATCGCCACCAGCCCGAAGCTGTCGAGCATCGTGCTCGTCGCCATTCCCCTCATCGTCCTGCCGCTCGTGGCCTTCGGTCGATCGGTGCGTAAGCGCTCGCGGGCGGCACAGGACATGCTCGCCAACGCCTCTGCCTTCGCCAACGAGACCATCGGTGCCACCCGCACGGTCCAGGCCTTCAACGGCGAGAACGCCGCGGCCGCCCGCTATGGCGGCGCCGTGGAAAATGCCTACGAGGCCGCCCGCTCGGCCGTCAAGTCGCGCGCCCTGCTGACGGGATTTGCAATCGCGCTGATCTTCGGCAGCGTCGTCGCCGTGCTCTGGGTCGGTGCACATAACGTTCTCGACGGAACACTGTCTGCCGGCACGCTCGGTCAGTTCCTGCTCTATTCCGTCATTGCCGCGGGCTCGCTTGGCGCGCTGTCGGAAGTCTGGGGCGAACTGTCTCAGGCGGCGGGCGCCGCCGATCGCCTCAACGAACTTCTGGGCGAAGTCTCGCCGATTGCAAGCCCGGCAGATCCCGTTCCGCTGCCCGAGCCCTCCGAAGGCCGGGTCGAATTCTCCGGCGTTCATTTCTCTTACCCGTCGCGACCTGGGAAATCCGCGCTCCACGGCCTATCGCTCGCCGTCAAGCCCGGAGAGACGGTGGCAATCGTCGGCCCCTCAGGTGCTGGAAAGAGCACCGTCTTCTCTCTCGTGCTGCGCTTTTACGATCCGCAGCAGGGCTCGGTCATGATCGATGGTATCGATGCCCGGAAAGTGTCGCCCGACGCCTTGCGCGAACGCATCGCGATCGTGCCGCAGGATGTGACCATCTTCGTTGCAAGCATCCATGAGAACATCGCCTTCGGCCGCCCTGGCGCCACGCGCTCCGAGGTCGAAGCAGCGGCGCGGGCAGCGCAGGCTGACGAGTTCATTGCTCGACTGGAACAGGGCTACGATACGCCGGTCGGCGAGCGCGGTATTACCCTTTCTGGCGGCCAGCGCCAGCGCATCGCCGTCGCCCGGGCCATCCTCAAGAACGCGCCGATCCTTCTACTTGACGAAGCCACTTCCGCGCTCGATGCCGAAAGCGAGACGCTCGTGCAGAAAGCGCTCGACGGGTTGATGGAAGGCCGCACCACCGTCGTCATCGCCCACCGTCTCGCGACAGTGCTCAAGGCCGACCGCATTCTCGTCATGGATCATGGCCGCATCGTCGAGGAAGGCACCCACCAAAGCCTCGTCCGCCACGGCGGCATCTACGCAAAACTTGCCCGGCTGCAATTCGACGCCGGTGTCGAGGAACACATGTTGGCGGTGAAGTAAGTGCGCCTTTGAACGGTGACAGACCGAAATCTCTGCCGGAATTCGCTTCTGGTGAGGTTGCAGAGCGTTTTGTCGACGAAGCCGACTTGACAGGAATTGATCTTTCAGGCGGCAATACGATACGCTTTCAACGTGGAAGCGAGTCAAAGCGATCTGTCAGGGAGACGGGCGAGATGTATAAATTCGAAGTTTACAAGGACAAGGCCGGCGAGTTCCGCTTCCGGTTCAAGGCATCGAACGGCGAAACGATGTTCGGCTCCGAAGGATACAAGGCGAAGGCGTCGGCCCTGCACGCCATCGAATCGATCAAGAAGCATGTACCGGACGCCAACATCGACGATCAGACGACGGCGCTCGCCTGAGGCCTGGATCTTCATAGATCGCGTTGTTCAATTGCGGCCGGCTGCCTGAGGGCATGCCGGCCGCAATTCCATGGGCCGTCGTCATTTAATAGTCGGTCGTCAAGGCCAATCCCGTCTGCCGAGCACAAAAGATTTTTGCCGTCCCTGTCGAAACTGTTGCGGCCCAAGGCTCATTGTATCGGACCGCATGAGTGAAGCGCTCCACCGATGAAAGACGGGCAAATATGGCATTGCCGGGTTTGGCCTCGTCTTTCGCAAATCACACGAGCATCAGGAGAACAGCTATGAAATATGCCATCCTTATTCGCGAATCGGCCCAGGATTTCGCACTGCGAGACAATCCCACCGCCGGTGAAAAATACCGGGCCGGCTGGGTTGCCTATACGCAAGCGATCCAGCAGGCGGGCATAGTGACAGGCGGAGCAGGCCTTCAGGCGCCTGAGACCGGAACAGTGCTGCGGATCCGCGGCGACAAGCGCGAGGTGCAGGACGGACCGTTCCCCGACGGCAAGGAGCAGCTTGGTGGCTTTTATCTGATCGACGTGCCGGATATCGATGTCGCGATGGAATGGGCGGCCCGGGTTCCGATATCGGAACAGGGGTCGGTCGAAGTGCGACCTGTGTTGACAATGTGAGCCAGGGCCATGGGTAACGACGCGCGCCGCGCAGCTGAACGTTCGGCGCGCCAGTCCTATGGCAAATTGGTTGCCTATCTCGCGTCGCGCAGCCGGGATGTGCCGGCAGCGGAAGATGCTTTGTCCGACGCACTTGCCAGTGCCTTGCGCGTCTGGCCCGAGAGAGGCGTTCCGGACAATCCGGATGCCTGGCTGCTGGTTGCAGCCAGGCGCAATCTTTTTCGGGAAGCGCGACATCGCAATGTCCAGACGGCTGCGCGAGGGGTGATCCAGATCGCGATGGAAGAAGCGGAAGAGCGGATGAACAGGGCCTCCTCCACGGAAGACATCTTTCCCGACGAGCGGCTGAAGCTTCTATTCGCCTGCACCCATCCGGCGATCGAGCCGGCGATGCACGCGCCGCTCATGCTGCAGACGGTGCTCGGCATCGACGCGCGGAATATCGCCTCAAGCTTCCTCGTCTCGCCGGAGGCAATGGGCCAGCGGCTGGTCCGTGCCAAGACCAAGATCCGCGATGCCGGCATCCCCTTTACGATTCCAGATAGGTCGATCCTTTCGGATCGCCTGTCGGGCGTGCTTGCGGCAATTTACGCCGCATACGGCTTGGGATGGGACGGGCTCGACGGCAGCGACAACGTCCGAAACGATCTGACCGAGGAAGCGATCTGGCTCGTCCGTGCCCTGCTGTCAATTCTCCCGGGAGATCCCGAGGTCATGGGCCTGCTGGCATTGACGCTCTACTGCGAGGCCCGACGCGGCGCCCGCCGGGACGCCGATGGAAACTACGTTCCGCTGGAAGAGCAGGACGTCTCGCGATGGAACGAGGCAATGAACGTCGAAGCCGACAGGCTGTTGACGCAGGCCGGCGCGTTCGATCGTTTCGGCCCGTTCCAATGCCAGGCGGCCATTCAGGCCGTTCATGCCGCACGCCGCCTGACCGGTGAGACCGATTGGCCGGCGCTTGAGATGCTCTATGCAGCTCTCATCGAGATGCGGCCGACCATTGGTGCGTTCGTCAGCCACGCGGCCGTGCTTGGCAGGACGCGCGGCCCGCAAATAGGCCTTGCCTGCCTTGATCGGCTCGATCCGGCCGACGTGGGGTCCTACCAGCCCTACTGGGCCGTTCGCGCCCATCTTCTTTGCCGAGCCGGGCGGCTGGAAGACGCGATCGCAGCCTACGATATCGCCATCGGCCTTAGCGAAAGCCCCGTCCTTCGCCGCTTTCTCGAGCAACGACAAGGCGACGTCAGGCGGCAGTGATGCGTTCACGATACTTGTCGATGATGACGGCAACGACAATGACGACCCCGGTGATCATCTGCGACGCGTCTGGCGGGATCTGCGCATCCGCGTATCTGAAGATCTGTCGATTGGCGGCTTCGACGATATCCCGTTGGTGTCTCTGGTCGTGCCGTGCTTGACGACGATCCGCCAGCCGATCCAGGAGATTGCAGAAATTGCCGTACGCATCGTCCTGGAGCGCCAGCAGATCGATCGCTCCGTCACGCCCAAACCCGCCCTTGTGGAGCGGGGGTCAGCGGCACCGCCCTTAAGTTGAGCCGACACGCCGAACGTCCTCAGGCTCTCGAGAAGGCCCGTTACTTCTCCGTTAGCTTCAGCTCGATACGGCGGTTGGTAGCATGGGCTTCCGGTGTGTCTCCAGGTGCAATCGGTTGGAATTCACCGAAGCCGGCAGCCACCAGCCTGTCGGCCGGCACGCCTTGCCCGATCAGATACTTGACGACCGCGATGGCACGCGCCGAGGACAGCGCCCAATTGTCTGCGTATCGGCCGGTGCCGGAAAGCGGCACGTTGTCCGTATGGCCGTCGACGCGCAGAACCCAGTTGATTTCGGGCGGAATTTCCTTGGCGACGTCGATCAGGGCGGCCGCAAGCTTCGCCATTTCGGTCTGGCCGTCGGCATTGAGGTCCGCGCCACCTGACGGGAACAGCACTTCCGACTGGAAGACGAAGCGGTCGCCGACGATGCGGATATTGTCCCGATCGGAGAGGATTTCGCGCAGCCGCCCGAAGAAATCAGAGCGGTAGCGATTGAGCTCCTGGACGCGCTGGGCCAGCGCGACGTTCAAGCGCCGTCCGAGATCGGCGATCTTTACCTGCGAGCTGTCGTCCTTCGCCTCCGACGCTTGTAGCGCAGCCTCGACGGCGGCGATTTGATTGCGCAGCGCAGCAATTTGCTGGTTGAGTAGGTCGACCTGGCTGAGCGCGCGGGTGCTAGTCTGCTTCTGCTCGTCAAGCTGCTGGGTAAGCGTCCCGATGCGCTGCTGCGCGGCTTGCGAATTTCCGGAGCCGGCATCGAGCAAGGCCTGCAGCCTGGAGCGTTCGCTCTCAGCGGTCGCCAGCGACGACTGCAGATTGGCAACGGAATCCTCCAGATCCTGCTTGCCGCCCTTTTCGAGCGCCAGCAGCTGGGTCAATTCATTGACCTGGCTGTTCAGGCGATTGAGGACTTCGTCACGGCCGGTAATTTCGCGGCTGAGGATGAACTGTCCGATGACGAACACCGTCAGCAGGAACATGATCGACATCAAAAGGGTGGACAGCGCGTCGACGAAGCCTGGCCAGTAGTCGACCGTCCGTTCGCGGCGCTTGTTTCGCGCGAGCCCCATGGCCTACTTGCTCCCGGTCTTCTCGATGCTGCCGATCCGGTCCGATAGCCGGTCGAGCGTTCGGCGCATCGATTTCGCCTCCTCCTGCTGCGCCTCTATCCAATCTCTGAGCATCTGCTGCTCGTTGCGCATGTTCTTGACCAGACCCTGGATGCCTTCGGCCAGATTGGCCATGGCGGCGACGGAGCGCTGGCCATCTCCATTCTCTTCCGCAATCTTTCGCATGTGCTCTGACAGCGCCCTGACGTCGTCGGAGGAAGCACCCGCAACCCTGTCAAAGCCTGGCGACAGCTCGGAGCCGACATCGGTGACGGATGACAGCCAGTTTTCAAGCTCCGTATAGAAACGGTTCTGTGCACGGCCCGCCTGTAGATCGAGGAAGCCAAGGATCAGCGAGCCGGAAAGACCGAGCAGCGATGAGGAAAAGGCCGTGCCCATGCCGACCAGTGGTGCTGCCAGGCTCTCCTTGAGAGCACCGAGAATATCACCGTTTGCGCCGACATCCAGCGACTGGATGACCTGATTGATGGAGCCGATCGTGCCGATCAGGCCCCAGAAGGTGCCGAGCAGCCCGAGAAAGACCAGAAGCCCGATCATGTAGCGCGACGTATCTCGCGATTCATCAAGGCGCGTCGCAATGGAATCGAGGATCGATCGAAGCGTCGTGGTCGACAGCGACATCGACTTCCGGCTGCCAAGCAATGCACTCATCGGCGCAAGAAGCTTAGGTTTGCGGCCGGCCTTGTCGATATTGCCGACGGCACGGAAGGAATTGAACCATCTGACCTCGGGCCTCAACGACAGGACATGGTTGAAGACGAGAAGAATGCCGATGCCAAGAACGCCGAGGATGAAGCCGTTGAGGCCGGGATTATGCAGGAAAGCTTCCTTCGCTTGGCGAAACAGGATCGCGGCGATGAAGCCGACGATGATCAGAAAAAGGATCATCGTCCAGAAGAAAGCCATAGGGCTGGAGAGCTTGTAGCCGTAGCCCTCGCCCGAATTATCGGTCGAGCCCAAGTCCGCCAGTTTCACATTTTCCATAGGTACCTCAGTCACCGCAGTTTTGCGTCTGCGGAGACTAGTGCAACATCGAGCCGAAATGAAGGGTGCAGTCACACAAAACGTCTGCTTGGCAACAGACAGCTTGGGCTTAAGGTAAATACAGGAAAATGTTAGGCTTACTTGCCGGGAACAGGCCGCTTGACCACTTCGGCGAGCGCTTTTTGAATGTGTTCGTTGCCACAAATCACCGAGCCGCTGCCGACCATGTCAGTGCCGCCTTCCCAATCGGAAACAAAGCCGCCGGCCTCGCGAATGAGCAGGAGACCAGCTGCCATATCCCATGGCTGCAGGCCAGTTTCCCAGAAGCCGTCGAAGCGGCCGGCTGCGACATAGGCAAGATCGAGGGCGGCCGAGCCGACGCAGCGGGTGCTCGCAACTTCACCCATGACATGACGCAGCTCGACGAGGAACTTGCCGTGATTGTTGCGACCGAGATGCGGAATGCCGCAGGCAATGACGGCGTCGGACAGCACGCGGCGGCCGGCCACACGTAGGCGCCGGTCGTTGAGGAACGCCCCGCCGCCACGCTCTGAGGTGTAGAGTTCGTCGGTTGCCGGGTTGAAAATGACGCCGGCGACGATCTCGCCGTTGCGCTCCAGCGCGACCGAGACCGAGAACATCGGAATGCCATGAAGAAAGTTGGTGGTGCCGTCGAGCGGATCGACGATCCAACGATGCGCGCCGTCGGTGCCCTTGATCTCTTCGCTTTCCTCGCCGAGGAAGCCATAGGTGGGTCGCGCCTTCAGAAGTTCGTCGCGAATGATTTTTTCGGCCTTGCGGTCGGCCTGGCTGACGAAATCGCCCGGACCCTTCACCGAAACCTGCAGGTTCTGTACTTCGCCAAAGTCGCGGCTGAGCGACTTGCCTGCCTTGAGAGCGGCCTGGACCATGACATTGAGAAGGGCAGAACGGGCCATTGGGGCTTTTCCTTGAAACACGTAAAGACGCCATCCGGACCCGGAAGCACGGGTCCCGGCGCTGCGGGATCGGTGGCGCGATAAAGATTGGCGGCCTCAAGACCACAAAATCGCGCGAATTTCAAGTGGAGCGATGCATGGCGGCGATATCGCCGGCGTTAATGGCCGAAAAGCTGTGTCGCTGGCAAATTCCGTCAAGCTGAATTACCGCGCCATCGTCCTCCACTGTCTTTGCGATCTACTTGGCCGGACGATATTTGTTGGCAGCGTCGATGGCGCTCTTTTGCTGATCGTCCTCGATGCCGAGATAGAAGTCCTCCAGCTCGGGATCCTTCAGACCCGCCCGCCGCGAGATCACATACCAGGTCGCCGCCTCGATGGGTTGCTGGGTCGTGCCGATGGCGTTGATGTAGAGATGTGCAAGCTTGTTCTGCGCAACGACGTTGCCGCGATAGGCAGCAACCTTCATCCAGGTAAAGCCGCCCTCCAGATCGACCGGGCCGCCGGTGCCGCTGATAAGCCAGAGCCCCATGTCGAGCTGCGCCGTGTCAAACCCCGAATTGGCAGCCCTTGCCAGCCATGTGCGAGCCTGCGATTTCTTCTCCGGCGTGATGCTCGGCAGGCTGATATAGAGCTGCGACACCGCATATTGCGCGTCGGCGATCCCCTGCTCGGCTGATTTCTCGTAATAGGGAAGCGCCAGCTCCAAACCCTTGGCGCCGGGATTGTCCGCCGTCAGGCTTTGCGCCCAGTTGAATTCTGCCGAGGGCTGGCCGGCGTCCGCCGCCTTCTTCATCCAGGCATCCGCGGCCTTGCGATCACGCGCCACGTCGCGACCCTCGATAAGGAGCAGCGCATACTTGAACATCGAGGTGGCGTCGCCCCCCTCCGCTGCCTTGCTGTACCAGAAGGCCGCATTCTTCCGATCACGCCTGACGCCGAGACCCTGGGCCAGCAATTCGGCGATCATGGTCTGGGCTGCCGGATCGCCAAGCTGAGCACGCGGCAGCGCCTTCTGGAAGGCGGTAAGGTACAGCCCGCGCTGAAAAGCGCCGTAGGCTTCGTCGACCGGTCCGGTATAGGGCTTTTCCGGTGGAAGCGGCGGAAGATCAGCACCCATGCGATCGAAGACGCCGACACCTGAGGAAGGTTTGACATCCGCGGTCGCGGCAGGAGGCGTGTCGGCAGCCTTTGTGTCGCCCTTATGGAAGATTTCGGGCGTCGGCTCGCCGGACGGCTCGATACGCTCCGTGCGGAAGGCGCCGACATCGGGAGATGCGGTTATCCCGTCTGCCGATTGCGCCATTGCAGTCAAGGGCAAGGCCGTCAGCCCGGCAAAGAGCGCGACAAGAACGGAACGGGACGAGTGGCGAATGAAAAGCGACATGGCCTGCTATCAATCTTCAAACCGTGGCGCTTTTTCGTCAAGAAGTGCATTGACCTCAGCGACCCTTGCAGTCGCCGCTGCCGGATCGGCGAAAATCGCTTCGCGCAATGCCACGAACTCGACGCCAGCAAGAGCGACATCCACGACCGAACTCGGGTCGGTTCCACCCATGACGACGCAGGGAATTTCGATCATCGAGGCCCACCATTCGCCAAGTGCCACATTCTTCGGATGCGCTTCCGGCTTGATATCGCCTGCAAGCTTGCCGAAGAAGATGTAGTCGGGCCTCAGCTCGCCGATTTCGAGAGCCCCATGCCTGTCGGTCGCGCTGCCGCCGCCAACGATCATTTTGGGGACATGGCTCTCCATGGCCTCGGCAAGGTCGAGAAGCTTGCCGGCGATATGCAAACCGTCCGCCTTGACGCGACCGGCCACGCGACTGTCGCCAGAGATCAGCGCGGCAGCGCCGGCCTCCTGCACGATCGGCACGATTTTTTCCGCATGCTTCTGGAAGGTTGCGTCGTCGAGACCGTATTGCGGAATGATAACGGAGGCGACGTCGCCGCCCTTAAGCGCGTCCGCAACGACTGCCGCCTGGCTGCCGGCATCGGCAATGTCAGGCACGATCAGGACAAGGCGGCAACGGTTCTCGGCGATGGTCATGGCAAGCTTCCGGTTTCAGCGATGTCCAGCCGCAAATGGCGACATCCGCTATGTTGCCCTCGTGAGTAATTCCGTTGCCACCGGCTGACAAGAGCGGACACTAAGGAAAACGGGGTCAAAGCCGCGTGGTGGGCTTCCATTGATGACTTTTGCCGGGGTTTTCGCTGGTGAGCGCCAGGCTCGCTGCGCCGCACAAATGACTTGCCGCAAATATGTGTTTGACGTAACTTTCGCCCATGTCGAACACGGACCCATTCGCCGCCATAGCTGACCGGAACCGGCGATATCTGCTGGAGGAACTGCGGCGCGCACCGAAGACCGTGAATGAATTGGCCCAGGGCCTGCCGATCAGCCGGCCGGCGGTGTCCCAGCACCTGAAAGCGCTTCTCGACAGCAACCTTGTTTCGGTGACCTCAGAAGGCACGAAGAGAATCTACACCGTCAACAGTCGCGGCTTTGACAAACTCAATTTGTGGCTGGATCAGTTTTGGGCCTGAAGAGACCGAGTGGCTCTATTTCCGCTTGGGTGAGTTTGCGCCAACCCCCACTGGTCACACTTGAAGTTGGCGCTACAAACTCAAATTCTGTTGGATCACCGCATTCCCGGTAAATTTTGGCTCTCTGGCCGCTTTTGATAATTTTGCCGCGAATATGTGCGCGGTGACCGTTTCAACATCTCAAATCAATGCACTGATATCGTCAGTCGCTGGATCTGGTCTTTGATCCTGAGCTTCATGCGTTTGATATCCGCGATCTCACGGTCATCGATAGAAGGCGACGCCATCGCGAAATGCAATTTCTCCTCTAGGGCGATGTGCTTTTTTTGGAGCGATTCAAGATGAGCTTGAACAGTCATTTGATCCTTCCTTCCTCTTACCTTCCCCAGCCATCCATCGCTGGAGTTCTAGGCACTAACGTCATCAGTGTGTCATAATATCCCGCCGTTGTCGAAGGCGAAAACATGACTTGTAAGAGGCAAATTCGTGATCAGGGATAACTTCCCGTTACCACTATTTGGTGATAGGAGCTTGCGGAATTCATCGGCCGGGCGGACACGATACCGTGGGCGATATTGGGGATAATGACATGCCGGATCAGGAACAGGCGGAAGTCAGGCTCATTGTGGCGCGGCTGCGCCAGGAGCATGAGGACTTCGACGTCGCCATCAATGCCATGATCCAGACAGGCTGTGACCAGCTGCGCGTTCAGCGCATGAAGAAGAAGAAGCTGGTGATCAAGGACAGGCTCAGCAAACTGGAAGATCAGATCATTCCTGATATCATCGCCTGAGGGGACCTGACATTATTGCGTGAGAGGAATGACGCCGCCATGACAGAAAGACCGCCTGTAGCCATCATCATGGGCAGCCAGTCCGACTGGGAGACGATGAAAAACGCCGCCGATACGCTGGAAGCCCTCGAGATCAGCTATGACGCGCGCATCATCTCGGCGCATCGCACGCCCGACAGGCTCGTGGCCTTTGCAAAGAGTGCTCGCGACGAAGGTTTCAAGGTGATTATCGCCGGCGCCGGAGGCGCTGCTCACCTACCCGGCATGGCCGCAGCAATGACGCCGCTGCCCGTCTTCGGCGTTCCCGTGCAGTCGCGCGCGTTGTCCGGACAGGACAGCCTTCTGTCCATCGTGCAGATGCCGGCGGGCATTCCCGTCGGCACGCTGGCGATCGGCAAGGCCGGTGCGGTCAATGCCGCCCTGCTCGCCGCAGCCGTTCTCGCCCTTAGCGACGAGGATATCGCCGAACGACTGGACGAATGGCGCGCCAGCCAGAGCGCAGCCGTTGCCGAATACCCGATGGACAACCTATGACCACGAAAACGATCGGCATCATCGGCGGCGGCCAGCTTGGCCGAATGCTCGCCATGGCCGCGGCACGGTTGAATTTCGAGACCGTCATCCTGGAGCCGCAAGCCGGCTGCCCGGCAGCGCAGGTCGCCAATCGGCAGATCATCGCCGCCTACGACGATCCCGAGGGGCTTGCCGAATTGGCTGCCGTCTGCGATGTGGTGACCTATGAATTTGAGAACGTGCCGGTCGAGGCCGCCGAAAACCTTGCAAGGGTCGTCGCCGTCTATCCGCCCCCCCGCGCGCTGGAAATGGCGCAGGATCGGCTGACGGAAAAGCGCTTCCTCAACGACTGCGGTATTCCGACTGCCCGCTTTCACGCCATCGACAGTCAGGTCGATCTCGAAGCGGCGCTTGTCGACTTCGGCGGCCAGGGCGTCTTGAAAACACGGCGGCTCGGCTATGACGGCAAGGGCCAGCGCGTTTTTCGCTCGAATGGCGACAGCGCCGTCGGCGGATATGCCGCACTTGGCAGCGTTCCCCTGATTCTTGAAAGCTTCATCCCCTTCGAGCGCGAGATTTCGATCATTGCCGCCCGTGGTCTGGACGGCACTGTTGCCTGCTACGACGCCGCCGAGAACGTCCACCGCGCCGGCATCCTCCACACCTCAACATTGCCGGCGAGGCTCTCGCCGGTGGCAGATCTGGCAGCCAGCCGCGCTGCCAAGAAGCTCCTCACGGCGCTCGACTATGTCGGCGTCATCGGAATAGAGTTCTTCGCCCTTTCCGATGGCAGCCTGATTGTCAATGAAATGGCGCCCCGCGTGCACAATTCTGGCCACTGGACCGAAGCCGCCTGCATCATCTCCCAGTTCGAGCAGCACATCCGCGCCGTTGCCGGCCTGCCGCTCGGAAATCCCGCCCGTCACTCGGATTGCGTCATGCAGAATCTGATCGGCGATGACATATTGTCCGTGCCCCAATGGCTCAAACGTGACAATGTGCTCGTGCATCTCTATGGAAAGACCGAGGCTAGGGCCGGCCGCAAGATGGGCCATGTGACGGAGCTTCTCCAGCCTTCGGGCGAGGGTTATGCCGGGAAAAAGCCCGGCTAGCCGGTTGACATGGCCAGAGCGACACGGTATTTGCTCCCCACCCTAAAAGAGCGCGCCCTGAGCGCGCTTTTGATTGTTAAAAGATACGGGCGAATGTGACATTCCCCCTAAACACCGCGGATCAAAAAAATGAAGATCAAGAATTCGCTGAAGTCGCTCAAGGCTCGCCACCGTGACAACCGTCTGGTGCGCCGCAAGGGCCGCGTCTACATCATCAACAAGCTGAACCCGCGCTACAAGGCTCGTCAGGGCTGATCAGCCGCTGATGGCTTTCCCGCGCGCGGGGCCCCTTGTGGAGCCTGCGCACGGGGTGACCGGCCTCCGGTCGCCTGGGTATCACGTCAAATTTGCTTGGATCTTCAGTGCTGGCGGGCTATCATGCCCGCCATGCGCTTTTTTGCTTTGTCCCGCTCGGCACTGCCGATAATCATCCTGCTGATGTCCGCATCTCCGCACCTGGCAACGGCTGCCGATCAGCCGGCTGTCGAGCAGAAGGATCCCGACGCCTCCCCAAAACAGAGGCTCGATGATCTCTTTACCGCTCTGCGGCGCCAACGCGATCCCGACCAGGCAAAGATGATTGCCGAGCAGATCAGGGTGGAGCTTGCCGATTCGGGCAGCGCCACGGTCAATCTCCTGATGCAGTGGGCAACCAAGGCCGTCGCCGAAAAGCGCAATGCCGCAGCCCTCGATTTCTTCGACCAGGTCATCGCGCTAAAGCCGGATTATGTCGAAGGCTGGAATCAGCGGGCGACGCTCAACTATGCGATGGGCGACTATGCAAGATCGATGGAGGATATCAACCAGGTGCTGAGGATCGAGCCCCGGCACTTTGGAGCGCTTGCCGGCATGGCGGCGATACTCACCGAGACCGGCAAAGACCAGCTGGCGCTGAAGGCCTGGGAGCGCTTCCTTGAAGTCTACCCCGCGGATCGTGCCGCCCAGGATCAGGTCAATACGCTCTCTGAAAAGCTGGCCGGCAGCCCGACCTGAGCTCTCACCCGAGACGGCGGCAATCCCTGACGAAATTAATTGTTGTTGCCGACACGTCGTTTGCCTTCGACCCGCGTTATCAGCTTATGATCGATGTCCTCTTCATCATTCTCTTCGTCGTCAGCGTCGCCATCGCCTATTCCTCGTATCAGGCGCGCGCCATCGAGCAGGCGTTTCCGAATGTTGGCGAATTGACCGACGTCGGTGGCTTCAGGATGAATGCCGTTTATCTGCCGCGTCCGCCTGCCGCCGATCTGCCTCCCCTCGTCTTCATTCACGGCGCCAGCGGAAACCTGCGGGACCAGCTGGAAGCCTTTGAAGCGCCGCTGCATGAGCGGGCCGAAATGTTGTTCGTCGATAGACCCGGCCATGGCTATTCCGAACGCGGCGGGCCGGAAAACGCCCTCCCCTCGGGCCAGGCCGACGCAATCGCAAGGCTCATGGACAAGCGAGGCATTGAAAGTGCCATCATCGTCGGCCATTCCTTTGGCGGGGCGATCGCTGCCGCCTTCGCGCTTCGCCATCCCGAGCGAACGATCGGGTTGCTCTTCCTGGCGCCGGCGACCCACCCCTGGCCAGGCGGCGTCGATTGGTACTACACGCTGGCAGCTATGCCCGTCATCGGCTGGCTGTTCTCCCATGCCTTCGTAATCCCGGCGGGGCTTCGCCGCCTGGAACAAGGAACGATCGGCGTTTTCCGACCGAACGCCCGCCCGGCAGGCTATGTTGAGAAGACTGCTCCTGCCCTGGTACTGCGGCCGCACGCCTTCCGCAACAATGCGGCCGACGTCGCCAACCTGCTGGACTATGTAAAGACGCAAGCACCACGATACCGCGAGATCGCGGCGCCGACCGTCATCATCACTGGCGACAGCGACGACATCGTGCTGGAGGAATTGCATTCCCGCGGCCTTGCCCGCGACATTGCCGGCGCCGAGCTCATCACCATTCGCAATCTCGGCCACAAGCCGGATTATATCGCGACCGACGTCGCCATCGCCGCGCTTGAGCGCCTGGCCGGCCGGCCACGCGATCTCCAGCATGTCGCCCGGCGCGCCGAGCAGCGTATCGCCGGCATCCTGCCGGCAACCTGAGCGGAAGTGAGCGAACCTGCCCTACGCCGCGAGCCGCAGCCCGCCGTCGCAGACAATCGTATGGCCGCTCATGAAGCTGTTCGAAACCAGGAAAGTGATCGCCTTTGCAATGTCTTCTGCCTGGCCCACGCGCCCGACGGGCGTTTTCATGGCATATTCGGCAAAGGCAGCCTTTCTCTGCTCTTCGGGGAGAAAGTCCCACCAGGGCGTGTCTATGACGCCAGGCGAAACGCAGTTTACCCGCATCGGCTTCAATTCGACCGCAAGGACGGGCACCAGAGCCTCGATTGCCGCATTCGCGCTGGCAAGGCCTGCGGTGCCTGGGAAAGCGGCCTGCGCCGAGACCGCAGAGACGAAGGTGATGCTTCCGTCGCTAGGCAGAAACGGCAGCGCCGCCTGTGCCGTCGCGAAATGCGGAAAGACCTTCTGTTCGAAGCCGCCGCGAACCTCCGAAATCTCGACACTTGCAAAAGGCCCGCCACCTCTGGCTCCGCTGAGCGCAACAACGAGGTGATCGAAATTGCCGATATCGGCAAATCCGCTGCGAACGCTCTCCGCATCGGCTCCGTCCATGACGATGGCCCGGGCTGCGCCCCTCAGCGTGTCCCGTGCCTGTACTAGCCTCTTCATATCCCGACCCGTAATGGTGACGTTGAAGCCGAGGCCGAGAAGCTGGCTTGCGGTTGCAAGACCCACGCCCGACGACCCTCCGACGATGACAACATGTTGCGATGGCATGATTTGAATGTCCTTTACTGGCCGCAATGGCGATGTGAGCTGGACCGGATAGGCTTCCTCGCCCTTGGTCCAACCGCAGCTCTCATTTTGCATGCGCCGAAAACGTCAAACAGTTCCGCTTTTATCCTAGCACCAATGCTGATAGGATACTGGTATGAGCGAGAGTTTGACCACGATCGAAGCCCGCCGCCGTGAATCAGGAGATTTCCTGCGGTCTCGGCGCGAAAGGCTTGCGCCGGCAAGCGTTGGGTTGCCGAACGGGTTTCGCCGCCGCACACCTGGCCTCCGGCGCGAAGAGGTTGCGATGCTCGCGGGCGTCGGCACCACCTGGTATACCTGGCTGGAGCAGGGCCGCGACGTCAGGCCTTCGGCCGAGGTCCTGACGGCACTGGCCGACACTTTGAAGCTGGACGTCACTGAACGACGCCATCTCTTCATCCTCAACGACCGCCCTCCCCCCGAGATTGATACCGGCGATCCCGACCAAGTATGCGAACCCTTGCGTCGAATGCTGGCAAGCCTGACGCAGCAGCCGGCCTATGTCGTCGGCAAGCGCTGGGATGTCCTGGCTTGGAACCGCGCAGCCGCGATGCTTTTCGGGGATTACGGCAAGCTGCAAGGCGACGAGCGCAACATCATGCATCTCGTCTTCCCCAACAAGGCGCATCGCAATTTGCTGGTCGACTGGGAGACCGTCGCCAGAATGTCTCTGGCGATGTTTCGCTCCGACAATGCCCGGTACGCCGGCGACCCGGATCTCGAGCGGCTGGTATCGGCGCTTAAAAAATCCAGTCCCGAATTTCGCCAATGGTGGCAGCGCCATGAAGTCCTGCGTCCGCTGACCGGACACAAGCGCATTCGCCACCCCGAGCAGGGACTGATGTCGTTCGAGCACACGAGCCTCTCGGTCAGCGACGACCCGAATATGAAGCTCGTGGTCTACACGCCGGTCGAAACGGATGGCACAATTGACAAGCTCGCCGCACTGCTTGAGCGGGCACAGGCCGATCTCACGGTCTGAGGCAGCCAGCCGCAAAGGCGTCGAACAACTCCCTGCCGTGGCGCCAGTCGCCAAGCTCGCTTTGTCCGTTGATATGTCCGAACGGTCCGATCTCCACGATGCCACTTCCCCATTGATCGGCTCGCTGCATGGAATAACCAATCGAACCATAGGGATCATCGGCGCTCGCAATGATCAGCGAAGGAAACCGCAGCCGCTCTCGTGGCACATCGGCGAAGCCGGCCGCCTCCCGGGGGAAAGCCGCCGATCGGGGATCGGGCACCGCAACCAGAAAGGCGCCCGCCACGGAGAGCCTGGAGCGGAGCTGCCAATGAACGACTAGGAGGCAGGCAAGACTATGGACGACCAGCAGCGGCGGCTCGTTCGACGCGGCGACGGCCCGTTCGAGTGCCGAGAGCCAATCCGTCAGGTCCGGCCTGTCCCAATCCGCCGGCTCAAAGCGGCGCATTTGCGGGTCCAGCCGTTCCCAGCGGCTCTGCCAATGGGCCTCCCCCGATCCTCCGATGCCCGGCACGGTGATGATATCTGTCATGTCTTTTCCTCATATCTGTGACGAGGGGAAATTGAAGCCTTTTCATACGGCACGGAATAGATAATCATCGGAATACACTTCCAATTTCCGATGGATCAAAGGTGACGCATGGGAACAGCCCGGAACAACCGACCACCTCTCGACCCAACGGATATCGCGATCATCGAAGCGATGCAGGAGAATGGGCGGATTGGGATTTCGGAACTTGGCCGCCTTGTCGGGCTGTCGCAGCCGGCGACATCGGAACGGGTCAAGCGGCTCGAAGAACGCGGCATTATCACGGGCTATTCCGCGCGCATCGACCCTGCGGCACTCGGCTTCGGCATGATGGCGGTCATCCGCCTGCGCACCACGCACGAGCATATCAAGAGTTGCCTCAAGCAATTTTCCGAGATGCCACATGTCATGGAGGTTTTGCGCCTGACGGGCGAGGACTGCTTCATTCTCAAGGTCCTCGTGCCCACGCCGCAAGACCTTGAGACGATCGTCGATACGATCGCAAGGTTCGGACCAGTGACGACCTCGCTTGTTTTGAGTAGCGAAAAGCCGAAGGCGATCGGACGCGCGATCATTCAGCGGCTCTAGGCTTCGACTCCGGCCTCGGCCGGTGCGCGGTTGTATTCGCCGAGCGACCGGCGCACTGCCCGCAATACGATCGCCGCGAGCCTCTTTGTCGCCGGGCTCTGTTCGGCCTCGGCGCGGTGCAGGACCAGATCGAGCTTCGGCAGTAGCGGCAAGCCCGCTTCGTCAGATGACATCGGTCTGACTTTGTCTGGAAGGTCGAGCGGCGTGCGAATGGTGATCCCGAGGCCTGCTGCTGTCGCTGCCCACAATCCGCCGAGGCTGGGGCTGATGAAGGCGACGCGCCAGGCGATACCAGCATGATCCAGCGCCGCTGTCGCAGCGCTCCTGAGCAGGCATGGCATATCAAGCGTCACGAGCGGCATCGGCTCGCGGCTAGCGGCATCCCACTCGACACGTTCCGATGCCGGGCCGACCCAGCACATCGGTACCTCGCCGATACGATCGCAATGGGCAGTGCGCATGCCATCACTCCACGCAAGCGCCAGATCGAGGCGGCCCGATGTCACCCGCTCGACAAGCTCTGCATTGCGCACCACGCGCGCTTCGATCCGCACCTTGGGATGGGCGCGGGCAAAGCGCCCGAGCACCTCGGGAAGCAATCTCTCGCCGAAATCCTCCTGGAGACCAAGGCGGACCCACCCTTCCAACTCGACGCCCTGGACCGCGGCTGCGGCCTCGTCGTTAAGGTCGAGTAGTCGGCGGGCATAGGCGAGCATGGTCTCCCCGGCCTCGGTCAACGCCAGCCCGCGACCTGCTTTCCGCAGGATCGGCGTGCCAGCCTGCTCTTCAAGCTTCTTGATCTGCGCACTGACGGCGGAGGTGGAGCGGCCGACGCGCTCAGCCGCCTTGGCGAAACTGCCAAGCTCTATTCCGGCCACAAAACTTCGCAGGACATCAAGATCGAAAACGACGCGGCTCATCGCGATAATCCATATTTTCAGGACGAAATGTCCAATACTATCTGATTTTCAGGATGATCCTGGCGTGAGATACTGAAATCGTCAAGTTTTCATTGGAGGCTTTCATGCCAATCACACGTATCTCACTCCTCCGCGGCAAATCGCCGGACTATCTGGAGGCGCTTTCGGACAGTTTTCATCGCGCCATGGTCGAGGCCCTCGACGTGCCTGAGACGGATCGGTTTCAAGCGATCCACCAACTCGAGCCGGCCGAACTCATCTTCGACCGCAATTATCTAGGCGGCCCGCGTTCCGATGACTTTATCTTCTTCGACGTCACGATCGGCAGGCCTCGCAGCGCCGAGATGAAGAAGGAATTCTACCGCCGTATCGTAGAACGTCTGGCCGAGGCGCCCGGGGTCCGACCGGAGGATGTCATGGTGGTGGTTACGACAACACATCCTGAGGATTTCTCGTTCAGCAACGGCCGCGCCCAGATGACGGAGGCGGTGGCCGGGCTTGAGCCGGTCAACTGCAAGGAACAACCATGATCGCGATGCAATACAGCTTCACCCTGCCGGCGGACTACGACATGTCGATCATCGACCGCCGCATCCGCGACAAGGGTCCGTTGCTCGATAATTTCCCGAACCTCAGGCTCAAGGCCTATCTGACCGCAAGAACAGGTGACGAGGAAACGGCGAGCCGGGAAAATCTCTACGCCCCCTTCTACGTCTGGGACCAAGAGGAGGGGCTCAACGACTTCGTTTGCGGCCCCGGCTTTGCCGCAGTTTCCGCTTCCTTCGGCCGTCCTCAGGTCAAGACATGGATTGTCTGGCAGGCGGCAATCTCTCCTGACGTCCGCGCAGCCAGGTTTGCAACGCGAGAAATAACGGATATCGGACGGCACGAACCGCTCGCCGATATCCGCACCCATGAAAGCGAGGCGGTCGCTAGGGACATCGATACGGATGGAGCCCTCGCATCAGTGGCGGCATTCGAGCCGACCAGTTGGACCTATGTCCGCTTCAAACTTCGGAAGACCCTGCCAGAGACCGGACTTGGTGGGCGCGTGGAAGCCTATCGCGTCGGACATCTGTCCTTGCCGGGCGGACCCTGAGCGTTAGCGGAACCGAAATTGCTGTCACCGGGACAAAGTGTTTCTTCCCTCGCCGGTCTTGCGACCCTATGGATAAGAAATATCCAATCCAACAGGGCAGGACGAGTTCCCCATGGTCGATATTGCAATGATCGAAGCCGCCAATGCCCGCCTTGGCGGTCGTGCAAGGCGGACACCGCTTCTCTCCTCGCCGTTTCTCGACGAAATCGCCGGTCGCCGTCTTTTCGTCAAGGCAGAGTGCCTCCAACACTCCGGCTCGTTCAAGTTTCGGGGCGGCTGGTCGGCGGTATCGGGGCTTGATCCGGTCGTCCGCAACAAGGGAGTCATTGCATTTTCGTCGGGCAATCATGCCCAGGGCGTAGCACTCGCAGCAAGGATGCATGGCGTTGCCGCCGTGATCGTCATGCCCTCCGATGCGCCAAAGCTCAAGATCGACAACACGCGCGCTTTCGGCGCCGAGGTCGTGCTTTACCATCGCGAACGCGAAGACCGCGACGAGATCGGCAGCAGGCTTTCGAAAGAGCGCGGCCTGACGCTGGTGCGGCCCTTCGACGAGCCGCTGGTGATCGCCGGCCAGGGAACGACCGGACTGGAGATCGCCGTGCAGGCGGCCGAAGAAGACATCGGTTCGGCAGAAGTATTGGTGCCCTGCGGCGGCGGCGGCTTGACCTCAGGCATTGCGCTTGCCCTTGAGGCGCGCTCGCCATCACTCAAGGTGCGCCCCTGCGAGCCCAAGGGTTTCGACGACACGACGCGGTCGCTTGCATCAGGACGGATCGAGCGTAACGCCACTCTGCTTGGCTCGATCTGCGATGCCATCATCACGCCGCAGCCGGGAAACATCACCTTCCCGATCATGCAGCGCCTCTGCGGCCCCGGCATCGCCGTCACCGACAAGGAAGCAATGGACGCTGTGGCGCTCGCCTTCACCCGCCTCAAAATCGTCATCGAGCCCGGCGGAGCCGTGGCCCTAGCAGCGGCGCTTTTTCACGGCAGTCAGATTGCCGGCAACGCAGTCATCGTCGTCGCCTCCGGCGGCAACGTCGACGGCCACGTCTTCATGCAGGCGCTCGATGGTTACGCCGGCCGACTGGTGACGAACTGAATAGATCGGCTTGACGGCAACAGGGAAATGCCCTCCGTCTGTTCGCAAGCAGGCCAATTGCATATGAAGAGTGACTGGAAGCGGGGCTGAGACGTTCAGCCCTCATCCAGAGGTGCAATTCGAAGAATTGCCTCGAAGGACGAGGGCGCTTGCGCCAGTGTATGAGGTTTTTCGCAGGCAAGCGGCCTCTAGGCGATCTCTCGTAGTCCGAGACGGCCCTGCGGGCCTCCTCACCACGAGGGCTGGAGCGTGCAACCGCCAATCCACCCCCCATATGCAATTGCCTTCTTTTCAAAAGGCAATTGCAGTTGTTCTTGACGGCGCTACAGCAGCTTAGATGCCGCTCTGGCCATCCGAGCCGATATAGGCGATGCGCAGCATGTTGGTGGCACCAGGCGTGCCGAGCGGAACGCCGGCGGAGATGATCACGCGATCGCCGGGCTTGCCGAAATCTTCATCAGCAACGATGCGGCAGGCGCGGTTGACCATGTCGTCGAGGTCGGTCGCGTCATGGGTCACCACGCAGTGCATGCCCCAGACGACCGACAACCGCCGCGCCGTCTGGACGCTCGGCGAAAGCGCCAGGATCGGCACCTGCGGACGCTCGCGGGAGGCGCGCAGACCCGTTGTTCCGGAAGAGGTGTAACAGACGATGGCCGCAAGCTTCAATGTCTCGGCGATCTGTCGCGCAGCAAGCGAGATCGCGTCGGCGCTCGTCGCTTCCGGCTGCGGACGCTGCGCGTAGATGACGCCGGGATAGTGTGGCTCGCGCTCGATGGTGCGGGCGATCGAGGCCATCATCGATACTGCTTCGACAGGATAATCGCCGGAAGCCGATTCGGCCGACAGCATGACGGCATCGGCACCTTCAAAGACGGCGGTGGCGACGTCGGAAACTTCGGCGCGAGTGGGAACCGGCGCGGAGATCATCGATTCCAGCATCTGCGTGGCAACGACGACCGGCTTGCCCGAACGGCGGCAGGCGCGGATCAATTGCTTCTGGATACCCGGAACGGCTTCGAGCGGCATTTCGACGCCGAGGTCGCCGCGAGCGACCATCAAGGCGTCCGAAAGCTCGATAATTTCCTCGATATGTTCGATGGCCTGCGGCTTTTCTATCTTTGCCATGAGGCCGACGCGGCCGCGGGCGATCTTGCGAACCTCGACCAGATCTTCAGGACGCTGAACGAAGGAGAGCGCGACCCAATCGACATCGTCGGTGGCAAGCACTGCATCGAGATCGGCCCGGTCCTTGTCCGTCAGCACGCCGGCGACGAGCAATGTGTCGGGCAGGCTGACACCCTTGCGGTCGGAAATCTTCGTTCCCGAGATCACGGTCGTGACGATGCTCTTGCCGTCGCACTTGTCAGCGCGAAGGGCGAGCTTGCCGTCGTCGATCAGCAGGCGATCGCCAGGCTTTACCGATTCCAGGATTTCCGGATGCGGCAGGAACACGCGGGTGCTATCGCCGGGCGTGTCGTTGTTGTCGAGCGTGAAAGTCTGGCCGGGCTTCAGGTCGACTTTGGTCTCGGCAAACTTGCCAACGCGGAGCTTCGGGCCCTGCAGGTCGGCGAGAATGCCGATCGGCCGGCCACAGCGGGCTTCGACGGAGCGGATACGCTGGATCAGCGTGCGCATCATGTCGTGGCTGGCGTGGCTCATGTTGATGCGGAAAAGATCGGCGCCGGCTTCGTGCAGCTTCTGGATCATCTCTTCTTCGGAAGAAGCCGGGCCAAGCGTGGCGAGGATTTTGACTTTTCTATTGCGTTTCATCAATTCTGGCTTTCTTGGCTTCCCGGAGTATCGGAAAGCTGAACCATCCAGCTAGCCTGACGCCCCGTGTCGTATTCCTTGAATCCCATTTTCTGATGACCGCGGGCATAGCAATCCTTGACGCCCGTGATCTTGAATTCATTCTCGGCTACGCACATCTCGACATCGCCCGTCCAGCGCCCTCCCCGGGCAGCGTCTTCAGCGTATAGATAGTAGTATCGTGACTGCAGCGGTCCCTCGATCAGGGTCGCGCATGTCGTCGCTGGCACCTGCCACCAGCCCTCCGTCACCCAGCCTTCCTTGGCCCGATAACCGATCGCCACACCGACCAGGTTCTGCGTCCCATTGCACACGCGAAAATCGGCAAGAGCGACATTCGGCAGAAAGAATGGCGAGGCAGCAGCAAGGGCGAAAAGGGCGAGCCGGGCAAGCGGCCGGGACCGCGAAACGAAACTTGGCGCGACTGGGCTGAACACGGCTTCCAATGGGCTCCATGGTTGATCGTCGTATCGTCTTCTTGCGCTGCCATCCCCAGAATGTCAACGCAATGCTAATCGATTATATTGGTTTGGCGGCCAGCGAAATATTGCTGCTCGACCGATGCTTGCGCCAATGCGAGCCTTGCGCGCTCCGCCGCCGCATGCAATCAAGCAGCGGCTGAAATGCGGCAAAACGGCAATCCCACATGGACGATTTCAACTCCTTCGAAATGATATCCGGAGATCGTGACAAAGGCATGGTCATTCTCGGCGACCATGCGATGAATCTGCTTCCGGAAAAATACAATCGGCTCGGCCTGCCGGAGACTGCCTTTGGCCGCCATATCGCCTATGACATCGGCGTCGAGGGCCTTTGCCGCGCGCTGGCGCAACAGCTCGGCGTTCCCGCCGTTCTCGGCGGTTTTTCACGCCTTCTGATCGATCCGAACCGTGGCGAGGACGATCCGACGCTGATCATGAAGATATCCGACGGGGCGATCATCCCGGGAAATCATCCGATCGGCGACGAAGAATGGAACCACAGGATAAAAGCCTATCACCGGCCCTACCACCATGCGGTCGCTGAAACGATCGCCGACATTGCAGCCGCCAGCGGCAAGGCGCCCCTAGTTCTGTCGCTGCATTCCTTCACGCCGTCATGGAAGGGCGTTCCGCGGCCATGGCACGCAGCAGTGCTTTGGGACAGCGACCATCGCGCCGTTGCGCCGCTGCTTGCCGGACTTCGTGAGGATAACGATTTGTTGATTGGCGACAACGAGCCCTATGACGGCGCCTTGAAGGGTGACACGCTCTATCGCCACTGCATGGTATCGGGCATACCGCATGCGCTTCTCGAAGTGCGCCAGGACCTCATCGGCGATGAGAGCGGCGTTGCCGACTGGGCAAAGCGGCTGGCCACGATCTTCGAAGCCATGAACGCCGATCCCGCCCTGCATGAATATCAGGTGTATGCTTCGCGCACCGGGCCTTACGAATAATCTTCAGGAGAAGCCAAATGACCGCGCCAAGCAAGGAACAGCAGACTGAACTGGAGGCGGCCGCCTTCCGGCGTCTCGTCCAGCATTTGCGTGAACGCGGCGACGTCCAGAATATCGACCTGATGAACCTCGCCGGCTTCTGCCGCAACTGCCTGTCCAACTGGTACCGCGAGGCCGCAGAGGAGGTAGGCCTCGACGTGTCGAAGGAGGAATCGCGCGAGATGGTCTACGGCATGCCCTACGAAGATTGGAAGGCAGCCCATCAGAGCGAGGCGAGCCCTGTGCAAAAAGCTGTATTTGAACTGAACAAGCCTAAAGAATAGACCGAACGGAGCGGAAGAGGCTTGACCTCCGGCCCGGTTCGCGGCACGTCAACGGCCCATCGAATTTTTTGAAATCTACGCAATCAGGAGACAATGATGTCTGATGCACATGGCGTCGCCCGCGACCAGCTTCGCGCTTTTGTCGAGCGCATTGAGCGGCTGGAAGAAGAGAAGAAGACCATTGCCGACGACATCAAGGATGTCTACGGCGAAGCCAAGGGCACCGGCTTCGACACCAAGATCCTGAAAAAGGTTATCGCACTTCGCAAGAAGGACGAGCAGGAACGGATGGAAGAAGACGCAATTCTCGACACCTACCTGCACGCGCTCGGAATGATCGAAGCGCCGCCCGAGGAATAAGTTCGGTATCATCTGCCGATAGGCAGCGCCAAAACGAAAAAACCGCCGGAGCGATCCGGCGGTTTTCTCTTTGTATCAGGTCGGCGCTTCTACTGGACCGTATTGAATTTCTTCACGGCCTGGAAGTTCACGGCCGAACCGTTGAAGCGGGCCGGATCGATCGATGCGGTCTGCTGCTTGAAGCCTTCGGTGTAGACGGCAGTCGGTTGCGACCGCAGCGTTGGGCTCACAAAGCGCGGCGCCTTGACGGACCGGCCACCGCTGGTCTCAAGGCGAGCCTTGCTCAGTGCCCACTGCGCGACCATCTTGTCCGTCAGCTTTGGCTCGGTTCGAAGTGTGGCGCGTCCAGCAGTGGCGGCATCGGCATCCTTCCTGCTGGGACGGCCACCCTTTGTCGGAACTCCGGCTGCGACATTGCTGTCGTTGATCTCAGGCCGATCGAAGGCATCGTTGAAGCGCACGCCCGAGGTGCTGGGCGTCGGCAGGAGTGCTGCCATCTGCACCGGCCTTGCCGGCGGCTGCGGAACCTTTTGCGGCATGACCGCGTTGATCGCCTGGGCTGCATCGTTGGAGATCGTTGGCACGCTCGATTGGACATTCTGATCGGCGCGATGCTGTTCAAGCGCCGCTACGATCGCGGGCGAAAGAGTAGCGCCATCGGCGACGTCATCTTGCGCATCCGGATCGGCATCCGCGGACGCGAGCAGCTTTTCGGCAACTTCCGGCCGCTCGACCGGCACAGGCACCGAGGCATCAGCAAGCGCGTCACCCTGGTTAGGCGTCGGATCGGCCGCTGCGGTCTCAGTTTCCGCATCACCGGCGGCACGACGCTGGCCGAGAAGCGACGGAACCGGAACACTATAGGAGCTCAGATCGGCAAATTGCTGCTGAGGAGCATTGTCTCCATTGGTCGGCAATGCCGCGGCAAGGGCAGCCTGTGCAGGATTTGTTCCCGTCGACATCAGCGCATTGGCCACCTCGCTTCCAGCAGGCGGATTGCCGAAGGCCGGACGAACCAGCGGGATCGGCGCATTCACGCTTGCAACAAGGGTCGGCTGCGCAGCTGGTTCAGGCGCTGTCTCCTCGATTGGCGGGGCGGCCTGCTTGGCAGTTGCCGGAGCCGGGGCTGCCGTTGCCGGGGCTTCGGCATCGGAATTATCCTCCGCCTCGTCTGCACCACCACCACCAAACAGCATGGCAAAGAAGCCACGATGCTTCGAAGGCGAAACGCTTGCGACCTGAATGTCTTCCGAAGCCATGCGGCGCTTGTAGTCGGCGACAGCTTCCTGATAACCGGGCAACGGCTTGCCGTCTGCCGGAATATGCATGGTTTTGCCGTTCGGGAACAGGCGGACCAGATCCTGGCGATCCATGCGCGGCCAGGCGCGCACGCCGCCGACGTCCATGTGAACGAAAGGTGAGCCAGAGGTCGGATAGAAGCCAACGCCGCCGACCTGGAGCTTCATGCCGATTTCGCGCAGCTTTGCGAGCTTCACGTCAGGCAGATAGAAATCCATCGCCCGGCCGAGCATGTGCTGGCTCTTCTTGGCGACACCGGTATGGGACGAGCGGGTGCGCAGCATCTCGTTGGTGTCGGGCGAGCGAAAACCGCAGACGACATTGATGAATTCATGCGAGCCGCTTTCGCGGTAGACTTCCCAGATGAGATCGAACAGGCGCGGATCCATCTTCGTCGGCTGGTTTTTGCGCCAGTCGCGCAGGATGCGGTTAAGCTGCTCAAGACCGCGCGGGTCGAACTGGCCGTTGCGCTTATAGGTGATGACGGCCTTTTCGCCGGTATGAACGTAGTAAATTTTCAGGCTGCGGGTATCGCCCGCAGCGCTGAGAGGCGTGCCAATAAGGACCGGAGTTGAAACAGCAGCCGCAAGCAGGCCGACAATTACTGCCTTGGCCACCTTCCGGCATATCGCGGAGCACACAGAACTCCATATCAAGCCGTGAGGCTTGGTAGTTTCATTCAAATCCACAACTCGATTCCCCGTCCGACAGCAAATGTCGCATCATGTTCCCAATGGCTGTCAATTGCGGTGACACGATGGCAAAAATACCACACATGTTCAACCACTTCTTACATAGTGAACGATGCACTAACAAGTACTTTACGAGGAGTAACAAAATATGCTTGCTCAATCCTTAAAATTCGTCACGCCGCGTGCTTCTGAGGATCGTCCGGGTCGATGCCGTAATCCTTCAGCTTACGGTAGAGTGTCGATCTGCCAATTCCCAACTTACGCGCGACCTGGCTCATCTGTCCCCGATAGAACTTGAGGGCGAAGCGAATCAGTTCCTCTTCGACATCCGCCAGCTTGCGCACATCCCCTGAAGGGCCAGTGCTGGAGATGATATTGTCGGGCCCGTAGAGTTCGGCATTTTCCGCCGGCCCATAGGACGGCGCCGCCATGGGCTGTGGCGCATGTTCTCCGACCGCCGGCTCATAGGAACCAACGACGGACAGACCTGCCTCGCCCAGTGCCGGGCGACGGTTTTCGCCAGCGAGTGCTAAATGATCCGGCGTGAGATAGCCTGGCAATTGCGCGGCGATCTGCGGGAAATCCGCTTCCAGCAGCTCGGGCCCCTGCGACAGCACGACGGCACGGAAGATCGCATTTTCCAGCTGGCGGATGTTGCCCGGCCAATCGTAGGCCGTCAGAAGTGCCATCGCACCGGCGCTGATCCCGACCGAATGGCCGATCTTCTGCTCTGCCGCGAAGCGCTCGACGAAGACCCGAACCAGATGCGGAATGTCTTCCTTGCGCCGGCGCAGCGCCGGCATGGTGATTGGAAAGACGTTGAGGCGATAATAAAGATCCTCGCGAAAACGCCCGGCTTTCACTTCCTCGATCAGGTCCTTGTTGGTGGCCGAGATCAGCCGGACATTGACCTTGTGCGGCATGCGCGCGCCGACGGTCTCGATTTCGCCCTGCTGGACAGCGCGCAAAAGCTTGACCTGGACTTCAAGCGGCAGGTCGCCGATCTCGTCCAGAAACAGCGTGCCGCCGTCAGCTTCCATGAATTTACCGACATGGCGCTCGTTGGCGCCGGTAAAGGCACCCTTCTCGTGGCCGAACAGAATGCTCTCGACGAGATTATGCGGGATGGCGCCGCAGTTGACGATGACGAAAGGCTTGCCGGAGCGATCGCTGCCGGCTTGGATGGCGCGTGCCACCAGTTCCTTGCCGACACCCGATTCGCCTTCCAGAACGACTGGAATATTCGATTGTGCCGCGCGCTGGGCGAGATCGATGACCCGCAGCATTGCAGGGCTTGCCGAGACGATATCGTCGAAGCCGATGGCCCCGGAGCGCGATTTGCGCCCGGCACGGGCCTTGGCCTCGCGCTGATCGAGCTTCAAGGCGTTCGAGATCGCACTGGCGATCCGCTCGGGCGAAACCGGCTTGACCACAAAATCGAAAGCACCGGCGCGCATTGCCTGCACCACCGTTTCGATACCGCCCTGGCCCGTCTGCACGATCACGGGAATATCCGTTCCCATGACGTGAAGTGCTTCGAGAAATTCGAGGCCGTTCATCTCCGGCATCATGAGATCGAGAACGATCACATTGATCTGGCCGCTATTGCGTTTCAGGACTTCCAGCCCTACGCGGCCGTTTTCTGCCAAATGCGGGGTATAGCCCGCTCGCTCGACAGCGTTCTTGAGCAGACGTCGTTGAACGGGATCATCCTCAACGACAAGAATCTGCGCGCCCCCCTTGGCGTCATTATATATGGTCATCTTGCCTCACCTCATGCGAAACCTGAGATGGGACTTTGGCAGACAGGACTGAACATCCTGTTTTGAGAAATAATCGCATTTTAATCATTGTGACGAAGGCGGAATCCGTACCAGACCGGCGCTTTTCGCTGAAAAAACAGCCTTGCGGCCGTCATTCCAGCCGAATAGACACAGACATGACCGTGTCAGATGAAGAAAATAGAGGAACACAAGCCCATGAGCCCGCATTCGTTCCACGCTCGTCTTAACCTTTCCGCTGGCCCTTCGGCGGCAAACAACGATGCGGCACTCGGCGATCTGCCGACCTGGAAGCTGCAGGACCTCTATCCCTCGGCAACCTCGACGGCCTTCGTCGCGGACATGGAAAAGGCCGGCAAGGCATCGATCGCCTTCGAGGATAAATGGAAGGGCAAGCTCGCCGAGGCTGCGACGAAGAGCGGCGACGAGGGCATCGGCGCAGCACTCAAGGAATATGAAGCGCTCGACGACATGATGGGCCGGATCGGCTCGTTTGCCGGCCTCACCTATTTTTCCGACACGAGCAATCCGTCCAATGGCAAGCTCTACGGCGACGTGCAGGCGCGACTGACCGACTATTCGGCGCACCTGTTGTTCTTCGCGCTCGAACTCAACCGGATCGACGATGCGACGGTCGACGCCAGCATGGCGAAGGACCTGATTGCCGCCCACTATCGTCCCTGGCTCGTCGATCTGCGGCAAGACAAGCCCTATCAGCTGGAAGACAAGCTCGAGCAGTTGTTCCTCGAAAAGTCGATGACCAGCAGCGCCGCGTTCAACAGGCTCTTCGATGAGACAATCGCCGAGCTGCGCTTTGACATCGACGGCGAAAAGCAGCCGCTGGAGCTGACGCTGAACCTCTTCCAGGACGCCGATCCGGAGACCCGTAAGAAGGCGGCGATGGCGTTGGCCAAAACCTTTAAGGAAAACATCCGCACCTTCACGCTGATCACCAACACGCTGGCCAAGGACAAGGATATTTCCGATCGCTGGCGCGGTTTCGAGGACATCGCCGACAGCCGGCATCTGGCAAACCGGGTCGAGCGGGACGTGGTCGATGCGCTTGCGGCCGCCGTTCGCGCGGCCTATCCGAGGCTTTCCCACCGCTATTACCGGATGAAGGCCAAGTGGCTCGGCATGGACCAGATGAACTTCTGGGACCGCAACGCGCCGCTGCCGGAGACGCCGACGGCGCTGATCCCCTGGAACGAGGCAAGGGACACCGTCCTTTCAGCCTATGGCGACTTTGCCCCCGACATGGCGGCAATTGCCAAGCGCTTCTTCGATGAACGGTGGATCGACGCACCGGCACGCCCCGGCAAGGCGCCCGGTGCGTTCGCCCACCCCACTGTTCCGTCGGTTCACCCCTATGTCCTCGTCAATTACATGGGCAAGCCACGCGACGTGATGACGCTTGCCCACGAACTCGGCCACGGCGTCCATCAGGTGCTCGCCGGCGCGCAAGGGGCGCTGATGTGCCAGACCCCCCTCACCCTTGCCGAGACCGCCTCCGTTTTTGGCGAAATGCTGACCTTCCGTACGCTTCTCGAGCGCACGACCGACAAGCGTGAGCGTAAGGCAATGCTGGCCCAGAAGGTCGAGGACATGATCAATACGGTCGTGCGCCAGATCGCCTTTTACGAATTCGAGCGGAAACTGCATACCGCGCGCAAGGCCGGTGAGCTGACATCGGAGGATATCGGCGATCTCTGGCTGTCGGTCCAATCGGAAAGCCTCGGGCCGGCGATCAAGATTTCGGAAGGCTATGAGACGTATTGGGCCTATATCCCTCATTTCATCCACTCGCCCTTCTACGTCTATGCCTATGCCTTTGGCGATTGCCTGGTGAACTCGCTCTATGCCGTCTACACCAAGGCGGAGAAGGGCTTCCAGGAAAAGTACTTCGAAATGCTAAAGGCCGGCGGCACCAAGCATCACTCCGAACTTCTGAAGCCCTTCGGCCTCGACGCGACCGATCCGTCGTTCTGGAGCAAGGGCCTGTCGATGATCGAGGGCCTCATCGACGAGCTTGAGGCGCTTGATAACGAATAGAAATGTGAATGCCAGAAGGCAGAGGACAATCAGAGCCAGAATGGCCGCAAGAACGCCCTACGCTCTCTTCCGGGACGACACCACCGGCAAGGTGATGGTCTTTGCCGATCCGGCTGAGATCATCGTTGCGCACAGCCTCGCCGAGGTTTTCAAGGGCCTCGACCGGATGCAGGAGGCAAGGACCCAAGGCAAGTGGCTTGCTGGCTACATGGCCTACGAAGCCGGCCATGTCTTCGAGGACAAGCTTCGGGACTTTGTGGAAGAACATCGGCCGACGCCGCTGATGATGTTTGGCGTCTTCGATGCGCCTGGAGACACCGACCATCCCCTCGCCCAGCCATCCCGGCGCGTCGAGAACGACGAGTTCCTGACCGCGCCAAAGGCGGCCTGGGACCTTGCGTCCTATGCCAGGCGCTTCGACAAACTGCACCAGCATATTCGCCAGGGTGACTGCTATCAGGCCAACCTCACCATGCCGATCACGGCGCGCTGGAGCGGTGACCCGCGCGCAGCCTTCTGGTCGCTGATCGAACGTCAGCCCGTCAAATACGGAGCGCTCGTCGATCTCGGCGGCCCGATCATATTGTCACGTTCGCCTGAACTGTTCTTCCGCACCGACGATAATGGCTGGATCGAGACGCACCCGATGAAGGGGACTGCACCCCGCGGCTCCGACGCTGCGGAGGACGCGGCAATCGTCGAGGCGATGCGCAACGACGAAAAGACCCAGGCCGAAAACCGGATGATCGTCGATCTCTTGCGCAACGATATTTCCCGCATCACGCAGGTCGGCACGCTCGACGTGCCAAAACTCTTCGACATCGAAACCTATCCGACCGTCCACCAGATGGTGAGCCATGTTCAGGCAAAGCTCCGCCCCAGCCTTACGATCCGCGATATCTTCGCAGCACTCTTTCCCTGCGGCTCGGTGACAGGTGCGCCGAAAATGCGCGCCATGGAAATCCTGCACGATCTGGAGACAGGCCCACGCGACGCCTATTGCGGCGCCATCGGCATGATCTCTCCTTCCGGCGCCATGCGTTTTTCCGTCGCAATCCGCACCATCACGCTATTTGAAGACGGAAGGGCGGTCTTCAATGTCGGTGGCGGCATCGTCTTCGATTCGACTGCCGAAGCCGAATATGAAGAATGCCTCTGGAAAGCGCGCTTCGCCGTGGGGGATCGATGGATCGAACGATAGACGATTTTTCCCTGATCGAAACGCTGCGCTTTGATCCCGCCTTAGGCTTTGTCCGCCTGCGTCTCCATCTTGCCCGCCTTACCCGATCTGCCCGAAGGCTCGGATTTCCAGCGCCGCGGGATGCTGCAGCCAGACTTGGCGAGGCGGTTGCCGGCGCAGCCGGCCCCTTGCGTATCCGCCTAATCTTCGACCGACAGGGCCGGATCGATATCACCACCACCGCTTTTGCAAGCCTGCCGCCCGACACCGTCTGGCAGCTGAGGATCGCCGCCACCCGCCTTCACTCCACTGACAAACTTCTGCGCGTGAAAACGACGCGCCGGGCAATCTATGATGCCGCACGCGCCGAATATTCCGCAGCGGATGCACAGGAGGTCCTGCTGCTGAACGAGAGGGACGAGGTCTGCGAAGGCACAATCACCTCAGTTTTTCTCGATGACGGCACCGGGCTGCTGAAAACCCCGCCAATCTCCTCGGGGCTGCTTGCAGGCGTACTGCGCACGGAGCTGATCTGTCAGCGCAAGGCGCGGGTCGCAAAAATGACCCCGGCCGATCTTGCAAGCGGCCAACTTTATGTCGGAAACTCTCTGCGCGGATTGATCCGCGCCGAACTCATACGGAATTGACAGGCATGTTCATCCTCTCGCTGACCTATGTCAAAAGCAACGAAGAAGCCGACAAGCACATGGAAACCCACATGGCCTGGGTTGGCCAAGGCTATGCCAGAGGCTGGTTCCTCGCCTCCGGCCGCAAGGTGCCGCGCACCGGCGGCGTGATCCTGGCTCTTGGCGAGCGCGCCGAGATCGAAGCCTATGTCGCCGCCGATCCCTTCACGGTCCACGGCATTGCGGAGTATGAAATAACCGAGATCGTGCTGACAAAGGTGGTCGAGGGGCTGGAAGCGTTGAAGGGGTGACCGACCTGGAGGACCTACTAAGCGATCTGCGAAACCTTGAGCTGAAGCTGTTCGACCCCGCTGTCCGTTCCTCCAAAGATGCCTTGGAAAAACTGTTGTCACCGGAGTTCCAGGAGATCGGCAGCTCCGGCCGGCTTTACGATTTTGCGGAAATCGTTGATGCGCTGTTGGTTGAAGAATTGAGCACGTCACGAACGTTGCGCGATTTCCATTTAACGATGTTGGGCGAAACGATCGCGCTTGGCACATATAGCGCGACGCGAAAAAACGCGGACAATAGTGAAACCCGCTCGCTCCGCAGCTCGATATGGCGCGAAGAAGGTAACAAAAATTGGCGCATGGTATTTCACCAAGGCACTTTATTGCGCTAGATGACAGCGGTTTCACCCGGAAACGGGAACGACCCTTTATTGTGACAGGCTTTTATGATTAGAGCCCTTCAGCGCATTTTCCGCGAAGATTCATCGAGATAAATAGGCCGAAGGGCAATCGCTCTTCGAAGGAGAAAAGAATGACGGACGAAAACCATCCGGTATATGCCGAAATTACAGGCCCGATCGTGATGATCGGCTTCGGCTCAATCGGCCGCGGTACCCTGCCGCTGATCGAGCGCCACTTCAAATTCGACAAGAGCCGTATGGTCGTCATCGACCCGCGCGAAGAATCCCATGATATGGCGATCCTGAAGAAGCACGGCGTCAGGCATATCAAGGAATATGTCACCAAGGACAACTACAAGGATCTGCTGAAGCCGCTCCTGACCGAGGGCGAAGGCCAGGGCTTCTGCGTCAACCTCTCCGTCGACACCGGCTCGCTCGATCTGATGAAGCTCTGCCGCAAGCTTGATGTTCCCTATATCGATACCGTCGTCGAACCTTGGCTCGGCTTTTATTTCGACAAGAACATGAAGAACGCCGACCGCACAAATTATGCGCTGCGCGAGACGGTGCGTCATGAAAAGAAGAAGAACCCGGGCGGCGCGACCGCCGTTTCCACCTGCGGCGCGAACCCGGGCATGGTTTCCTGGTTCGTCAAGCAGGCGCTCGTCAACCTTGCCAATGACATCGGCCTGAAGTTCGAGGAGCCTGATCAGCACGACCGCGAAGGCTGGGCCAAGCTGATGAAGAAGGTCGGTGTCAAGGGCGTTCACATCGCCGAGCGCGACACCCAGCTCACCAAGAGCCCGAAGCCGCTCAACGTCTTCTGGAACACCTGGTCGGTCGAGGGCTTCATTTCCGAAGGCATGCAGCCGGCCGAGCTCGGCTGGGGCACGCACGAAGAGTGGATGCCGAAGAACGCCAAGAAGCACAAGAAGGGCAACAAGGCTGCAATCTATCTCGAACAGCCCGGCGCCAACACCCGCGTTCGCACCTGGTGCCCGACCCCGGGCCCGCAATACGGCTTTCTCGTCACCCACAACGAGTCCATCTCGATCGCCGATTATTTCACGGTGCGCGACAAGGACGGCGAAGTCACCTTCCGCCCAACCTGCCATTATGCCTACCATCCGGCCAATGACGCCGTCCTTTCGCTGCACGAAATGTTCGGCAACGGCGGCAATCCGCAGCCGGTCCACCACGTTCTCGACGAGGAAGAACTGGTAGAGGGCATCGACGAGCTCGGCGTGCTGCTCTACGGCCACGAGAAGAATGCCTATTGGTTCGGATCCCGCCTGTCGCTCGAAGAAACCCGCCGCATCGCGCCCTATCAGAACGCAACCGGCTTGCAGGTGACGTCGGCCGTGCTTGCCGGCATGGTCTGGGCTCTCGAAAATCCGAACGCCGGCATCGTCGAGGCCGACGAGATCGACTACAAGCGCTGCCTCGAAGTGCAAATGCCCTATCTCGGCCCGGTTGAAGGCCATTACACCGACTGGACGCCGCTTGAGGGTCGCCCAGGCCTCTTCCCGGAAGACATCGACACTAAGGACCCCTGGCAGTTCAAGAACGTGCTCGTTCGTTGATTGTCTTAAATATTTGAAGTTGAAAATACCCGCACGCGCTTTGCGGGTATTTTTGTTACGCCTTTTGGATAAATTTCGCAGCCTTGTCGCCAAGCCTTGCTTTCAAGGGTTTGCCGCGCCATGTTTTCTGCAAATTGCGCGGCAAACCATCTAGAATTGCGGGAGACCTCATGAAGACCACAACCAGCAGCCTTGCCCTCGTCGCGGTGGCGCTCTCGCTCTCTTCCTGCATAAGCTTTGGACCGCAGCCGGTGCGCCAGCAGACTTCCATGGGCTCGGCACCGAGAACCGTCGAGGGGACCTGGGCCGACCCCAACGGCATCATCTCGACCTTCCAGGGCGGCGCGTTCAATACACGCACGACCGACACCAACCAGGTTCTCGCCTCGGGCACCTACACCAACACCTCCCCCGGCCTCGTCGAGATCAACATGACCTCCATGGTCCGCAAGACCCAGTCCAAGGTGAATTGCGCGCTGGTCAACTCATCCCAGCTGAACTGCACATCGGACAGCGGCGCTCAGTTCTCGCTCACGCGCCGTAGCTGAGGTATGTCTCCAAACGCGACGAAAAGCTCCCCGACGGGAGCTTTTTTGTTTTCCGACCCATGGAAAGGCGTAGCTTGACGACAGCTTTCGCTTGCGGCAGCACGATTACGATGAAAACATTCAAGTTGGAATTTCACTCAGGCCGTTGAATGCACTTTCGATAACAGGAGAAACAGATGAGCAAATCCGTCGGGCTCGGACTTTTGACCCTATCGCTTCTGACGCTTAGCGCCGGCGCGTCATTCGCCGATTACCAGCTCAACATTCTGCACATCAACGATTTCCACTCGCGCGACGAATCGATCAACAAGTTCGACGCCACCTGCACGGCCGAGGAAGAGGCAAAGAAGGAATGCTTCGGCGGCGCTGCCCGTCTGAAGACCGAGATCGATGAGCGGCGCAAGGCGTTGGCCGGCCAGAACGTCATTGTTCTGGACGCCGGCGATAATTTCCAGGGCTCGCTCTTCTACACGACCTACAGGGGCCAAGCCGAGGTCGAGTTCCTCAACGACATGAAGTTCGATGCCATGACGGTCGGCAATCACGAATTCGATGACGGCGAAAGCGCGCTTGCACCGTTTCTCGACAAGGTCCAGTTCCCGGTCGTCACCGCAAATCTCGCGACGGATGCTGAATCAAAACTCGGCAACCGCATCAAGCCATCGGTCGTGCTCGACATCGGCGGCCAGAAGATCGGCATTGTCGGCGCAGTCACCACCGAGACCCCTGAACTTGCCTCGCCCGGCCCGCATGTGAAAATCACCGACGACGTTGCCGCCATCAACGCGGAGGTCGACAAGCTGAAGTCGCAAGGGGTCAACAAGATCATCGCACTGACCCATGTCGGCTACACCAGGGACATCGCCGAGATCGCCAAGATCCCCGGTGTCGACGTGGTGGTCGGCGGGCATTCGCACACGCTGCTATCGAATACCGATCCTAAGGCGGCCGGTCCCTATCCGACCATGGTCGACAACCCCGGCGGCTACAAGGTGCCGGTCGTTACCGCCGCTTCCTACAGCCGCTATCTCGGCGACATCGTCGTGACCTTCGACGACGATGGCGTGGTCAAGGAGGCCAAGGGCGATCCGATCCTGCTCGACGCCTCTGTCACCCCGGACCCAACGATGCTTGCGCGCGTACAGGAACTCGCCAAGCCGATCGAGGAGCTACGCAAGAAGGTGATCGGCGCGGCGCAAGCCCCGATCGAAGGCGCGCGCGAGGTTTGCCGCGTTCAGGAATGCTCGATGGGCAACCTTGTTGCCGATGCCATGCTGGACCGTACCAAGGGCCAGGGTATCACCATCGCCATCCAGAACGGTGGCGGCCTGCGTGCCTCGATCGGCGCCGGCAATGTCTCCATGGGCGATGTGCTCACAGTTCTGCCTTTTCAGAACACCGTCGCGACCTTCCAGCTGACGGGAGCCGACGTGCTTGCCGCGATCGAGAACGGCCTTAGCCAGATCGACGCCGGCGCCGGCCGCTTTGCGCAGGTCTCCGGCATGAAATTTTCCTTTGACAAGACCAAACCTCCCGGCAGCCGGGTGGTTTCCGCCGAGGTCAAGGAAGGCAACGGTTTTGTGCTGCTCGATCCGAAAAAGGTCTACGGCATTGTCAGCAACAACTATATGCGGGCCGGCGGCGACGGCTACACAGTGTTCGCAAACAACGGCAAGAATGCCTATGATTTCGGCCCAAATCTCGAACAGGTCGTGGCCGATTATCTGACGGCGCATAGTCCCTACAAGCCCTATCTCGACGGCCGCGTGACCCAGGTCGAGACGGCAGGCTCGACCGTCCAGCCGGAAGCCGTGCAGCCGACCGAAAAGCTGATCGCACCATCGGGAGAAAAACCCGCCGCAGCACCGCCAGCCCCTGCACCCGCACCCGTTACCCCACCTCCACCGGCCGCAAAGACTGAAGCAATGAAGCCAGCTGAGCCGATCAAAACGCCGACGACGCATGTCATTGCAGCGGGCGATACGTTCTGGGTGCTGGCAAAGACCTTTTATGGCGATGCCGGCCTCTGGCGGAAGCTTGCGGCGGCCAACCGCCACCTGAACCCGCGCCACCTGCCGGTCGGCCACGAATTGAAGGTTCCCGGCAAATAGAGGCGATTGGTCTTAACGCTCAAGGCCGGCCCGGGCTTTCCCAGGCCGGCTTTTGTTTCTAATAGATGAACCGTTCGCCACATGCCGCGCAGAATGGCGGAGAGAACTCCTGGAGCCTTGGACCTATTTTGATGACAGCAGTGACCACCGCCGAGCCGGCCGAGCATCCCCCGATCAACATCGGCAAGGTTGGCGTATTGATCGTCAATCTCGGCACGCCCGACGGCACGGATTATACCTCGATGCGCCGGTACCTCAGGGAATTCCTGTCCGACCGTCGCGTCATCGAATGGTCGCGCTTCCTGTGGTATCCGATCCTCTACGGCATTGTCCTCAACACCCGTCCGGGCAAAGTCGGCAAGGCCTATGAGGTGATCTGGAACAAGCATCTGAACGAGAGCTATCTTAGAACCTACACGCGCAACCAGTCTGACCGGCTGAACGAGGCGTTGAAGGACCTTGCGAACGTGACCGTCGACTGGGGCATGCGCTACGGCCAGCCTTCGATCGCATCGCGTATCGAGGCGCTGAAGGCCAAGGGCTGCGATCGCGTCCTCGTCTTTCCGCTCTACCCGCAATACGCAGCGGCCACCACCGCGACCGTCAACGACAAGGCCTTCGAGACGCTGCTTGCGATGCGCTGGCAGCCGGCGCTGCGCACCGTCCCGCCTTATCATGACGACCCGACCTATATCGATGCTCTCGCGAACTCGGTGACCAACCATCTGGCAACACTGGACTGGGAACCGGAGATCATGCTTGCCTCCTTCCACGGCATTCCGCAATCCTATTTCAAGAAGGGCGATCCCTATCACTGTCAGTGCCTGAAGACGGCGCGACTGTTGCGCGAGCGGCTCGGTTATTCGAAGGAGAAGCTGATGGTCACGTTCCAGTCCCGCTTCGGCCCCGAGGAGTGGCTGCAGCCCTATACCGACAAGACGGTCGAGCGGCTGGCCAAGGAAGGCGTAAAGCGGATCGCGATCATAAATCCCGGCTTCGTATCCGATTGCCTCGAAACGCTGGAAGAGATCGCCGTGCAGGCGGAAGAGAACTTTCACCACAACGGCGGCGAGAAATTCACCCACATTCCCTGTCTCAACGACGGCGAGGATGGCATGCGCGTGCTTGAAACGGTTGTCCGGCGCGAACTGATGGGATGGGTTTAAATCGGACAAGCCGCGTTGCAAATTATCTGGTAACTACCCACATCTTATAGGTGTGAATTGCACAGGACCGAACCGGGTCTAAAGGAGTTTCCATGGGTGGTTTCGATATCGTCGTTGTCTCGCTTGTCGTGCTTGTCATTCTGGTGCTGTTTGCAGGCATCAAGACTGTGCCTCAGGGTTATCGCTACACGATCGAGCGTTTCGGGCGCTACACCCGCACCCTGGAACCGGGCCTCAACCTCATCCTGCCTTTCATCGACCGCGTCGGCGCCAAGATGAATGTCATGGAGCAGGTGTTGAACGTTCCGACCCAGGAAGTCATCACCAGGGACAATGCCAGCGTTTCCGTCGACGCCGTGACATTCTTCCAGGTTCTAAACGCCGCGCAGGCCACCTATCAGGTCTCGAACCTTCAAAACGCCATCCTCAACCTGACCATGACCAATATCCGCTCGGTCATGGGCTCGATGGACCTAGACGAGCTCCTGTCCAACCGCGACACGATCAACGACAAGCTGCTGCGCGTCGTCGACGAGGCAGTCGGCCCATGGGGCATCAAGGTCACCCGCGTCGAGCTCAAGGACATCCAGCCGCCGCGCGACCTGGTCGACGCCATGGCGCGCCAGATGAAGGCCGAGCGCGAAAAGCGAGCTCAGGTGCTTGAAGCAGAGGGCTCGCGAAACGCGCAGATCCTCCGCGCCGAGGGCGCCAAGCAGGCCGCTATCCTCCAGGCGGAAGGCCAGCGCGAGGCCGCCTACCGCAATGCCGAGGCACGCGAGCGCCTGGCGGAAGCCGAAGCCAAGGCCACCACCATGGTTTCCGCAGCCATTGCCGCAGGTGACGTGCAGGCCATCAACTACTTCGTTGCGCAGAAATATACCGAGGCGCTGACCGCGATCGGCTCAGCCAGCAATTCCAAGATCGTGCTGATGCCGATGGAAGCTTCCTCGATCATCGGATCGCTTGCCGGTATCGGGGCTATCGCCCGCGAAGTCTTCGGCAATGACGGCGATGGCAACCCGCAGCCTCCGCGCCCGCGGCCGCAGACCGGACCCGTCCGCACCACGCCGGCCATCAACCCGCTGGCGCCGACACGAGGAGGCTAAACCATGCTTATAAGCCTCTTCAGTGAACTCGGACCATGGAGCTGGTGGGTCGTGGGGCTTGTGCTGCTTGCAGCCGAGCTTGTCGTCCCCGGAGTGTTCCTCGTCTGGGTCGGGCTTGCCGCCATCATTGTCGGCGCCCTGTCGCTGTTGCTTTGGGAAAGCGCCTTGTGGACCTGGCAATTGCAGATGCTGCTGTTTGCAGCGCTTGCGATCGTCGCAGCCCTCCTCGGCCGTCGCTACGTCTACCACAATCGCAACGCCTCGGACGAACCGTTCCTCAACCAGAGGAGCGCGGGGCTGGTCGGGCGGACGGCGACGTTGCAGGAACCGATCGCCGAAGGCCGAGGTCGCATCCGCCTGGACGATACCTATTGGTCGGTGATGGGGCCGGATCTGCCCGCAGGGACGCAGGTCAGGATCGTCGCCAGCAATGGCCGCGATCTGACGGTCGAACCGGCCTGATCGGGCGACATCTGTCCCAAAAAGTCGGGCAACATCCGCCCCCCCCAAATCAGGCCACGCCTATGCGCAACAGATCGTGGAAATGCACAAGCCCGATCGGCCGGCGATCCTCGTCGACAACGATCAGCGCCGAGATGTTGTTGTTGTTGAGCAAGGATAGCGCGCTCGTCGCAAGAGCCGTGGGCTTCACGGTTTTCGGCTCGCGCGTCATGATGTCGTCGACATTGAGCTCGGACAGATTTCTGGTGAGATTGCGCGCCATGTCGCCTTCAGTGACGATGCCGCATAGCCGGCCATCGCCGTCAAGCACGCCGACGCACCCGAAGCGCTTGCGCGACAGCGTAGTGATCGCCACCGGCAGAGGTGTTCCAAGCGCCACGAGGGGTATCCGGTCACCCTTGTGCATGATGTCGGCCACATGCGACAGGCTGGCGCCGAGCTTGCCGCCCGGATGAAAGACGTGGAAGTCGAGCGCGGTAAATCCGCGCGCCTCGAGGAGTGCTATCGCCAGCGCATCGCCGATCGCAAGCTGCATCAAGGTCGAAGTGGTTGGCGCCAAGCCATGCGGACACGCCTCTTGCTCATTTGGCAGAAGCAGCACGAGATCCGCCTCGCGCGCCAGCGCTGATGTCTCACCTGAGGTCACCGCGATCAAGGGTATGGAGAAGCGACGCGTATAGGTGATGATGCTGCGAAGTTCGGCACTTTCGCCGCCCTTAGAGAGCGCCAGCACCACATCGCTTGGGGCAATCATTCCAAGATCGCCATGATTGGCCTCGGCCGCATGCACGAAGGAAGCGGGGGTACCGGTGGATGCAAAGGTGGCAGCCATCTTTGCGCCGATATGGCCGCTCTTGCCCACACCGGTCACGATGACGCGACCGGAAATGCCACCGATCAGTTCCACAGCCCTGGCAAACGGCTCCGCAAGACCGTCGCTCAGCGCGCTCTCAAGTGCCTCCAGACCCCTGCGTTCGGTCTCGATCGTCCGTATTGCCGACTCGATCGCACCGTCCTTGACGAGTTTCACTGCTCTCTTATTCATGCCTGAGCGTTACCGCTTTTCTCGAAATCTGTCCACGCAGGAATGCCGGACCGTGAACCAGATGGCGTTTCGAGCAGTCAGATCAAGTTTTTTGCACAGTTTTTCGTCGAACGGGCACTTTAATTGCCCCTCAGCCCTGCGCCATTGACCCCCGCATTACGGCACGAAATCAACGATGCGTTAACCACATCACTTTACGGTTGGGTAACCACTTCGACGCATGCCGGATTAGGAACGCATGAGCATCTGGAACGACAAGGCGGGCGGACGCTCCCTGCGGTTGACGGCTTGCGCCGCATCGGCGCTGCTCGGCTGCGGCGTCCTCGCCATGCCTCAACAGAGCCTCAGCCAATCCCTAAATACCAGCCAGACGTCAGCCAACAATCCCGATCCTACAGGCGGGACATCCACGGATGGCTTGGCTGCGCCGGATACGTCGCCAAAATCGAAGACGCCGAAGGTTGCGACGTCCGCCGGTAGCGACGGCCCCGACGCACCGCTTAACCCACGCCTGCGCCTTGATGGCACGGATACATTGACGACCGGCTCGATCCTTAACGACGACATGCGGCGCATCAACACCCGCGATGCCAGCGTCGACAACGTCACCGTCAAGAGGCCTGGCGATGGCAACGACCAGCAGGGTATTCAACTCGGCAGCTTCACTCTTCGTCCCTCGGTCAACCAGTCGGTCAATGTCGAGGACAAACGCACCGGCAGCACCGACGAAAAACGGACTTATCTGGAGACTGATCTGCGCAGCACGCTGACCTCGGATTGGTCGCTGCATCAATTGACGATTACAGGCGACGGCACCTGGCAGAAGAATGTGAGCGGCACGGGCGAGGAGCAGCCGAATGTCGATATCAAGGCCGACCTTCGCCTTGACCTTCCCTCCGAGACGACGGCCCACGTCACCGCCGGCTACCAGTTCTTCCGGGAAAGTACCGACGATCCGAACGCCCTTGCCGGTGCCGCCAAGCAATCGGCGGTCAATCAATTCGACGGTGGCCTTTCGCTCGAACGCGACTTCGGCATCCTGCGCGGCACGACGGCGCTGGCATTGACGCGCACCATCTATTCCAACGCAGTCCTTTCCGACGGAACGAGCGTGACGCTCAGCGACCGCAACCAGACGGCCGGAACCTTGAGGGGTCGGCTCGGCTACGAGCTGTCGCCGGCACTCATCCCGTTCGTCGAAGCCACGCTCGGTCGCACCCTTTACGACGACGAACGCGATTCCTCCGGCTATGAGCGCTCCAGCCATAGTTATGGCGGCAAGGCCGGTATCGAGGTCGATCTCGGTGAAAAGCTGAAGGGAGAGCTCGGCATCGGCTACGAACAGACCGACTTCCAGGACCCCCGCCTCGCCTCGATCGGCACGCCGACGATCGACGGCGCGATCGCCTGGTCGCCCCAGCGCGGCACCAATGTCGATATAGGATTTTCCACCAGCGTCCAGCCATCGACGACGGCAGGCGACAGCGGTTACGTCGCCTATCAGCTGACGGAAACGATCACCCACCAGATGACCGACAATCTCGTCGCCAAACTCACCGGCGGCACGATTTGGCGCGACTATCCGTCCAACAGCAGCGCCAGCGACGAGACCGTCTACGATGCGGCTGCAGGCCTAACCTGGAGCGTCAACCGCTATCTCGATCTGACCAGCAATGTCGGCTACGAGCTGACCTCGAGGCAAACTGGAGACGACACGAAGCAGTTGCGGGCGGGCCTCGGCTTGACCGTGAAGCGGTAGTCGCGCTTGACGGGCGCGAAGCGCCGCGAAATCCACTCGAATCCGCGGCGCACAACGATACTACTTCAGCGCCTTGAGCAGCGCCCGGAACCCATCCTCGACCGTTGGACGGATGTCGTCTCTGGCAAGTGCGAAAGCGACATTGGCGAGAATGAACCCATCCTTGGCGCCGCAGTCATAGGTCTCGCCTCTGAAGTGATAGCCAGCAAAATCCTGTCTCTGGGCAAGCTTTAGCATGCCGTCGGTCAGCTGGATCTCGTTGCCCGCACCCCTCTCCTGATGCTCCAGGATCGAAAATATCTCGGGCTGCAGGATGTAGCGGCCGTTGATGAAAAAGTTTGACGGCGCGGTACCCTTGGCTGGCTTTTCCACCATCTGGGTGATCCGGAAGCCGGAGCCGATGGCCTCGCCGACGCCGACGATGCCGTATTTATGCGTCTGGTCCGGCGCACATTCCTCTACGCCGATAACGTTGCCGCCGCTCTGCTCGTAAAGATCGATCATGCCCTTCATACAGCCGGTCTCGGCACGCATGACCATGTCAGGCAGAAGCAGCGCGAAAGGCTCGTCGCCGACGATCTCGCGGGCGCACCAGACGGCATGGCCAAGACCAAGCGGTTCCTGCTGGCGCGTGAAGCTGGCAGTGCCCGCCTTTGGCAGCAGGCCGCTCAAAAGTGTCAGCTCGGCGTTTCTATTGCGCTGGCGCAGCGTCTGTTCCAGCTCGAACTGGATATCGAAATAGTCTTCGATGACGTGCTTGCTGCGGCCCGTGACGAAGACGAAATGCTCGATGCCGGCTTCCATTGCCTCGTCGACCACGTATTGAATGACCGGCCTGTCGACGACCGTCAGCATTTCCTTGGGCACTGCTTTCGTCGCGGGCAGGAAGCGCGTTCCCAGACCGGCAACGGGGAATACCGCTTTACGCACTTTCTTATGCTGTCCCACACATACCTCCTGGGTCGAACGCATCGGGATAATCAAGCTCATCAGACATCCGGTAGTATAAAATTCCTACCGTTTTGCAAAGGGTGACCCTTGCTCTGTTCCATGGTAAAGATTTTGTTGACATCATGCGCATAAAATCAGCCACGGGTGGAACGTTGCGATTCCCATGGACCGAATTATTCGAATGACGGACGGACACGAACGCTGATGACACTGAACAGCAAACGCTCCCTTCGAAGTCTCGCCCTGGGGCTCGCCCTTGGGGTCCTTGCGGGACTGGCGCCGGCCAACGCCAATGCGGACGCAGGGTTCCAGAAATGGATTTCCAATTTCTATGATACCGCCGCGAGAAGCGGCATCACCAGGGCGACATACAACGCAGCGTTTGCCGGAGTAACCGACCCCGATCCCACGGTACTTGAAAAGGCAGCCAACCAGGCGGAATTCAACAACCAGATCTGGGACTACATGGATTCGCGGGTCAATCCCTATACCGTCGGTGTCGGGCGGAAGATGGCGATAAAATATGGAGCCCCGCTCAAGACTATCGAGCGGCAATTCGGCGTCGACAGGAACATCCTACTGGCGATCTGGTCGATGGAATCCAACTATGGTGAGATTCTTGCCAAGGACGACCGTCTTCACTACGTGCCGCGGGCGCTTGCAACTCTTGGCTATGCCGATCCGAAGCGCGGCAAATATGCCCGTGCCCAACTGATCGCGGCCCTAAAAATCCTGCAGAACGGCGACATTTCTCCCAACAACATGACCGGCTCTTGGGCCGGCGCCATGGGACATACCCAGTTCATCCCGACGAGCTACCTGCTCTACGCGGTCGACGAGGACGGCAACGGCCGCCGCGACATCTGGAATTCGGTTCCCGACGCACTTGCGACCTCCGCCAATCTGCTGATGAAGAACGGATGGCAGACGGGCAAGACCTGGGGCTATGAGGTCGTCGTGCCGAAGGGCGGCGGTGCGCAGGCGGGCAAGACCCACACGCTCGCCGAATGGGCAGCCCTCGGCTTCGTCAGGCCGAACGGCAAGAGCTTCCGTCTGCCGAGCGATCGCGCGCAACTCAAATTGCCCGCCGGCTCCGATGGACCGGGCTTCCTGATGGCTGCCAATTTCTTCACGATCAAGCGCTACAACGCGGCCGATAGTTACGCGATTGCCGTCGGCCTGCTTGCCGACGAAATCGCCGGCTATGGCGGCATGCAGCAATCCTGGCCTCGCCCCGACGGCGCCCTCGACGTCAAGCAGAAATTCGAACTGCAGACCCGCCTTAAGGCGATGGGCTATTATGACGGCGTGGTCGACGGCAATTTCGGCTCCGGGTCGAAGGCGGCGATATCGGCCGTTCAGCAGCGCATGGGCCTTGATGCCAGCGGCGAGCCCTCGATGAACCTGCTAAATGCGCTCCGCCACTGAATCGATGCCGCTCGATCGGAAATGACAGATGAAGACCCAGCGCATCGGCCGAAAAAGACAGTTTGCAAAAGCCTGTCTTGCAAGCCTGCTTGCAGCCTTTTTCACCTTGTCCATGCTCGTGCCGATGGCAGAGGCGCAGCAAAGGATAGAGCAGCGGCGTTCGCTGCTCGAGATGCTGTTCGGCAGGCCGCTCTCTCAACCTGAATATATTCCCGAGGCCCCACCGCCGCGTCGCATCCCGCGCGCCCGGGCCAAACGCAGCACCCCTGCTCCGCCGCCGAAAACGATCGTCGCCCAGCCGGATCAGCCAGCACCTGCCGAAAAGCTGGACACCGCAAAAAAGGTCCTCGTCGTCGGAGACTTCCTGGCAAGCGGCCTTGGCGAGGGGCTTGCCGACGCGTTCGCGGCATCGCCGGGCGTGACGATAGAAGCACACGGCAACGTAGCCTCGGGTCTTGTCCGCCAGGATTATTACGACTGGCAGAAGCAATTGCCTGAGATGCTGGATGAAGCCAAGCCCGCGGTGGTAGTCGTCATGATCGGTGCCAATGACCGGCAGCAGATGGTCGGCGATCAGCTCAACGAGAAATACGGCACCGATGTGTGGTTCATGGCATACGAAGCACGCATCCTCGCCTTCGCCAAGATCGTGACAAGCCGCAACATTCCCTTGCTCTGGGTCGGTCTTCCCAGTTTCGTCTCTCCTTCGATGACCGCCGATTCCGTGAAGCTCAACCAGCTCTATCAGAGCCAGGTCACAAACGCGGGCGGCGAGTTCGTCGATATCTGGGACGGGTTCGTCGACGAAAGCGGCAAGTTCATCGTCACGGGCTCCGATATAAACGGCCAGCAGGTGCGCCTGCGCACCGCCGACGGTATCAACCTGACCACCTCGGGACGCCGCAAGGTCGCCTTCTATGTCGAGAAACCCGCCCGCAGGCTGCTCGGCGATCAGGCAAGCCCCGATATCATCCGCCTCGATACTGACAAGGCCGGCGGGGTCGCAAACCTTCCGCCGTCCGAGACCAACCAGCCGCAGAAGACCCAGCCGATCAGCCTGTCGGATCCGGATCTCGATGGCGGCGCCGAGCTTCTGGGCGCAAAGGGGGTAACGCCGGTTTCGACGTCGTCGCCGCGCGATTTGCTGGTCGAGAAAGGCCAGATGGCGCCAGCCCCCGCCGGCCGGGTCGATGATTACCGGCTTCCGGATACCAAGGCGGTACATTGAGTTGCAATGACAAGGGGCCGCCTGCGCGACCCCTCCTATAGCTATGCCGGCACTTTATTTTCCGCGGCTATTCCGGCAGGACTGTCGCCCCCATCAGCGCCTCGTCGATAGCGCGGGCAGCCTGGCGGCCTTCGCGGATCGCCCAGACGACAAGCGACTGGCCGCGACGAACGTCTCCGGCCGTCCAGAGCTTGTCGACCGAGGTCCTGTAGTCCTTCTCGTTGGCAACGACGTTGGTCGATCCGCGCTTGTCTGTGTTGACGGTCAACTTGCCTTCGAGCTCCTTGAGGACGCCGTCGGCAAATGGGCCACGGAAACCAATGGCAATAAAGGCGAGATCGGCGCGGATGACGAATTCGGTGCCGGCAACGGGGCGACGGCGCTCGTCGACCTCGCAGCACTTGACGCCGGTCAGGACGCCGTCTTCGCCGACGAACTCGAGTGTGGCGACCTGGAACTCGCGAACGGCACCTTCGGCCTGCGAGGAAGAGGTCCGCATCTTGGTTGCCCAGAATGGCCAGACGGCGAGCTTGTCTTCCTTTTCAGGCGGCTGCGGGCGAATGTCGAGCTGCGTGACCTTGACCGCACCCTGGCGGAAGGCGGTGCCAACGCAGTCCGAAGCCGTATCGCCGCCGCCAACGACGACGACATGCTTGCCGCCGGCAATGATCGGATCCGACGGCCAGCCGACGCTGTCGATGTTCTCGCGTCCGACGCGGCGGTTCTGCTGCACCAGATAGGGCATGGCGTCATGAACGCCGAAGAGCTCGATGCCTGGAATACCGGCCTCGCGCGGGGTCTCGGAGCCGCCGCAATAGAGCACGGCATCGTGGTCTGCGAGAAGCTGCTCGATTGGCATATCGACGCCGACATTGACGCCGCAATGGAAGGTGACGCCCTCGCCCTTCATCTGTTCGACGCGGCGGTCGATGAAGTTCTTTTCCATCTTGAAGTCCGGAATGCCGTAGCGCAGCAACCCGCCCGCCTTCGATTCGCGCTCGTAGAGATGGACGTCATGACCTGCGCGGCCGAGCTGCTGGGCAGCAGCTAGACCGGCCGGTCCAGACCCGATGATCGCAACCTTCTTGCCTGTGTGCTCGGTCGCCGGCTGCGGCCGGATAAAGCCCAGCTCATAGGCCTTGTCGGCGATCGCCTGTTCGACAGTCTTGATGGCGACCGGCGCGTCCTCGAGGTTCAGCGTGCAGGCTTCCTCGCAGGGCGCGGGGCAGACGCGGCCGGTGAACTCCGGGAAGTTGTTGGTCGAATGCAGGTTGCGGATCGCCTCTTCCCAGTTGTTGTTGTAGACGAGGTCGTTCCAGTCCGGGATCTGGTTGTGCACCGGGCAACCGGTCGGGCCATGGCAATAGGGAATGCCACAGTCCATGCAACGCGCCGCCTGTTTCTGTACCTCAGGGTCGGACATCGGGATTGTGAATTCGCGGAAATGACGGATACGATCGGAGGCCGGCTGATACTTGCCAACCTGCCTGTCAATTTCCAAAAAGCCTGTAACCTTACCCATCATCTAATCCCGATATCTAAAAGCTGAACCTGCACGATTTCCGTGCCACCATCGACCCACCGGTTGTCACTTCAACCGGCGGCATCATTGTCAGGAGCCAAACTACTCCGCCGCCACGCCCATCCGGCTGCGCTCCATTTCCTCCAGCGCACGACGGTACTCGACCGGCATGACCTTGCGGAATTTCGGGCGGTAGTCGGTCCAGGCATCGAGGATCGCCTTGGCGCGCGTCGAGCCTGTGTAGTGGAAATGGTTCGAGATCAGCTGGTAGAGCCGTTCCTCGTCGTGGCGCGTCATGTCGCCCGAGACATCGACGCGTCCCTTGTGCATGAGGTCGCCACCGTGATGGTGCAGCTTTTCCAGCATGTCGTCCTCTTCCGGAACCGGCTCGAGTTCGACCATGGCCATGTTGCAGCGCTTGGCGAAATCGCCGGTCTCGTCGAGCACGTAGGCAACGCCGCCGGACATGCCGGCTGCGAAGTTGCGTCCCGTCTCACCGAGCACGACGACGACGCCGCCGGTCATGTATTCGCAGCCGTGATCGCCGACACCTTCGACGACTGCGACTGCACCGGAGTTGCGCACAGCGAAGCGCTCGCCGGCAATGCCGCGGAAGTAGCATTCGCCCTCGGTCGCGCCATAAAGCACGGTGTTGCCGACGATGATGGACTCCTCGGCGAGGATGCGCGAGTTCTCCGGCGGACGGACGATGATCTTGCCGCCCGACAAGCCCTTGCCGACATAATCGTTGCCGTCGCCGATCAGCTTGAAGGTGACGCCGCGTGCAAGGAACGCGCCGAACGACTGGCCGGCGGTTCCTCTAAGCGTGACGCTGATCGTATCTTCCTTCAGTCCCTTGTGCCGGAAACGCTTGGCGACTTCGCCAGACAGCATCGCGCCTGCCGAACGGTCGACATTCTTGATGCCGACTTCCAAGGCGACCGGCGTCTTCGAGGTCAGCGCCGGCATTGCCTGTTCGATCAGCTTGCGGTCGAGGATGTCGTCGATCGGATGCTTCTGGCGCGCGGTCCAGAAGGTCGCTTCCTTCGGCGCCTCGACCTTGTGGAAGATGCGCGAAAAGTCGAGCCCGTTGGCCTTCCAGTGCGACAGCATCTCGTTCTTTTCGAGCAGTTCGGAAGCACCGATGATGTCATCGAGCTTCGACACGCCGAGGGAAGCGAGGATTTCGCGCACCTCTTCGGCAACGAAGAAGAAATAGTTGATGACATGCTCCGGCGCACCCTTGAAGCGCTTGCGCAGGACCGGATCCTGCGTCGCGACCCCGACCGGACAGGTGTTGAGATGGCATTTGCGCATCATGATGCATCCGGCCGCAACCAACGGCGCGGTGGCAAAGCCAAACTCGTCGGCGCCGAGCAATGCGCCGACAATGACGTCGCGCCCGGTCTTCAGTCCGCCGTCGACCTGCAGCGCAACGCGCGAACGCAGGCCATTGAGCACCAACGTCTGTTGGGTTTCGGCAAGGCCGATTTCCCATGGGCTGCCGGCATGCTTCAACGAGGTCAGCGGCGAAGCGCCGGTGCCGCCGTCGAAGCCGGCAATGGTGATATGATCGGCGCGCGCCTTGGCAACGCCGGCTGCAACCGTGCCGACGCCGACCTCCGAAACGAGCTTGACCGAGACATCGGCAACCGGGTTGACGTTCTTCAGATCGTAGATCAGCTGCGCCAAATCCTCGATCGAATAGATGTCGTGGTGCGGCGGCGGCGAGATCAGCCCGACACCCGGGGTCGAATGCCGGGTTTTTGCAACTGTCGCATCGACCTTGTGGCCGGGCAACTGGCCGCCCTCGCCGGGCTTTGCACCCTGCGCCACCTTGATCTGCAGCACGTCCGCATTGACCAGATATTCGGTGGTCACGCCGAAGCGGCCCGAGGCGATCTGCTTGATCGCGGAGCGTTCCGGATTGCTCGATCCATCGGGCAACGGCATGTAGCGGTCGGACTCTTCGCCACCCTCGCCGGTGTTCGACTTGCCGCCGATCCGGTTCATCGCGATCGCAAGTGTCGTATGCGCCTCGCGGCTGATCGAGCCGAAGGACATGGCGCCGGTCGAGAAACGCTTGACGATCTCGTTTGCCGGTTCGACCTCATCGACCGAGATCGGCTTGCGGCCGAGCGCTTCGGCAGGCTTGATCGTGAACAACCCACGGATCGTGTTCATCCGCAGTGAGGAATGGTTCACCATCGCCGAGAACTCGCGATAGCGATCCTCGGCATTGCCGCGAACGGCGTGCTGCAGCGAGGCAATCGCGTCCGGCGTCCAGGCATGGGCTTCGCCGCGCATGCGGTAGGCATACTCGCCGCCGATATCGAGCGTAGTCGCAAGGATCGGGTCCTTGCCGAAGGCTGCGTTGTGACGGGTGACGGTCTCCTTGGCGATGGCGTCGAGACCGACACCCTCGATCATGGTCGCCGTGCCGAAGAAGTACTTGTCGACCAGCTCGGACTGTAGCCCGATCGCATCGAAGATCTGCCCGCCGCAATAGGACTGGTAGGTCGATATCCCCATCTTCGACATCACCTTGAGGATGCCCTTGCCGACCGCCTTGATGTAGCGAGAGACGATTTCGTAGGCGTCGACCTCCTTGGGGAATTCCCCGCGGGCATGCATGTCGAGCAGCGTATCGAAGGCGAGATAGGGGTTGATAGCCTCGGCGCCGTAACCGGCCAGCAGGCAGAAATGATGGATCTCGCGTGGCTCGCCAGTTTCGACGACGAGACCGACTGATGTACGCAGCCCCTTGCGGATCAGGTGGTGATGCACGGCAGCGGTCGCGAGCAGCGCCGGAATGGCGATGCGGTCCGGCCCCATCTGCCGGTCCGATAGCACGATGATGTTATAGCCGCCCTTGACCGCCGCCTCCGCCCGCTCGCACAGACGATCGAGCATCTCGGGCATGCCTTCGGCCCCGCGCTCCACATCATAGGTGAAATCGAGCGTCTTGGTATCGAAACGATCTTCCGTATGGCCGATCGAACGGATCTTCTCCAGATCGCCATTGGTAAGGATCGGCTGACGGACCTCGAGCCGCTTGGCCTTGGCCGCACCTTCATGGTCGAGCAGGTTCGGCCGCGGACCGATGAACGAGACGAGGCTCATCACCAGCTCCTCGCGGATCGGATCGATCGGCGGGTTCGTCACCTGGGCGAAGTTCTGCTTGAAATAGGTATAGAGCAGCTTCGACTTGTCCGACATCGCCGAGATCGGCGTGTCCGTTCCCATGGAGCCGATCGCCTCCTGGCCCGTGGTCGCCATCGGCGACATCAGGATCTTGGTGTCTTCGAGCGTGTAGCCGAACGCTTGCTGGCGATCGAGCAGCGACACGTCGCGCCGCAGTGCCCGTGGCTCCACAGGCTTCAGCTCCTCGAGAATGAGTTGGGTGCGGTCGAGCCACTTGCGGTAGGGATGCTTGGTGGCAAGCTCCGACTTCACCTCGTCGTCGGAGACGATGCGGCCCTTCTCCATGTCGATCAAAAGCATCTTGCCCGGCTGCAGGCGCCACTTCTGGATAATGCTCTCCTCCGGCACTGGCAGAACGCCCGCTTCCGACGCCATGATGACACGGTCGTCGTTGGTAACGAGATAGCGGGCTGGGCGCAGGCCGTTGCGGTCGAGTGTCGCGCCGATCTGCTTGCCATCGGTGAAGGCGACCGCCGCAGGTCCGTCCCATGGCTCCATGAGAGCGGCGTGATATTCATAGAATGCCTTGCGGTCTGGCGCCATCGACTGGTTGCCGGCCCAGGCTTCCGGGATGAGCATCATGACGGCATGCGCCATGGAATAGCCGCCGCGCACGAGGAATTCGAGCGCGTTATCGAAGCACGCGGTGTCCGACTGGCCTTCATAGGAAATCGGCCAAAGCTTCGAAATGTCATCGCCGAAGAGCGGCGACGACACGGAAGCCTGACGCGCCGCCATCCAGTTGACGTTGCCGCGCAGCGTGTTGATTTCGCCGTTGTGAGCGACCATGCGGTAGGGATGCGCCAGCTTCCAGGACGGGAAGGTGTTGGTCGAGAACCGCTGATGCACGAGGCAGACGGCGGATTCAAAGCGCGGGTCGGACAGGTCCTTGTAATAGGCGCCGACCTGGTAGGCCAGGAACATGCCCTTGTAGACAATGGTCTTGCTGGACAGCGAGACCGGATAGAAGCCGCTCTCCTCACCCTCATATTCCGCATAGATGCGGTTGGAGATCACCTTGCGCAGCGTGAACAGGCGGCGTTCGAATTCGTCATGGCCGGCAGCATCCCGGCCGACGCCGATGAAGACCTGGACGTGACGCGGCTCGGTGGCGGCGATATCGTGCGCCTTCGACAGCGAAGAGTTGTCGACCGGCACGTCGCGGAAGCCGAGAAAGACCTGGCCCTCTTGCGCGATCACATCCTGGACCGTCTTCTTGAAGTGTTCGATCAGCGCTTCGTCCTGCGGCAGGAAGAAATGACCGACGCCATATTCTCCGGCTGGCGGCAGCACGATGCCTTGCGTCGCCAATTCCTCGCGGAAGAAGCGGTCGGGAATCTGCACAAGGATGCCGGCGCCATCGCCCATGAGCGGATCGGCACCGACGGCGCCGCGATGCGTCAGGTTCTCAAGGATGAACAGCCCGTCGCGGACGATCTGATGGGACTTCTGGCCCTTCATATGCGCGACGAAGCCGACGCCGCAGGCGTCATGTTCGTTGCGCGGATCGTAGAGGCCCTGTTTGCGCGGAAGACCTGACGCGAATTTGGACGTCGTGACCGTGGCGTCGGCACTTGCCGCGCCGGCCTGACCAAACAGCATGGATGGCGTCTTGTTCGTCATCGTCTTCCCTCCAATGGATCCCGCGTCGCGGGCGACCTCGTCCCGCGTCTGCCCGATTTCCGGTTCGACGCGCGACAGCGCTGTTGCATTTTAAAGATCCGGCCGCAGACCGTTGCTCTCAAGCGGAGCAAGTCAGTCAGCATTCCGCGCCTGCCGTGGTCTCCACCGCATTACCCCTGGGGCATGCTCTGGAAAACTATAACGTGAAATCCCGGCATCGCTAGGATTTTTGGCGCCTCTTCGGCCTCAAAGACCAAAATAGGACAGCAACACTGTCCTAATTCATCAGTTCTATGCCAGAAAGCGTGCGGTTAAGCAAGAGCGTCAAACGAAAATTTCGACGGAAGATTGCCGCAGCCTCCGACTTCGCGAAAGAAAATTTCCTTTAGAACTATAATTTTGTAGCTTGCTTGCGTAATGCCTGATTGAGGCGGCGTGCGACCAGCAACGAGGTTGATCGTCTTTGCCTTTTCCGTACTGTCTCGCCGACCCCGAAATCAACTCATTTGTGCGCGGTATATCCCATGTTCTTTGCTTCCGACAACTGGGCCGGTGCCCATTCGAAAATCGCTGAACGCTTGCTGAAAGAGTCCGGTGGTTTCGCCGCGGCCTACGGCACGAGCGACCTCGACCAGAAGGTCGAAGCGCGGTTCTCGGAGATCTTCGGGCGCGACGTCTCGGTCTTTTTCGTCGCCACCGGCACTGCGGCCAACTCGCTTGCGCTCGCAAGCGTCCAGCGGCCGGGCGGCATCACCTTTTGCCACTCCGAAGCACATGTCATCGAGGACGAATGCGGCGCGCCGGAGTTTTTCAGCGGCTCCGCTCGTCTGGCACCCGTCGAAGGCGCCGGCGGCAAGATTGGTGCGGAGGCGCTCGCTGCCAAAGTTGCTCGCTTTCCGCAGGATGCCGTCCACCACGGCCGAGCCACCGCGGTGACGATCACCCAGGCGACCGAGATCGGCACCATCTATTCGCTTGGCGAAATCGATGCCCTGGCTGCAGTCTGCAAGGAGAACGCGCTTGCGCTGCACATGGATGGCGCCCGCTTTGCCAACGCCCTTGTCGCCCTCGACGTTACGCCTGCCGAAATGACCTGGAAGCGTGGCGTCGACATTCTTTCCTTCGGCGGCACGAAGAACGGTTGCTGGTGCGCCGAGGCCATCGTGTTCTTCGATCCCGACAAGGCGAAGGAAATGCACTTCACGCGCAAGCGCGCCGCCCAGCTGTTCTCGAAATCCCGCTTCATCGCCGCGCAGTTCGACGGCTATTTCGAAAACGACCTCTGGCTCGATCTCGCCCGTCATTCCAACAGAATGGCCGACCGCCTGCGTGCCGGCATCGAAAGTGCTGCCAGTGCCAAGCTCGCCTGGCCAACCGCATCCAACGAAGCCTTTGCCGTCATCGAAAAACCGGCGATCGAGAAGGCGCGAGACAAGGGCGCAAAATTCTACGACTGGCCGATCCCGGAAAACAATGCCATCCTCGTCGGCGAAAACGAGGGCCTCATCCGCCTTGTGACCAGCTTTGCAACGACCGATGCCGATGTTGAGGGGTTTTTGGCATGTCTGGGGTGACGTGGTTCAGCCAGACCGTAAATTCCTGACCTTGGCAAGAATGTCCTCGGAAAGCGTGTTGACCAACAGCGGATCGGCGCCCTTGCGTGGCACGAGCACGAATTCCACGTCTTCGAGCACCGGCAGCCAGCCCGGTTCGATTTCGGTAAGGCCGGAGGGCGCCATGCTGCGGGGCTGGACGAGGACGCCCATTCCGGCGCGGGCGGCAGCGGTCAGCCCGCTCAGGCTGCCGCAGGTGCAGACGATCCGCCATGGCACCTGCTGTCGGCGAAGCGCCTCCAGGGCGACCGCCCGCGTAACGCTCGGCGCGGGGAAAGCGATGAGGGGTAGCGGTGCGCTCGACGCTCGGATACGTTCTGGATCGCGCGCCAGCCAGATGAGCGGTTCGCGATAGACCAACCGGCCTCTGACATCGCCGAGCCGCCGTTTTGCAAGAACGAGATCGAGCTCGCCATTGTCCTGCATTTCGTAAAGCGCACCGCTGAGCGCCACGGTCAGTTCCAGGTCCACGGAGGGGTGGGATCGGACGAATTCCTCGAGTACATAAGGCAGCTGGCTGGTAACGAAATCCTCCGAGACGCCGAGCCTGAGGCTGCCGCGCAGACTGTTGTCAGCAAAAAGCGACTGCACCTCCCCTTGGATGGACAGCATCATTCGCGCGTGGCCAAGCAGTGCCTCGCCATCGCCCGTCAGAACGACACGGTGGGTATCACGCGCCAGAAGCCTGCGCCCGAGCGCGGATTCGAGACGCTGGATATGCTGGCTGACGGTCGATTGGCCGAGGCCTAGACGTTCCGCCGCGAGCGTAAAGCTTCCCAACTGTTCGACGGCAACGAAACTCTGCAATTGCGTGAGATCAAGCATTTATCATCTCATTTCATGATAACTGTTATTCCTTGCATCGTGGATCACGATGAGGCAATCAACAAGAACAATTTTATGACGGGGATCTCCCATGCGCCGTTTTCTGCCTGACACCTTTACCATCCTGCTTGTCCTAACCGTGATCGCGGCATCCCTGTTTCCCGTCCACGGCGCCGCGGCCGGCTATTTCGGCATTGCCACCAACATCGCGATCGGGCTGCTATTTTTCCTTCATGGCGCTCGCCTTTCGCCCGAAGTGGTCATCGCGGGCGCGTTGCATTGGCGGCTGCATCTGGCGATCCTGCTTACCACCTTCGGGCTGTTTCCGTTGCTTGGGCTCGCCATGGGCGTCCTCGTGCCGACCCTGCTGCCGCCGGCGCTCTATACCGGCATCCTGTTTCTGAGCGTACTGCCTTCGACCGTGCAGTCGTCAATCGCCTTCACCTCGATTGCTGGCGGCAACGTTCCAGCTGCGATCTGCTCGGCGTCGGCCTCTAATATCTTCGGGATGTTCCTGACCCCGCTTCTGGTTGGCGTGTTGTTTTCCGTCGGCGGCCATAGCGGCGGCTTTTCCTGGACGGTGCTGGAACAGATCATGCTGCAGCTCCTTGCGCCCTTTATCGCGGGCCAATTGCTGCAGCCCTGGATTGGCGCCTGGATCCGCGCCAAGAAGAAGATCCTGATGCCGGTCGATCGCGGCTCGATCCTGATGGTCGTCTATGCGGCCTTCAGCGCTTCGGTGGTCGAGGGCCTGTGGCACACCTTCTCGATCGCCGACATCGCAGTCGTCATCATCGCCGACATGGTCCTGTTGGCGCTGGTCCTTTGCATCACCATGTTCGGCAGCCGCTGGCTGGGTTTTTCCCGCGAAGACGAAATCACCATCACCTTTTGCGGCTCGAAGAAGAGCCTTGCGAGCGGCGTTCCGATGGCAAGCGTCATTTTCGCCGGACAGGGCATCGGCGCAATCGTCCTGCCGCTGATGTTGTTCCACCAGGTCCAGCTCATGGCCTGTGCTGTCATTGCGCAGAAATATGCCGATGCCGCCCATAGGGCGACGGCCAGCAACGCTGCCGAAGCGGAGCGCCTCCAGGAAGAGGCCGAAGCTGCAAGCCCGACCTGAGAGGCAGAGCTGCTGACGTGAAAAAGGCGACGCTCATTTGAGCGCCGCCTTTTCCGGTCATCAGTCCTGGGAGGGATTAGTTGACGTGGGCTTCGATTGACTTCGGTGCATCGACTGGCTCAGCGGCGATGGCAATCTTGCGAGGCTTCAAGGCCTCGGGAGTATTGCGCAAAAGGTCAATGTGCAGCAGGCCGTTCTTCAGCGATGCAGCCTGAACCTCGACGTGATCGGCAAGCTGGAAGCGCCGCTCGAAAGCGCGCTTTGCGATGCCGCGATAGAGGAATTCGCCAGCCTCGGCAGGCTCTTCGCTCTTCTCACCCTTGACCGTCAGGACATGGGCGTGCGCTTCAAGGCTGAGTTCCTTCTCATCAAAGCCGGCAACAGCCATGGTGATGCGATAGGTGGTCTCACCCGTGCGCTCGATGTTGTAGGGCGGATAGGTCTGGGCCTGATCCGGCTGGGCCAGGCTGTCGAGCATGGTGAAGAGGCGGTCAAAACCGACGGTGGAGCGGTAAAGGGGGGAAAAGTCAACGTGACGCATGATGTCCTCCTGTGAGCGACGATTGCGGTTATCTGCCCCGAAAGCCCCATTCTGGCGGCCTTGGGACGGTTCAGCGGACCCTTTCGGCGTCCGCAAAATGAAGATGGGAATGGCCATTGGCGAGTTCAAGACCCCGCCCATCACAGCGGAAAAACCAACTGAACGGCGGATGAACGGTCGGTTCGGCATGCATTCAGGCTGCAAATCCTATCGATAGTGACATCGGATGGATGACTGTCCGTCGACTGGAGTGTATCGTCCCTTCTTCTTCAGTCGTCACTCGGCCGGCCCTGCGGATCCCTCAATCAACCCCGCATCGCCGGCCTTTTTTCTTTTGATTTCCATCCCCCATGCGCTAATTCGATCTGGCGAAGAATTGCCGCAACGAGGCCAGACCGATATGGATTCGATCCTCTTCTCGACGCCTGACAATCCGGTTCCCGACAACAGGACCGAGGGCTATTTCGAGACCCATGACGGGCACAAGCTGCGCTACGCCGTCTTCCGCTGCAAACAACAGGTCGCCAAGGGCACGGTCGTCATCCTGCAGGGGCGAAACGAGTTCATCGAGAAATATTTCGAGACTGTCCGCGACCTTACCGCCAAGGGGCTGTGGGTCGCCACGTTCGACCTGCGCGGCCAGGGCGGCTCGGCGCGCATGCACAGGGACAAGAGCCGGGGTCATGTCCGTCGTTTTTCCGACTACGAGCGGGACCTGACGAGCTTTCTCGACCAGATCGTGCTTCCCGATACCCGCCTGCCCTTCTATCTCCTCGGACATTCCACCGGCGGTCTTATTGCGCTTTCGGCAGCGCCGAGGCTTGCCAGCCGCATCGAGCGCATGGTGTTGTCAGCGCCCTTCGTCGGCCTTACCGGGCACGAAGCGTCGCCGCGCGTCATCCGCCTCCTGGCGGGCACTGCCTGCGCTGTCGGGCTCGGCGCGATGCAGCTGACGAAAAAATTCAAGACGCTGCCGTTCGAGCAGAACCCGCTGACCTCGGACGAAAACCGCTATCGGCGCAACACCGAGATTGCAGCCATCTATCCCGAGCTTTTTCTTGGCCCGCCGACCGCACGCTGGCTATCGGAAGCCTTCAAGACGATCAGGCGCGTTTCCGAGCCCGAGCATCTCTTCTCGATCGCCATCCCGACAATCCTGATCGCGCCCACCCGCGACGGCGTCGTGCCCTATCGCAATCAGGAGCGGATTTCGCGCTATTTCCGCGCCGCCCAACTCGTCCCAATTCCAGGTGGCAAGCACGAAATTCTTCAGGAAAAGGATGTCTACCGCGCGGCGGCGCTGGCCGCCATCCACGCTTTCATTCCCGGCAGCGATGCGGAAGCGAGCAACGAAGTGGTGGGCGTCGGAATATGAGGCGGCAGCGCCTTAAGCTCAGCGCGATAGCACCGCCATTGCCTGCTCGTGCACGGCGCGGCTGCCAGCGGCGATAATCGAACCGCCCGGCTCGGGCCGGCCGCCGTCCCAGGTAGTGATGATCCCTCCGGCCTGTTCGATGACAGGGATGATGGCGCCGACATCATAGGGCTTCAACACGTTCTCGATCACCAGGTCCACATGGCCTGCGGCCAGCAGCGCATAGGCATAGCAATCGGTGCCATAGCGGAAAAGGCGCACCTGGCTTTCGATTTCGCGGTATTTCGCCATCTCGTCGCCGACGAACAAATGCGGTGAGGTGGTGAACATGATCGCATTGGCAAGCATGCCGCAATCTCGCACCTTCAACTGTTTCTCGCCGCCCGGTCCGGTATAGGTCGATGTCTTGCCGTCGGCGAAGTAACGCTCTCCGGTAAACGGCTGGTCGACCAGCCCCATGACGGCGCGGCCCTTCGTCTGAAGACCTATCAGGGTTCCCCAGACGGGGACGCCCGATATGAACGCCCTGGTGCCGTCGATCGGGTCGATGACCCAGACATGCTCGCGGTCGAGGCCGACATTACCGAATTCCTCGCCGAGAATGCCGTGATCGGGAAATTCTTGCTCGATCAGCGCCCGGATCGCCGCCTCGGCGGCTCGGTCGCCCTCGGTTACAGGATCGAAGCCGCCGGCCTCCTTATTGACGACGTCAAGGCTGGAACGGAAGCGTGGAAGGGTCTCCGCCTTTGCTGCGTCGGCAAGGCGGAAGAAGAACGAACGGTCAGGAAGCATAGTCGATCCGATCAAAGGTGGCACGGCGCTGTCATAGCCTAAAACATCGGAAATGCAAAACAAATGAGGTAAAATGTGACAATTGCTGTTAAATTAGGCAACGTAACAACATGCTTGACATTTGTGCAGCGCAATATTAAGTTCCGAACCACAGTCTCTGACTGTAAATGCCCTCCTTGGGTGTTTCCTCCCTAGACTTAACCGCCTTCGGGCGGTTCTTTTTTGGGTGAACGACATTTCGGTGAGGAGTGGCCAGCCTATTCGGCAGCAAGTGCCGTATCGCCGGCGAATTTTTCCACATAATCGGCCATCTGCCGCATGAACGCGGTGACGGCGCCGGCAACCAGACCGAAATCCGGACGCTTCTGTAAGGTTGCCTCGTCGACATAGAGCGAACGGTTGATCTCGATCTGCAGCGCGTGCAACCCGCGCGCCGGCCGACCATAATGCTCGGTAATGAAGCCGCCGGCATAGGGTTTGTTGCGAACCGCAGCAAATCCCATTTCCTCGAGAATATGCATGGCAAAGCGCGACAGATCGGTTGAGGCGCTTGTTCCGTAGCGATCGCCGATGATGAAATCCGGGCGGACATTGCTGCCGCTGACGCGGATATTGCCCGGCATCGAGTGACAGTCGATCAGCACGCCGAAACCGAATTTCACATGGGTCCGGGCAATCAGCCCGCGAAGGGCCGCATGATAGGGCTTGTAGATCTCGTCGATCCGCTTCAGGGCATCCTCGACCGGAACCCGGCGTGCGTAAATCTCCATGTTCTCGGCGACGATGCGCGGAATAGTCCCCAGACCGCCAGCCACGCGAATCGAATTGATATTGGCATAGGCCGGCAAGGCACCGTCGAACATGCGCGGATCGAGCTCGTAAGGCTCGCGATTGACGTCAATATAGGCGCGCGGAAAATTAGCAAAAAGAAGCGGCGCACCAAGCTCGGCCGCCGCGGAAAAAAGCTCATCGACATAGTGGTCTTCGGACCGGCGGATGGCAGCGCCTTCGAGCCTGGATTGGGCAATGAAATCAGGAGGGTAAATACGACCGCTATGAGGTGAGCTATAGACAAAGGGAATGGTCTGCGAAAGGGGCTCCAATATCTCGAAAATTTCGAAAGTGCGCATTTCCCCCGGCATCTCGGTCTTTACCATGTCAACAACTTATCACAGTCGGCATGTTGCCAGTTGCGCACCGCCAAGTCCATACTAACGTTCAACCGAATTGCTGGCCGTCGATACCCAGATTCACCGCTTGTTTAAGGGCGACGCCTAACGTGAACGGCTAAATAAGCCGCGAGAGAAAACATTGATTGACGGTCCCGTTATGACTCAGAAAATTCTTCTTGCCGAAGACGACAACGATATGCGTCGCTTCCTGGTAAAAGCCCTCGAAAAGGCTGGCTACAAGGTGTCGTCCTTCGACAATGGCGCCAGCGCCTACGACCGGCTGCGCGAAGAACCGTTCTCTTTGCTGTTGACCGATATCGTCATGCCGGAAATGGACGGGATCGAATTGGCGCGCCGCGCCACCGAACTCGACCCCGACCTGAAGGTAATGTTCATCACTGGTTTTGCCGCCGTCGCGCTCAATCCTGATTCGAAAGCGCCGAAGGATGCGAAGGTCCTCTCCAAGCCGTTTCACCTGCGTGAGCTGGTCGACGAGGTCAATAAACTCCTTGCCGCATAAGGCCTGAAAGCTGCGCTTTCACAAAACCGAAATTAGCCTATTGACGGCGTAAAGGTTTTTTGATCTATGCGCCGCCATCGGATGGGCGTGTAGCTCAGCGGGAGAGCACTACGTTGACATCGTAGGGGTCACAGGTTCAATCCCTGTCACGCCCACCATCCTTTTCAAGGGCTTAGCGAGAAATCGCCAAGCCCTTTTTGATTCCGGCCTCGATGCGCTAGATTTAGTCTCCAATGCGGAAAGCAGTGCTTTCAACTGCCGGCCTGCTGCGTTGGCCGGCTAGGGGAGAAAACCGATGCCCGGATATCGCAAATTGATTGTGTTGGAGGCGTTCGACCGCAACGAAAAAGGCGAGCTCGTTTCCGCGATCGAGCCAAGACATTTGCAGACGGAAGCGGCTGCAATCTACCAGGCCCAGATGCTCATCAACGATCACGAAGGCGTCGTCGCCTGGAGCAGGGAAGGACAACCCGGCATCGGCGAGGAAGGTCCGACGATTATTCTTTTCCAATTCGGCGATATCCCGGAATTCGAGTGAGAGCCCGTTGATATCCGGCGAGGATCAACCTCCTTGGGCGCGGCCAGTGACAAACGATCGCCGCAAGCACACTTGACACTTCGAAACGGGCTGTCACGCTACGGTAACAATCGGACGGGAGGACGAGATGGCTATTGCGAAGCGGCAGTTCTACAAAAACAAGAAACCCCAGGGCGACGAATACTGGTTCTACCTCGCCAAGGACACGGAAACCGGCGAGGTTTTCGTCATTCGCGAATTCGACTATCTCGTCGATGGCGGCAGCGAAAAGAAGATGACGCTTTACGAATTCCTGGCCGGCGGCGGCAACCGCCAAAACGCCCTGTTGGAGTTGATCGGGACGCTCGTTCCGGACTGAACTTCAGCGGAGCAAACGGCGTTTCAACCCTGGCGTTCCGCAAATTCGCCAAACTTCAAGGAAATATGCGTTTCTGAGCACTCCGGTCTTTCGCGGTGTGCTGGGGCGGACACGCTGCGGCTGTCCGCTCTTGGTTTTCTCCTGACGCATTGACGGCGGGGATATGATCGACAACCTTGCGGCCAAACTAGGAGCCAGACCATGCGATTCGCAACCTTAAGCCTTGCAATAGGCCTTTCCGTTCTAGCATCGAGCGCGATGTCGCAGAATTTTCCGGGCGCCCCCGGCGTTGCCCTCCTCAATGGAAAATGCGCCAAGCTTGTTGTCGGAAAACTCGACGATTCGAAGAATTGCACAGGCCAACTGGCAAGCGTGACGACAGCCGAGGGCGCCGTCACCTTTATATTCACTGCCAACGGCAAGATGCTCGGCTTTGAGGGCGACGGAACGGCTATCAAGCCCGCGTCGAATGGAAACGCCCGCATGCCGATCGCCATCGTTTCCTCCGGCGTCGGCTCGAAGATGACCGGCGAGGTCAAGGCCGCCGGCTTCTGCACCTTCGGCAATCCTTATGCCGGCAAGCCGACGGTGGTCGAATGCACCGCTGAGACCAAGGCCTCCTCCTTCACCGGCAGTTTCCGCACCAACGGCAAGCCGCCGCAGTCGAAATAATCGCGCGATCTCGATTAGCCGCCGAAACATCGTGCATGTTCGCAGCATGGTGTTACTGTGCATGTGCAGCATGCCCGTTTCTGCGTTCGCAGTGAATTCTGCGGCGGGAAGGCAGCCATGCTTGGAGGCCCCCTGGATGATCGCCGCGCCCGATCATTCGGCAGCCAATGGCGCCGAGGAACGACTGGATGCTCATTCGCTATGGCTACGACATAACCGTAACATGCACGCAGCCAACGCCGATGGTATGTCTCCTCGAAATTCGCGATGACCGCGACGCGGATATACGTTCCCCTGAGCAGGTCGTCACAAACCCACCGGTCCAGACCACAACCTATAGTGATCTCTTCGGAAACACCTGCCGACGTTTCGTGGCCCCTGCGGGTGACTTTTCCATCTGGGGAGATGGCACCGTCGCCGACAGCGGCCTTGTCGATCCAGTCGATTGGAACGCGGGAGAAACCCCCATTGCCGAACTGCCGGACGATTGCCTCGTTTATCTACTCGGCAGCCGCTATTGCGAGACAGACAGGCTGAGCCAGATCGCATGGGACATGTTCGGCAAGCTCGAGCCCGGCTGGGGCCGCGTGCAGGCAATCTGCAATTTCGCCAACCAGCACATCACCTTCGGCTACCAGAACGCGCGCTCGACGCGCACCGCATTCGAGGCTTACGAGGAGCGCATCGGCGTCTGCCGCGACTATGCGCATCTTGCCATCGCGCTGATCCGTTGCATGAATATCCCGGCGCGCTATGTGAACGGCTATCTCGGCGACATCGGCGTTCCGATCCTCGACCCCATGGACTTCAGCGCCTGGATCGAGGTTTATATCGGCGGCCGTTGGATGACCTTCGATCCGCGCAACAACATCCCTCGGATAGGCCGGATCGTCGTTGCCCGCGGTCGCGATGCGGCCGACGTTCCGCTCATCCATTCATTTGGTCCGCATGTGCTCAAATCGTTCCGCGTCTGGACCTATGACGTCACTGATATGCCGAGCCCCGCCGCATTTCCTGATGAACGGCCAGCCGGTTACCGCGATTAGCGGCAGCGATCAGCAATCGTCGCCGTCGAGCACGTAGACCATGCCGATGATACTGCCGTCGCGCTCATGAACGAGCGTCGGCATATAAACCGGACCGCAATCCGGCACAGACGTGTCCAGCGACGCGGACATGTCGGCCCGGGCCATCTGTTGAGGCGCATAGTTTATGCTGCCTTCGAGCGCCGCCATTACGGGAACCGCCGCAGCGCACAAGAGCGCGGCTGCCGCCAAACCTCTCATTATCATTCGCTTTGGCATGTTGACCTCCAGCAGTAAAAACCGCTGCCTATTAATGTATTGGGCGCCCTTTGGTTCCACGTTTCAAGTAGTGAATCTGAGATTTATCGAAGTAGCCTTTCGACCCTCCTACCCGTTTGTTGGAATTGAAATACACACAGGTTAGCCATAGGGATTAGCTCCTGGCTGTGCCGAATAAACCCAACCGGGAGAACCGAAATATACTTTAAATATCGCCTCGACCCTGGAGATCGAGACTCAGAGCGACCGATAGTTTTTGCCGCCGAATAGGCCGGGATTGCTTGTGGTTTCGAACGTATATCCCGGTATCACTTGACGAAGTTCTGCGCGATGCTACCTCGCAATGACGACTGCAATCTGTGCAAGGGGATATCCATGCCAATACTTGTCTACATCGTCCATTTCTTCGGCGGCATCTTCCTTGCAAATGGCATTCCGCACTTCGTCAGCGGCGTCTGCGGCAAACCATTTCGCACGCCCTTCGTCCGCGCTCACGGGGGCACTGTCAGCTCGCCGGCCCTGAATGTCGTCTGGGGCTGGATGAACCTCCTCGTTGCATATCTGCTCTTCATCGATGTCGGGCCGCGTTATCTCGGCTCGCTGCCCGACACGATCGCAAGTGCTGCCGGCGTTCTGCTGGCCGGCCTGTTTCTCGCAAGGATATTTTCGGGCGAGCGCTTGGCGTGATATCGGCGTCGGGCACTATCTGCCGCTGCGTCGGGCCTTGGTCTTGGCGTCCACGTCGCCAGGCGCTTTCTTGGACAGATCGCTGCCGGTGACATGAGCAGGCACATGTATGTCCTCATACACCGTTGGCGGCAGCGTCAGCTCGACATTGTGCGGCGGCATCACCTGTATCGGCCTCGTGGCGTTCGGACGCGCCCGCATTTGCCGGCCCGCGGGTTTGGCCGGTTTCTGTTCCACATGCTTGGTAGGAGGTGGCGTCATGACGATCTCCTCGGTCAAGTAGGGCGATGAACGGCACAGCCCTCACCGAACCGCAACGCATCCGGTTTCCGATTGGTTCCACAAAATCGGAGCTCCAACAGCCTGGATGCCGCTGTCTTCTCTATTTGGCGTGGTGAGGGGTAATTGAACCACTTCGATCACATGGAAGGTTGTCGTTTCAGAACGAGGGGCATGCATGAAAACTCACTCTTCGGCATGGCCGCGAGATAGGACTCCTGCCGCTCAGTCTTCGTAGGTAATACCACTACTGCGACACAATGCATGTTGCCGACTGTCGATATCCGGCTCCCTTAGTCATCGGCCCAACGCGGTCCCGTAGAAAACGGGGACGACTTGGCGGCCGCTGGGAGCAAATCCAAGACGTAGCCAGCGGCGTGGACAGTCCTGATGTCGTCCCGACCGATTCCGTTCTTCAAAGCCTTTCGCAAGCGACCGATGTGAACATCAACGGTACGCGGTGTGACTTGGCCAGTTCGCGGCCAGGCCGATGCGATTAATTCGGAGCGGCTGCAAAGTTGTCCTGATCTCTTGATGAGGTAGCATAAAATCTTCAGCTCGATGGGCGGCAGAGCTACGTCTCGTCCCTCATAGCGAACGTGACGGCTGTCGATGTCAATTTCAAGCCCAGCCCAAACCGACATTTCAGCCATCATCGACACACGCGTTTCCACCTTCATTGCCCCGACCTGCCGGACGGACATCAGTAGTCTCTCCGGTGAGAGAGGCCTTACGATGCAGTCGTCGACACCAGCTTGCAGCAAGGCTAGATGAAGTGCCTGCGCGCCGGCTCGCAATAGGGCAATCAGGCGAATCTCTTTGCCCCACGACGATCGCCCGATCTGGCGGCACAAAGAAACGACGTCCAGAGCTTCGTGACTGCAGTCGAGAACTATCGCTGATGGGGAGCCATTCGTGCAACACGTCAGGACGTCATTGGCGCTGCAAGCCAAAGATGTTGCGAAGCCTTCCACCTTCAGAATATAGCTGAAAACTGAGAAGAGTTCTGCATCCGTCGTCCAGACAAGGACGGTGTTACCACCGGCTGCCTCCGCATCGTCGGATCCTTGCCAATGCCTTGCAGCCCACCGCATGCCGGGCGGACCAGCTTTCCTAGGCTGGCGCATATTCACCGCCATTGACATCGATGATCGCCCCGTTGACGAAGCCGGCGTCCGACGATGCCAAGAACGCGACAACGGCGGCGACATCGTCGGATGTTCCAAGCCGGGCTGCGGGGATGCGTCCGACCGCCTCTCTGTTGATCGGCGCATCCGGATCCCCAGTCATGGGTGTTGCAATTCTGCCCGGCGCGACGAGATTGACAGTTATGCCGAAAGGACCGAACGGACCCACCAATGCGCGCATCAGACCGGACAATGCCGCTTTTCCGGTCGTGTATGACGGTCCGGCCACGCGCGGTCGCGCCCGCCCAGCAAGTGATCCGACGAGAACAATGCGTCCGAAGCCAGCCTGCCGCATAGCGCCAACCACCGCCTGACAGCACAGCATTGTGCCGGTCAGATTCACCGCCAGCACCTCGCTCCACTCATCCAACCGCATGTCCTCGAACCGTCGAGGACCGTCTGGACCCTTGGGCGATATTCCGGCGCTGCATATGAGAATATCTGCGGTCCCCCAGATGGTCGGAAGGTCATTGAAGAAGCGACCAATGGCCGCAGGATCCGCCAGATCGACGACGCTTGCTAGAACCCGCGCGGCGCCAAATTCGGCAGAAAGGGAAGTCCTTGCTGCCGCGACGGCACCAGCGCTATGACTGAAGACGGCGACGCGATGCCCCGCCATCAGCAGCCGTCGCGCCGTTGCTAGTCCAATGCCGCTTGTTCCTCCCGTCACGACCGCGATATGAGACGCCTCTGGCATCATGCGGCCTCATCCATGCCTGCAAACAAGGACAATGGAGGGTGAGCGTTCGGATCCGTCATGACCTCAATGAACAGTGGGCCCCGCCCCGCCAATCCTCGCTGCAAATGGGCTCTGAGCTCGGCTGGATCCTCGACGCGAACTGCCGGACATCCACAGGCCTCAGCGATTTGCGCATGGTCGACGGGCGAGAAATGGCAAGCTGATGTGAACCGTCCGAACTTGACGGTTTCCGCATCCCGCTGGAAGCCGAGGATGCCGTTGTTGAGAAGGATGATCGTGACAGGAAGATCGCACCGGACCATTGTTTCAATTTCTGCCCAGCTATGGGCGAAACCGCCATCGCCGACCAAGGTGACGACCGCATGGTTGGGTCGGGCAGCTTTTGCTCCCAAAGCGAGAGGCAACCCCCATCCTAGGCCGGCAAGACCGCGCGGTGTGAGAAACCGCATTCCGGGAGCGAGCGATCGCAATTGCCCGGCGACCCACATCGACGAATAGCTTGCATCGGCGACAACGGTGGTTTGCGGCGTCAGCAACGCCTGCAGTTCGGCCATGACGCGCTCCGGGCGGATCGGCGTCGTGGCGGCGTGAACAAACGGATACCGATCCTGGTCGAATTGGCGCCAGCATTCGCTAATGCGGTCGACCGCCGCCGCCCGCTGACTCCGGCGCCGAGACAGGTCACGCTCGTTCAATAGACCAAAGAGCTCTCTGAGCGTTTCGCCGGCGTCACCAACCAAACGCAGCGCCTGATAGTTGCGGCCGATTTCCTGAGGGTCGACGTCGATGTGGATCACCTTTGCGCCAGGTGGAATTTGTCGCCAGCTATCCGTGCCGTTCTGGTTGGTGCGCGTTCCAATCAGGATCACAAGGTCGGCGTCCCTGACCAAGGCTGCGGTGTGGTGCCCGAGCGATCGCGGGCCGACGAGTGATCCCAATACTCCGGCCGATAGGGGATGATGTTCGTCAACGGCACCCTTGCTCCTTTCGGTTGCTCGGGACCATTCCCGATGGCGCCAAAGAAGAGGGCCGTCGGCCGCGGTCACCGAGCCCAAGCGAGGAGAACCCCCTTGCGGGGTTGGCCGCATAGGCGGGCGGTCATCTACAAAGGCGGCATGAAGAACGGGAATGGCTTCGAAGCGGCCGAGGCGGCAAGACACCGACAAGCCGGTTTGCATCCTGAGGAAAGTAAGCAGTGGCTCGGGACGCCGCGCTTCATCCGGATCGATAGTCACGCCGGCCAGCCGAACGGACAAGCGATAGCCCGCCTCTCTCATCGGCGCGAGAATTCGGTTCGCAGCTGAGGCCGGCCCCACCAGCTTACCACGAGATCACATGCTCCATTTGCCTCTGCTGGAGGAATAGCAGATGTTGGCACCGACAAAATCATGCCGATCGTCTTCGCGTGGTTGAGTGACACCCCCGCCTCGACCGGGTCACCTCCTGAATATGACGATCGCCGATCTGGCTTACGACTGGCGCTGACGGCGACCCGGTATGATCGGCGCACGTCTCGACGTCACTTGGAGACGCTTACAGTCATGCGGGAGGAACCGGCGATGGGCGACCATCCAACAAGCCTTGACGCACGCCCGAAGATCGCTAACTAATAGGAGATATTCCAGTGCCCGTCTGACATCGGCTCGGGAATGAACTTGGTGCCGGGCCCCTCTGGCGAGAGTTTTTACGGCGCTCTCGTGATGTCGGTACCGCCTGCAGATGAGCCGGCGGATTTCTTTCGATGATAAACCTGACCATGCCTTGCCCGCATGCCGTCTTCGGCATGCGACGCTGCCCTGCCTACCGATTTTTTGACATTCAACTTTTGAAAGCGGTGCTGAGATGACGCAGCACACTTCCCGCAGAGCCATGCTCGGCTATTTCACATGGGCGTTCATCGTAACCATCGCAGGCCTTCTGCTTGGCGGCCTGATCGGCTGGAACATGACCGGCACGATCGCCGGCATGGCAACCGCCTTCTTCATTTGCGCGGTCCTTGCCGTTCTTGAGATTTCGCTCTCCTTCGACAACGCCATTGTCAATGCCAATAAGCTCAAGGCGATGACGCCGATCTGGCAGAACCGGTTCCTCACCTGGGGCATCGTCATTGCCGTGTTCGGCATGCGCATCGTCTTTCCGCTTGCGATTGTCGCCATCGCAGGCCACATCGGCCCCTTAGAGGCGCTGCACATGGCGGCAACCCAGCCGGAGGATTACGCGCGTATCATGCAAGGCGCCCATCTTCCGATCGCGGCCTTCGGCGGCACCTTCCTGATGATGGTCGGCCTCACCTATTTCTTCGATCACAAGAAGGACGTTCACTGGATCGCGTTCCTCGAAAAGGCGATGTCGCATTTCGCCACTATCAAGGGCGTCGAAATCTCGATCGTCCTGATCCTCGTGCTTGTGTTCTCGTCACTGCTGGGCGACGAAGAAGCGACGATTTTCGTCTATTCGGCGGTCTACGGACTTTTGACCTTCCTGCTGGTCGAGGTCGTGGGCGGCCTTCTCGACGCTTCGCAAAAGGCGCTGAGCGAGGCCGCAAAGGGCGGGCTTGGCGCATTCATCTACCTCGAAGTGCTTGATGCCAGCTTCTCGTTCGATGGCGTCATCGGTGCCTTCGCCCTGACGCAGAACCTGTTCGTCATAGCAATCGGCCTTGGCATCGGCGCCATGTACGTGCGATCGATGACGATCATGCTGGTGGACAAGGGAACGCTTGCGCACTACCGCTATCTTGAGCACGGAGCCTTCTACGCAATCCTGATCCTCGCGGTGATCATGTATGTGCAAACCCTCATGCACATACCCGAAGTCGTAACCGGCCTTGGCGGAGCAGTGTTGATCGGCATCTCGCTGTGGTCCTCAATCAGGTATAATAAGCGCAGTCGCGAACCGGTCCCTGATAAGAGAGCCAAGATCGGCATGCCCTGAAAAAGGCTGCCTTTACCATGACAATTTCCGACTTCTTCAATTTCATGGTCTATTAGTCCTAGGCATGCATAAGGAAACGTTGCCGGATCCATCCGGCAACGCGACCAGTGTTCGTTGAGCTTGAAAGAGGATCGGAGCAATGACAGCAAAAATCGTCCCCGTCATTATGGCGGGCGGCAAGGGAACGCGGTTGTGGCCGCTGTCGCGGGCGACCGCGCCGAAGCAATTCATCCAGTTCATCGGCGACAAGACACTGTTCCAGAACACGCTGTCGCGCGTTTCCGATCCGGAGCTTTATGAAGCGCCGATCGTCCTGACCAACGAGGAATTCCGTTTCCTGGTCGCCGAGCAGGCGCGCGAACTCGGGATCACGCTGGCCGCTGTCATGCTGGAACCGGTCGCCCGCAACACGGCAGCAGCTGTTGCCGCCGCCGGGACGCTCGCCGGTACTCTGTTCGGCAAGAGCGCCATCATGCATGTGCTCGGCTCTGACTACGAGATCAACGCCGACAAGAGCTACTATGATTGTGTTCGCATCGCCCGGGAGACGGCGGCTGAAGGCAAGCTTGTGACATTTGGCATCACACCGACCGAGCCGGCGACGGGATATGGCTATATCGAGCTGGGCAAGGCACTTCCAACAGGCGCACACGAGGTCAAGCGCTTCGTTGAAAAGCCGGTTCTCGAAGACGCAAAGGCGATGGTCGACGCCGGAGATTTCTACTGGAACTCCGGAATGTTCATGTTCGGCGTCGCCCCGCTACTGGCGGAGATGAACGAGTACGCTCCCGACGTCGCCAAGGCCGCCGGCGAGGCTGTTGCCAAGGCTTCTCGCGATCTCGATTTCATCCGACTGGATGCAGAGGCCTTCGCAAAGAGCCCCAATATCTCGATCGACTACGCGATCATGGAAAAGACCGCGAATGCCGCTGTCGTCCCCTCGCCCTTCACCTGGTCTGACCTTGGGAGCTGGGATTCGGTCTGGAAGGTCGGCACGCCAGATCAAAACGGCAATGTCGCAGCCGGCAGCACGACGCTGGTCAATACCCGCAACTCCCTGGTCATGACGCATGGTGTACACCTTGCGGTGCAGGGCCTCGAAGATATCGCGGTGATCGCCAGCGAGGACGCGGTTTACGTCGGGCATCTGAAAGACAGCCAGGAAGTTGGCCAGCTGGTAAAGCTGCTCGCCGGGCAGAAATCAACGGCGAAGCTCACAGAAACGCACCCGACCTCCTATCGTCCATGGGGTGGCTATACGTCGATCTTCAACGGCGACCGTTTCCAAGTGAAGCGCATCTTCGTGACGCCTGGCAAGAAATTGTCGCTGCAAAAGCACCACCACCGCTCCGAACACTGGGTCGTCGTTCGCGGCACGGCCGAGGTGACGATCGGCGAGCATGTTCAGATGCTGCGTGAAAACGAATCGGTCTACATTCCGCTCGGCGAGGTGCATCGCCTGTCCAATCCCGGCAAGATCATGCTGGAACTGATCGAGGTCCAGACCGGCTCTTATCTCGGCGAAGACGATATCATTCGCCTTGTCGACGAGTTTGGCCGAAGCTGAAACCCAAACTGACAGACTGACGAGACGGCGGGCCATGGCTCGCCGTTTTTATTTTGTCCATCAACGGGATGCACGCTCCATCGGTCAAAGCGCCTTGCTTTCTCTCGTTGCATTGCACACAATCGCGCTGGGAACAGCAACAGCCGCACGTCGATGCGAGCCGGGCATAAGAAAACACAATGTCGATCAAAGCAAGCATCTACCACCTGACGCATTATAAGTACGACAAGCCGGTCCGTCTGGGTCCGCAGATCATAAGGCTGAAGCCGGCCCCGCATTCGAAAACGCGGGTGATCAGTCATTCGCTGAAGATAACGCCGGCAAACCACTTCGTGAACCTTCAGCAGGACCCGTACGGCAATTATCTGGCGCGCTACGTCTTCCCGGACCCGGTCACGGAATTCAAGATCGAAGTCGATCTCGTGGCTGACATGACGGTCTATAATCCGTTCGACTTCTTCATCGAGGAAGCCTCCGAGAACTGGCCGTTCGACTATCCGGAAGAGCTTCGTGACGATCTGAAGATCTATATGAAGCCTGAACCGATGGACGAGGCGCTTGCCAAATTCATGGCGACCATCGACCGAACGCCCCAGCGCACCATCGATTTCGTCGTGGGCCTCAATGCCCGCGTCCAGCAAGAGGTCAACTACGTCATCCGCATGGAGCCCGGGGTGCAGACGCCGGAGGAGACGCTGACGCGCGCGCTCGGCTCCTGTCGCGACAGCAGCTGGCTGCTTGTCGAGATCCTCCGCAATCTGGGCCTCGCCGCCCGCTTCGTCTCCGGCTATCTGATCCAGCTTGCGCCCGATCTGAAAGCGCTCGACGGCCCCTCCGGCACCGAGGTTGATTTTACCGATCTGCACGCATGGTGCGAAGTCTATCTGCCGGGTGCCGGTTGGATCGGTCTCGACCCGACATCGGGACTTCTGACGGGCGAAAGCCATATTCCGCTCGCCGCGACACCGCATTACCGCAACGCCGCGCCAATCTCCGGCGCAATTTTCGGCGAGGCCACCACCGAATTCGACTTTGCGATGACGGTCACACGCGTCGCCGAACATCCGCGGATCACCAAGCCCTTTTCCGACGAATCATGGGATGCGCTCAACGCACTCGGAAAGAAAGTCGACAAGGTTCTGGCCAGCGAGGATGTGCGGCTGACCATGGGCGGAGAGCCGACCTTCGTGTCGATCGACGACTTCCAGTCGGAAGAATGGAATACTGCCGCCGTCGGCCCGACCAAACGCGACAAGGCCGACCAGTTGATCCGCAAACTGCGCGAACGCTTTGCCCCTGGCGGTTTCCTGCACTACGGCCAGGGCAAATGGTATCCGGGAGAATCCCTGCCGCGCTGGACCTTCTCGCTCTATTGGCGAAAGGACGGCAAGCCGATCTGGCAGAATCCCGACCTGATCGCGGCCGAGGGCAACGAGACCGGCGCGACGCCGGAAGATGCCGGAAAGCTCCTGGTCGGTATCGCCAAGGAGCTGGCGATCGAACCCGACATGGTCCTTCCGGCCTATGAGGACCCCGCCGAATGGATTATCAAGGAAGGCAGCCTGCCTGAAAATGTCGATCCGTCCAATTCCAAGCTGAAGGACCCGGAGGAGCGCAGCCGCATCGCCCGTGTCTTCGAGCGCGGCCTGACGGTTGCAACCGGCTACATCCTGCCCGTCCAGGCCTGGAACGCGCAGGCGAGCGGCCATCGCTGGATCAGCGAAAAATGGCGGACGCGCCGCGGCAAGATATTCCTGGTGCCGGGCGATTCGCCCGTCGGCTACCGCCTGCCGCTCGGCACCCTGCCCTATGTGCCGCCGTCGAGCTTCCCCTATATCCACACAGCCGATCCTTCGATCCCGCGCAAGCCGCTGCCCGATATCGTCGTGCCCGCAGGCCGAGCCATGCCGGAAGCCTCCTTCCAGACCGACGAAAGCGGACAGACCCGCGTCGAACAGACGATCGGCGAAATCGGCGGTGCGGTCCGAACCGCCATTTCGGTCGAGCCGCGCCACGGCCGCCTGTGCGTGTTCATGCCACCGGTCGAGCGGATCGAAGACTATCTGGAACTCGTCGCTGCGGCCGAAAATGCCGCAGCGGAGATGAAGCTGCCGATCCACATCGAAGGCTACCCGCCGCCGCAGGACGAGCGCATAAACGTCATCCGTGTCGCGCCCGATCCCGGTGTCATCGAGGTCAACGTTCATCCCGCATCGAGCTGGAACGAATGCGTCGACATCACCTCGGCGGTTTACGAGGAGGCGCGCCAGACTCGCCTTGGGACTGACAAGTTCCTGATCGACGGCCGCCACACCGGCACCGGCGGCGGCAACCATGTCGTCGTTGGCGGCGTCAATCCGGCCAACAGCCCATTCCTGCGTCGCCCGGATCTGTTGAAGAGCCTCGTGCTCCACTGGCAGCGCCACCCGTCGTTGTCCTACCTCTTTTCGGGGCTCTTCATCGGCCCGACCAGCCAGGCGCCGCGTTTCGACGAGGCCCGCCACGACAGCCTCTACGAGCTCGAAATCGCGCTGGCACAGGTCCCCGCCCCCGGCGATGGCGTCCCGCCCCTGCCCTGGCTTGTGGACCGGCTTTTCCGCAATGTATTGATTGACGTCACCGGCAACACTCACCGCTCAGAAATCTGCATCGACAAGCTGTTTTCCCCGGACGGTCCGACCGGACGGCTCGGCCTCGTCGAATTCCGCGGCTTCGAGATGCCGCCGAATGCCCGCATGAGCCTTGCTCAGCAGCTCTTGGTCCGAGCACTGATCGCCCGTTTCTGGAAGAACCCGATCGGTGGCAGGCTTGTGCGCTGGGGCACATCTCTGCATGACCGCTTTATGCTGCCGCACTACGTCTGGCAGGACTTTCTCGACGTACTGGCGGACCTTGAGGAAAACGGCTTCGAGCTGCGCCCCGAATGGTTCAAGGCGCAGCTTGAATTCCGCTTCCCCTTCAGCGGCGAGGTCGAATACGAAGGCAACAAGCTCGAACTGCGTCAAGCCCTCGAACCCTGGCATGTCATGGGCGAAGAAGGTGCGATCGGCGGAACGGTGCGCTTCGTCGACTCCTCGGTCGAGCGGCTGCAGGTTCGGCTCGAAAGCAGCAATCCGTCGCGCTATGCCGTCGCCTGCAACGGCCGCGCAGTGCCGCTGACGCCGACGGGAGTATCTGGCGTTTCGGTCGCTGGCGTCCGCTTCAAGGCGTGGCATCCAGCCTCCGGTCTCCACCCCGTCCTGCCTGTGAACACGCCGCTGACCTTCGACATTTATGATACATGGTCCAACCGTTCGATCGGGGGCTGCATCTATCATGTTGCCCATCCGGGCGGCCGGAACTATGAGACATTTCCGGTCAACGGCAATGAAGCCGAGGCCCGTCGTCTTGCTCGGTTCGAGCCTTGGGGACATACCGCCGGTCGCTATTCGCTGCAACCGGAGTTGGTTTCACAGGAATTCCCGCTGACACTCGATTTGCGGCGGCCGCCGGGAGTTTGAACCAGAGTAACCGCATGGCCAAGAAACCGGCAGCTGAGCGAAAAGAACAGGTAAAGGCTGGCATCGGCACCGATCCGGCCTTTGCCTATTCGGCCCTGGCCGGCGTTGCCGACGAAATGGTCGACAACACCGGCGCCGTTCGCCCCGTCTGGCAGAACCTGCTCGGCGCAATCAGCCGAATGAGCGAAAAGGAACTCCACGAACGCTTCGCCCGCGCCGACCGCTACCTGCGCGACGCCGGCGTTTTCTACCGGGCCTATGGCGCAAAGGGTGTCAGCGAGCGCAACTGGCCGATATCCCACATTCCCGTGCTGATCGACGAACGCGAATGGCAAACGCTGTCGGAAGGGCTGGTCCAGCGGGCAGAGCTGCTCGAGCAGATCATGGGCGATATCCATGGCGAAAACCGGCTTGTGAACGAAGGCTTCATCCCGCCAGCGTTGCTTGCCTCAAACCCAGAATTCCTGCGGCCGCTGGTCGGCGTAAAACCGGCAAGCGGCCACTATCTCCATTTCCTCGCCTTCGAGATCGGCCGTGGGCCCGACGGCAACTGGTGGGTGCTGGCCGATCGGACGCAGGCTCCTTCGGGCGCAGGCTTTGCGCTTGAAACCCGTGTTGCGACGACGCGCGCATTTTCCGATATCTATGCCGAAACCCCCGTCCACCGGCTCGCCTCGTTCTTCGGCGCATTTCGCAACGCTCTGCAAGGCATGAAACAGAGCCCCGACGGCCGCATCGCCGTCCTGACGCCGGGGCCGGCGAACGAAACCTATTACGAGCACGCCTACATCGCCCGCTACCTCGGCCTGATGCTGCTCGAGGGCGAGGATCTTGCTGTCGTCAACGACAAGGTCATGGTGCGCACCGTCGCCGGGCTTAAGCCGATCAGCGTGCTATGGCGTCGTCTCGATAGCGGTTACGCCGATCCGCTGGAGCTGAACCAGCACTCCCATATCGGCACGCCCGGCATGGTCCAGGCGCTGCGCGCGCAATCGCTCACGATCGTCAACGCGCTCGGCTCTGGGGTCCTCGAGACGCGGGCGCTGCTTGCCTTCATGCCGACCATTTCGCGCCAATTGCTTGGTGAGGACCTGAAGCTGCCGTCGATCGCCACCTGGTGGTGCGGCCAGAAGGCCGAGCGCGAGCAGGTGGCAAAGAACATCTCCAAGATGGTGATCGGCCCGGCCTATTCGCGAATGCCGTTCTTCGACGACAACGGCCAGTCGGTGCTCGGCTCGACCCTGCGCTCGACCGCCAAGGAATCGATCGCCGACTGGCTGACGACAGACGGGCGCAAGCTGGTCGGCCAGGAGGTCGTGACCCTGTCGACGACGCCCGCCTGGGTCAATGGCAAGCTTCTGCCGCGACCGATGAGCTTGCGCGTCTTTGCGGCCCGCACCGAAAACGGATGGCAAATCATGCCGGGCGGCTTTGCCCGCATCGGCAGCGGCGACGACGTCGCGGCGATCGCTATGCAATCGGGCGGTTCTGCAGCCGACGTCTGGATCGTCAGCGACAAGCCTGTCGAGCGCCATACCCTGTTGCCGGCCGAAGAGACTTTCATGCGCAACATGCCCGGCAGCCTGCCGAGCCGCGCGGCCGATAATCTCTTCTGGCTCGGGCGCTATATCGAACGGGCCGAAGGCGCGCTGCGTATCCTGCGCGCCTGGCATGGCCGCTTTGCCGAATCCGCCGATCCGACGCAGCCGCTCCTGGCCGATGTCAGCGAATATCTCGGCGTCATCGATATCGATACGCTTGAGGCGGTACCCGAAAGCCTGCTGCGCAATATCGACAGCGCAGTTTATTCGGCAAGCAATATCCGCGACCGATTTTCCCCGGATGGATGGCTGGCGCTCAACGATCTGGCAAAGACCGCCCGCCGCTTCCACGAGACGGTCAGCCCCGGCGACGATGCCAGCCACGCGATGACCATCCTCCTGCGCAAGCTTGCCGGTTTTGCCGGTCTTGTCCACGAGAACATGTATCGGTTTACCGGCTGGCGCTTCCTGTCGCTGGGGCGCTACATCGAGCGCGGCCTGCACATGACCCGGCTGCTCGGCCATATGTCTGGCCCGGAGGCGCCCGACGGCGCGCTCGACATGCTGCTGGAGATCGGCGATAGCGTCATGACGCACCGCCGGCGCTACAACGTCAACACTGCGCGGCTGACGGTCACCGATCTTCTGGCGCTTGATCCGCTCAACCCGCGCTCGATCCTCTTCCAGATAAACGAGATCCACCACGAGGTGGAGCAATTGCCCAACGCCTTCGTCAACGGCCAGATGTCGCCCTTCTATCGCGAAGCCATGCGGCTCCACTCCGGACTTGCAGTCATGACCCCGGAGACGATGAGCGACGAGGTCTATCACCGCCTGGAACAGGAACTCGAGCGCCTCTCGGATCTGCTGGCGCAGACCTATCTCGGATAGACCATGCTTTACGATCTCTCGCTGCACATGGGTTATATCTACGACACGCCGGCTTCCGGCGCACGTCACGTCGTCCGCGTCCTGCCCCTGTCGCTCCCGAACCGCCAACGGCTCATCGCAGGATCGCTGAAGGTTTCGCCGAAACCCGACGACCAGTCGGCTTTCATCGACTTTTTCCAACATCCGGCAACTGCCCTTCTCGTCAGAGCCCATCACGAAAGGCTCGACATTCGCATGCAGGCTCGCGTGCAGGTCGAGAGCCTGCCGGTCGGAGCTGATTTCTCGCCCCTGCTTGCCATGCTTCCCGACGAGATCGCCGGCCTCTGGTCGATCGATCCGCTTTCACCGCACCATTTCACCGGCACTAGCCCGCGCCTTCCCGAAACGCCCGAGATCAGCAACTATGCGAAAGAGTGGGCCACGACAAAGCTGACGGTCATGCAGATCGCCCATGCCGTCTGCAGCCGAATCCACAAGGATTTCGACTATGACCCCGAGGCAACGACGGTCGACACCACCCCGCTGGAAGCCTTTCGGCTGAAGCGCGGCGTCTGCCAGGATTTCGTGCATGTGATGATCATAGCACTGCGCAGCCTCGGCATTCCGGCGGGCTATGTCAGCGGCTTCCTGCGCACGATCCCGCCGCCCGGCAAGGAACGGCTCGAAGGCGCCGATGCCATGCACGCCTGGGTCCGCATCTGGTGCGGCGAAACGGTCGGCTGGATCGAGCTCGACCCGACGAACGACATCCCGGCCGGAACCGACCACATCGTCGTCGCCTACGGCCGCGACTACTCCGACGTCGCCCCCGTCATCGGCGTCCTTAAGAGCTACGGCAGCCAGAAGACCGTACAGGCGGTTGACGTTATCCCGCTGAAATAACCGTGTCCCGAAATCAACCCGCAAGCGTTGACGAAGCTTGATGGCGCAGAGAAACCGTCGCATCACTCAATATACAATCTAAAAGCGCATTACGGGCGGCACGCTTTCAGACTGCAAATTGCATGCGCACGCGCTGCAGCACAAGGAGAAGAACAATCGACCGCCTGACCGACACATTCTGCTGATGACCGATGGCTCGATGGACGTCACATCCACCAAAAACGCCGACGAGACTGTCCGGGCGAGCTGCGACGAAGTGAAGGCTGATGGTATGAAGATTTTCAATGTTGGGTTCATGGCACCGGATATAGGTGCAAAGCTGCTAAAATACTGCGCATCGACAGCTGAAAATGACGACGAAACAAGGACAATGAGTAGTCTAGTGGAAGCCTTCTCCCAGATCGCAAAATCGACCACTCAATCGATAACGGCACTAACCAAGTAACTATTTGCCCGGTGCGTTGGGCCTATTGCGCCTAAAATGGCTGCTCAGGAACAATCCCGTGCAGCCTTCCGTTATATGTCGGTATTCAAATAAGCCCGCGAGAAGTGACTGAAATCAAGCCTTTTTCTACGATGGCAGACCTGGATGGCCTATTTTTTCATTTGCCCCATTCCCTTGTTGCAACTGCGATACAACGGTGCATAAACTGGACGGTGAGACGTGAATGGAAAAACGATTTTGTCAGAGATAACGCTCTGTAAATAAATCACAATTGGCGAGACCCCCATTATGAATACTCTTTCGAAGGCGGCTCTTCCCACTCCCGCCCCCCGCAGTTCCCGCCCTGAAATCCTTGCGGAAGAAATCATCGAGCGCTTGACCTACCGCATCGGCAAGGATGCCAAGGTCGCCAAACCGCATGACTGGCTGACCGCAACCATCCTCGTCATCCGCGACCGCATCATCGACAAATGGATGGAATCGACACGCAAGACCTACGCGTCGGGCGGCAAGCGCGTTTACTACCTGTCGCTCGAATTCCTGATCGGCCGGCTGATGCGCGATGCCATCTCCAATCTCGGATTGATGCAACAAATTACCAGTGCGCTTTCCTCGCTCGGCGTCGACATCAATGTCATTGCCGGGCTCGAGCCGGACGCAGCGCTCGGCAATGGCGGTCTTGGCCGTCTTGCCGCCTGTTTCATGGAATCGATGGCGACCGTCGATGTGCCGGCCTATGGCTACGGCATTCGCTATGTCCACGGCCTTTTCCGTCAGCAGATGGCCGACGGCTGGCAGGTCGAACTTCCCGAGACCTGGCTTGCCCACGGCAACCCGTGGGAATTTGAGCGCCGCGAGAGCGCCTATGAAATCGGCTTCGGCGGCTCGGTCGAGTTCGTCGCTGGAGAGGACGATGCGTCCCGTTATGTTTGGAAGCCAGCAGAGCGTGTCATTGCCGCCGCCTTCGACTTTCCTGTCGTCGGCTGGCGCGGCAAGCGCGTCAATACGCTGCGGCTCTGGTCAGCCCAGCCGATCGATCCAATCCTGCTCGATGCCTTCAACGCCGGCGACCACATCGGCGCGCTACGCGAGAGCAACAAGGCCGAGAGCCTGACCCGGGTGCTTTACCCCGCTGACGCCACGCCAGCCGGCCAGGAGTTGCGCCTGCGCCAGGAATTCTTCTTCTCCTCGGCCTCGCTGCAGGACATCATCCGCCGCCACCTGCAACAATATGACGATCTGACTTCGCTGCCGGAAAAGGTGGCGATCCAACTCAACGACACGCACCCCGCCGTTTCCGTGGCAGAGCTGATGCGGCTGCTCTGCGATGTCCACGGCTTCGAATTCGACGCTGCCTGGGAGATCACCCGCAAGACCTTCTCCTACACCAACCACACGCTTCTGCCCGAGGCGCTTGAAAGCTGGCCAGTTCCGTTGTTCGAGCGCCTGCTGCCGCGCCACATGCAGATTGTCTATGCGATCAACACCAAGGTGCTGATGGAAGCGCGCAAGGAGCGCAACTTCAGCGACACGGAAATCCGCAGCATCTCGATGATCGACGAAACCGGCGACCGGCGTCTGCGGATGGGGAACCTTGCCTTCATCGGCTCGCACAGCATCAACGGCGTCTCGGCTCTCCACACCGACCTGATGAAGGTCACCGTCTTTGCCGACCTTCACAAGCTTTATCCCGAGCGCATCAACAACAAGACCAACGGCATCACCCCACGTCGCTGGCTGATGCAATGTAACCCGGGATTGACGTCACTCATCCGCGAAGCGATCGGCGACGATTTCATGGATGACGCCGAAAAGCTGAAGCCGCTCGAGGCCTTCGCGACCGACAGCGCCTTCCAGCAGAAATTTGCAGCGATAAAGCGGACCAACAAGATCGCGCTTTCCAACCTCGTGGCGCAGCGCATGGGTATCAAGCTTGATCCCAATGCCATGTTCGACATCCAGATCAAGCGCATCCACGAATACAAGCGCCAGCTGCTCAACATCATCGAGACTGTGGCCCTCTATGACCAGATCCGCTCGCATCCCGAGCTGGACTGGCAGCCGCGCGTAAAACTCTTCGCCGGCAAGGCCGCCCCGAGCTACCACAACGCCAAGCTCATCATCAAACTCATCAACGACGTGGCGCGCGTAATCAACAACGACCCCTCGGTGCGCGGCCTGCTGAAGGTCGTCTTCGTGCCGAACTACAATGTTTCGCTCGCAGAAGTCATGGTTCCCGCCGCCGACCTTTCGGAACAGATTTCAACTGCCGGCATGGAAGCATCCGGCACCGGCAACATGAAATTCGGCCTCAACGGCGCGCTGACCATCGGCACCCTTGATGGCGCGAACGTCGAAATGCTCGAAAACGTCGGAGCCGACAATATCTTCATCTTCGGACTGACCGCCGAGGAAGTCGCCGACAAGCGGACCGAAGGCCACAACCCTCGGGCAGTCATCGAAGGCTCGCGCGAGCTGGCGCAGGCCCTTGCGGCAATCTCTTCCGGCGTTTTCTCACCGGACGATCGCGCCCGCTACACGACGCTGATGGAAGGCATCTACACCCATGACTGGTTCATGGTCGCGGCAGATTTCGACGCCTATGCCGACGAACAACGCATCGTCGACAAGGTATGGGCCACACCATCGCAGTGGCAGGAAAAAACCATCTACAACACTGCACGCATGGGATGGTTCTCGTCCGACCGGACGATCCGCCAATATGCCAAGGAAATTTGGAGAGCTTGATGAAGAAGCCGAAGCCCGCGACCGAAGGCGCAGCCTCAAGGGAAATTTCGGCAGATGAGATTGCTGCGATCCTCAAGGGGACGCATTCCGATCCGTTCTCCATCCTTGGCCTTCATCCGGCGGATGATGGCTATGTCGCGCGATGCTTCATCCCCGGAGCCGAGGCCGTCAGCGCAATGGCGCTTGACGGCACGGCGCTTGGCGAGCTCGAATGCGTTGATCCCGCGGGTTTCTTTGCGGGAAAGGTTTCCTTGTCCAGGCTCCAGCCGGTTCGCTACCGCGCCCGACGCGGCGACGCGGAATGGGCGGTGACCGACCCCTACAGCTTCGGTCCGGTTCTCGGGCCGATGGACGACTACTATGCCCGCGAAGGGTCCGATCTGCGCCTGTTCGACAAGATGGGCGCCCATCCCCTGAAGCATGAGGGCGTGCAGGGTTTCCATTTCGCCGTCTGGGCGCCGAACGCTCAGCGCGTCTCGGTGGTCGGCGATTTCAACAACTGGGACGGTCGTCGCCATGTCATGCGCATGCGCGCCGACTCTGGCATATGGGAAATCTTCGCCCCTGACGTCTCGGCCGGCGTCATCTACAAATTCGAGATCATCGGCAAGGATGGCATCGTTCTGCCGCTGAAGGCCGATCCTTTTGCAAGGCGCAGCGAACTGCGACCGAAAAATGCCTCGGTTACTGCCCTGGAACTCGTGCAGGAATGGGAAGATGCGGCCCACCGCAAGCACTGGTCGGAGGTCGATCAGCGACGTCAGCCGATCTCGATCTACGAAGTGCATGCCGGCTCTTGGCAGCGCCGGGACGACGGGACCATGCTGTCCTGGGACGAACTTGCCTCGCGCCTGATCCCCTACTGCATCGACATGGGTTTCACCCACATCGAGTTCCTGCCGATCACCGAACATCCCTACGACCCATCCTGGGGCTACCAGACGACGGGCCTCTACGCGCCAACCGCACGCTTCGGCGAGCCTGAGGGGTTTGCTCGCTTCGTCAATGGCTGCCACAAGGTCGGCGTCAGCGTCATTCTCGACTGGGTGCCGGCCCATTTCCCGACCGATGCCCACGGCCTGCGCTGGTTCGACGGCACCTCGCTTTACGAGCATGCGGACCCGCGACAGGGCTTTCACCCCGACTGGAATACGGCGATCTACAATTTCGGCCGCACGGAAGTGGTGTCCTACCTGCTCAACAACGCCGTCTACTGGGCCGAGAAATTTCATCTCGACGGCCTGCGCGTCGATGCCGTCGCCTCGATGCTCTACCTCGATTATTCGCGCAAGCACGGCGAGTGGGTGCCGAACGAATATGGCGGCAACGAAAACCTCGAAGCCGTCCGCTTCCTGCAGGAAATGAACAAGCGGCTCTACGGCAGCCATCCCGGCGTCATGTCGATCGCCGAGGAATCCACCTCCTGGCCGAAAGTTTCGGCCCCCGTTCACGAAGGCGGCCTCGGCTTCGGGTTCAAGTGGAACATGGGCTTCATGCATGACACGCTGAGCTATGTCATGCGCGACCCGGTCCACCGCCGCCATCACCATAGCGAGCTTACCTTCGGGCTGGTCTACGCCTTCTCGGAAAATTTTGTGCTGCCGATTTCCCACGATGAAGTGGTGCACGGCAAAGGCTCGATGATCGCCAAGATGTCGGGCGACGATTGGCAGAAATTCGCCAACCTGCGTGCCTATTACGGCTTCATGTGGGGCTATCCCGGCAAGAAGCTGCTGTTCATGGGGCAGGAATTTGCCCAGTGGAGCGAATGGAGCGAAGAGCGCGCGCTCGACTGGAACCTGTTGCAATACCGGATGCACGAAGGCATGCGACGCCTCGTGCGCGACCTGAATTTCACCTATCGCAGCAAGTCCTCGCTTCACGCCCGTGATTGCGAAGGTGATGGTTTCGAATGGCTTGTCGTGGATGACGACGCCAACTCGGTCTTTGCCTGGCTTCGCAAAGCGCCCGGCGAAAAGCCCATCGCTGTCATCACCAACTTCACCCCGGTCTATCGGGAAAATTATGCCTTGCGCCTGCCGGCCGAAGGTCGATGGCGCGAGATACTGAACACCGATGCCGACATCTACGGCGGCAGCGGCAAAGGCAACGGCGGACGAGTACAAGCCGTCAATGCGGGAGGAACGATAATGGCAAACATTACGTTGCCGCCTCTGGCGACCATCATGCTGGAACCGGAATTCTGATTATAAAGGGGAGGATCAAATGGTAGAGAAACGTGTTCAACCGCTTGCCCGTGATGCCATGGCCTATGTTCTTGCCGGCGGCAGAGGAAGCCGCCTGAAGGAACTGACGGACCGGCGCGCGAAACCTGCGGTCTATTTTGGAGGAAAGGCCCGCATCATCGATTTCGCGCTGTCCAACGCGCTGAATTCGGGTATCCGCCGCATCGGCGTCGCGACGCAATACAAGGCGCATTCGCTGATACGCCACATGCAGCGCGGCTGGAACTTCTTTCGTCCGGAGCGCAACGAGAGCTTCGACATCCTGCCCGCGTCCCAGCGCGTCTCGGAGACGCAGTGGTACGAAGGCACCGCCGACGCGGTCTACCAGAACATCGACATCATCCAGGATTATGGCGTCGAATACATGGTCATCCTGGCAGGCGACCACGTCTACAAGATGGACTACGAATATATGCTGCAACAGCACGTCGACTCGGGTGCCGATGTCACCATCGGCTGCCTCGAGGTGCCGCGCATGGAAGCCGTCGGTTTCGGAGTGGTCCATGTCGACGAAAATGACCGCATCATCGACTTCGTCGAGAAGCCCGCCGATCCGCCCGCCATCCCCGGCAAGCCGGACAGTTCGTTTGCTTCGATGGGCATCTATGTCTTCCACACCAAGTTCCTGATCGAAGAACTGCGTCGCGACGCGGCCGACCCGAACTCCAGCCGCGACTTCGGCAAGGATATCATCCCCTACATCGTCAAGAACGGTAAGGCTGTCGCCCACCGCTTTGCCCAGTCATGCGTGCGATCCGATTTCGAGCGCGAGCCCTATTGGCGCGACGTCGGGACCATCGACGCCTACTGGCAGGCAAACGTCGACCTGACGGCGATCGTCCCGGAACTCGATATCTACGACAAGACCTGGCCGATCTGGACCTATGCGGAAATCAACCCGCCGGCAAAATTCGTCCATGACGACGAGGATCGCCGTGGGTCTGCCGTTTCCTCGCTGGTGGCTGGCGACTGCATCATTTCGGGTGCGACCCTGTCGAACAGCCTGCTTTTCACCGGCGTGCGTGCCAACTCCTATTCGCGACTCGAGGGCGCAGTCGTCCTGCCGAGCGTCAAGATCGGGCGGCGGGCGCAGTTGAAGAATGTTGTGATCGACCACGGCGTCACGATCCCCGAAGGGCTTGTGGTTGGCGAGGATATCGACCTCGATGCCAAACGCTTCCGTCGGACCGAAAGCGGCATTTGCCTGATCACCCAGACGATGATCGACAAGCTGGATATTTGACATATGAAAGTTCTTTCGGTCGCGTCCGAAATCTTCCCGCTGATAAAGACAGGGGGCCTGGCCGATGTGGTCGGCGCCCTGCCCGTCGCCTTAAAACCGCTGGGGATCGATACGAAGACCCTGGTTCCGGGTTACCCCACCGTGATGAAAGCGATAAAGGACCCGGTCGTCCGGCTGCAATTCGACGATTTGCTCGGCGAAGAAGCAACTGTGCTCGAGGTTGACCATGACGGCGTGTCGATCCTGGTGCTCGATGCGCCGGCGTTCTACAATCGCAAGGGCGGACCCTATGTCGACACAGCCGGCAAGGACTATCCCGACAATTGGCGCCGGTTTGCAGCCCTGTCGCTGGCTGGCGCCGAAATTGCCGCCGGCCTGATGCCGGGCTGGCGCCCTGATCTCGTCCATGCCCATGACTGGCAGTCGGCGCTCATCTCCGTCTACATGCGCTATTATCCGACGCCCGAACTGCCAAGCGTGCTGACGATCCACAATATTGCATTTCAGGGTCAATTCGGCGCGGATATCTTCCCCTATCTCCGCCTGCCCACGCACGCATTCAGGGAGGGCCTCGAATATTACGGTGATGTCTGCTTCTTGAAGGGCGGCCTGCAGACGGCCCATGCCATCACCACAGTCAGCCCGTCCTACGCCGAGGAAATCCTCCTGCCGGAGTTCGGTATGGGCCTTGAAGGCCTGATCGCCAGCCGCATCGGCAGCCTGCATGGGATCGTCAACGGTATCGATCCCGACGTCTGGAATCCCGAGACCGATCCGATGATCGCCCGCAATTTCGGGCTGACGACGATGAAGAACCGCAGTGAGAACCGAAAGGCGATCGTCGAACATTTCGGCCTTGATAGTGACGACGGCCCGATATTCTGCGTTGTCAGCCGCCTGACCTGGCAAAAGGGGATGGACCTTCTGGCCGCGACGACCGAAGAAATCGTCGCCATGGGCGCCAAGCTCGTCATCCTCGGCGCCGGCGAAGCAGCGCTCGAAGGCGCACTGCTTTCCGCCGCCGCCAAGCATCACGGCCGGGTCGGCATGGCCGTTGGCTATAACGAACCGATGTCGCACCTGATGCAGGCGGGCTGCGATGCCATCATCATCCCCTCGCGTTTCGAGCCCTGTGGCCTGACGCAACTCTATGGTCTGCGCTACGGCTGCATCCCCGTCGTCGCCCGCACCGGCGGTCTCAACGACACGATCATTGACGCCAACCACGCCGCGGTCGCTGCAAAAGTTGCGACAGGGGTGCAGTTCGCACATGTAACGCCAGAAGGCCTTCTGCATGCGGTCCGGCACACAATGCAGCTTTTCAAGGACCGAAAACTCTGGACGCAGATGCAAAAGCAGGGCATGAAATCCGACGTATCCTGGGGAAAGAGCGCCGAGCGCTACGCCGCCCTTTATTCCAGCCTCGTCTCGAAAGGCATGTAACCCGATGATCAAAACGGTTCCGACAACACCCTTCAAGGATCAGAAACCGGGCACGTCCGGCCTCAGAAAGAAAGTTCCCGTCTTTCAGCAGCCGAACTACGCCGAGAACTTCATCCAGTCGATCTTCGATTCTCTGGAAGGGTTTCAAGGCAAATGCCTCGTCATCGGCGGCGACGGCCGTTATTACAATCGCGATGTCATCCAGAAGGCCATCAAGATGGCCGCTGCGAACGGCTTCGGCAAGGTGATGGTCGGCAAGGGCGGCATCCTGTCGACACCGGCCGCCTCCCATGTCATCCGCAAATACAAGGCCTTTGGCGGCATTGTACTGTCCGCCAGCCACAATCCAGGCGGCCCGACCGAAGACTTCGGCATCAAGTACAACATCGGCAATGGCGGCCCTGCGCCTGAAAAGATCACCGACGCGATCTACGCCCGCACCACCGTCATCGACAGCTACAAGATCGCTGATTTCCCCGACGTCAATCTCGACCGCATCGGCCGCGACGATGTCGGCGGCATGATCGTTTCCGTCATCGATCCGGTCGAAGACTATGCAGCCCTGATGGAAGAGCTGTTCGATTTCAATGCCATCCGCAACCTGATCAGCCTCGGCTTCCGCCTCTGCTTCGATGCGATGAGCGCCGTCACCGGCCCCTACGCCAAGGAAATTCTCGAAAACCGTCTCGGCGCACCGGGCGGCTCGGTCCGGAACTTCATGCCGCTTCCAGATTTCGGCGGCCATCATCCCGACCCGAACCTCGTCAATTGCCATGAACTCTACGAGGAGATGATGAGCGACGACGCCCCCGATTTCGGTGCGGCTTCCGACGGCGACGGCGACCGCAATCTCATCATCGGCAAGGGCATCTACGTCACCCCGTCCGACAGCCTGGCCATCCTTGCGGCCAATGCCAATCTGGTGCCAGGCTATTCGCATGGCATTGTCGGTATCGCTCGGTCCATGCCGACGAGTGGTGCTGCCGACCGTGTCGCGGAAAAGCGCGGTATCGGCATCTATGAAACGCCGACCGGCTGGAAATTCTTCGGCAATCTGCTGGACGCCGGCCTTGCGACGATCTGCGGCGAGGAAAGCTCGGGCACCGGGTCGAACCATGTGCGCGAGAAGGATGGCCTCTGGGCAGTTCTCCTCTGGCTGAACATCCTCGCGGTCCGCGGCGAGAGCGTTGCCGATATCGTCGGCCAGCATTGGGCGGCTTACGGTCGCAACTACTATTCCCGCCACGACTACGAGGGCGTCGACACCGATGCGGCCAACGGTCTGATCGAAAATCTGCGCGACAAGCTGCCGACGCTGCCGGGCACGAAGTTCGGCGACCTGACGGTTTCTGCCGCCGACGATTTCTCCTATCACGATCCGGTCGACAAATCGGTCAGCAACAATCAAGGTATCCGCATCCTGTTCGAGGGTGGCTCGCGCGTCGTCTTCCGCCTGTCTGGAACGGGAACGACCGGTGCAACGCTGCGCGTCTATATTGAACGCTACGAGCCAGACTCGACCCGCCACAACATCGAAACCCAGGAAGCGCTTGCCGATCTTATTGTCGCTGCCCAGGACGTCGCCGACATCCGCGGCCGCACCGGGCGCGACGTTCCGACCGTCATTACCTGATTTCGGGTTGATGGAAGCCAAGCCGCAACAGGGTGGAGTCGTCCTCACCCCGCAGGGTGCCGATTTTGCGGTGTGGTCCAGGAGCGCCGAAAAAATCGAGCTCTGCCTGTTCGACGCGTCCGGCGAGAAGGAAACCGCCCGCGTTGCAATGGAGCGCGACGGCGATGTCCATCGCGCATCCGTCGATGGGGTGAGGGTAGGCGGCCGCTACGGCTACCGGGCCTTCGGAACTTACGATCCCGACCGGGGCCTCTGGTTCGACCCATCGAAGTTGCTCGCCGACCCCTATGCCAAGGCGTTCGACCGCCCGTTCCACCACGACCCGCGCCTCGGCCTTTTCGGCGAGGAAACGCAGGACCTGATGCCGAAGGCGGTCATTGTTTACGATATCAAGGCAGAGCGGCGAAAGCCGCTTTTCAAGCCAGGCGGTCTGGTCTATGAAATTGCCGTCAAGCCCTTCACGATCCTTCATCCCGACGTCCCGGCAAGACAGCGCGGGACGGTGGCCGCCCTCGCCCATCCCTCCGTTATCGCCCATCTCAAGCGCATCGGCGTCGATGCCGTCGAGCTGATGCCGATCACGGCGTGGATCGACGAACGGCACCTGCCGCCGCTGGGTTTGAGCAACGGCTGGGGCTACAATCCGGTTGCCTTCATGGCGCTCGATCCGCGGATCGTTCCCGGCGGCATGAACGAACTGCGCGAGACGGTGGCCGCGCTCCATGCAGAGGGTATCGCTGTCATCCTCGATCTTGTCTTCAACCATACGGGCGAAAGCGACCGCTTCGGCACGACGCTCTCGCTGCGCGGTCTCGACAATCGCTCCTTCTATCGCCATGTTCCGGACAGACCGGGCGAACTGGTCAACGATACCGGTACCGGCAATACCGTTGCCTGCGATCATCCCTATATCCGCCGCCTGATTGTCGACAGCCTCCGTCATTTCGTCCTGAACTCCGCGGTCGACGGCTTCCGCTTCGATCTCGCGCCAATCATCGGCCGGACCGCCTCTGGCTTCGATCCAAACAGTCTGACGTTTCGCGAGATGCTGGCCGACGATGTCCTTTCCGACCGCTTCATGATCGCGGAACCCTGGGACATCGGGCAAGGCGGCTATCAGCTCGGCAATTTCCCGGCACCATTTCTCGAATGGAACGACCGCACCCGCGACGACCTTCGCCGATATTGGCGCGGCGACGATAATATGACCGGCGATCTCGCAACTGCGCTGGCCGGCTCCTCGCCGATTTTCGGACGCGACGGCAGGACGCAGACACGCAGTGTCAATTTCCTGGCCGCCCATGATGGCTTCACGCTGATGGATCTGGTCTCCAACGCCAGCAAGCACAACGATGCCAACGGCGAACACAACCGCGATGGCCACAACGAGAACCTGTCGTGGAACAACGGCGTCGAAGGCACGACCGACGATCCGGCAATACTGAAAAGTCGGCGGGACGACGTCATGGCCCTGCTGTCAACTTTGTTTGCAAGCCGGGGAACGATCATGCTCACTGCCGGCGACGAGGGCGGGCGATCGCAACACGGCAACAACAATGCCTATTGCCAGGACAACGAGATCACCTGGCTTAATTGGGCCCAACTCGACGACGCCTTGGTCAGCCACACCGCCTTCGTATCGGCACTTCGCAAACGTTTCTCGGTCTTTTCCGAAATGGCGTTCCTGACCGACCAGGATGTCGAATGGCTGTCACACGAAGGCACGCCGATGACGGTCGGTCAGTGGCAGACACCGAATTTCGCGACGCTGACGATGGTTTTGAAAACGCTCGATAATAGCAATTCCCAGAAGTCACGTATTGCCATTTTGATCAACCGCGCGCACGCTGAGCAGGTGTTCGCCCTGCCCTTGATCGGGGTGGCACGGTGGCAAGTGCTTACAGCCGAAAAAGCCGCCGAAGTCGATGGCAAATTCCTGGTTCCAGGCCGCTCGGTTCGTATGGTCCTGGGGGAATTGGCTTAGCGGCGCGGCCAGTTTTGTGATGAGTGCTGCCAGCGTGCAGTCGGGTTGGTCCCGGCAGGCCGGGAACTGTCGAAGGGAAGCCTATGCCGCGCGAAATTTCGCTGTTTGAAGTCCGAAATATCGTGGGAACGGAAGTCGGCCTGTCCGATTGGATCATGGTCGACCAGACGATGATCAACGCCTTTGCCGATGCCACGAATGATCACCAGTTCATTCATGTCGATGAGGAGCGCGCCAGGGCGACGCCCTTCGGCGGCACGATCGCCCATGGTTTCCTGACCTTGTCGCTATTGTCGGCGATGAACTACAATTGTCTGCCGAAGATCCGTGAGCAAACACTCGGCATCAACTACGGTTTCGAGAAGGTCCGCTTCATGGCCCCGGTGAAGGCCGGAAGCCGCATCCGCGGACATTTCATCCTCGCCGACAGCCGCTTCCGGGGTGCCGGCATGATCATGCTCACCTACGAGGTGACCGTCGAGGTCGAGCATGAGCGCAAGCCGGCCTTGACCGCCACCTGGATCACCATCTCGCAGTTCGACCCGAAGGATCGTCCGGAAGATGCCTGAGGAAGGTCAAAACGCCGTATCGGACGCCGCCTCAGCTAAAAGCCCGAAGGCATAGTCGGAAAACGAACGCCACACCTCGACGCGGAACGTGTCTTCCTCGACGCGCAGAAGAACGACCTCGACCTTGCCGAACAGGGTCCTCGAGCAAGCGCCGACGGGAAAGATCTCCAGCGAAAGATCCTGCGGGCAGCCGGCCGACAGCGTCGCCTCGGCACCGGGCCCAGAGACGATGATCGCCGTGTTGCGATGAGAAACGTCGGTGGCCGAATGTAACGCCGAGGCTGAGCCAAGAACCGCCATCAGATCGGCTCCACTCTCATCAATGACAAGCCATTCGTCGGGACCGAGCCAAATCGCCGAGCGCTTGCCGGCGCTTGCCGACATTTTCGGTTTGGTCGGAATAGCCAGCCCCAGCGCCTTCGAAAGGGCTGCGAGAGAACCGGCGGGTGCCCGGAGAGCCACGCGGGACGCGGGCGCTGCGGGCGTCAGGCGAACCGTGGCAGCGCCTCCATGGCGACCGGCGAGCGGCGACTTGCGAATAGCCTGGTCAGCCATTGATGCGGCCTCCTTCCTTGTCAAAGAACACCATGTCCGTCACCTCGACGGCGATCGTCTTGTCCGGCATCGGCACGTAGAGCGTCTTGCCCATCCGCTCCCGACCGCCGGCAACCAGCGCGAAGGCGATCGAGCGACCAAGGTTTTCCGACCAGTACGACGACGTGACATGCCCAAGCATGGTCATCGGCTTCGGTTCGTTCGGATCTGCAACGATCTGCGCGCCCTCTTCCAGAACTGCCTTCGGGTCCTTGGTGATGAGCCCGACGAGCTGCTTGCGCCCCTCCTTGACCAGATCAGGACGCGTCAGTCCGCGAATGCCGACAAAGTCGGCCTTCTTCTTCGACACCGCCCAGGAAAGGCCGGCATCGTCAGGTGTTACGGTTCCGTCGGTATCCTGCCCGACGATGATGTAACCCTTCTCGGCGCGAAGCACGTGCATGGTCTCCGTGCCATAGGCGCAAGCGCCGAGCGGCTCGGCACGCGCCCAGACAGCCTCCCAGACCGACTGGCCATAATCGGCAGGAACGTTGATTTCGAAGCCAACATCGCCCGTAAACGAAACGCGGAACAGCCGGGTCGGCACGCCGCAGATCTTGCCTTCCTTGACGCTCATATGCGGGAAGGCTTCGTTTGAAAGATCGATGCCTTCGATCAGCGGCTCGATGATCTCGCGGGCCTTCGGGCCCTGAACGGCAATGACCGCCCATTGCTCGGTGGTGGACGTCAGCCAGACCTTGAGATCAGGGAATTCGGTCTGCAAGTAGTCTTCCATATGATGCAGAACGCGCGGCGCGCCGCCGGTGGTGGTTGTCACATGGAACCGATCTTCCGCCAGCCGTCCGACAACGCCATCGTCATAAACGAAACCGTCCTCGCGCAGCATGATGCCATAGCGGCAGCGGCCGGGCTTCAACGTATCCCAGGCGTTGGTGTAGATCAGGTTCAGAAAGGCTGCAGCATCCGGGCCGACGACTTCGATCTTGCCAAGCGTCGATGCATCGAACACGCCGGCAAGGTTGCGCACGGTCGTGCATTCGCGGTTGACCGCCTGATGCATGGTCTCACCGGTCCGCGGATAGAACCAGGCGCGCTTCCAGTTTCCGACATCCTCGAAGAGGGCGCCATGCGCTTCCTCCCAGGAGTGGATCGGCGTCTTGCGCGCCGGGTCGAACAGGCCGCCGCGAGAATGATTGATCAGCGTGCCGTAGGTGACCGGCGTATAGGGCGCGCGGAAGGTGGTAAGGCCCACCTGCGGGATATCCTTGCCGAGCATTTCGGCTGCGATCGCCAGACCATGCATGTTGGAGAGCTTGCCCTGGTCGGAGGCCATGCCGTTTGTCGTGAAGCGCTTGATATGCTCGATCGAATGCATGCCCTCGCGAACGGCAAGCCGAATGTCCTTGGCGCAGACGTCGTGCTGGAAGTCGACGAAAGCCTTGGCATTGGTATCGGGGCCGGCACCCTCGGCGCTGCCGACCATGCCGCCGGTCCATTCGAAGGCCTGTTCGCCGGCAAGGACGATCTTGCCGCCACCGGCAGCACCGGCAGCGCGCGCCACCAGTTCGCCTGCCGCAAGCGATTCCTCGATCGCCTCCTGCAGGCCGTCGGTGCCGTTGCACGCGCCAACCGACAGGCAATCCTGGACATAGATACCGGGGAGAAAACGCTGCCTGTCGGCATCGAACTTCACCTTGCCGCGCGACTGCGAGAACAGATGCACGGATGGCGTCCAGCCGGCGGAAACCAGCAAGGCATCGACGGCAAACTTGCGAGGCGAGCCGCCGCCATTGCGGGCAACCGTCATCGACGAGATGCGCAACTTGCCTGCAGTATTTATGACCGAATGCCCGGGAAGGACCTCGATGCCGAGCGCCCTGGCCTCTGCCACCACCGCGTCGCCGGGACGCGGCCTGCAATCGACGATTACCGCGATCGAGACGCCGGCCTTCTTCAGGTCGAAGGCCGCTTCATAGGCAGAGTCGTGCGAGGTATAGACGCCGATCTTTGCGCCGACGGCAACGCCGTAATGGTTGAGATAGGTGCGCGCGGCCGAGGCAAGCATGATCCCCGGGCGATCATTGTTCGGGAAGACCATGTGGCGTTCGATCGCGCCGGTTGCAAGGATCACCCGCTTGGCCCTTACCTGCCACAGCCGCTCGCGCGGCAGGTCGCGGGCCGGACGTGCCAGGTGGTCGGTGACGCGTTCGGCCAGCCCGATAAAATTGTGGTTGTAGTAGCCGAATGCGGTGGTGCGGGTCAGCACGTCGACGTTCGGCATCGCCTTCAGCTTCGAAACGACATCCTGCGCCCAGACATAACCCTCGACGCCGTCGATCCGGACGCTGGTATCAAACCGTAGCGCGCCTCCGACCTCTGGCTGCTCGTCGCAAAGGATGACCTTCGCGCCGGCTTCGGCCGCTGCCAGGGCTGCTGAAAGGCCGGCAATGCCGCCACCGACAACCAGCACGTCGCAATGGGCGAAACGGCCGGCATAGTGGTCGGGATCTTCTTCCGTCGGCGCCACGCCGAGGCCGGCGGCATGTCTGATGATCGGCTCATAGATGTGCTTCCAGGCGGCCCTCGGCCACATGAAGGTCTTATAATAGAAGCCGGCGGCAAAGAACGACGAGAACAGATTGTTGATACCGCCGATATCGAAGGCGAGCGTCGGCCAGCGGTTCTGCGACTGGGCGATCATCCCGTCGAAAACCTCCTGGACGCTGGCGCGCACGTTCGGCTGTTTGCGGGCCGCATCCCGCGATATGTCCAGAAGCGCATTCGGCTCTTCGGCGCCGGCGGACAGAATGCCGCGTGGCCTGTGATACTTGAACGAGCGGCCGACCAGATGGACGCCGTTGGCCAGCAGCGCCGAAGCGACGCTGTCGCCCTCGAGCGCGGTATAGGTCTTGCCGTCGAAGGTGAAGCGCGCGGTTCTGGCAGGCGTCAGGCGACCTGCTCCGGCAATGCGATTGGCGCCGCTCATCGGGCGTCTCCTTCGGTCGCTTCATAGGTCTCGACGGTGGCGCTGGTCGCCGGCGCGACGTTGAGATCCGGCTTGGGCTCACCGGCCTTGTAGGTGGTCAGGAACTTGTCGCTGACGGTGTCGCGCGCCGCGTTGAAGAAGCGGCCGCAGCCGTGCATGTGGCGCCAGCGCTCGAAGATGAGCCCCTTCGGGTTGTCGCGCAGGAAGAAATAGCTCTCGAATTCCTCGTCGGAAATCGCCGAGATATTCTGAGGCCGGGCAATATGCGCATCGCCGGCGTTGCGGAATTCGAGCTCGGAGCGCTCTTCCTGACAGTATGGGCAGTAGATCAGCAGCATGGGTATTCCCTTGTCATGGAAGTCACGGTCAATGCGCAACGGCGGCAGCGGCGGCTTCATCGATCAGACGGCCGCTGCGGAAGCGGTCGAGCGTCAACCCGGCGCTGAACTTGTGCGGCTCGTCACGCGCGATCAGATGCGCAAACAGGTTCGCCGATCCCGGTGTCGCCTTGAAACCGCCCGTTCCCCAGCCACAATTGACATAGAGCCCCGGTACTGGCGTCTTCGACTGGATCGCCGAGCGATCGGGGGTGTTGTCGACGATGCCGCCCCAGGACCGCATCATCTTCACCCGCCGGAACATCGGAAACAGCTCGCAGATCGCATCGAGCGTGTGGGTGATGATCTGCAGGCCGCCGGTCTGCGAATAGGAATTATACTGGTCGGTGCCGGCGCCGATGACGAGCTCGCCCTTGTCGGACTGTGAGATATAGGCATGCACCGTGTTTGACATCACCACGCAGGGGAAGATCGGTTTCAGCGGTTCCGACACAAGCGCCTGCAGCGGGCTTGACTGCAAGGGCACCCGAACGTCGGCCATCTTCATGACCGTCGTGGTGTGGCCGGCAGCGGAAACGCCGATTTTCTTCGCGCCGATGAAGCCGCGTGACGTGTCGACACCGGTAACCCGGCCATCAGGCCCACGGCGAATGCCGGTGACTTCGCAATTCTGGATGATATGGACGCCACGATCCGACGCTGCACGGGCATAGCCCCAGGCGACCGCGTCATGGCGGGCCGTGCCGCCGCGGCGTTGCAAGGCCGCACCATTGATCGGGTAGCGCGCCGTCTTCGATATGTCGAGCGGCGGACAATAGGCCTTGGCCCGTTCGGGTGTCATCCATTCATTGTCGATGCCGTAGAGACGATTGGCATGGATGTGGCGCTTGAAAGATTGCTGGTCATGCACATTGTGCGACAGCATCATCACGCCGCGCGGCGAATACATCACATTGTAGTTGAGCTCCTGCGACAGCCCTTCCCAGAGCTTCAGCGAATGCTCGTAGATGTGCATGCTCTCTTCGTAGAGATAGTTCGAGCGGATGATGGTGGTGTTGCGGCCGGTATTGCCGCCACCGAGCCAGCCCTTCTCGATCACCGCGACATTGGTGATGCCATGCTCCTTGGCAAGATAATATGCGGCACCGAGGCCGTGGCCGCCGGCGCCGATGATGATGACATCATACTCCTTGCGCGGCTCCGGCGAGGTCCATTGGGCCTCCCAGCCCTTGTGGCCCCGTAACGCCTCTCTTGCCACGGCAAAAACCGAGTATTTGCGCATTCGTCCTCAACTCCTTGAAGGAAGAGCTCTTCCGATCGGCCATACAGATCGCAAATCGAAAACCGACACAACGGTTCTTTTGCGACGCATTCAAGCCCCGCTATCGACACGGACCAGAAACTCTTGTCTGGCGGAAATTTGTGGACGGAATGCGACGCCATATATGGACTTCCGCAACCCGATCTGATATTTCGCACAGCCAATCGCAAGGCCTTGCGCCCAGCGAACGATATTTCTTTGCCCCGGAAATCGCCGAATTTCCGCGGCAAGCAACTCTAAAGCCAAAGGAGCGGGGTTTTCGTGCAGGTACTCGTCCGCGATAACAATGTCGACCAAGCCCTTCGCGCGCTCAAGAAGAAGATGCAGCGCGAGGGAATTTTCCGCGAAATGAAAATGCGCGACTACTACGAAAAACCTTCGGAGAAGCGCGCCCGCGAAAAGGCCGAGGCTGTTCGTCGCGTTCGCAAGCTGGCGCGCAAGAAAGCCCAGCGCGAAGGCGCAGTTGCACGTTAACGGTCGTTATTTCGACGTTTTCAGATGCGTTTCTGGCGGGGCGAATGGTTCGCGCCGCCTTTTTTGATTTGTTTCGACCAGATGTATCAGGGACTACTGATATAACGCATGGGGAAAGCGAACCCGATAATGGCATTCACTCGATTTAGGGCATCCAGAACTTTGAATTCTTCCGTTTCTTCGAAAGGCAACCGGGCCGCGTTGCCGGTTCTGGCGTTGCTTGCTGTGATCGGCCTGGCCGGCTGCGAAACCACTTCGACCGATACTGTCATCCGTATTGACAAGGCGCAGGGCTCGCAGCAGAACATTGCGTCCCTGACTTCGGTCATAAACGCCAATCCGCAGGATCCGGAAGGCTACAACGTCCGCGGCTCTGCCTATGGCCGCGCCGGCGAGTTCAGCCGCTCTCTTGCCGACTTCAATCAGGCGATCCAGCTGAACCCGAAATTCTACCAGGCCTATGCCAACCGAGCGCTGGTTTACCGCAACATGGGCAAGCAGCCGGAAGCGGCCGCCGATTACAATGCTTCGCTGCAGATCAACCCAAGCTACGACGTCGCCTATATCGGCCGCGGCAACATCTATCGCCTCGCCGGCCGCGACGACGATGCCTTCAAGGACTTTTCCAAGGCGATCGAACTGGGAACGACCGACGGGCGCGCCTATCACGGCCGGGGCCTGATTTACCAGAAGCGCAATCAGCAGGACAAGGCGATCGACGATTTCAGCAAGGCGATCTCACTGTCGCCCAACTCGCCGGAGCCTTACAACGGCCGCGGCACGTCCTATCTGGCGCGCAATGACGACGACAACGCCTTTGCCGATTTCAATCACGCGATCGATCTGGACAACAAGGTAGCGGAATCCTGGGCCAACCAGGCTCTTGTCTACGAGCGTCGCGGCGACAAGGCCAAGGCAGCCCGCTCCTACCAGCATGCCGTCAATCTCGATCCGCGCTACCAGCCGGCCAAGGACGGCTTGGCGCGCGTGCGCACCGGCAGCTAAGTGATAACGCCGCCCGGCGAGCATTGAACGGGCGGCAATCAACTTGTCGGGCAGCCTATGACGCGGCCGCGTGCTACGGCTTTTCCTGATTGTGCGAAGCATGATAGGGAGGAAGCATGACACCGTCTCAAAACGCGCCCACACCTCAAAAGATCATCGTCGTCGGCGCCGGCATCATCGGCGCATCGCTGGCTTGGCATCTGGTTCAAGCGGGCGCTTCAGTCACGATTGTAGGTGCCACACCTGGCGGAGAGGCCACACCAAATTCGTTCGCATGGATCAATGCGAGCTGGGGGAACCCTGAATTCTATTTCCATTTCCGCCGACGCTCCATGGCCGAGTGGAAACGTCTCGCCAAGGCGCTTCCGTCTTTGCCGCTCAAGTGGTGCGGCGGTCTTTGCTGGGACCTGCCGCCTGAGGAACTCGACAGCTTCGCCAGCGGCCATAGTGCCTGGGGTTACGGGATAAAGCGCGTTGGACCGACCGAGCTAAACGAGATTGAGCCTTGCCTGGCCGCGGCTCCGCCCTTTGCTCTTCATGTTGCCGAAGAGGGCGCCGTCGAGCCGGAGGAGGCCGCCAATATCCTGCTGTCGGACGCCATCCGCAGCGGCGCCACACTCCTGTCCGGCATCAAAGTACAGCGCCTGGCCAGTGAGAACGGTCGCGTCATCGGGATAGAAACGGCCGATGGCGTCATGACTGCCGACGTGGTCGTGCTTGCTGCTGGCGCCGGCACAGCGGCGCTGGCCGCGAGTGCCGGCATTGAAATACCACTTCAGTCTCCGCCCGGCCTTATCGTCCATTCAAAGCCCGCCCGGCCGCTGCTTTCCGGACTGGTGCTTGCCCCTGAGCTTCACATGCGACAGACCGCGGAAGGCCGGATTATTGCCGGGTCGGATTTTGCCGGCACCGATCCAGGAGAACATCCGCAACAGGCGGCCGAGGAATTGTTCGCGAAGGTGAAGGCGATGCTGCGCGGCAGCGCCGATCTCGAACTCGACTTTTATACGGTCGGCCATCGGCCGACGCCGCAAGACGGCTTACCGATCATAGGCACGGTGAAGGACATGCCGGGCGTCTATCTCGCGGTCATGCATTCCGGCGTGACGCTTGCACCGATTATTGGCCTCCTAGGCACTGCTGAAATCACCGCCGGGACCGACGACACATCCTTGAAACCTTTCCGGTTGGCGCGTTTCGGCTAAGTGTCAGAAGCGAGGTCGACACCGGAAAGAGAGAGGTGCAAATTCTCTCGGCGCCGATGTTGCAACACCATTTTCTTGTTCCTAAAATACAATTTTTAAGGGCATATTCTACTCTGCTTGCACGGGGCGCCGAGTATCAATGAGACGACGGGTCATCTGCGCGACCTGATCGCAAACGTCGGGGTGGGGCGACTGAAATTGTTGATGAAAAGAAGGTTTCGCGTTTTTCCGAAAGCGTCGATCGGCATTTACCTGTTTGTGATCGTCTTAGCGATCGCACTGCCTATTCTTGCCTTTGTAGCGGTTCTGTTGGTGCAGCTTGAAAACAGTGAGCGGCATGGCCTAGAAAAGGATGCGGTCCAGGACGCGCTGGCGCTTGCCGGCAACGTCGATCGTCAACTGCAAGACATGGCGACGACATTGCATCTTCTATCCATCTCGCCGGAACTGGAAAAGAGCGATCTGGCCGCCTTTCATGATCGCACATACAGAGCTCTGGCATCGCAAGCCTTATATGTGATCCTGGTCGATGCGGACGGTCAGCAGCTTCTCAACACGCGAAGGCCCTTTGGCACTCCACTCAAGAAGACATCGAACCCGCAGTCGCTTCAGCACGCGCTTAAATCGAACAGCATCGAAGTATCGGACGTCTTTACCGGGGCAATGAGCGGCCAGCCCGTCTTCAGCATCATCGAACCGCTCAACCAATCGCCGGCAGGTGCGGCATTGATCATCACTCAAAATGCCAGCGACCTTTCCCGCCTGATGTCAACAGACGGACTTCCCCCCAACTGGTCCGCCGCAATTTTGGATAGCAGCGGGCACGTTGTGTCGACCAGCGGTGCGATCAACCTGGCCTCCGGCACGTTGTTCGACCAGGCGGGGGTCTCAGTGCTGGCCGAGCCACGCGGCTTCTTTGAGGACGACAGCGTTTACCCTCGCAGGCTTTTCGGATACGCGCAAATTCCAGGATGGTCCTGGAAAGCGGTGGTGTGGGGCCCAGTCGCTTCGACGCCCGTATCATTTGTCTCGACCTGGCGCTCTCTTGTCTATGGTGGCATCGTTTTATTGGGTATTGCGCTGTCCCTTGTCTGGATTGTCAGCCGTCAGGTTCGTACGACGATAAAGGACATAGCGGAATTGGCAGAGCGCATGGGCAGGGGAGAGATCGTCTCGCCGATCGAAACGAGCGTCATCGAAGCCAACCAGGTCTCAATCGCTCTTTCGAACGCATCATTCGACCGAAGCCAGACGGAGGATCGGCTTCATTTCGTCATGTATGAACTGGTCCACCGCACCAAGAACCTTTTGGCACTCGCCCAGGCAATGACCCGGCAGCTTGCCAAGCGGGCAGACAGTGTCGACGGTTTCCAAAAGGCAATCATAGGTCGCCTGGAAGGGCTTGCCCGCTCGATCGAGGTGCTGACGAACGAGCAATGGTCCGGCGTATCGTTTCGCCGCCTTGTCGACATCCATCTTGCCAATTTCCTCCAGCATCCAGACCAATTGGAGATTGTCGGCGAGGACTTTCTATTGACGCCGGAGGCCGTACAGAATCTGGGTTTGACGCTGCATGAACTGGCCACCAATTCGCTGAAATATGGGGCACTCTCGGTTCCCGATGGCAAGGTCGTCTTTGCATGGACAGACAGCGACGAAGAAGACGGCCGCATGATAACCTTGACCTGGACGGAAACGAATGGGCCAATGGTGAAGACCCCGGATCGCCCGGGCTTCGGCACGACTGTCATCAAGACCCACGCCGCGGCAGCGTTTGGAGGTGCAGTGAAGATCGACTTCCGCCCCGAGGGTCTCTGCTGGACCTTGACCGCGGCGCGAAAGATGCTTGAGCGAATACGAGAATCCGAGCAGGAGCCGCTTTCCAGTTCAAAGCGATAACGCGGTGGCGTTCACGAAAATGCCCGTCAGGCAAGGCGGGCATTTTTAAGGCATTATGGAGCAGTGAAAATGCTCGGATCGGACTGACGGGATCACGCGACGAGGAGCCTGTCTGATCGGAACCACACGCGTATTTTCGACGCTCTACTTTAGCTTCGCCGACACTGACGGCTGAAGTCTTGTGGAAGAGCACGCCGGGCAACCATCGAAAAAAATGAAGGCCAAAATCTTCCTCATGTTCAAGTCAGGCTTGTGGTGCCGATAAAGGAAGTCGGCCAGATATGGGGTCATCCAGACTTTGATATCGACGTCGCAGGGAGGCTCTTGAACGGTGAATACTTCTTTGGTGAGTGTAAGTGGAGAAGCACCATTATCGACTTAGGGCATTTGAGACAGCTACGCGACCGATCGGAGAAAACGAAGTTCGGAAAAGAAGTTGCAGGCAAACATTTTCTGCTCTTTAGCAAGGCAGGATTTTCAGCCGACCTCGTTGGACTTGCGAAGGATGAAACTCAACGAGTCCAATTGCTGACCCCTAGCGATCTTGTACAACCGAAACGTTGATCAACACCGGTGGACGGAATCCGCCGAGGAGCCACCTCGAAGGTGTGCTCCTTCATTCATACTACCAAGCTCGCTTCGGGCAGCCCGATGTATATGCCCATCTGACCCTAACCTTCAAAGAAAGGGCACCCGCTGCGAAACTAGGCAGAAAATGCCTCCCCCCGGCAATCTTCACCGGAAACCTGTGGCACTTGCCTAACCGCATTTTTAAGAACAGCTCAATCGTTGAGCGCCTTGACGATGTCCTCGGTCATCTTCTTGGCGTCGCCGAGCAGCATCATCGTCCCATCCTTGTAAAACAACGTGTTGTCGATACCGGCATAACCCGAGCCAAGCGACCGCTTGACGAAGAGGCAGGTCTTTGCCTTGTCCACATCAAGGATCGGCATGCCATAGATCGGCGAGGTCTTGTCGTCACGCGCGGCCGGATTGGTCACGTCATTGGCACCGATGACATAGGCAACATCGGCCTGAGCGAACTCGGAATTAATATCCTCCAGCTCGAACACGTCATCATAGGGAACGTTGGCTTCGGCCAGAAGCACGTTCATATGGCCCGGCATACGTCCGGCAACGGGATGGATCGCATATTTGACCTCGACGCCATGTGCCTTCAGCCGGTCGCCCATTTCACGCAAGGCATGTTGTGCCTGCGCCACCGCCATGCCGTAGCCGGGCACGATGATGACCTTTGAGGCATTGGCCATCAGATAGGCGGCGTCCTCTGCCGAGCCCAGCTTGACGGACCGGTCGATGTCGTCGGCCGCCGCGCTTGCCGCCTCACCGCCGAAGCCGCCGAGAATGACCGAAATGAAGGAGCGATTCATCCCCTTGCACATGATGTAGGAAAGGATCGCACCGGACGATCCGACAAGCGCGCCGGTAATGATGAGGGCAAGGTTGCCAAGCGTGAAGCCGATGCCGGCCGCCGCCCAACCGGAATAGGAATTCAGCATCGACACAACGACCGGCATATCGGCCCCGCCGATCGGCACAATCAAAAGCACGCCGAGCGCCAGGGCCAGCGCCACGATTGCCCAGAAGTCGAAGTGGCTTTCAGTGATCGCAAGACCGATGATGAAAAAGATGATGAGAGCGAGCAGCGCTGAGTTGATCGCATGCCGGTACGGCAACATGATCGGCTTGCCGGACATCCGCCCGTCGAGCTTCAGAAAGGCGACAATCGAGCCTGTGAAGGTCAGCGCGCCGATAGCAACGCCGATCGCCATCTCGACGAGCGCCTCGTGGCGGATGGCTCCGATCGCGCCGATCCCGAAGGACGAAGGCGTGTAAAGGGCTGCAGCCGCGACGAGGACCGCGGCAAGCCCGACCAGAGAATGGAAGGCTGCGACGAGCTGCGGCATCGAGGTCATCGGTATGACGCGGGCGATGTAGGAACCGGCGCCGCCGCCGATCGCCAGACCGAGGATGATCAACACCAGGCCGCCGAAAGACGGTGTCGCCAGAACCAGGGTCGTGGCAATGGCGATCGCCATGCCGACCATGCCATAGAGATTGCCTTTGCGGCTGCTGGCTGGATGCGAGAGGCCGCGCAACGCGAGAATGAAGAGAACGCCGGAAACGAGATAGAGGAAAGCTGCGATATTGCTCAGCATGCCGGCCTCACTTTTCTTTTTTCTTGTACATCGCCAGCATTCTTTGCGTGACGAGGAAGCCGCCGAAGATATTGACCGAAACGAGCACCAGGGCGACGAAACCGAACCCCGTCGCAAGACCGCTGGTCGAGATGCCGACCGCAAGAAGCGCGCCGACGACGATGACCGACGAGATAGCGTTGGTCACCGCCATCAAAGGTGTGTGCAGCGCCGGCGTCACCGACCACACGACGTAATATCCGACCAAGATCGACAGGACGAAGATCGCAAGCTCGAACACGAAAGGGTCGATCGCCGCACCCGATACGGCGCTGACGGCCTCAGGCGCTTGCGCTGCCGCCGTCATCACCGCGGTCACGGCTTTGTCCAATTGCTGCAGCGCCTGGTCCATTGCTTGGCTGGCCATCAGACTTCTCCCTTCTTGACGATCGCCTGATCCGGATCGCTGAAATTCGGATGAACGACGACGCCGTCATGGGTGAGCATCGTCGCCCTGATCAGCTCGTCGTCGAAATTGAGGCCAAGCGTCTTCGTGTCCTTGTTGACCATGGTCTCGAGGAAGGTGACGAGGTTCTTGGCATAGAGCAGCGAAGCGCTGGCCGCCACGCGACCCGGCATATTGGCAAAGCCGATGACGCGAACACCCTCCACCTCGACAACGCCCCCGGAATTCGAGCCTTCGATATTTCCGCCGCGCTCAACGGCAAGGTCCACTGCCACTGCGCCTGGCTTCATCGATGCCAACATCGCGCGCGTCACCAGGCGCGGTGCCGGACGACCTGGGATCAATGCCGTGGTGATGACGATGTCCTGCTTGGAAATATGGTCGGAGACCAAAGTCGCCTGCTTTGTCTGGTATTCCCTGGACATTTCCTTGGCGTAGCCGCCCGACGTTTCCGCCGCCTTGAATTCCTCGTCCTCGACGGCGATGAACTTGGCGCCGAGCGAGGCCACCTGTTCCTTGGCAGCCGGGCGAACATCGGTAGCGGATACGACGGCGCCGAGGCGCCGCGCCGTGGCAATCGCCTGCAGCCCGGCAACGCCGGCGCCCATGACGAACACCTTTGCGGCCGGAACGGTACCTGCCGCCGTCATCATCATCGGCATCGCCCGGTCATAGGTCGCAGCCGCCTCGATCACCGCCTGATAGCCGGCAAGATTGGCTTGCGACGACAAAACGTCCATCGACTGGGCGCGGGTGATGCGCGGCATCAGCTCCATGGCGAATGTGGTCAGCCCCGCCCTTGCCATTTCGGCAAGCGCCTGCTCGTTGCCGTAGGGATCCATGATTGCGATGACGATGGCGCCATTTTGATAACCGACAATCTCTTTTGATGTCGGCCGGCGCACCTTCAACACGACGTCGGCCTTGGCCGCATCCGAAAAGGATCCGACACGCGCGCCAATCGCCTGGTATTCGCTATCTGGAATCCGCGACAGAGCGCCGGCACCTGCCTCCACCACGACATCGAAGCCAAGAGAAATCAGCTTCTTGACCGTCTCCACCGATGCCGCGACCCGCGCTTCATCGGCCGCGGTCTCCTTTGCGACAAACACAAGATTGCCCAACTACACCTCCCCAGTGTCAAGCGGGACCGCCGCGGGCCAGAAGCCTGCAACGGTCAATAATTTAGAGAATATCGGAAAAGACCGGCTAAAGCCGGTCAGCGCACCAGAACGATGCCGACAACCGAGAGAATAGCAAAAATAATAAAGCCACCGAGCAGGCCTGCATGTCCGAAGAAACCTGCCGCCATTGCAATCAGAAGGACACCAATCAGCACCGTGCCATATTTGGCACCGGCGAGAAACATGTTGTAGGTCTTCTCATGCTCGCGATAATCCATCGGAGCACCTGTTTCGGCAGGTCCGGTGTGATGTTCGGCCATTCAATAGTCTCCCCTGATATCGCTCCCGACCCGGCATGAACCGATCGACGAAAGCCTAGCCTCGAAACCTCTGTCATGCCCGGCGCAGTTGGCATGCCGGCGGCATTTCCCTGTATCGAGGCCTTACACAATGTGGGAGAAAATGCAATGGATGACGATGCCGCAGCCAGGTCCTGGCATCGTCAAATTCGTCATACTGCCCGCCGCGCCGCAAGGCGTCCGTTGGCGGCAAGGCGGGCGGTTGGCAGGATCGTCAAGGGCGTTACCCCCATATCGGGCGACCGCTGGAACATCATCCGCCGCTCATAGGGCTCGGACACGAAAAATGGGAAGCGCTGGTAAAGTCCAGCGCGCACGTCCCGCGTTCGCGTCGCCATCAGCGTCAGTTCGATATTGTATTTGCCGACATTCTTCTGCGATGGCACGACCGTATCTGCATAAAAGACGCGGCGATAGAATGGCGCGTGCTGCGGACTGACCAGCTGCAGCACGCGATCAGCATCGAAATAATCCGCTGCCATCGATGCAATTCTAAGCGTCAGGTAAGGAAGTGCCGGCATTTCGCCTATGACGTCAGGATCAGCGGCAAATCGTACGGGGTCGATGAGCGTCATGCCCGCGTCGAGAAACTTGTCGATCTCGGTCGTATACATTTCCCGCGTCGAGCTCACCCGATGATCTGGCGTCACGTGATGAATGCGCACGGTGCTGATCAGACGCTCATCATAGTAGACGCCGAAGATATAGGCATGGTCGTCGAAATCGACGTCGTCGATCAACTTGGCGCCGTTAAGCGTCAGGATATTGGCGAGCTTGTAGGCGCGATACCGGATCCGCGCGACCTCCTCCATATCTTCATGCGTTTCGACGCGGCGATATTCGATGTGATCCAGGACTTCCAGCAACTTCTTGGAAAAATTACTCTGTCCGGCGTCTGAGGGTACCATATTCAAAATCCTGAAAGTTAATGAATAATTAATGCTTCAGGGCTAACCGGCACGCAACATTTGAATAAATTTTAACTAGAAAGCTTTCAGTTAAGGTTAACGGCGCGAGAAATTTGCGCGTAAAATCAAGGAGCAGCCGTTGCAGCTCCATCAGGCATCTGTCAGAAATTTAGCGCAGGAGGAGGTTATGCGACGTTCTTGCGGCGGCGAATGATCTGCTTTTTGGCAAGGCTTTCTACCATGGCAAGAATGCGCTCGGTCGGAACCGGTGTCGAAAATACGTATCCCTGCACATAATCGGCACACTGATACTTGTTGATCAGGGTCAATTGATCCTGCGTCTCGACGCCCTCGACAACGATCTCGAGGCCCAGTTCGCGCGAAAGATTGACCGTGCCGCGCAACAGCTTGAGGCGGCGCGCATCCTCGGTGATGTTGCGAACGAAGGATCGATCGATCTTGACGACATCTATCGGCAGGGAATCGAGATAGCTGAGGCTCGAGAAGCCGGTACCGAAATCGTCGATTGCAATGGTGATGCCCTTGTTTCGCAGTTCCGTCAAAATGGCGCGGACGGTGGCAAGCTCGTCCATCAGGCAGCTTTCCGTCACTTCGAGGTGCAGGCGCGAGGGCGACAGCCCGGACGTTGCTAGCGCCTCAGTGACGACGGCGACGACATTGCTGCTGCGCAGGTCCTGTACGGAGAGATTGACCGACACGGAAATTGACGACGGCCATGTTGCACAATCGCGGCAGGCCTGATTGAGCATGAATTTGGTGATGCCGGAAACGATACCCATCTCCTCGGCGATCTGTACGAAGACGGTCGGTGGCACCGAGCCTTTTTCGGGATGGACCCAGCGAGACAATGCTTCGCAGCACTCGATCCGGCTGCCGTCCGGCTTGAACATCGGCTGGTAGGCGGCATGCAGGCCGCCGTTTTCTATCGCGTCACGCAAATCGTCCTTGAGCTTCTGCCGTTCGATGTAGCGGGCGTCCATTTCCTCCTCGAACGCCGAGCAACCGCCCTTGACGCGGGATTTCGTTTCGAACAATGCCAGATCGGCCTTAATCTGCCATTCCTCCGGTCGAAATTCCAGGCTGTCGATCGTCACATAGCCGCCGCTGACGGAAATGCGGAACGTGTTGCCGTCAACTTCGTAGTTGCCCGCGATTGCCCCATGAAGCGCCCGGATGCGCAGATCGAGATCCTGAGCGTTGTCGTCATTGGGGAAAAACAGCACGAACTGATCACCCATCAGCCGCGCAACGAGCGCGCTGCCGCCGGCCTCTTCCTTCAGGCGTGCGGCGATTTTCACCAGCATCCGGTCGCCGGAAATGTGCCCCTTGGTGTCGTTGACATGCTTGAAATCGTCGACATCGAGAACCATGATGCCGATCGTCCCGGCCTGGCGGCGGGCGGCAAGATTTTCTTTCACCAGGTCGATGAAGTACTCGCGATTGGGCAGGCCCGTTAGAGGATCGAAGCGCACCATGTGAAGAATCTTGCGTTCGGCGCGGATGCGTGAGGTCACATCCTCGAAAATTAAGATCACGACCCCGTCCGGACGACGGTTGGCCGAAAACTCCAGAAACAGATCCTCATTGAACTGAATGAGCGTACGCGAAAGCGAGCCGTCGACGAGCTGTGCGAGCTGGCGCTGGATCAGGCTTGGCAACGAACCGTCGATGAATGCATTGCGCACGCCATAGCGCAGAACGACATCGAGCTCGCAGTCCTTCAACTGATCCTGGTTGGTCAGATGCAGCAGCTCGCAAGCCTTGCGATTGACCACCAGAATGCGATTGTTGCCGTCCAGCATGAACAGCCCGTGCGTCATGTTGTTAAGGGCGGTGTCGAAACGGTCGGCAATCAGCGATATCTCGCGCGACGCGATCACGTTCTTGTAGAGGAATTCGCGAACGCCGTTCGCCATCGAGCGGGTCGTCAGCACGAACGGGATGAGCGTGAACGACAACAGGACCATATACGGGTCCTTGAGCAGCAGGAAACCCAGGCTGATGGGAAGCGAAGCCGATATTGTCTGCAGGTTGACCGCCTTGGGCGAGCCGTAGTTTCGCCCAACCACCGAAACCATCGAGGCAAGCGTCACCGCGATACAGGCAATTTCAGCGAAAAAATCCTGAAGCACCAGCACGGCGAAGCCGCAGCCGATACCAAGAAGCGTCGTCGTCGAGACGCCGCCGTAGAGGTAGCGCCGCTCCCATCGCGCGATATCCTCGCGGCTCATCGCATCCTTGTCGGCCGCATCGAAACGCTGAAACCAGAAGATGCGATAAATGCAGACGACAATGAAGACGGCTGACAGGTAGATATAGAAATGAGCACCGGATTTCGAGTAAACGGCAACGTAGGTCAAGATCTGAACGATCATGCCCGTAAACAGTGTTTTTCGATTTCCAAAGAGCGAACTTACGAACGACAGATAGACGTCCGTCGGGACGATGTTCGGGCTTTGAGGCTTCATACAGAGTCCCCCTGTGCGGCTGGCACTCTAATCAAAACCATTTAAAAATTGATTGCCCGATTACGGCGGATTTGGTGAATTTTTCTACATTTTAGGAGATTATATCATAGAATCAGTGAATTTCTGCACGCTACTCGTGTATTCATACCAAAATTACTCTTCCCCGACACAGTATCCGTAGCAGATATATTGGAAACAGAAAGTGAACAAATCATCGCGGCAAGATTGACGAAAACGTCTTCGGGGAAGCGATTATGTTCCGCAGTGTAACACATCATAGTTTCCCGGCGCGCTGCTGTATCATCATGAATGTATCAAATGTGTACTCGGAAAGTTGCATCCAAAGATATGCCTCCTTCTTGTAGGCCACCTGGTTGTCGTAGATCTTCTTGAACGATGCATTTGACTTGGAAATATCGGCATAGATGACCGTAGCCGCTTGAAAGCAGGCTTCCATGATTTCCTGGCTGAAGGGCCGCAAGGTAACCCCCTCGGTCACGATCTCCTTTAAAGCCGGCGGGTTCTTGACGTCGTATTTTGCCAGCATGTTGGTATTGGCAAATGCGCACGCGTCGGTCAGCGCCGCCTGGTAGTTCTTCGGCAGGCCGTTCCACTTCTCGAGATTGAAGAAGGCGTGGATCACCGTGCCCCCCTCCCACCAGCCGGGGTAATAATAGAATTTTGCCACCTTCTGCAGGCCGAGCTTGAGGTCGTCATAGGGCCCGACCCATTCGCAGGCATCGATCGTCCCCTTGTCGAGCGCTGAATAGAGATCGGCGGTCGCAATCTCCTGCTGCGGTACTACGCCGACCTTGGCGATCACGCTGCCCGCAAGACCGGAGATGCGCATCTTCAGACCTTTGAGATCGTCGAGCGTATTGATTTCCTTGCGAAACCAGCCGCCCATCTGGACACCGGTATTGCCGGCAGGCAGTCCGTAAATGCCTTGCGTGGCGTAGAATTCGTTCATCAGCGCATTGCCGCTGCCCTGATAGAACCAGGCGTTGGACAGCCGCGCATTCAGCCCGAAGGGGATGGTCGTCCCGATGGCGTAGGTCGGGTCCTTGTTCCAGAAATAGTAGGAGCAGGTATGGGCCGCCTCGACCGTTCCGGCGCTGACCGCATCGGCCGCCTGAAGCCCAGGTATGATCTCGCCAGCCTCAAACGTCTGAATGGTGAAGTTGCCACCCGTCGCAGTTGAGACGTGGCTCGCAATGTCGTCGATGCCGCCATAGATCGTATCCAGGGTCTTGGGGAAGGACGACGTCATCCGCCAGGTGATCTTCGGATTTTCCTGGGCAATAGCAGGCGCTGCAAGCGCAGAGGACGCGGCAGCCCCGGCACCGATCGCACCCGCTTTTCTGATGAACGAACGGCGATCCATCAAAATCCTCCCGGATAGATAGCGGCGCAGGATATACCGGCTGTCCCGATCCTTCCGCGGCCGCAGAAGCTAACCATGTCGCACATCCTCTTTCAAGTCTTGCATTCACTAATCTTTTTGCCGTGTAGGCTTCGTTAAAAGGCGTATCCGAGGAGAAGGTGGAGCCTCGATAATACTACTTATGCGCGCGATTGCATGACACGGAACGGCTCGAATTCGACGGCGCCAAACGTCCAGAGCCGTTGACTTCGTCGACGTTCTGCGCTCTCAACAAACAAGGAAATCGGGCATTTTTACCGGAGCTTTCGATGACGAAGCCAATCATCGCCATACCTGCCGACATTCGTGTCCTTGACGGGGCAAGCTGGCACGCAGCGCAGCAGCAATATATCCAGGCAGCCCTGAACGTTGCCGGCCTGATGGTCGTGATCGTGCCTGCCATGGGCGATGGCTACGATCTCGACGCCATTCTCGACCGTGTCGATGGTGTGCTGGTGTCGGGCTCGGCCAGCAATGTGCATCCGTCGCTCTACGGCATGCCGGCGACCGAGGCGGATGGTCCTTTCGATCCCGCACGTGATGCGACATCCCTGCCGCTCATTCGTCGTGCCATCGACAGGGCCATTCCCCTTTTGGCGATTTGTCGTGGCATTCAGGAATTGAACGTGGCGCTCGGCGGTTCGCTCGCCAGCGAAATCCATGAACAGCCTGGCATCTGGGATCATCGAAAGCCCGTCACGCCGGAGCGCGATGCGATGTACGTGATCCGTCAGAGCGTATTCGTCAAGGAGGGCTCATGCATCGCCCGCTATATCGGCGCCGGCGAAGTGCAGGTGAATTCGTTGCACCGCCAGGCAATCGCAAAAACCGCGCCGCGCCTGCAGGTGGAGGCAACCGCCGAGGACGGGACGATAGAGGCTGTTTCCGTCATCGACGCCAAGGCATTCGCGCTCGGCGTACAATGGCACCCGGAATATTGGGCGGAAACCGACGAGGCGTCGCGCAAGCTGTTTGCGGCTTTTGGCAATGCGGTGCGCGACTATGCAGCCGGCAAGGCCCCGGCGATCCCGGCGGCGCGCAAACAATCAGCCCTTTGATCTTGGCGGGGTTTCTGGGACCGGTGTAACCGGTCTTCCTGTTGTAAACCACTGAATGATGTTTTCGGCCACGAGATCGGCCATCGCATTGCGCGTCGGCACCGAGGCGGACGCGATGTGCGGCAGCAGCGTCGCGTTCGGCAGCGAAAGCAAGCCTTCCGGCACGACCGGTTCGTCGTAGAACACGTCAAGACCCGCCGCCCCAAGCTTGCCGTCGCGCAAGGCTGCAATCAGCGCATCCTCGTCGACCGACCAGCCGCGCCCGACATTGATCAGCACGCCGTCGGGCCCGAGAAGTCTGAGGATCTCGGCATCGATCACCCTATGCGTATGTGCCGTCTTCGGGACGATGGCGATGATTGTATCGACGGCTGCGGCCATTTCCTTCAACGTTGGAAAATAATCATAGGCAACATCCTTGTGACGCGACCGGGTATGATAGCTGATCTTCACCTTGAAGGGCTCCAACCGCTTGGCAATCTCCAGGCCGATGCGGCCGAGACCAAACAGCCCGACATGGCGACCCTTCATCGAAAATGGCGAAAGCGGAAAGGATTGACCCGGCTTCCAATTGCCGGCGCGCAGCCAGTTTTCGGCCCGCGGCATCTGCCGAAGTGTATTCAGCAACAGCCCGATTGCCGTATCCGCGACCTCGTCATTAAGCACGTCGGGCGTATTGGTGACGACGATCCCCTTCGACGCTGCGTGGGCAACGTCGATCCCGTCGTAGCCGACGCCGAAATTGGCAATCACTTCCAGATTGGGCAAGGCGTCGATCCAGGCAGCATTCAGCCCTCCCGCGCAAGCAACGCCGCGAACGCGGGATAAAGTTTCGCGCTCGATCGTCGGGCCGCGCCCCGTCTCAACCGTCAGGATATCAAATAGCTTGCCAAGTTTCTCGAGGACGCGCGGATGGATTTTCCCCGGGATGAGGATTGCGATGCGGGGGTCTGACATGACTTTTCCTTGTCTGACTAATGACTACTGCCGCGGCCGGTAGGGCTCTGTCGACTGGCGTATGCGCATCTCCGGCTTGATGAGATGGATGCCGTCTGGCTCGTGGCTTCCGGCAAGTCTATCCAGAAGCGCGCGCGCTGCAAGTCTTCCGACCTCGGCCTGACCGTTCCAGACGGTCGTCAAGGCCGGCGTTGCGATCGACGCCTCCTCAAGATCGTCATAGCCCGTCACCGAGATATCCTTGCCCGGTACAAGCCCTGCGCGGGCGATGCCGTTCATGAGGCCGATGGCAACCAGGTCGTTCCAGCAAACGGCAGCCGTCGGCTTCTGCGGCAGCGACAGAAAATGTACGGCCGCCTCGAAACCACCCTGCTTTGAACGCGGCCCGGGAATGCGAAGCTCCGGATCGACGTCGATCCCTGCCTTGCGCAGCGCATTGACATAGCCCTGGTAACGATCTCGCCCGGTCGATGTCTGGTCAGTTCCGCCGATCATGGCGATCGAGCGATGCCCCAGGCTGATCAGGTGGTTGGTGGCAAGCGAAATGCCATAGGTGTCGTCGCCGCGATAGGTCGGAAAATCGACCACGTCCATAGAGCGCGCGACGAGGATCGCCGGCATGCCGTTCTCCTCCGTCAGCAGCATATCCTCCGACGGCGTACCGATCGCCGGCGACATGATGACGCCATCGGCGCCCAGCTGCAGCAGGGTCTCGAGGAAGTTCCGCTGTTTGTCGACGGAATCATAATGGTTCGACAGGATGAATGTGTGCCGACTACGATCGAGCTCGGTCTCGATCGCCTTTAGGATCTCGCCGTAGAACGGGTTCATGATGTCGTGCACGACAACACCGATGATACCCGAACGGGAGGTTCTCAGACTGGCAGCGCGGCGATTATAGATATAGCCGAGCGCCCTTGCCTGATCCTTGATGCGGTCTCGGGTATTCGTGGCAACAAGCGGACTGTCGCGTAGCGCAAGCGATACGGTCGCGGTTGAAATGCCAAGCGTCTCCGCTATCGTCGAAAGCTTTATCTTTTGAGCCACGCGCTCCCCTCCCCCCGTGTAACTCAGCCGACCAATTCACCCGGCATAGTGGCGAGCCAGGATTTAAAATGTTTAATTAAAAAATTTAGAGGACGCAAATGCAAATTTGACGATTTCTAGCTTTCGTCTTCTTCCATCAAATCTGCGCCGAGAAGATTGTTGTCGATTGCCCGGAGCAGCTTGACGAGCGAGCGGATGTCCTTGTCGGAAAAGCCCTTCGTGGCAAGCGCATCGCAGGCCGTAGCCGAGGTCTCGATCTGTGCGACGCTATTGCGTCCCGTTTGCGTGAGGTAGACCTTCGTCAGCCGGGCGTCTTCTGCATCGGCGCGGCGCTCGACGAAGCCCTGGGCTTCCATTCGACCGATGGTCCGCGTCATCGTCGGGGCCTTGACCCCGAGTTTCTGCGCAAGCGCACCGGCCGGAAGCCCGTCCTCGCTGGCAAGCGCCAGAATGACGCCATCCTGGCCGGCATAAAGCCCGCTTTCGGTCAGGCTGCGAGAGACCGCGGTACGCATCGAACGCGCCGCCTGGGTCAGGGCTGGCGAAAGATCGGCGAGAGAATATTCACCGTGATCCTTCTTCTTAGCCGACTTCGACTTTTTACCGTCTTTGTTCTTCTTGCCCATCTTGTTTCCGTTGGTCTTTCGGCGGCCGCATCCCCGCGCTATGACATTGCGCAGTACGCTGACATAAACAAGGGGCATGCTTCAAATGGTACAACCTTCGTTTCATTACGGAGACAATAGCCAGCATTTGCAGCCGCAAGATCGCCGCCGCTGGATCGCTGTGCTGCCGCTTGGTGCTCACGAGCAGCACGGCGCGCACCTGCCGTTTGAAACCGATACGCTGATCGCTGCCGGCATCGTCGAGCGGCTCAAGCAGCAGCTACCAAAAGACTTGCCGGTGACGTTCCTGCCCGTCGAGCCCGTTGGCTACTCCATAGAGCATATCGATGTTATCGGGACGAGGAGCCTGACGTTTGAAGATGCCGTCCATCGCTGGCTGGAGATTGCCGAAAAACTGCATCGATTGGGCATCCGCAAATTCGTGATGCTAAGCGCTCACGGCGGCAATTCGCCATTGATGACCATCGTTGCGACCGAAGCCCGGGTCCGCTTCGACATGCTTGCCGTTGCAACAAGCTGGACGCGCTTCGGCGTCCCAACCGGCATCATCGAGCCCGATAGCAAGGCGATCGACATCCATGGCGGCGATATAGAGACATCGGTCATGCTCGCGCTTCATCCTGACAAGGTAGACATGACCAAAGCTGCCGATTTCCCCTCCCGGCAAACCGACTACATCAACAAATTCCGGCATCTGCGCGCCTACGGCCCCCACGCCTTCGGCTGGAAGATGTCCGATCTCAACCCGGACGGCGTCGCCGGCAACGCATCGGCGGCGTCAGCTGAAAAAGGCGAAAGACTGATTGACCATGCGGTCGATGGACTGATCGAACTGCTGCAGGATGTCGACGAGTTTGACGTCGCGGCGCTGCGATAGCGCCAAAAACTTGTGCGCACACTCAAGATAGCCGATACTATCACAAGGGTTGGAGCCCGCAAAAAGAAGACAGAAGATGCACATCTCAATTGCGGAAGCGGAAGGCCAGTTGACAGAACTGGTTCGGCTCGCCAGCCAAGGCGAGGAAGTCGTGTTGACGCAGAATGGCATGCCGTATGTCCGGCTGGAACCGGTGAAAAAGTCGATTGATCCGAAGGTTCGAGACACGATTATTGAAAGGATTCAGAGGGAGGTTCAAGAATTGAATTTGCCCCCCGGTCCAGACGCGGCAAGAAGCCAAGACTTTCTGTACGATGAATACGGGCTGCCGAATTGATCGTCATCGACACGTCGGCGTTGAGTGCGATTGCCAAAACGAGCCGGCAGCAGGCGATTGCCGGGCAGCAATGCTGAATGAACCCAGAATTGTCATATCAGCAGGCACAATGGCGGAGGTGATCATCGTCGCCGCAGGACGCGGCTTGACGAAGGCAATGGCTCAATTGTTGGCCGACACGATATCCGAGGTTGTACCCGTCACGTCCGATCGTGCGCGCGCCACTGGAGCAGCCTATTCCAAATGGGGCAAGGGCATCCACCCGGCAGGTCTGAATTTCGGCGATTGCTTCGCCTATGCGCTCGCCAGAGAGTTCGATTGCGCGCTGCTTTATGTCGGCAATGATTTTGCCAGAACCGACATTGTGTCGGCGATTCCATCCGCCGAAACCTAATGTGATCTTATAACATAAAAACTCTTTGAACTGCCCAAATCGAACCCTTATATGGAGGCTGATCGACTTCCAGCCCTCAGGGGCGACAATCCATATATCGAGGTTCCCCATGACCGAAACCGCCGCTATCAAGCCCATTCCTGTGACCGTTCTGACCGGCTATCTCGGCGCCGGCAAGACGACGCTGTTGAACCGCATCCTGACTGAAAGCCATGGCAAGAAGTACGCGGTCATCGTCAACGAGTTCGGCGAGATCGGCATCGACAACGACCTGATCGTCGAGTCGGACGAGGAAATCTACGAGATGAACAACGGCTGCGTCTGCTGCACGGTGCGCGGCGACCTCATCCGGGTCGTCGAGGGCCTGATGCGCCGTCCCGGCCGCTTCGACGGTATCATCGTTGAAACGACGGGCCTTGCAGACCCGGTTCCCGTCGCCCAGACCTTCTTCATGGATGACGACGTTCGCGCAAAGACCGAGCTGGATGCAGTCGTTGCCCTGGTCGATGCCAAGCATCTGCCGTTACGCCTGAAGGATAGCCGCGAAGCCGAAGACCAGATCGCATTTGCCGATGTCGTCATCATCAACAAGACCGACCTCGTGACGCAACAGGAGCTTGCGCTGATCGAGGAGATTGTCCGCGCCATCAACCCGGCTGCCCGCATCTACAAGACCAGCCGCTCCGGCGTCGATCTCGCCCACGTGCTCAATCAGGGCGCCTTCAACCTGGAGCGCGCGCTAGAGAACGATCCGCATTTTCTCGAGCACGGCCATGACGATCACGCTTGCGGGCCCGATTGCGATCATCACGATCACGATCACGACCACCATGACCATGACCATCATCACCATGATCACGATCACGCGCACCACAATCACGGCCCTTCCGCCATCCATGACGTGACGGTGCAGTCCGTCTCGCTGCGTGGCGGCGAGATGAATGCCGATCGCTTCTTTCCCTGGATCCAGAAGATCACCCAGACGGACGGCCCGAATATTCTCAGGCTCAAGGGCATCATTGCCTTCAAGGACGATCCGGAACGCTATGTTGTGCAAGGCGTGCACATGATCATCGAAGGCGACCATCAGCGCGCCTGGAAAGACGGCGAGAAGCACGAAAGCCGCCTCGTCTTCATTGGCCGCGAACTCGACCGCGAAAAGCTGGAAAATAGCTTCAAGGCCTGCGAGGCGGCTGCCTGATGCCGACAGTTGCGCCGCTTGATGTCGACGGCCACGTCCTGGCCGTCGAATTTTTGAAGGATACCCCCCTCTTCGTCGCGGCCGCCGGAACGGTTCACCGGCTGGAAGGCGGCGAGAAAATCTCCGAAACAGGACAGGGCCTGCTGACTGTCATTCGCGATCCCTATAGCGACAGTCTCATCGCCGGCGGCGAAGACGGCAAGGTGCAGCGTATATCCGCAAATGGAGACGTCGTCGAACTTGCTCATGCACCGCGCAAGTGGATCACGCAGCTTGCCGCCGGTCCGCAGGGCACGATTGCCTATGCCTACGGCAAAAGCACGCTTGTCCGTCTTGCCGATGGCACGACGAAGGAATTTGCCGAGGAACGCACCGTTGAAGGCATCGCCTTTGCGCCGAAGGGCCTGCGGATCGCAGTTGCACGCTACAACGGCGTCTCCCTGCATTGGGTCGGCATGAGCGCCCAGCCCACCATCCTCGAGTGGAAAGGCGCGCACACCGGCGTCGTCTTCTCCCCCGACGGCCAGTTCGTCGTCACCACGATGCAGGAAAATGCACTGCACGGCTGGAAGCTGGACGCCAAGGCCGGTGCTGAAGCGCGCCACATGCGCATGACCGGCTATCCCTCGAAAGTGAAGTCGCTGTCCTGGTCGGCCAAGGGGAAATGGCTGGCGTCCTCAGGTGCGCCGGCGGCCATCGTCTGGCCCTTCCAGGGCAAGGATGGACCGATGGGCAAGGCTCCGCTGGAGCTTGGCACCCGCGCCAACATCATGGCGACTTCAGTCCTCTTTCACCCGCTTGAAGATATCCTTGCCATCGGCTTTATCGACGGCATGATCCTTGCGGTGCGCATCAGCGACAACAAGGAAGCATTGCTTCGCCGGCCCGGAAAGGGCGCGATCACCTCGATGAGCTGGAGCAAATCCGGCAAGCTTCTCGCTTTCGCGTCGGAAGCCGGCGATTGCGGCGTGGTCGATATTGCGAGCTGATGATCGCCCTGTCGTGAACCAGCACGACAAGCGCAGCATTGCAAATGACAAACTGCGTTTGCGCCAATAGCATCAAGCAGCCTCGTGCCACGCACCCTATAAGAAGAACTGTCTGAGAAAGGCGGATCGCCAGATGCACCGGGAAGTTCCCGCTGCCAGGTAAATATGGGAAGCAAAGTCACCCCGGCGTGCCGGGGGTGACAGCTTTCTCAGGCCGCGCGGCTCATCGGAGGCCGGGTCAATTGCCGGCCGCTGGCAACAAGCAGACCGACTGCGCCGTCAAGCCAGCCATCCTTGAGTTCGAGCGCCAGGAACCGGCTCCGCTCAAACGGGCCAGGCATGATGAGATGGCGGGCCTTGTCGGCAAAGAAGCCGAACCGCTCATAATAAGAGGCATCGCCAACCAGCATGATTGCCCCGTGGCCGTGCTTTTTTGCTTCCATGATCGCAGCGCGCATCAGCGCGGAGCCAATGCCCTTGCCCTCATGTGCCGGATCGACTGCAAGCGGGCCGAGCAGGAGCGCATCAACGGGATGAGTTTCGCGATCGACGCCAGCCTCGATGTTCCAGAGACGGACCGTGCCGATGACGTGGCCGCTGCGATCGCGGGCAACAAGCGCCAGCCCCTCGGCCGGAACGCGACCGCGGCGAAGCTTTTCCGACGACTTCTTTGTGCGCCCAGTGCCCATGGCGCGGTCGAGCAGGCTTTCCCGGGCGACGACGTCGCCGGCATTTTCAAGGTCGATAGTGAATGTGGACGGCGCAAAGAATGCGCGTACAGAATCAAGAACAGCGGCCATTTTGGCCTCCCGTACCCAATACCGTTATCAGCGGCGGTGAAAGAGAATTGTGAGGGTGCCGCCCCGACTGGCTACGGGGCCGGCGACATCAGATAACGTAGGCTTTCAGTGGCTCGAAGCCGTTGAAGGCGACCGCCGAGTAGGTGGTCGTATAGGCGCCTGTACCTTCGATCAGGACCTCGTCGCCGATGGTGAGCGTCACCGGTAGCGGATAGAGGTTCTTCTCGTAAAGCACGTCTGCCGAATCGCAGGTCGGGCCGGCAATGATGCAGGGCTCCATCTCGTCGCCGTCGCGTTCGGTGCGGATCGGGTAACGGATAGCCTCGTCCATCGTCTCGGCGAGACCGCCGAACTTGCCGATGTCGAGGAAGACCCAACGTGCCGTGTCGTTGTCCGACTTCTTCGAGATCAGGACGACTTCCGTCTTGATCACGCCGGCATTGCCGACCATGCCGCGGCCCGGCTCGATGATCGTGACCGGAAGCTGGTTGCCGAAATGGGCGCGCAGGCTCTGATTGATCGCCTTGCCATAGGCTTCGGCGGACGGAACGTCGCGCAGGTACTTGGTCGGGAAACCGCCGCCCATGTTGACCATCTTCAGGTGGATGCCCTGCTTGGCCAGCGACACGAAAACGCGCTTGGCATCGGCAAGAGCTGCATCCCAGGCATCGACCTTGGTCATCTGCGATCCGACATGGAACGACACGCCATAGGATTCGAGACCGAGCTGATGGGCATAGACGAGAACGTCGACAGCCATCTGCGGCACGCAGCCGAACTTGCGCGACAGCGGCCATTCGGCGCCTTCGCCATCGGTCAGGACGCGGCAGAACACACGGGCGCCGGGAGCTGCACGGGAAATCTTTTCAACTTCCTCATGGCTGTCGACCGCAAACAGGCCGATGCCGAGTGCATGCGCACGAGCGATATCGCGTTCCTTCTTGATCGTGTTGCCGAAGGAGATGCGAGCAGGGGTCGCGCCGGCGTCGAGCGCCATTTCGACTTCCGCAACGGATGCGCAATCAAAATTCGAGCCGAGACCTGCGAGAAGCTTCAGCACTTCCGGAGCCGGGTTTGCCTTGACGGCATAGTAGATGGCGCTGTCCGGCATCGCATGGCGGAAAGCATGAAAATTGTCGCGGACAACGTCGAGGTCGACCACAAGGCAGGGACCGTCAGGACGTCGGGTTGCGAGGAAGTCGCGGATGCGCTGGGTGGTCATGGTTATTCCCTCTCATATTCCAGAGCTCCGGCAAAACCGGAGGACAAAGGGCGTATGAGAATCCGCTCAGGAACCAGCCGGTGGAGACCCCGGATCCTTGGCAAACGCTCAACGCGCAATTCGTGAACCAACGCCAATAGTCGGCATAGGTTCGGCTTTGTCTGCCATGGATTGGAGGGAATATCCCAACCGCACTTCCGGCAATGATGGTGTGCCTCTTCAGTAACCCCGGCTGATGGAAAGCCGGGAGAGAACAAAAAGGCCCGCACCGTCGTTGCTTCAGATGTCCTCGCATTTCCCGGATGGCCGGAATAGCGACTGGAGGGGTTAATTCCAGGTACCTTACCGATTTCCTCACCACATCGAGGATCGGCGGACACCCACGGGCACGTGCGACTTTGGGCTGAGAGGGAGATAAGAATATTTGCCGTCATAATCAAGAATTTTTTTGACCCGCGCCTTAAAAAAATAATTGAACAATGTCACCGCTTTCGTTCAATATCTGGAAACGACACGGAGGGGTTCGCATGGACACGCTGACACGCATACGCGCTTTCATCGACGTCGTCGAAGCGGAAGGCTTTTCCGCCGCAGCGCGCAAGACCGGCCGCTCCAAGGCGCTATTGTCCAAATATGTCCGCGAACTGGAGGACGAGCTTGGCGCCCTGCTGCTCAACCGGACGACGCGACAATTTTCGATGACCGAGGCCGGTCATACCTACTTCCGCACCGCGTCCGACATTTTGAAGGAAATCGACAACCTCGCCGATCTCGTGCGCGAGAACAATCAGCAGCTCAAGGGCCGGTTGCGCATCTCGGTGCCGCGTACCTTTGTCGACGCCGATGTCGGCCAGTCGCTTATCGACTTTGCCAAAGAAAACCCCAATCTCTCCCTGGAGATTGCGGCTGAGGATCGCTTCGTGGACCTGATCGAGGAGGGTTTCGATGTCGCTGTGCGTGTCACCAAGCTCGAAGATAGCGGCATGATCGCCCGCAAGATCTCGGATTTCCGAGTCCATATCTGCGCGACGCAGGAATTCATCGACAGCCACCAGCCGCTCGACCACCCGAGCGACCTTGCGCGCGTTCCCTTCATCATCGACACCAACAACCGGTCGCAGAACAGCCTCAAATTCTATAATCCCGACGGCACGACGTTCAATGTCGCAATGAACGGCCCGATGGAGGTCAACAGCCCGCATGCGACACTGCGTGGCGCGCTCTCCAGCATCGGCATCGCCGTCGTTCCCGACTTCATCGCCCGCAAGAGCATCGACAGCGGAGAGTTGCTGACCCTGTTCAACGACTATGTCCCGACCGACCGCGGCATCTACGCTGTCTACCCGCACCGCCGCTACCTGCCGGCAAAGGTGCGCATCTTCGTCGACTACCTGCACAACTGGTTCCGCAAGAACGGATGAGGCGTTCGGTCGCTGCCGCAGGTCCCAATTCCGTCTCATTTTTTGAGCAAAAGCAAGGCGAAGCAATGCTCGCGACATATACGGGGCGCATGGGAAAATTCACCGCCATCCTCGCCGGAGCAATCTGCCTTGCTCCCGTATCGGCTTTCGCGCATCCGCATATCTTCGTGGAAGCGCGTCTTGAAGTGGTGGCGGGTCCTGACGGCAACGTCCAGGAACTGCATAATGTCTGGCGCTTCGACGAAGTCTTTTCTTCGTCTGTGCTGATGGACTTTGACAAGAACACCAACCTGAAGCTTGATCCCGATGAACTGAAGGAAGTCGGCAAGACGGTACGCGATTCGCTGGTCGACTATGACTACTACGTGAACATGACGCTGAACGGCAAAGCCATCAAAGTGAACAAGCCCGACGTCATCAACGTCGACTACAAGGACGGGCAGCTGTTGATGTTCTTTGCCGTCACGCCGTCCGAGCCAATGCCGATGAAAGGCAACAAGCTCTCGTTCGGCATCTACGATCCGACGCTTTATACCTCGATCGATTTTCCGACCGATGGCGATATGGTAACGATCGGTGACGGCTTCAAAACCTGCCAGAACAAGGTCGTTCGCCCCGATGCCGACGAGGTCATTGCCGAGAACAAGGCATCGCTGACCTCGGCCTTCTTTAACGATCCGACCGGAACAACCATGTCGAAGCTCTTCGCAACGCGGATTGATTCACAATGCTGACAAATCGCAACTGGGCGCTTTTCCCCGTCGCAGCACTTGCTGTCCTTGGCCTGACAGGCCTTGCCCATGCCACCGGATCGCCGCTCGGCATCGGTACGGCGGAGCCGAGCTTCCAGCCGATCGGCGGCCCGCTCGCGCCGATTTTTCTCTATATCAACTATGAGCAGCAGGCCTTCTATCGGGCGCTGACCAAGTCGATCGAGGCGATGCGCCAGGATCCTCGCGAGCTCTGGACCCTGGTCGGCCTCTCCTTTGCCTATGGCATTTTCCACGCGGCAGGCCCCGGCCACGGCAAGGCTGTCATCTCGTCCTACATGGTCGCCAATGAGATCGAGTTGAAGCGCGGCATCGTCATCTCCTTCATCTCGGCATTCATCCAGGGCCTGGTTGCCGTGCTGGTCGTTGCTGTTGCCTATTTCGCGCTGCGTGGCAGCGGCATCACCATGACGCAAGCCACCAACACGATGGAGATCGCGAGCTTCGTTATGGTCATCCTCTTCGGCGGGTGGCTGCTCTTTCGCAAGCTGCGATCGATGATCCGGTCGATGCCGAGGCGCTCGCGAATGCAACTTTCGACGGCCGCGGGACCGATCGGGATATCGCTATTTGATGGCGTCGACGATAAACGCCGCGGCCAGACCTCGTGGCGCAGTGCACCGCTAAAGCCAGCAAATCAATATAGTTGCGAGGCAGCCGGCAATGATGTGGAAAACGGTATGATCTGCGCGGATTGCGGCCGCTTGCACCTGCCGGACCCGGCGATGCTTGCCGCCGAAAATTTCAGCACCCGCGAGGCGTGGTCGGCCATCGTCGCCGTCGGGCTCCGCCCCTGCTCCGGCGCCCTGCTCGTCATGACCTTCTCGATGTTGAACGGTCTCCTGCTCGGCGGCATCCTGTCCGTCATCGCAATGTCCATCGGTACGGCGATGACGGTTTCGCTGCTTGCCATATTCGCCGTCACCGCCAAGGGCGCGGCACTGCGCCTGGCGGGCAAAGGCTCGCGGAAAGCTGCCTGGGTTGGAAACAGCATCGAGATCCTTGGCGCCCTCTTCGTCATCTGTACCGGCATCCTTCTGCTCGGCGCATCGCTGCAGGCCTGAATTTGCAAGCGGATTGCGGCCCGTTCAGCCCTGCATGACCGTCAGTTGCGCCTTTTCACCGCGCATTTTCAAAAGCCGGGCCGGATTTCCGACATAGATGCCGAAAGGTATGGTTGGCCCTTTGACGACGGCGTTTGCGCCGATGACGCAGCCGTGGCCGATATGCGAGCCTCCGAGGATCTTTGCGCCCGCACCGATCCAGACGTCGCCGTCGATGACGACTGGCTTGTCTGTGACGCCCTGAAACCTGATCGGCTTCGAAACGTCATCGAAATTGTGATCGAAGGAGGCGACGACGACGTTGGCGGCAATTCGGACCTCGTTTCCAATTGTGATGCCGCCATGTCCGAGCAGAACGACGTGATCGTTCAAGGAAACGTGGTCGCCGATTTCTATCCGTCCGTCTTGCGCATCGATCACCACGCCCGATCGAACCGACAGCTTGTCGCCGATCGCGATCCTGCCGCTCCCCCAGCGAAATTGGGTCAGGTGAAAGATCCTGGGCTTTCGCCCAAACGTCAGCGCTCCTCGCGAAAGAAGAGCCTGGAGGCGGTAAAGCAAGCCAAGACTAATCATGAAATCTAAAACTCTTCCAGCCGCGGGCGCCGACTATGCGCTGCTTGCCGTCCCGCAGGAAGCATCCTTGCGCCTGAACAACGTCAATTCACCGGCGATTTCGCCGATTGCCTGGGGATATAGGTGGGAACCCCGAGCGACATTTACCATTCCACCGTCGGAATCAGTGGCCGGCAGGACCACTGGGCGTCGCGAAATCAATCTTCGTGGCGTCGCTGGTACCGCGCCCGCAGCCAGAAGACCAGAAAGAACGATAAGACCAGGCCGGCGCCGACGGCTGTCGCCAGCCAGGGCGAATAGGCGCCCAGCGAAACGACGATCGTCGGCATGAAATAGATGACCACGCCGGCAACAAGCAGGATGGACGCCGCAGCGATTGCAGACGAGCGGCCATCGGCCTTCTTCGGCGTCACGACGCCATGTCCGTTGCAAGCTCGGCTCGAATATCCTGCAAGCGTCGCTGCTGCTTGCCTTCCCTGTCAAAATTGGCCGGCGAGAGCCATGCCTCGAAGGCAGCATTGATGAGAGGCCATTCACCATCGATCATCGAATACCAGGCCGTATCCCGGTTCTTGTGTTTCGACAGCATATGTTGGCGGAAAACGCCCTCGAAGGTGAAGCCGTAGCGTTCAGCCGTGGTTTTGCTGGCCCTGTTCTCGTTGTTGCATTTCCATTCGTAGCGGCGATATCCAAGGTCTTCAAACACATGTTTCGCCATCAGGTAATGCACTTCGGTGGCAAGTGGCGAGCGCGCCATGTCGGCGCCATGGGCGACACCACCCACTTCGACGACGCCATTGGCCGGATCGGCGCGCATGTAGTTCGCCATGCCGACGACCTTGCCCGAGGCGTTGTCGCGAAAGACATGCGTCACCCAGCCGGATTTGGTCTGAACGCTCTCGAGCCAGCTGTCGAAATCCTCGATGCCGGCGAAATCGTCCTGTGAAAAATAGGTGAGCAGCGGATTGATCGCCATGCCGCCGAGGCCGTCCCACAGAGCTTGCAGGTGCCGGGCCCGGTCATAGGGCTCGACGGTCACAAAGCGGCCCTTGAGCGTCACCGGCTTCGGCGCCGGGCAGCCTTTGAAATTCGACAGATCGCGCATAAAGCCCTCCCTTGATAGCAGGAGATGCTTAGGCCAGCCGCCGCCGAAAGGCAACGGCCGGGCTGTCCCTGGGACAATCAGGCTTTTGTTGTCGAGACCGTCGCCTCGACGATGATGGCTATGGTGCACGCGCGCAACCACTTGGCTGTCAATGACGGAAGATTGTCGCTGAAGCAGCGGTCTTTTGAGAAACTGTCGGTAGACGATGCGTCGATGGATGGAATTCTCGCCGTCAACGTCCTTTATTTTGTCGAGCCATTGAAGTCGGCTCTTGCGGAGGCCTGGCGGGTTTTGCGGCCTGGCAGATCGCTGGTCATCTATGTCAGGGACAAGTCCGTCATGTCGCGGCTTCAATTCGACGGGCGCGACACCAGACAGACATTCGATAAGCGGGACTTTACCGACTGCTCCGCACAGGCCCTTTCTGGACGAGTGAAATCGAAATTCGCAGCTTGTGGCTTCCGTTCCGGTTTCGCGGAATTCTGGCAAATGTCACCAAGCCGGTCAGTTTGTCACATCTGACGTTGGCTTAAATTCAGATACAAGGATAGCAAATTGCAAGAACGATTTTGGACCCCAGTAAATTTGATCGGAGATATATCTTGAGCCATACCGTTGCGATATCAGCGACAAAAGTGGAAGGTTTCCGGCAGGCGACTTCGAAAGTTCCGGAAGTCACCGCAATTTTCTGGATCATCAAGATCCTGACCACAGGCATGGGTGAAACGACCTCGGACTTTCTGGTCCGCCAGATTGATCCGCCAATCGCGGTTGGGATTGGGGCGATTTTTCTGATTGCCTCGTTGGCAGTTCAATTCTTTACGCCGGGCTACAATGCCTGGAAATATTGGCAGGCCGTTGTCATGGTTTCCGTCTTTGGCACCATGGCTGCCGATGTCCTGCATGTCGGCTTCGGCGTTCCCTACTGGATTTCGACCACCTTCTTTGCTGCCTCATTGCTGGCGATTTTTGGCGCATGGTACTGGAGCGAACGAACACTTTCCATCCACAGCATCTATACGAAGCGACGTGAGTTTTTCTATTGGGCAACGGTGTTGACAACCTTTGCGCTTGGGACTGCTGCAGGGGACATGACGGCGAGCAGTCTGGGGATGGGGTATTTGCTATCCGGCGCGTTGTTTGCTGCAGTCATCGCTGTTCCGGCTATCGCATACTGGAAGATGGGTCTTCCCGAAATTCCAGCTTTCTGGTTCGCCTATATCGTGACAAGGCCGCTCGGCGCGTCCTTTGCTGACTGGATGGGCGTTTCGCAGGTTCGCGGCGGCCTGGACTGGGGAACAGGTCCTGTCAGCCTGGTCCTGGCAATCCTGATCTGTATCTTTGTCGGCTATTCCACACATTCGTCGCGGCGCGCGCCGCATGGCAGACCTCAGTCAGTGGCGTCCCAATATTCAGAACCTTCTTTCTGAAGGCCGGTAACAGCGGGGCGGTGTTGCACGGATCATAGTGAAGCTGATCTTGAGCGCGTTTTCGCTCTCTGGATGCGCTCCATGCCACATAAGTTCAACAGCGATCGGCGGCATAAGATTGCCAAGCAGAAACATCGGGTGACGAACTGGCCCTGTCCTTCACCGTACCGTCCACGCCCGGCACCTGGCAGCCGAGAAATTGGTCAAGAAGCTTTCTAGGATCGATCATTGTTATCTCTGTCTTCACGATGTTGAAAGCGAGATAGGAATGAAACCGAAAATTGCAAACCCGTCGACAATTGAAAAAGACGCCCCCGAGAAAGGGCGCCTTGCGTTCATCGACAAAATCACATTCCGACTTCAGGCGGTCAGGGCAAATGCCTCGGCAGCGAGCTTGGTAATGCCGTCCCAGTCGCCCGCGGCCACCAACTCCTTCGGCGCCACCCAGGATCCGCCAACGCAGATCACGTTGGGCAGCGAGAGGTAGTCATGGGCATTCTTCAAGGAAATACCGCCCGTCGGGCAGAACAACGTGCCGGCGAGTGGCGACGACAGTGACTTCAGGTATGCAGCGCCACCGGCCTGCTCGGCGGGGAAGAATTTCAAGACCTTGTAGCCTTCCTCGCGCAGCGCCATGACCTCGCTGGCGGTCGCTGCTCCTGGAAGGAACGGCACATGGGATTGGCGCGCAACGTCGAGAAGCTCCTGGGTGGTCCCAGGGCTCACGATGAACTTCGAACCGGCGGCGACCGCCGCTTCCCAATGCGCGACGTTCAGGATCGTGCCGGCCCCGACTTCGGCGCCTTCGACCTCTTCGGCGACGGCCCGAATGGCATCCAACGCGGCAGTGGTCCTGAGCGTGATTTCGATGGCCCTCAGCCCGCCGGCAACCAGCGCGCGCGCCAGAGGCACTGCGGATTTGGCGTCTTCCACGACAAGAACCGGGACGACGGGCTGCAGCTTCAGGATGGAAAGAAGCTTTTCGGTTTTCTCGCCCATGTGCGGCGTGCTCCCTTAAAACGATTGAAAATCCGAAGTTTCGAATAGCCCTCCCCGAACTTCTTGTCGAGACAAAAGCAGGTGAAGGCACACTACGGGTAGGAAAAGCCTCAAACTTCCGCTAGCCTTGATGTTGCAGGGTGCGGGTGGAGCATGTCGGGCATATGGCAAAAGAGATCGAGCGGAAATTTTTGGTTCGCGGCGATGGCTGGCGGAGTTTCGTTTCCCGGACGCGCTTGCTGAGACAGGCCTATATCGCCTCCATGGACGATCGTTCCGTTCGGATAAGGTTGGAGAACGGCCATATCGCCACGCTGACCGTCAAGATCGGCCGGACCATGACCCGCGACGAATTCGAATATGCCATTCCCACGTCCGACGCCGAGGAGTTGCTTGGCACCGCGATCGGCCTGATCATCAGGAAGACACGGCATGTCGTCCCGTTCAAGGGGTTTACCTGGGAAGTCGACGTCTTTGAGGGCGCCCATGCGGGCTTGATCATTGCCGAAGTCGAGATGGATGACGAGAGCGACAAACCGGAACTCCCCGATTGGGTGGGCGAGGAGGTAACGGGGCAATACCGCTACTCCAATCAGGCCCTGGCACTGCAATTCGAGCATGAGTACCATGGCTTATAGGATCAGGCCGGACAAATCCTTCGACGCCGAGGTTCGCGCTGCTGCCCGCGCACAGCTTGAAAAGGCAATTGCCATTCTGCAGGACCGGCCGGATGGTTTGCACGAGGCCATTCACACTGCCCGCAAGCACCTGAAGCGGACGAGAAGCCTCTATAGGCTAGCCGTCGCGCATGTAGCGGAATTCTACGAGCAGGAAAACAAGCGCCTGCAGGGCGTTGCCAAATCGCTTGCCGTCTTTCGCGACGCAACCGCACTTGTCGAGATCGGCAAATATCTGCATGAGACCGCGACATCGCAGGAGGAAGCGTCTGCGCTCGCGCGGGTGGCCGATACATTGGCCGTGCGGCGCGACTGGGTGGCGCGCGCTGAAACCGATATCGAAGCCAAGACCGAGGCGGCAATCGAGACTTGCGGCGATGCGCTACGTGCGCTCGACGACGCCTCATTCAAGGACCACAAGGGCGACGTCGCCGGATTGCTGAAGAAGAGCTGGAGGAAGACCTCCCAGAAGGCCGTTACAGCGCTTACGGCCTGCAGAACGCAAGCCCATACCGACCAGTTTCACGAATTGCGCAAACGCTGCCAGAACTATTGGATGTACCACGCTTTGTTGCGCGATCTCTGGCCCGCGGCGATGCATGCCAAGCAAGTCGAGGCAAAGGCGCTCGTCGAAATCCTTGGCCGCTATCACGATCTTGCCGCCCTTTCCGAAGTCGTCAATCGCGAGCGCGACCTGTTCACCGCAAGCGATGACCAGGCGCGATTGCTGGAAGCCATCATTTCCCGTCAGCAGTTGGCTCGAAGCGCGTCGCTCGAAAAGGCCCGCCACGTATTTTCCGACAACCCGGATGACGAGGCCAAGATGATAGAGCGTCTTTGGTGTGGGGCCCGCCGCTGACGGTCTCACCGGCGCGCGGTACCGTCGCCAGGCAACGAGCCTGATACGGCAAGTGCAAATCGTCATTGCCTGACAGGCTTTGACATTGTATTTCGGGCGCATGACAGACGCCCCCCTCACCCAGCATTCGAAGAATGACGGCACATTCCTTGTTGCCGCGCTTTATCATTTTGCCTCTTTTTTGCGGTTTGAAGCCTTTCGCGAACCGTTGCAGGCCTTGTGTGACCAGAACAGGATCAAGGGCACGCTTCTTCTGGCTCACGAAGGCATCAACGGCACGATCGCCGGCACGGATGCGGCCATCGGCACGGTACTTTCCTTTCTGCGCGCCCAACCCGAATTCGCAAACCTGGAGCACAAGGAGAGCCGTGCGTCGAAGATGCCTTTCGTGCGCATGAAGGTGAAACTGAAGAAAGAGATCGTCACGATGGGCGTCGAGGACATCGACCCGACCCATATCGTCGGCACCTATGTCGCACCTAAGGATTGGAATGCCCTGATCTCCGGTCCTGACACAATCGTCATCGACACCCGCAACGACTACGAAACCGCGATCGGCCTTTTCCGCGGCGCGGTCGACCCGAAGACGAAGACATTTCGGGAATTTCCCGAATGGGTGAAGAACAATCCCGGTCTGCACGAAAAGCCGAAGATCGCGATGTATTGCACAGGCGGCATTCGCTGCGAGAAGGCGACCGCCTTCATGAAGGAACAGGGCTTCGATGAGGTCTACCACCTCAAGGGTGGCATTCTGAAATATCTGGAAGACGTGCCGGCTGAGGAAAGCCTATGGGAAGGCGCCTGCTTCGTCTTCGACGAGCGCGTCTCCGTCGAACATGGATTGAAGGAAGGCTCGCACAGGCTTTGTCACGCCTGCCGCACGCCGATCACGGCCGAAGAGGTGACCTCGCCTTTCTACGAGGCGGGTGTTTCCTGCAGCAATTGCCACAGCGAGCGCACGGAAGACGACCGGGAGCGTTATCGCGAGCGCCAGCGCCAGATTGCACTTGCAAGGAAGCGCGGTCACGAGCGTATCGGTGGCTGATCAGGCAGCAGCGGCCTCGTCGTCTTTGCTTGCCAAGTGCACCGCGTAAGCTGCAAGCCGCAGGTCGATCTCAATATCCGCCATGGGCTTGTCAAAGACACAGCCTGCAGCTGGTCGCAGCCGAATGCCGCCATCGCCTGGGCGTTGTCCAAATCAATGCAGTCAGCAATAAAATTGTCGGCAGTTTTTCGCAATTCGGTAACAACTGCCACCAGGACTACGCGCGTCTGACCATCTCGGAGCTCTTCAAAGACTTCGACCTCCGAAACTTCGTGCTGCGCACGTTCCGCGAGGCGCGGGCTTCCAATGCTCAGGATCACTCGGCGATTATTCGTTCGGCCCAGTCCGCATATTCTTCCAACCGTTCTAATGCTCTATCGGCATCTCGTCTGGTCTTGGCTCGAGACCTGTATTGAACTTCATCTTTCTGCTCGAGAAGCGATGCAAAGTTTCTTGCCTCGGCTTCGTGCAGTCGGTTTCCCAAAGCAAAGTCAATTAAAAGGACTAAACATCAGTTATCTGAACTACCACTAAGTGATCACTGCCGCCAAGTTTAGAATCCGGTCGCCCCCCATCCGTGCCCCGGTATGGTCCGCCGCATGTTCAGGGTCATACGAAAACGACACCGCTATGGGATCTTTGATCTTGGTCTTCGCCGGGCTTTAGGGCTGGAGCAGCGAAAACCGCTCCAGCCTCTCCTATTACCCGTCAGGGCTCTCGCCACCCTCCCACACCAATTCAGGCGGATGGTTGCCGTGCCAGTAGCCGCATAGGTTCCGCAACGTCCTGCGGGACATCGCGAGGTGAACCATCCCCGACACGAGCATCCCGTCGTCGACATGTCGATTGTCTTCGCGCCAGGCGATCTCGGCCGGATGCCAGTCGAAGTACCGCACCAAGAAGCGGTGATCCCCAGGAAAGTGGCCGATCCGAAGATCGAGGGTATTGTCGCCGTTTCCAAGCGACGCCCGGCCAAGCCGATCTGCAACAGCGACAACATTCCCGCTCGCCGAGGAACCGATGTCAAATCAGGCCGCTACCTCCCACAGGTGACGCTGCCCCTCGACCTTTCCAGCCGGGCGCACGCGGTTTGTCCTAGTGAGTTGGTCGAGAGACTGTGCGAAGCAGTTTCCGATCAGGCCTGGCCGGGCGCCGTGCTCTCCAAGCCCGGTCTCACGGACGAATGCCGCCGAGCGTTCAGCCGTCGTGATCTGGCGGCCCGCCTGGCGGAGTGCGGTACGATATCAATGGCAATCGCCGCAGGCGCCGGCCTTCTGCGCCGTGCCTGCCACCACCTATGTCCCGTCACCGAGATTATAACTCGCAGCGTCCAGCTGCTCATCCCGCCTCAAGAACTGCCAATTCTCGGCGTAGACCAACCCGTCATAATCTCGAAGACGGGACGCTAGGGGCGACCGATGGTTTCGGCAAACCGCCGAAGTGCCTCTTGCAGCAATCCCGACGATTTTGCCTCGGAAAGAAGCGCGTTCTGCGCCTGCGGCGTTTTTCCGACCAGCGGCAATTGCACGAAGGCGTCCGCCACCACCCTCAGCGACATCGTCGTCAAGACTTCCGTCAACTGAGACAGAACAAGCTCGCCGCGATGCGACGAATGGGCGATCATGACAGGCTTGAACGGCACTTCGCTGCGTGAAACGAGCCAATCGAGCGCGTTCTTGAGGCCGCCTGGAATCCCGTGCGCATATTCGGGGCAAGCGACGATCAGCCCGTCCGCCAGACGGATCTTTTCGGCGAACCGCTCGACGATCTCAGGGGTGAGTGCGCCTTCCCTATCCGGATTGAAGATCGGCAGATCACCAATCAGCTCGCAGATTTCGATTGCGATGCCATTGGCAGCAGCGGTCCTCAGAGCCTCGAGCAATGCCCGGTTCGTGGAGGCCCGCCGCTGGCTGCCGCAAAGTGCGTAGAATGTCAGCTGCTTGTCACTCATTCCCATGAGTTACAGCCAAGCGCCGATTCGGGCGAGAGGCCACCCCTCACACCGCCTTGTGATTTCCCTTCGGAAACAGCTTGGCCAGCTCGCTATACCACTTGCCGCTTTTCTTGACGGTACGCACCTGCGTTTCGTAGTCGACATGAACGAGACCGAAGCGCATGCGGTAGCCCTCCGCCCACTCGAAATTATCCATCAGGCTCCAAGCGAAATAGCCACGCATCGGATAGCCGTCCTTGATCAGGTCGGCGACGATGCCGAGATGCTCGGTGTAATAATCGAGCCGCGGCTGGTCATCGACCTCGCCGTTGACGACGCCCATGTTGTAGGCGGCGCCGTTCTCCGTGATGTAGCATTCCGGCAAATCGTAGCGCCTGTTGAGATCTTCGACGAGCAGCTTCAGGCCCGGCGCGTAGATCTCCCAACCGATATCGGTCTTTTCGTCGCTGGCTGGCGGCGCTTCCGTCGTCCACGGAAAATCGCCGGCTTTCGCAGCATCGTCGAAAACACGGTCGGGCTTGTAATAGTTGAGGCCCCACCAGTCGAGCTTCTGGTTGATCAGCTTGAGGTCGCCTTCGGCAATCGTCGGCATGCGGTCGCCGAGCGCCTCGAGAAATTCCTTCGGATAGGCTCCCTTGAAGACCGGATCGAAAAACGCGCCATTGTGGAACTGGTGCGCGCGCTCGCCGGCTGCCTTGTCGGCCGCACTGTCCGACCCCGGAATAATAGAGGATGCGTTCAGGACGAGGCCGACGGGCACATTCGGCGCTTCCGCACGGATGGCCTCGACACCCAAACCGTGCGCAAGATTAATATGGTGCATGGCGGCGAGTGCCGCTTCCATGTTGCGCTCGCCTGGGGCGTGAATGCCATGGAGGTGGCTGAGCCAGACGATGCACCAGGGCTCGTTGAAGGTCGCGACCGAATCCAGCCGGTCGCCGAGACGGGCCATAACCAGCTTTGCGTAGCGTTGGTAGGCATAGGCGGTCGAGCGCGCGGTCCAGCCGCCCTCGCCCATCAGCGCCAAGGGCAGGTCCCAATGGTAAAGGGTCGCAAAGGTCTTGATGCCACGCACCTTGCAGCCGTCGACGAGGCGATCGTAGAAATCGAGGCCCGCCTCGTTGATCGGACCGGTCCCTTCCGGGATGATGCGCGGCCAGGCAATCGAGAAGCGATAGGCTTCAACACCCATGTCCTTGATGAGATCGAGATCCTGCTCCAGCCTGTTGTAGTGGTCGCAGGCGACGTCTCCATTGTCACGATTGTGAACACGCCCCGGCATGTTGCAGAAGGCATCCCAGATGGAAGGCTTGCGTCCGTCTGCCTTCGTCGCTCCCTCGATCTGGAAGGCGGCAGTGGCGACGCCAAAGGTGAAATCGCCCGGAAAGCGGTCGGCAAACAGTTTTGGATCGATCATCGGCATCTCCCGAACGTCAGCAAAAGGCAGTAGCGGTTTAAACCAGTCAAAATGGCCTTGTACAGCCCCGATACGACAAATCTGTAACGTTGCAGTTGATAAACCGGAAAAGGAGCGGCCTGCCCTCAAGCCGCCCTTTCGGTTTATTTAGAGCTTGACCCAAGCACCATTGCGCTTTGACGAGGCGACGCAGGCCTCGACGAAGGCGACACCCTTCACGCCGTCGTCGACTGTGGGATAGACGACATCGGGATCGACCGCCTTGCCCTTCTTGACGGCGTTGATGGCACGGGCAGCCTCGGCGTAGATCGTCGCGAATGCTTCGAGATAGCCTTCCGGATGGCCTGACGGCACGCGCGACACGCGGGCAGCAGCGGGACCGGAGCCGGCTCCATTGCGGGTAATTAGCCGCTTCTGTTCACCGTAGGGCGTGTACCAGAGATAGTTCGGATCCTTCTGCGTCCATTCGAGGCCGCCCTTGGTACCATAGACGCGGACCATCAGGCCGTTCTCGTGTCCCGGCGCCACCTGGCTGCACCAGAGCATGCCCTTGGCCGGCTTTTCAGCGCCCTTGGGCTTAAACCGCAGCATAACATGGGCGTTATCGTCGAGAACACGTCCTTCGACGAAGCTGTCGAGGTCTGCAGCCAGGCTATCGAGCTCCAGCCCTGAAATAAAGGCTGCGAGATTATAGGCGTGCGTGCCGATATCGCCGGTCGAACCGCCTGCGCCCGATTGGGCCGGGTCGGTGCGCCAGGCGGCCTGCTTCTGGCCCGACTGTTCGATCGCTTCGGTCAGCCAATCCTGCGGATATTCGGCCTGGACGATACGGATATCCCCGAGTTCGCCGTTCGCCACCATCTCGCGTGCCTGGCGCACCATCGGATAACCGGTGTAATTGTGGGTCAGCACGAACAGCGCACCACTCTCATCGGCGATCTTCTTCAGCTTCTTGGCGTCCGCAAGGTTCGATGTCAGCGGCTTGTCGCAGATGACATGGATGCCGCGCCGCAGGAACTCCTTGGCCGCATCGTAGTGGACATGGTTCGGCGTGACGATCGAAACCGCCTCGATGCCGTTCTTCAGCTTTGCTTCGCGGATCGCCATCTCGCGATAGCTCGAATAGGTTCGAGACGGATCAAGGCCGAGGTCGCGCCCCGAAGCCTGGGCCTTGTCAGGCGATGCCGAAAGCGCGCCGGCGACCAGATCGAACTGATCGTCGATCCGTGCCGCTATTCGGTGCACCGCACCGATAAAGGCGCCGGCGCCGCCGCCCACCATGCCGAGACGAATACGCGGCTCGCGCGCTTCTGCCGATGATCCTTCGATTGCCATTTGTTTCTCCTGGAATTGATACCTAGCGAATTGGGCCAATGCGGGGTTAAGCCCCTCCCCCTTGTGGGGACGGGTTGGTGCGGGGAATTTCCCGAATGGGAAAGACCCCTCCCGGCGCATTCGCGCCACCCTCTCCACAAGGAAGAGGGGTAACCGTGCCTAAATCCCCAGCATCCGCCGGTTTGCCGCCTGGTCGGTGCCGCTGCCGGCGAAGTCGTCGAAAGCCTTTTCGGTGACGCGGATGATGTGCGCCTTGACGAACTCGGCACCCTCGCGAGCGCCGTCCTGCGGATGCTTGAGCGCGCATTCCCACTCGACCACGGCCCAGCCGTCGAAATTATTGGCCGTCATTTTCGAGAAGATCGCCCCGAAATCAACCTGCCCGTCGCCGAGGGAGCGGAAGCGGCCGGCACGCTCGACCCAGCCCTGATAGCCGCCATATACGCCCTGACGCCCGGTCGGATTGAACTCCGCGTCCTTGACGTGGAACATCTTGATGCGGTCTTTGTAAATATCGATGTTGTCGAGGTAATCCAGGCACTGCAGCACATAATGCGAGGGATCATAGAGCATATTGGCGCGCGGGTGGTTGCCGACACGTTCGAGAAACATCTCGAAGGTGACGCCGTCATGCAGGTCTTCGCCCGGATGAATTTCGTAGCAGACATCGACGCCGTTCTCGTCGGCATGGTCGAGGATTGGCTTCCAGCGGCGGGCAAGTTCCTCGAAGGCGGTCTCGACGAGACCCGCCGGACGCTGCGGCCAGGGATACATGAACGGCCAAGCAAGGGCGCCTGAAAAGGTCGCATGCGCCTTGATGCCGAGATGTTTCGAGGCCGTCAGTGCCATCTTCACCTGATCGACCGCCCAGGCCTGCCGCGCCTTCGGATTGCCGCGCACTTCAGGAGCTGCAAAACCGTCGAAGGCTTCGTCATAGGCCGGGTGAACGGCGACGAGCTGGCCCTGAAGATGGGTCGAAAGCTCTGTCACCTCGACGCCGTTCTCGCGCGCCTTGCCGGCAAATTCGTCGCAATAGTCCTTGGAGGTCGCAGCCTTCTTCAGGTCGATCAGCTGCCTTGCCCATGTCGGCACCTGCACACCGATATAGCCCGTGTCGGCCGCCCATTTGGTGATGGCATCCCAGGAATTGAAAGGCGCCGCGTCTCCAGCGAACTGCCCGAGAAACAAAGCCGGACCCTTGATGGTTTTCATGTCGAATTCCTCCCTGAACGTCGACCGTAAACGTTTATGATATGTTTTAACACGCAATTTGGCGGGGGCAAGGCACGTTTGCACCATCGAGAAAGATTTGGAGCAGACGTCACATTCCAATAGGTGGCGACCTAATCACGCAAGCGAAAAAGCCGCAAGTCACCTTGGCCTGACGCTGCAGACAGGTCATCAAAACTGAAAATGCGCCTACCCTTGCGGATAGGCGCATCGAATTTGCGAGATCAGAAAGGGCTATCGGGGAAGTAAAAATCCTTGGCGTTGTCCTTGGTGACCAGCGTCGCATCGACGAGGTAGGTACCGCGCACCGGTACCTGGCCATAGAAATTCGCCGCGGTCAGTTCAAGCGCCGTTCCGACCATTGCCGGCGGGTAGAGCACATCGACGGGGATGAGCTTGTCGCCGTCCATGACTTTCTTGACCATATCCTTCGAGCCGGCGCCGGCAACGACATACTTGATGTCGGTACGCTTTGCCTGATCGATGGCCTGCAGCACGCCGACGGCCATGTCGTCGTCCTGGCACCAGACGACGTCGATCTTCGGGTACTTCGTCAAATAGTCCTGCATGACCTTGAAGGCGTCGTCGCGGTTCCAGTTGCCGAACTGGCGGTCGAGAACCTTGACCTTGGAGCCGGCGATCCCCTTGTCGAAACCGTCCTGGCGCTGCTGATCGATTGGGATCGGCAGGCCGCGAATGACGACGACCTGTGCGTCCGGCGTATTGGCCTTGATATATTCGCCAGCCGTCTGTCCGAGCGCCGGATTATTGCCAGCGACATAGAGGTCACGGATGGTGCTGTCATTGGTGCTCGGCGCCCGGTCGACGATCGCCACGAACTTGCCCTTGTCCTTGACTTCCTTGATGGCGTTGACCAGCGGGTCCGGATCCGAAGGCAGGATGACGAGCGCGTCGATCCCTTGCGTGGCAAGATCCTGCACGGCGTTTGCCTGGCTTGCCGCATCCGGCGAGGTCTTGACGATGACGTTGAGGCCCGGATGCTGCGCCATCAGCAGCTTGGCCACGCGATTGGCGTGGAACACGACACCCGAGGTCCAGCCATGGTCGGCAGCGGGAATGGAAACGCCGATCGTCACCTTCTTGTCTTCGGCATGGACCACCCCGGCGAAAGCCGCCGCGGCAAAGGCCAGGCCCAACATTGTCTTGCGCATATTTTTCTCCTCCCAGAGACATTCAGGGCCTTTTCGGTCAGGGACCGGGCGACCCTTTCAACCCGGCCGATTCACTGCTTGCGCACCAGCGAGCGCTGCACCAGCATCGCGATGATGATGATTGCCCCCTGAATGGCACCGATCAGATATTCGCTGACGAAGTTCGACAGCAGCATGATATTGCCGACGATCTCGAGGATGAAAGCGCCGCAGATCGTCCCCCACACCCGCCCGACGCCGCCGCGCAGCGCCGTGCCGCCGACGACGACCGCGGTGATTGCCTGCAACTCCCAGAGGATGCCCGTCGTTGCCGAGGTCGAGCCGAGACGCGGGACATAGAGCAACACCGCCACGGCAACGCAGAGGCCCTGGATGACGTAGGTTACGGTTCGCACCTGATTGACCGAGATGCCGGAATAGCGCGCCACGTCCTCATTCGATCCAACGGCGACGACATGCCTGCCGTAGCGGGTGCGGTAGAGAACGAAAGCGCCAATCGCGGCCATGGCGAAGATGACGATGATCGGCACCGGGGCGCCGAGCACGGACCCGAAATAGACCGGCCGGTAGAGCTTCATGATATCGGGGTTGCGCAGGGTTATCGCTCCACCCTGCGACAGCCAGGTCGTCAGTCCGCGAAAAATGCCCATGGTGCCGAGCGTAGCGATAAACGGCTCAATACGGCCGACGGTGGTGATCAGCCCGTTGGCAAGGCCGCAGGCCGCCCCGATCGCGATCGCCAGAACCATCGCAGCGACAAGCGTCATTGTCGGGTCGGCGATGACGCCGCTATTGATGAACATGATCATCAGGCTGGCGACGAAGGCAACCATCGCGCCGACGGAAAGGTCGAGCCCACCTGCAGAAATGACGAAGGTTGCGCCGATCGCGATGATGGCGATGAAGGCGCTGCGGGTGATGACGTTGAGCAGGTTGTCGATGCTGATGAAATTGGGATTGGCAAAGGATCCAAGCACCAGAAGCAGTGCCAATGCCACGAACGGTGCGACTGCTCGAAGATCGATGTCCTTCCAGGATCTCTGCGCTTTTGTCGTGTCTACTGCGAGGTTGGTCATTGATACTCCGCTATGCGGCCTCCCCCGACTTGACGCCGGTCGCCAGGACAACGATTTCGTTTTCGGTCATGTGCTCGCCGGCCACCTCGCCAACAATCTGCCCGCTGCGCATGACAAGGATGCGGTCACAAATGCCGATCAGCTCCGGCATTTCCGACGAGACGACGATGACCGAACGCCCTTCTTCGGCAAGCGATGCGATGAACTTGTAGATCTGTTCCTTGGTGCCGATGTCGATGCCGCGGGTCGGCTCGTCGATGATGACGATCTCTGGATTGAGCATCATCATCTTGGCGAGCAACAGCTTCTGCTGGTTTCCGCCTGAGAGCTGGCCGGCCAAGAGATCCTTTCGACCGGTGCGAATATCGAATTCGCGTATCGCCTTGTCGAGCGCGTCGCGCTCCTTGGATCGGTCGATCTGGAAGAAACGTGTGAATCTGGCGAGCGAAGCGAGTGTCAGGTTGACGCGCAAATCCTTGGTCAGAAGCAGGCCCTTACCCTTGCGGTCTTCGCTCAGATAGACGATCCCCGCCTTCAGGCTTGCCTGCACATGGGCGAAATGTGCCGGCTGGCCTTTGAGCCGGATGGTTCCGCGCCCTGTTCGAAGCCCGACAATGCCTTCCATCAATTCGGTGCGGCCAGCGCCGACAAGCCCGGCAAATCCGAGGATCTCGCCCTTTCGCAACTGGAATGAGGCGTGCTGCGCATATCCGGGAACCCAGAAATCCTCAACCTCGAGAATTGTCTCGCGAACCGCCGTGTTGTGCCGATCCGGATAAAGCTTGGCAACGTCGCGGCCAACCATCAGCCGCGCCATGTCACCGGCCTCTAGATCGCTTGCCGGATGCGTGGCGACGAGGCGTCCGTCGCGAAGAACGGTGACCCGATCGGCAATTTCCTTCACTTCGGGCAGGCGGTGGGAAATATAGAGAACGCCGGTGCCGCGGGCCCGGATGTCGTTGATGACCTTCAGCAACGCGCCGGTTTCAGTCGGCGTCAATGAAGCGGTCGGCTCATCGAAGATCACCACGCGGTGCGGGACCAGAAGCACCCGTGCGATCTGGACGAGCTGGCGCTGCGCGATTGAAAGATGCCGCACCACCACGTTGGGATCGATATCGGCACCGAGATCCCGGATGGCGCGACGAGCGCCTTCATTCATGGCGCGATCGTCGACAATCACGCCCTTGTGCAGCTCGCGACCGAGATAGAGGTTCTGCGCGACTGTCAGGTCGGGCGCCAGCAGGATCTCTTGGTGGACCAGCACGATCCCGCGGTTCTCCGCATCGACAGGACTATCAAGGACGATGGCTTCTCCGTCGATCCGAACTTCACCGCGCGTCGGCTGCAAATGGCCGGCCAGCAACCGCATCAGGGTCGATTTGCCGGCACCGTTTTCGCCAATAATGGCGTGAACCTCACCCGAATTGACCGTGAGCGCGATATCTCGGAGCACCTCGACAATGCCAAAGGACTTCGCAAGGCCAACCGCCTGAAGAAGCGGAGGCGCGCCATCCGAAGGGCTGGAGGGAACCGGCATACTCATCGCAGCGGACCCGGCAGATGAGGAGATATGCCGCCACCTGCGGATACAGCAACCAGGCCGCCATCGATATATGCGGAGCCAGCCACCCAATTCAGCGCAGCCAAACTCACGCCAGCGTCCATCGGAAACGTTGCATCCACCCCACTACTCCTCCGAGAATGAGGCTAGCGTAAAATATGAGGTACGTAAAGCAGATTAGTCCTGTATTTTATCGATTACAAACAGTTGGCCTTGTTCATGATCTTGGCGTCAACTCGCCCATACGAGAGCGCAGTTTAAAAACTACGCTCTCGTATGGGTCAGAAGAACTGCTCAAAATCATGCGGTTGACGTGAATGAATAATGAACTTCAGGCTGCGTGAGCTATTGCCGTCCAAGTTCGCAGCGGTCTGAAGCCGTTGTCTGCTCTTGGAGAAGTCGGCCGTCTGGAGCGATCGATCTTCGTGCCCGATTGGCTGAGCGACATTGATTCGCGCCGGTTGAAACTGACAGCTCGCTTGAGGGCATGGTGGGCTTCCCCCTTGTTCAACCCGACCTGGGCCCGGCGCTGCAAATAGTTCCAATAACGATGATGGCAGTGAGCAGATTGGGGTAGTAACTGCCACCAGATTTCAGACGTTGACATTGGTAGGGTCGCCATACGCGCGTTCGGTCAACCAACATCTTCCCAGTGGTTGGTTGTCTCGGGCAGATCTGGTGTCACTTCATGCTCGGAGGTCACTTTCCTATACTCAACTCCCTGGGTCGCAATGTCATCGACCTCTATCGGTGATCCTGTTGAATCAACCGCAAGTACTCCTACAACTTCGGGAGGCGCATTGCGGATGTAGTTTTCCGCTCGATCAAGGGCAGCAACGAGTTCATCTCTGATCATTTCAGCGCTCCATTCGGAAGGTAGACCACGAACTGTTATGTAATCTTCACTTCGAACGGAAAGCGCCCTTCGACGAATTTCGTCGACCGCGCGTAGTGGTGAGTAGTGGGGCGGCTTGCCTGCTGCGGCCATTATCAATGGGCCTAGCGAACACATGTGATTGTTGATCATCAGCAGATCGACGAAGTCCCGTGGCTTCGTCCGTGTCGATGCGGCCAAAACCTTGTTCACCGCAAGATCCACTCGATGCAGGCGTGCGCCCCATTCTTGATCTCGGACAAGCGGATAAAAGCGGGTTCGAGTTTCACTCATCCACTGGACGAGAGTACTTTCCCCACCGCGAATGATAGTGGCTTCAACGCAGCCATAGACGTTGACATCAATCGAAACAAAGAAGCCGTCCGCCCTCAACTTATCGATATCGACAGCCGCAGCAGATCCGATCTCCTCGTCGGTATCATGAAAGATATCGATGTCGTCGGACATTCGGGGCCAGTCCATGTTCAAGACCAGGCCGCCAGCAATATAGCTGGTGTCAGACCTGTTTCCAGCGATTGACGTCATGATGTCTTTCTGAAGACGCGTTAATGCCATTAGATTACATTTCCAAGTTCAGAGACCATCTTGCGACCCATCGAATACGCTCTTGCATCACCGCGCTCCATGAGAGCGTTAGCGACAATGCGCGCCTTCTGCCGCAAATCATCCAATTTGCCGATATCGATGTTGTCGAACACCCTCAGCCCATATCTCTCGGTTGCCATTCTGATGAATTCCGCGAGCCGCACCTTCTCGGCGCGATGCCTGTCGCGGAACTCTGCCGCGACACTTACAATCTCATCGCGGCGCGCTCTTGGAACCAGGACTTCGACCCGAACGAGATCGGCTGCTCCTCCAGTCTCTCGATATCTTTTAATTCGCTCTTTGACGGCCATAGCGAAAACTCCAGTCAATGGGCAATATAAGTGTATCCGGGATACGGGTCAAGGTGCTGTAAATATTCATGAGATCAGAAAGGTGGCAGTTTGCTTCTTTTACGCTCCGGAGTAAGGCTATTTGGGAGCCGCACGCAACACTTCTGGGATCGCCATTGCGGATAGCCAGTGGTTCGACAGTCTGGTGCCAATTGCTGCCCAACCAGTCGAACTCACGGCAAGGGTGCACGCGAAGTACTAGCAAGAAAGTGCCCTCTCCACACATGAATGGGGAGAAGGCTTGTTGTATCAGACGTAGCGGTTGACGATGTTTTCCAGCAGCTCCTGCTTTCCGGACCTCGGCTGTGGATTGATATCCTTGGTCTCGACCCACTTGGCGATGTCGTCGAGTGAATATTCGCCACGCAGCAGCTTCTGTGATTCCGCGGAATCCCACCCAGCGTAACGATCGGCCAGCGGCTTGGAGAGAGCCTTGTCCTCGACCATCTTGACCGCTGCCTTGAGGCCCCGGGCGCAGCAATCCATGCCACCGATGTGGCCGATCAGCAGGTCTTGCGGATCGAGCGACTGCCGGCGCAGCTTGCTATCGAAATTGGTGCCGCCGGTCTTGAAGCCGCCGCCTGACAGGACGTGGTAATAGGCCAAGGCCATTTCCGGAACGTTGTTCGGGAACTGGTCGGTATCCCAGCCGGACTGGTAGTCGTTGCGGTTCATGTCGATCGAACCGAAGATGCCGAGCGCATTGGCAAGCGCCAGCTCGTGCTCGAAGGAGTGGCCGGCAAGGATCGCATGCCCCTGCTCGATATTGACCTTGACCTCGTTCTCCAGTCCATTCTTCCTCAGGAAGCCGTAGACGGTGGCGACATCGTAGTCGTACTGATGCTTGGTGGGTTCCTGCGGCTTCGGCTCGATCAGGATCGTGCCCTTGTAGCCGATCTTGTGCTTGTATTCGACGACAAGGTTGAGAAAGCGGCCCATCTGGTCGAGCTCGCGCTTGAGGTCGGTGTTGAGCAGCGTCTCATAGCCTTCGCGGCCACCCCACAGGACGTAATTCTCGCCGCCGAGCTTCATCGTCGCGTCCATGCAGGTCTTGACCGTTGCAGCCGAGAAGGCAAAGACGTCGGGATCAGGGTTGGTGGCAGCACCGCTCATGAAGCGCCGGTTGGAGAACAGGTTCGCCGTGCCCCAGAGCAGCTTGACGCCGGTTTCGGCCTGCTTCTTGGCAAAATAGTCGACGATCTCGTTGAGGTTCTTGGTGTTCTCGGCAAAATTCTTGCCCTCCGGACGCACATCGGCATCGTGGAAGCAATAATAGGGCGAGCCGAGCAGAGTGAAAAATTCAAAGGCGACGTCGGCCTTCAGCTTTGCTGCCTCCATCGTATCGTTGAACCATGGGCGCAGGAAAGTCTGGCCGCCGAAGGGATCGCCGCCTGGCCATGTGAACGTGTGCCAATAGGCGACGGCAAAGCGCAGATGCTCTTCCATCCTCTTGCCGGCGACGACTTCGTCCTTGTCGTAGTGGCGGAAGGCCAGCGGGTTTGTGCTGTCCGGCCCCTCATACTTGATCTTCTGGATATCGCCGAAAAATCCGGTGTTCATGTTATTTCCTCCTTGGGATGAGACATTCCGTGAGTTCTTGTCGTGAGGTCTGCCCCTCACCCTTGCTTTCCGCGATCAGATCAATGCGCCGACAGCGGCTTGATGGCCGGATAGAGGGTGCGATAGCGCTTGTAGGCGTCTTCGTAGGCGCCGATCAGTGCTGTGACAGGTTCGATGGTGCCGGCGATTTTCGGTGGCGCGCAGACGGCGACCGGATCGGCGCCCGTTGCGGCAATCAGCCCGAGACGGGCAGCACCGAAGGCGGCACCGAAATCGCCGTCCGCCGGCAGGTCGACCGGAACACCGAGCGCCGTCGCGATCGAGGCCAGCCAGTAGCGCGAGCGTGACCCGCCGCCGATCGCCGTGACCCGGGCGATCTCGGTACCGGCTGAACGCAGCGCCTCGAGGCTGTCGCGAAAAGCAAAACTCACCCCTTCGAGCACGGCCTGCGTCAGGACCACGCGACTGCTTTCATGGCCGAGACCGATGAAGGCGCCGCGGATGGCGGCATCGTTGTGCGGGGTACGCTCGCCTGAGAGATAAGGCAAGAAGGTGACGCTCGACGGCGCTTTCAGGCTGTCGCCGAGCTCGCCGGTCAGCTCCGAGGGCGACTTGCCCGTCACCTCGGAATGCCAATTCAGCGCATCGGTTGCCGACAGGATAACGCCCATCTGGTGCCAGGTATTCGGCAGCGCGTGGCAGAAGGCATGCACTGCGCTTTCGGGCTTTGGCAGATAGGAGCCGTTGGCGGCAAACAGCACGCCGGATGTGCCGAGCGATACGAAGGCTGCATTGTGGCTGACGGTGCCCATGCCGCAGGCAGACGCCGCATTGTCTCCGGCACCGCCGGCAACGACGACGTCGCCGCCAATGCCCCATCTGGACCTGAGCTCGTCGCGAAGCGTGCCGGCAACCGCGGTGCCTTCGACCAGCGTCGGCATTTGCTTCTCGTTAAGACCGGTCGCTGCAAGCAGTTCGGCTGACCACTTGCGCTTGCCGGTGTCAAGCCAGGAGGTGCCGGCGCTATCGGACATTTCCGACATGTGCTCGCCGGTGAGCCAAAGGCGCAGATAATCCTTCGGCAGGAGCACCCAGCGGACCTTGCCGAAAATCTCCGGCTCATGCTTGGCAACCCAGACAAGCTTCGGTGCCGTAAAGCCCGGAAAGACGATGTTGCCGGTGAGTGCGCGGAAACGGGAATCGGCGTCGAGGGCTGCTGCTTCCTCATAGCTGCGTGTGTCGTTCCACAGAATGCACGGGCGCAAGACTTTGTCGTCGGCGTCAAGCAGCGTCGCGCCGTGCATCTGTCCGGAAAGTCCGATGCCGCAAACCGCGGCAAGCTCTTTGGGATGCGATGCTTTGAGGCCGACGATTGCGTCTTCCGTGGCACGGATCCAGTGCGCCGGATCCTGCTCCGACCAGCCGGGATGCGGGCGCGAAATATCAAGCGCGCCATTGGCCGACCCGATGATCTTCTGATCACCGTCGATCAACATGGCTTTGACGCCTGATGTTCCGAGATCAAGACCCAGATACATGTGGTGTTACTCCCTTTATCCTGCCGCTCAGGGCAGATTGTCCTTCAAGAAAATGTCGAGGCGGATGCGCTCCTGCGCCGCGATCAGGCCAAGGCCGTCCGCATGGGCTTTCAACACCCGGATGGCGCTGCGCACCTCATGCCCGGCATCCTGATTGAGAACGGCATCGATGACGCCGTCCTTCAACGCTTCCCTGGTATGCTCCGTCAGCTCGTGGGCAACGACCGTGAGGTTGCGTGCAGCACCCTGCGCCTTTAACGCCCGGATCAGCCCGCGATTGCCCGCGCCGAGACTGTATATGCCGATGATACGACGATTGTTGGAAAGCGCGCCGGAGATCAGCCTGTTTGCCGTTTCAGGGTCGTCGCGCCCTTCAAGCACCGGCAACAGTGACAGCTGCGGAAATGCCTCCGACATCAAAGCCGAAAATCCTTCGAGCCGCTCACGGTGGTCGCGCACCAGCATTGAACCGGCCAGCGTCACGATGTCACCTTCCTGGCCGCTGAGAAAGCGCCCGAGCAACCGCGCAGCGGTGCGCCCGGCGGCAATGTTGTCGACGCCGGCATAGTGATGGCGCGACGATGCAGTAAGATCGGAAACGAGGGTCACGACCGGCACGCCGGCCGAGACGAGGCGATCGACGGCGTGTTTTACCTCCGGCGCGTCAATGGCAACCAGCGCCACACCAGAAGCCGTCCCGTCGCCGAGAGAATCGAGAGCTTCGACAAGCGCGGAAGGCACGAAGGCCGGTACCTCGATGATGCGAATATCCGTACGCTCGGAACTCGCACGACCGATCGCCTGCCGCACTTCGGCATGGAGGCCGTGCATGAAGGAATTGTCGCTTGCCGGCAGAATGAAGACCAGCGGATAAAGCCGGCCCTTGGCGAGATTGGCGGCGGCCACATCCCTGATGTAGCCGATCTCGCGGATCGCCTCCTCGACGCGCTGGCGGGTCACGCCGCGCACGCCCGGTCGCTGGTTCAGCACTCGGTCGACGGTCGCGAGGCTGACGCCCGCGACAGCGGCAATATCGTGAACGGTGGGCCTCATCACTCCTCCTGAGAGACCATTAGTCCACATTTTGACGTACGTAAATCAAAAACTCGTTGCAGCCCTGCTTTTGAAGCAGCCGATGAAATGACAAAGGGCTGCTCCATGTGAGCAGCCCCTTGAAAACGATAGAGTCTGGGGGAATTTAATGCCCGCCGCCGCCGGCGCCCGCCGGTGGCGGTTTCGGCTTGCTGATCATCATGACGCCGAGGATCATCGCCAGGAACAGCACGGTGAGCATCATGAAGATGTCGCTGAACGACAGCACCATCGCCTGTCGCGTCGTAATATTGACGAGCGCCTTGATCGCGACCGTCGAACCATCCATCCCGTGCGCAGTGTAATTGCCGGCCATGTTGTTCAGCTGATCGACGGCCAGGGGATTACCCCAATGCACGCCTTCGCGCATCCGCATGTAGTGCAGGTCCTGCCGAGTGGTCAGCACCGTGTTGATGATGGCAAGACCAACGGCGCCGCCAAGATTTCGCGTCAGGTTGAAGAGCCCGGATGCACCACGCATGCGCGCTGGCGGCATCGTCCCGAGCGCGATGTTGTTGATCGGCACCATGCACAGCATCAACCCGACGCCGCGAAGGATCTGCGGGATCAGCAATTCCCAGAAATCCCAGTCGATCGTGATATTGGTCATGATCCACGTGCCGCTGGCAAAGCAGACGAAGCCGATCGCCATCAAGAGGCGGAGGTCGAGCTTGCCGGACAGGAAACCGGCGACAGGTGCAGTGAAGAACATCGCAAGACCCGAGACGAACATCGTCTCGCCGATCATCAGCGAATCGTAACCGCGGATGCGACCGAGATAGAGCGGATATATATAGGTGAGCCCGTAGAGGCCGATACCCATGACAAAGGAGAACACCGAGCCGAACGAGAAATTCCGGTTGGCAAACGCCTTGAGATCGACGATCGGAAACTCGACCGTGAACGCGCGGTAAAAGAATATGATCGCGCCGATCGCGGAGGCGATTGCGGCAAGCACGATCCGGCTGTCGTTGAACCAGTCGTTGGTGTTGCCCTCTTCAAGCACATATTCCATCGCGCCGAGGAACACGGCCATCGCCAATAGACCCCACCAGTCGAACCGTTTCATCAAAGACAGTTCAGGCTTGTCGAAGTCGATGAAATTCCAGGTGACGATCGTGACGATGATGCCGGGGACGATGTTGACGAGGAAAAGCCAGTGCCAGGAAAAGGCATGGCTGAGATAGCCGCCGACCGTCGGGCCGATCGTCGGCGCCAACGTCGCGATCAGGCCGATGATCGGCGAGACGATATTGCGCTTCGACGGCGGGAAGATCGTGAAGGCGGCCGCGAAAACCGACGGGATCATGCCGCCGCCGATGAAGCCCTGGATGGCGCGGTAGACGATCATCTGGTCGATGTTCGTCGCCGTTGCGCAAAGGCCGCTGGCAAGCGTAAAGCCGGCGGCCGAAATCGCGAAAAGATAGCGTGTGGAGATGATCCGCGCCAATGTCCCCGACAGCGGGATCATGATGACCTCGGCGATCAGGTAAGCCGTCTGAACCCAGGCGATCTCGTCCGAACCGGCACTGAGGCCGGCCTGGATCTCCGCCAGCGAGGCGGAAACGACCTGAATGTCGAGGATCGACATGAACATGCCGAGCACCATTGCGAAGAAGGCGATCAGCGTGCGGGTATCCATGCGATCGGACGCAGGGGCAGCCGGGCCGGCTACCGATCCTGCAGGTATGGCAGCAGTGGCGGACGCCATGGGATCTTCTCCGAACTTACTTGCTCGCCGAGGTGCTGTTTAGCGGCGCTGTGCGCGTATCGACATCGACGACGACGCTGAGGCCGGCGCGCAGGCGGCCGCTATCGAGCGCATCCTGCGGAAGTGCGATGCGTACCGGAACGCGCTGGATCACCTTGGTGAAATTGCCCGTCGCATTTTCCGGCGGCAACAGCGAGAAGACCGAGCCCGAAGCGGGTGAAATCGACTCGACGGTGCCGACGATCGGATTGTCGCCATAGGCATCGACATGAACATTGACCTTCGAGCCTGGAACGAGATGCTGGATCTGCGTTTCCTTGAAGTTCGCGTCAATATAGAGCTGGCGCACCGGAACGAGGGCCATCAGCCGCTGGCCCGGAGAGACAAGGTCGCCTTCCTGGATCGAGCGATTGCCGATGAGACCGTCAAACGGAGCCTTCAAGACGGTGAAGCTGAGGTCGCGGGCCGCTTTGTCGCGGGCGATCTCCAGCGTGCGTACAGAGCCCTCGGCTTCCTTGCGCTGTGCCTGGATCAAGGTGATGTTGGCTTCGGCAGCCGTGATGTTGGCGTCGCCGCCGACCAGATTGGCATTTGCCTGGTCGAGCGCGATATTGGCGGCGTCGACGTTGGCAGCCGTACCGACGGCTTTCGACTGCAGCTGGCTGGCGCGGGTCTGGTTGATCTGCGCGCCGCGAACAGTCGCTTCCAACGCAACCTTTTGTGCTTGCGCCTGAGCAAGGCTCGCCTTGGCGCCTTCGATCTGCGCGTCGATACGCTGCAGGGAAAGCTGCTCGGTTACGATCTGGGTCTGAGCCTGGGCCAGTGCGTTCTGGTAGTCGCCGTCGTCGAGGGTGGCCAGAACGTCGCCGGCCTTGACCTGCTGGTTGGCAACGACGTTCACCTTGGCGACATAGCCGGTGACCTTCGGCTGGATGATGGCGATGTCGCCGCCGATATATGCGTCATCCGTGGACACCATGAAGCGACCGTTCGTCCACCAGTTATAGCCGTACCACCCGGCGCCGAATAACGCGACCGCAAGGATGATCGGGAAGACAATGCTGCGACGCTTCTTCTCTGCCTTGGGCGGAGCGGCGGGTGCCGCGGCCGGTGCCGATGTCGGAGCGACAGGCGCCGGGTTGCCGCGCGCGTCCGCAACAGGGGCATCGACCGAAGCGACGGCATCAGCCTCGGCATTTTCAGCATCGGCAGGGTCGTTGACAATGCGTGCGACATTGTTCTTCTGAATGGACGACATAGAGCTAGCACCAAGACGTTTGCGATAAAATAGTCGAACCGAACGGTTCGGTTCAGTTGACTTAGAGCGTTTTTCACTTCATATCAAGTCATAGCGAACCAATCGGTTCGATTTGGTTAAAGATTATTCGAAAAACTGATGACGGCCCAGGAAAAAATGGAAGAAAAAGTTGTGAGCGTAGCGGAAGACAATCTGCCTTCCGCAGGCGGGCGCTGGGCTGCGGGCGAAGACCCGGCAAAACGGCAGCAGATCCTCAACGGCGCCAGATCTGTTTTCATGAAAATGGGCTTCGATGCCGCAAGCATGAACGACGTAACGCGCGAGGCCGGGGTCTCCAAGGGAACGCTATACGTCTATTTCGCCAACAAGGAAGATTTGTTCACGGCGATGATGGAAGACCAGCGCGACAGATTTGTCGCGATGATCCGCTCGGCACTTGCCGAACATGACAATCTCCGCGACAGCCTCTATCATTTCGGCATCGTCTTCGTCACCCATTTGACCGACGAGAAGGTCATCGCCGCCATGCGCACCGTCATCGGCGTCCGCGACCGAATGCCCTCGCTCTGTCGCCGGTTTTTCTCCGGGCCGGAAAATGTCCGCACGGTGCTCAGGGAATTTCTGGCGCGCCAAGTCGCCGAAGGCACTCTTGAAATCGACGATCTCGACATGGCCGCCCGCCACTTCCTTGACCTGTCGAGCAGCAGCTTCTTCAAGCTTCGGCTTTTCGGCGACATGGAAGCTGCTCCTCCGCTGGAGGACATAGACTATACGATCCGCGGCGCCATCAGGGTCTTCATGGCCGCCTATGGCGCGCCGCAGAAAAAGCTGGCTTGAGGCGGACATCCTCCCCCGTAAATTGCAAAATTGCATGCAACCTGCTTGTCGATAAAATTACAGTCCCTACATTGGCGGTCGGCATTCAGCCGGGGCGTTCAGGTGGGGGATACGATCGATGCAGGATATTTTGTCGCTGATGCAGGACCCGGGCGCCTGGGTGGCGCTCATCACGCTCGTCGTGATGGAAGTCGTGCTCGGCATCGACAATCTTATCTTCATCTCGATCCTGACGAACAAGCTTCCGCCTGAAAACCGCGAAAAGGCCCGCAAGCTGGGCATCGGTCTAGCGCTGGTCATGCGCCTTGCCCTTCTGGGCACCGTCGCCTGGATCGTCCGCTTGACCGAGCCGCTGTTCGAATTGTTCGGCGAAGGCTTCTCGTGGAAAGACATCATCCTGATTGCCGGCGGCCTTTTCCTGGTCTGGAAAGCGACGAAGGAAATCCATCACCACGTCGACCCTGCCGATCAGGACGCTGATTTCATCGCCAAATCCACGACCAATGGGTTCGCTGCGGCCATCGGGCAGATCCTGCTGCTCGATCTCGTCTTCTCGGTGGACAGCATCATCACCGCCGTCGGTATGACGCCGCATCTGCCGATCATGTTCGTTGCCGTCATCGCTGCGGTCACCGTCATGCTGGTGGCCGCCACGCCGCTTGCCAACTTCATCGAGAAGAACCCGACGATCATCATGCTGGCGCTCGCCTTCCTCCTGATGATCGGCACAACGCTGATTGCAGATGGCATGGGCTTCCACGTTCCCAAGGGCTACATCTACGCGGCCATGGCATTCTCTGCGCTGGTGGAATTTCTCAACATGGTCGCGCGCAACAGGCGCGAGAGGATCGCAGTGCGAAATAAGCTGCATTGAAACCGCATTCGGGGCCGAGGCAGGCAGCCTTGGCCTCGCGGTTTTCCTTGACGTTCCCGGTTGAATATGGCCTAAGGCCAGCCAAACGGACAATTGCCGGAACTGCAGCGCCGACAGCGCCATTTTCAGGCGATTTGCCGATCCAAGGAGCTCCGATCCTTGCGGCCCGGCCCTGCGCCCCGCCAAGGATCTCCCGCACGTAATCACGGACAGATATCATGACCACAACAGGCGTTCGCGTCCGCATCGCACCCTCCCCGACCGGCGAGCCCCATGTCGGCACAGCCTATGTCGCGCTGTTCAACTATCTCTTCGCCAAGAAACATGGCGGCGAATTCATCCTGCGCATCGAAGACACGGATGCGACGCGCTCGACCCCTGAATTCGAACAGAAAGTGCTGGATGCGCTGAAGTGGTGCGGCCTGAAATGGTCGGAAGGCCCTGATGTCGGCGGCCCTTACGGCCCCTATCGACAGAGCGACCGCAAGGATCTCTACAAGCCGTTCGTCGACAAGATCGTCGCCAACGGCCATGGCTTCCATTGCTTCTGCACGCCCGAGCGCCTCGAAGAGATGCGCGCTGCGCAGCGCGCTGCCGGCAAGCAGCCGAAATATGATGGCCGTTGCCTCAACCTCTTAGCCGAGGAAGTCACCACCCGCATCGCGGCCGGCGAGCCGAACGTCGTCAGGATGAAAATCCCGACCGAGGGTTCGTGCAAGTTCGTCGACGGCGTATACGGCCCAGTCGAAATCCCGTGGGATGCGGTCGACATGCAGGTGTTGCTCAAGGCCGACGGCATGCCGACCTATCACATGGCAAATGTGGTCGATGACCACCTGATGAAGATCACGCATGTGGCACGCGGCGAAGAATGGCTGGCCTCTGTGCCGAAGCATATTCTGATATATCAGTATCTCGGCCTCGAGCCTCCGGTATTCATGCATCTGTCGCTGATGCGCAACGCCGACAAGTCGAAGCTTTCCAAGCGCAAGAACCCGACATCGATCTCCTACTATTCGGCGCTCGGCTACCTGCCGGAAGCGCTGATGAATTTCCTCGGCCTGTTTTTCATCCAGATTGCCGAGGGCGAAGAGATACTGGCCATTGACGAACTGGCCACGCGGTTCGATCCGGAAAACCTGTCGAAGGCCGGTGCCATCTTTGATATCCAGAAGCTCGATTGGGTCAATGGCCGCTGGTTGCGCGAAAAGCTGTCCGAAGAGGACTTCCAGCATCGCGTCCTGCAGTGGGCGATGGAGAACGATCGCCTTCGCGAAGGCTTGAAGCTCTCGCAGTCGCGCATCTCCAAGCTCGGCGAACTGCCCGAGCTGATGGGCTTTCTGCTCAAATCCGATCTCCACCTCGACCCCTCGGCCTTCGCCAAGATCAAGTCCACACCTGAAGAGCTGCTGGAAATCCTCAATACGGTCCAGCCGGATCTCGAAAAGATCCTCGAATGGGACGTCGCCTCGATCGAAGCCGAGCTGCGCGCCATTGCCGATCGCATGGGCAAGAAGCTGAAGGTGGTCGTCGCCCCGCTCTTTGTTGCGGTGTCCGGCTCGTCGCGCTCGCTGCCGCTGTTCGACAGCATGGCGATCCTTGGCCGCGCGGTCGTGCGCCAGCGCCTGAAACTTGCCGCCCAGACCGTTGCAACGCTCGTCGGCCCGAAGAACTGAACCGGACGCCAAGAACATGACCGAGAAGACCGAAATCGCCGCCCTCTCCTCCGACGCGACCGAGGTTCGTCGCCAGAAGCTCGCAATCCTGCGCGAGCAGATCGGAGATGTCTATCCGGCGCATTTCCACCGGACGATGACCAATGCCGAGCTGGCGGAAAAATATGTCGGCCTTGAGCCCGAAGTCGAGACCAGCGATATCGTGACGGTTGCCGGGCGCGTCTTCTCCTCGCGCAATTCCGGCATGTTCATGGATATCCATGATGCCTCAGGCAAGATCCAGATCTTCAGCCACAAGGACATGACCCCTGAGGCTGCGCGCGCGCTGCTGCCGATGATCGATATCGGCGATATCATCGGCGTCACCGGCGTCGTCCGTCGCACCAAGCGTGGCGAGCTGACGATCAATGCCCGCGAGATCACCATGCTGACGAAGTCGCTTCTGCCGATGCCGGAGAAGTATCACGGCCTTGCCGACATCGAGCTGCGCTACCGCAAGCGCCATCTGGATATCCTCAGCAACGAGGAATCCAAGCTTCGCTTCCGACAGCGTAGCAAGATCGTCTCCGGCATCCGTCGCTTCATGGAAAATGACGGTTTCATGGAAGTCGAGACGCCGATGCTGCATTCGGTCTATGGCGGCGCCACTGCCGAGCCCTTCAAGACCCACCACAACACGCTGAAGCTCGACATGTACCTGCGCATCGCGCCGGAGCTGTTCCTGAAGCGCACGCTGGTATCGGGGCTGACCGACAAGGTCTTCGAGATCAACCGCAACTTCCGCAACGAAGGCGTCTCCACCCGGCACAACCCCGAATTCACGATGATGGAATGCTACTGGGCCTATGCCGACTATGAGGACATCATGGACCTCGTCGAGCGGATGTTCAGCGAGCTGGCGATGACCATCCACGGCAGCACCGAATTCGCCTTCGGCGACAAGCAAATGTCATTCAAGGGTCCGTTCAAGCGCGTGCCGATGCCTGACGCCGTCAAGGAAGTCACCGGTATCGACTTTCTGGCGATGAAGACCGACGAGGAGGCCCGTGCTGCAGCCAAGGCGGCCGGCTTCGAAGTCGAAAAGGATGCCACCTGGGGCGAATGCCTGGCTCACATCTTCGAGGAGAAGGTCGAAGCCACGCTGATCCAGCCTTCGCATGTGACGCACTTCCCCAAGGACATCTCGCCGTTTGCCAAGGAAGTGCCGGGCGAACCTCGCCTCGTCGAGCGGTTCGAGACCTATTGCAACGCCTGGGAACTCGGCAACGCCTTCTCGGAACTCAACGACCCGGAAGAGCAGCGCAAGCGCATGGTCGAACAGCTGGAACAGGCCCACGCCCGCGGCGAAACTGCCAAGCAGCTTGATGAGGAATTTCTCGACGCCATCGACCAGGGCATGCCTCCCGCCGGCGGCCTCGGCATCGGCGTCGATCGCCTGATCATGCTTTTGACCAACGCCCCATCGATCCGCGACATCATCCTCTTCCCGGCCCGCCGCAGCAAGGCGGACTGAAGGAACCGGAACCGGACCGGCCGCGCGCCATGGACGCGCGCCCATACAAGATGGCTGGCATGCCAGGCATTCGATCATCCCGCCCACCAAATCCTGTTGGCGGAATATTGCCAGGCCATCGAGGATGGCGGCGTGCGTCTGGACAGGCTGACCAAGCTGGTGGGGGAGACCGCGGCATCCTGGTCGATGGCCCCGGTTGTGGCCGCCTATCAAGCGATGCGCGGCGTTGCGTTCATGACAGCGGTCACCTTCGTGGTCGAGATCGGCGATGTCAGGCGTTTTGATAATCCTCGTCAGTTGATGGCGTATTTGGGTCTTGTGCCATCGGAAAGCTCAACCGGCGAACGGGTCAAACGTTCAGGGATCAC